>JBBQZN010000015.1:0-55351 GCA_038207725.1 Bacteroidales bacterium | reverse complement strand
GGGTATCAACCTCGTTCTTGCTCAGTGCTACTCTGAAGCAACAATGCGGGAGCTTTCCCTTTCCTACGGTGTCTACGCAAGTTATCAGGAAAAAAGAAGGTCAGTTGATGAGTTTATTCATATTGCACTTAAGAATCTTGTCAAGACGCATAACCTTATGAATGATGATATTGTTGTGGTACTTGCCGGAAACTTCTCGGGAGGGTCAGGCTTTTCATTTATTGAGGTAGGTTCGGTTCAGTATCTTAAAGACCGGGTTAGTATAAAAGACTGACTTTAATTGGAATGATTTTTGTTGTTATGTAATGTCTGAAAATTATATTCAATGCTAAAAACAGCGTTCTTTTCAATATGGATAATTTTTCATCCGGTGCATGTAACTGTAACCAGCATTGAATATGTTCAGGGGAAGGATCTGTTCACTGCTTTTGTAAAAATGTACTATGATGATTTTCTTCTTGATTATAAATTTTCAGGTGGCAATACTGAAAATGTTCTCTTTTCCGTTATTGACAGGCGCTCTATTGATGAGATGGAGAAATACCTGAATAACAGGTTTTCAATTAAAGTAAATAATGAAGTACTGAAAGCTAAAGTGAATGATCTTAAAATTGAGGAGAATGAAATCAGAATAAACATAAAAATTCCAAGCTTAAAAAAGCCTGAAGACATCGTTGTAAAATGTACAATTTTAACCGGTTTATATGCTGATCAGTCAAATATGATAATTCTTAAGGTGAATGACTTTGAAGAAGGATTTAAACTTACTCCTGAAAAGAATGAACAGTCGTTTAAAATAAAATATTAAGAAGGGTGAAGAAATATTTTCTCATAAGGTTTTTACTGCTTATTCTGGCTATTTCAGCCTCACTTGACGCAAAGGCCACACATAACAGGGCAGGGGAGATTACCTATGTACAGATTTCCGATCTTACATATGAGATCACAATTACAACATTCACATATACCCTCAGCTTTGCCGACAGGGATTTTCTTGATGTGGAGTGGGGCGATAATTCAGTATCCACTGCACCGAGAATAAGCCAACTTACACTTCCCAATTTTTACCAGAAGAATATCTATAAAATAATTCATACTTATCCTGGTCCGGGTGTTTACAAGATTGTGGTTCAGGATCCAAACAGAAATGCCGGGGTGAAGAATATTCCCAATTCAGTGAATGTTATATTTTCAATGTCAACTATTCTCACTGTCAATCCGGCTATCGGAAGAAACAGTACTCCGGTGCTGCTCAATCCTCCATACGACAAAGCTGCCTATGGTTATGTGTTTATTCATAACCCTGCTGCTTTTGACCCGGATGGTGACAGTCTCTCATATGCACTTACTGTTTGTACACGGGAAGATGGCAAACCGGTTTTGGGATATACACTCCCTCCGGCAACCAAATCGATTAGGGTTGATTCAATAAGCGGTGATCTCATATGGGATACTCCTGCAGATACCGGAATATTCAATGTTGCAATGGAAATTCAGGAGTGGAGAAATGGCAGAAAAATCGGAGTTGTAGTTCGTGATATGCAGATCGAAGTCTATACAACAGATAACAAGCCTCCTGTAAACAGTTTATTAAAAGACTATTGCGTTGAGGTGGGAGATACGGTTGATTTTGTTTTTTCTGCAACTGATCCGAACGGCGACAAGCTTTCTTTAAAGGCCACATCAGGAATTTTTACACTGGGATCTTGTAAGGCAACTTTTACGAAGATTGACTCTGTTGCCGGGTTTGCTTCATCGAGATTCCGATGGATTCCTTGTCACCAGGCAGTGCGAAATCAACCTTATGGTGTGGTTTTTAAATCGGACGACTACGACTCGTTGAAGCTTTCTGATATTGATAATATGAGCATCAGGGTACTCGGACCGTCACCGGTTCTCACTGATGCTGTTCCAGAAGGTAAGCTCATCAGATTATCATGGACCAATTATGGTACTCCGGTGATTGCCGGATTCAGCATTTACAGGAAGGAGGGAGCTTCAACATTTGTCCCTGATTCATGTACAGCCGGAATTCCTTTAACAACAGGTTTTGCCAAGGTGGGCTATATAGCCGGTAGTTCTGCTACTTCATTCTCTGATTCAGATAACGGACAGGGCCTTCAGTTCGGGAAAGAATATACATACAGGATTGTTGCCGTTTATCCGAATGGTACTGAAAGCAAAGCCTCAAATGAGATTACTTCAACACTTGTTTCAGGTGTACCGGTTATTAAAAATGTGAGTATAAGGAATACCGATGTAGTAAACGGATCGGTTTTCATCTCGTGGAAGAAACCTGCCAGACTCGATACAATACCTGCCAATGGGCCTTACGAATATATTATTTACAGGGCAAATGGCACCGGTGGAACAAATTATACCAAAATAAAGTCAATATTTACTTCCAACCTTAACGATACAGTTCACCTAGATACTATACTGAATACACGTAATCAGGGATATATCTACAGAATAGAGCTGTGGAATGATGCTCCTGCTGACAGTTTTCTGATAGGTGAACCTGCCTTTGCATCCTCATTGTTTTTGACTGCATCTCCGGGTGATCGTAAAAACAGGATGACAATAAGCAGGAATGTGCCCTGGATAAATTCACGTTATGATCTTTTCCGGTTGAATACGGTAACAATGGCATATGATTCGATAAGTTCTTCCAACCAGTTGACTTTTTCCGATACAGGGCTTGAAAACAACAAGGAATATTGTTACTATGTCAGATCTGTTGGAGCTTATGTTTCTGCAGGTATGCCTAAAAACCTTATTAACTTTTCAGAAAAAGTATGTGTGACTCCGGTTGATAATGAACCACCATGTCCTCCGCTTTTAAATGTGAGCAGCCAGTGCGACAGTCTTTATAATAAGCTGGAATGGTCGGTTTCTGATCCCGATTGCCTCGCCGATGTTGCAGGATATAAGATTTATTATAAAATGAATAATGTGGAGACCCTTGGATTGATAAATACAATAAATGATAAGTATACCTTCACTTATAAACATTCACCCGGAGATATTATTGCTGCCTGCTATGCGGTTAGCGCTTTTGATGTCAATGGAAATGAAAGTGAAAAATCTGTTATGGTTTGCATCGATTCATGTAATTTCTATGAGATCCCTAATGTATTTACTCCAAACGGAGATGATATTAATGACAAGCTTGTTGCCAAAACCTCAGGACTTGTTGAAAAGGTAAATTTCAGCCTTTTCAACAGAAATGGACTATTGCTTTTCAAAACAGAAGAGCCAAAAATTAATTGGGATGGTACATACAAAGGGAAAATTGTTTCACCGGGTGTTTACTTCTATCAATGCGATGTTTTTGAAATGCGGATATCGGGACTGGAACAATTTCATCTTTCCGGGTTCGTGCATGTCATTACGGAAGAAGGGGCTAAGGTCAAAAGCGAAGCAACAAAATGAGAAGAATCTGGGTTATGATTAAAATGACGGCATATATCATCTGTGCTTTGCAATTTACAGCAACTGTTTCCGGACAGCAGCTTACTGATTATATACTTAAGGCAAAAGCATTTAATGAATCAGGTCATCCTGAGAAATCTATTGAACTTATTTCCTCATCATTAAAAGAAAAAAAAGAGAGCAGCCTTTTCATTGAAAGAGCAGAAGCATATCTTCTCAAGGGAGATTATTCGGCTGCAATCAGTGATCTCAATGAAGCAAACAAACTGAATCACTCTTCGGGAGACTATGGCCTGTCGAGGATTTATGCTTTGAAGGGTGATGCAGCCACTTCACTTTATCATCTTGAGCTTAATTTGTCATCGTCTTATAAAAAGAGCGAGAAGGAGATCTTGCTTGATCCTTCATTCGTACCTGTAGAGAACACATCTGCCTGGCGTCTTTTCTGGAAGAAGGAGTGGTATAGTCAATTAGAAAAAGCAATCTCTGAGATTGAATATGCCACATCATCCGGTAAAATGGATGAAGCGGCTCTTTTGCTGGAGTCACTTAAGAAAAATTACAGTGGAGAAGTTGAAGTCAGATATGCCGAATCGCTTGTTAAAATGGCCTCCGGAAAATATAATGAAGCTGCAGGGCTTCTCACTGAATTGCTTATTTCTGATACGGGTAAAGAAAAGTATCTAAGAGCACTTGCCAGGGTTCAGGTGTCCGGCTCTAATTATGCAGGAGCATCAGTATCCTATTCTGATCTTATCGGAAAAGGAGTCGCTGATGCCGGCTTATACCTTCTTCGGGCAGGAGCATACAGAAAGACAGGTGAATACGCAAAAGCTATCGCAGATATTGAAAAGTATCTTACTCTTTATCCCGAAAGCCGTAAAGCTCTGAGCCTTGCCGGAAAAGCCGAAGCTGAAGCAGGTGATAATCTTAAAGCTCTGAAATACTTCTCTGATAATCTTAAACTGCATCCTTCTGATCCGGAATGTTATACCGACAGAGCTAATTCCTATTATATGTCTAAATCGTGGGAATGGGCCATTAAGGATTACAGTATGGCCCTTGATCTTGATCCGCAGAATGCAGATGCCTGGCTTAATATGGGAATTTCCAATCTGAATTCCGGCAGGGGTGAAGAAGCCTGTCACGATTTCAGACAAGCCTATACTCTCGGCAGCAAAAGAGCCTCAGAGTTAATTAGTAAAAACTGCATTAAGTAAACTCGCGCCTTCTTCCTTCTTCCTTCTTCCTATTGCCTATTGCCTATTGCCTATTTCCTATTGCCTATTGCCTATTGCCTATTGCCTATTTCCTATTGCCTAGCTTCAAACTCCAAACTCCGAACTCTTCCTACCTTATATGTTTCTTAATCCTTTCAAACAGATCGTGAGGTTTGAATGGCTTTAATACATAATCGTTTATATTCAGATCTTCGATCTTATCATGACTTTCTGACATGATCGCTGCAGTTAGTGCAACGATGGGTATATCCTTAATCCTCGGATTATCTGACTTTCTGATAATTTTTGAAGCTTCTATACCATCCATTACAGGCATATGCAGGTCCATTAGAACAAGGTCAAAATCTTCTTTATCAAGACATTCCAGTGCAAGAAGTCCATTTTCAGCATGAGTTACTTTGATGCCCCAGCCTGTAAGGAATTTATTTGCAACAAAGAAATTGATCTTATTATCCTCGGCAATAAGAATTTTTTTTCCCTCAAGCCCAAGAAAAGTTTCAGGAACTTCTACTGAATGCTGCTGGGCATTTTCCGAAACGCCGAATGTTACAACAAAGCGGAAATTTGAGCCTTTCCCCGGCTCACTTTCGATTGTAATAGTACCACCCTGCAACTCGACAAGTTTCTTGCAAATAGCGAGTCCGAGTCCTGTGCCTCCGAAATGACGGGTTGTATCAGGTGAAGCCTGTGTAAAGCTGTCAAATATTATGGAGTGTTTATCTTTAGGTATACCGATTCCGGTGTCGGTAATTGTAAACTCCATCTTAGACTGATTAGTTGTTCGTTTAAGTTCCTTTATAGTGACAATTATACTCCCCTGGATTGTAAATTTCAGAGCATTTGAAAGAAGGTTTGATAAAATCTGATTTAGTCTGATCGGGTCGCCAATAACCTCTACGGGCAAATCTTTTTCTTTCCTGATATCGAATGTCAGATTCTTTACTTTTGAACGGAATGAATATGATCTCATTATTTCATCGAGGAAGTCGCTCAGATTAAATTGAGTCTGTTCAAAAACAATTTTCCCTGATTCCATCTTATTGTAATCGAGCACATCATTTACAAGTGTAAGAAGGTGATTGCCTGAAAATTTTAGTGTTTTGATGTAATCCATCTGGTCCTCTCTGGGGTTTCCCTGCAGCAGAAGATTTGTTATCCCGATAACTTCATTTAGAGGGGTCCTGATCTCATGACTCATTGTCGACATGAAAACCTGCTTTGATTGTGCAGCTTCCTCTGCTTTCTGACGGGCATGTATCAGATTGTCGAGCATCACTCTTCTTTGTATGGCAATAGCTATCTGGTTGGCAATAAATTCCAGAACATAAAGATCGTCCTTAGAGAATTTATTTTCGTCATTATAATCCTGCAGGCACATTACGCCTATAGTATTGCTTTCTACTTTAAGTGGTACCCCCATCCATACCTTACATTCTGTACCAATCAGTTCTATATCACCTGATTCCTCAAGCTGTTTTAAATCCTTTACTTTGAGCAATGCAGGCCTGTTCTGATTAATAACCCAGCCTGTAATTGTCTTTTTGGTAGGAATTTCGTAAAAGTTATCTTTCTCATCAGCAAAGAAGGGCAGAGAAAGAGTCTCTGATTCCTTATCATATAATGCGATAAAAAAGTTATTAGTATCCCATATTTTACTCAATTCCTGAACTATTATCGGGTATATTTCCTTTATATCATACTGTTTTAATGCAGCAGTTGAAATGCTGAAGAGAATTTCCTGGAGAAGCTGATTTTTTCTTTCACTTGTTATATCCCTGTAGATTCCGAGAAGAGCAATTACTTCATCATTCATCAGAATTGAGGTGGCAACCAGAGATACATTAATTCTTCTTCCCGATTTGTCTTTTCTTATAGTCTGCTTTAATTCCTTCTTATATGTTTTTGTAAGAGAGGCTGTAATTATAGCTTCGTGTTTAAAATCATCAGGGATAACCAGATCATCAATGTTTTTATTCACTGCTTCCTCGTAGCTATATCCAAAGAGATTTGTGAACTCACGGTTTACCATCGAAATCATCCCTTCTGTAGTAGTAATCGCAATTGCAGCAGGTGTTGAGTCAATAAGCTGTTCAAGAAATGCTTTCTCCCTTTTTATCTGATTCTCATACTCCTTTGATTTACTGATATCTATTACTACTCCCCTGTAACCAATAACTTTGTCATCAAGAAAAATGGCAAATGAATGTGTTGAAATAGGAATAGTTGTGCCATCTTTTTTTCTGACATAATACTCATTGCCTGAAGTCTGTTCCGGAGTTTTCAGCAATTTCATATTATCAATCATCTTCAGATAGCTGTCGGGGAAAATTTCTGAAATATTTACACCTCTTTCCAGATCACTCTTATTATATTCGAAAAACGACATAGCACGGTGATTCGCATAAAGGACCGTTCCTGTCAGATCTACTTCATAAATCATCTCGGGAAGCAGTTCTGCAAATTTCTCAAAAACAATACCCTGCCTGTACAGATCATCAAGGTTTTTCTGACTGTTTCCTGGTTCCCATGTAATAACAAAATTTCCTGATGTCAGTATAAAACCCATATAAAACCCTTCAGAATCATCTCCTTTAGGCGAAGCAGCAAGCTTGTGGGCATTGCCGGTAATGCTTAGATGGTGCAGTAACTCGACCAGCTTGGTTCTGTTTATAAGTGGTGTTTCATCGATGCATTTTCCGATTACATCAGCTTTTTTTAAGAATTCAACCTCTTCGACCTTGCTGTTCAGATCAATAACCCTGAATTTTTTGTCTTCCCCGATCGAATACAGAGAAAAATAATAGCTCACAGTTTCAAAAATCTCATCCAGAATAGAGCCCTGGCTCTCAATAATTTTTCGGTCTTTGACAATACTTATTTCACTGAATATTGTAAGCAGATACAATTCATGTCCCATCGAAACCGTATCAGCCGAAAACATATATTGCTTTTCTTCTCCTGTTTTGGTTTTAAGAGATACCTGGTAGTCTTTGATCCTCTTGAGCCGTGAGATAAGCTTGATATATTTATTGCTCTCCCCGATATTGCAAAAAATCTGAATATCATCTGATGTGCTTCCTATTACCTCTTCTCTGGTATAACCCAGATTGGAAAGGAAAGTGTCATTAACATCAATATACCTGCCGGTTTCCAGATTGCTGATTGCCATCATGTAACTGGCTGAATGAAAAATCTTGAGAATTGCTTTGCTTAGAGTTGTTCCACTGTCGGGCCTTTCAGACTTAAGCAATTCGTACGCATTCTCAAGCTTTTTATTAACTTCAATTAATTCTTCATATTTTGCTTTATAATCCATCTGTTGGTCCTTTCAATTACATTTTAAAAATAGCAAATTATGATTAACAATAAACAGTTGCGGGTTCTATTTTAAACTTTCCCTTTTTTGCTCAGGTTAAATTTGCAGAAATCAGAGAGTCCGCAACTCCCGCATAACGGTTTTCGTGCCTTGCAGATATACCTCCCATGCAGAATAAGCCAGTGATGTGCAATGCGCATAAGGTCATCCGGAATGTTTTCAGAAAGTTGCAGTTCGACAATTAGTGGCGTTTTTGCGTTCTTTACTAAGCCAATCCTTTTTGAAACCCTGAAAACATGAGTATCAACTGCCATTACAGGCTTATTAAAGATGACTGATGCTACCACATTAGCTGTTTTTCTCCCCACACCCGGTAGTTTCTGAAGCTGATCAGTATCAGATGGAACTTTACCCCCGAACTCTTTTTCAAGCATTCTCGACATTCCGGAAAGATGCTTCGATTTATTGTTGGGATAAGAGCATGACCTTATTAATTCAAATATTTCCTCAGGTTCAGCCTTTGACATCGACTTTGAATTGGGGTATTTTTTCAGTAGCACCGGTGTTATCATATTGACTCTCTTGTCGGTACATTGTGCTGAGAGTATGACTGCAACTATCAGCTCAAAAGGATCTCTGTAAATAAGCTCGGTCTCAGCTGAAGGATTATTCTTAAGAAAATACTCAATTGTTCTTCTGAATCTCTCCTTTGTGGTCATCTGTTTGCGATATAATAGTGCAGGTAAGGTAACACTTTTTATCTTTGTGCAATATTGATTTTTTATGATTAGTTATCTACAAGCTGACAATATTGCACGACATATTGGAGATCATCTTCTGTTCGAAAAGATTTCTCTTAACATAAATAAAGACGATAAGGTTGCTCTTATTGCAATAAACGGGGCAGGTAAATCGTCAATGCTCGATATTCTCGCAGGTATTGAGAATCCTGATGAGGGTTCTCTCAGCATCAGGCGCGGACTGAAGATTGCTTATCTTCGCCAGTCGCCTGATCTGAACAATTCACACCGAGTAATTGATGAACTATTTTCAACCGACAGCGAGCTTGTATCTGCTATCAGGGAATATGAACAATGCCTGATTTCAGAAAACCACGACATGCTGCAGGCTAAGATTCAGAAAATGGATGATCTCAAAGCCTGGGATTATGAGGTTGCAGTTAAGCAGATTCTTACAAAACTTAAGCTTAACGATCTCAATGCCATTGTCGGGACTCTTTCAGGCGGTCAGAAAAAAAGAGTTGCACTCGCAAAGGTTCTTGTTGAAGACTCTGACCTTCTTATCCTCGATGAACCTACCAACCACCTCGATCTCGATATGATTGAGTGGCTTGAGGAGTACCTTATGAAAACAAACAAGACTCTTTTGATGGTCACCCACGACCGTTATTTCCTCGACAGAGTCTGTAATGTTATTCTTGAATTGTCGGATAATGAACTTTACAGATACGAAGGTAATTATGAGTATTTCCTTGAGAAAAAAGAGAGCCGCGAATACTCAGCAAAAATGAATACTGAGAAGGCCAGAAACCTTCTTAAAACAGAGCTTGAATGGATGCGAAGGATGCCTAAGGCAAGGCGGCATAAGGCAAAATCGAGGATTGAATCATTTTACGACCTTAGAGAGAAAGCAGTTGGCCGGACAGACGAAAAAAGTATTAATATCAATGTCAATATCTCACGGATGGGTTCTAAAATCCTTGAGATAACAGATGTCAGCAAAAGTTTCGGTGATAAAAAGGTTATTGATAATTTTTCTTATCGGTTTAATCGATTCGAAAAAGCAGGACTGATAGGCAGAAACGGCACAGGAAAGTCTACCCTCCTGAATATTATTACAGGTTCTATTCAACCCGATAAAGGAATCGTTGAACGTGGCGAGACAATTGTATTTGGTTACTACCGGCAGGACGGCATCGAATTTGACGACAATATGACTGTAATAGACGCGGTTAAGAACATTGCTGAAAGGGTAATGATTAGCGACGGAACTGTGCTTTCTATTACTCAGTTTATGAACTATTTCCTTTTCCCTCCTGAAAAACAGTATACTCTGATCAGAAAACTGTCGGGAGGAGAAAAGAGACGCCTCTATCTTCTTACAGTACTTATGAGGAATCCTAATTTCCTGATTCTTGATGAGCCTACTAATGACCTGGATATACTTACTCTTAATGTTCTGGAGGAGTACCTCGCTGGCTTTAAGGGATGTGTAATAGTAGTATCGCACGATCGTTACTTCATGGATAAGGTTGTAGATCATATCTTTGAAAACAAGGGAGATGGAGTAATTAAGGATTTTCCGGGAAACTATACTCAGTTAAGAGACAAGCAGGAAGAGGATGAGAAAAAGGAAGTATCAACTCGGCTTTCCCGACAGATAGTCGCTGAAATACAGACTGATTCTTCTCCAAGAAAAGAAAAAAAGAGCGGACTTTCATTCAAAGAAAAGCGTGATTTTGAGAACCTTACAGCTGAAATTTCTGATCTTGAAGCTGAAAAAAGCCTTATTGAATCTGAAATGAGCGCCGGAACACTTACACCCGATGAAATTTACGAAAAGTCAAAAAGACATGGCACCTTAGTTGAATTACTGGATGAAAAAGAGATGAGGTGGCTTGAGCTCAGTGAAAAATAAAATGGATATTAATTAGGGATTTTTTAACTTAGCACCAATAATTTATTGATTTGGAGAAGATAATAATAAACACATCAGGTTACCGGTCAGAAATAATGGTCGGAATGAACTGGGTTTCGGTCAGGGAGATGCTCCCGCCCGCCGATGTTGTTATTGTTACTGATGAGAATGTTTATAGTATTTACGGCTCAGAATTCCCCGATGTTCCTGTTCTTAAAGTAGCATCAGGCGAAGAGAGTAAAACGCTTCAGGTATTGGAAAACCTTGCATCTCAGTTGCTTGATTCAGGCATTGACCGATCGGGATTTATACTTGCAATAGGAGGTGGAGTCGTTTGCGACCTGGCCGGATTTCTTGCTTCTGTTTATATGCGGGGAATAGGCTGTGCTTATGTTTCAACAAGTCTTCTTTCGCAGGTCGATGCAAGCACAGGAGGTAAAAATGGGGTTAACCTTGGTGGTACTAAAAATATTCTTGGTATTATCAGACAACCTGAATTTGTGATTTGCGATACAAATATGTTGCTTACCCTTCCTGATGATGAGTTCCTTTCAGGACTTGCGGAATTGATAAAGACTGCAGTTATCGGTGATGCTGAGCTTTTTAATATGCTGGAGCAGAATTACACCAGGATACTTGAAAGAGATACCGAACTTCTTACTTCACTGGTTGCACGCTGTGTAAGATTCAAGGCATCCGTTGTTACTGAAGATGAAAGGGAAACAGGCCTCAGGCGGATACTTAATTTCGGACATACTTACGGGCATGCCATTGAAATGCATAAGTCTCTGAAACATGGTTTTGCCGTTGCCTCAGGCATGGAACTGGCAACACGCTGGTCGATGCAAAGAGGGCTGATTGAAAAATCAGAGGCTGACAGGATAATCTTTCTTCTTGAAAGGTATGGTTTTGGAACTGATCATGATATAAATTCTGAAATCATTACAAAACTTATTCTTCATGATAAAAAGAAAACAGGATCAGGGATACATTTTGTGTTTACAACAGGAATAGGAAGTGCGGAAGCAGAGAAAGTTACGGTTGAAGAAATAATCGATTTTTATAAGAGATCGGGTTTAAAACAAGTATGATATGAATTCTTACGGTGTTGTATTCAGGGTATCGCTTTTCGGAGAGTCTCACGGTCCGGCAATTGGTGTAGTTATTGACGGTGTTCCTCCGGGTATTGCAATCAGTCCTGAAGATTTTCTGCACGACCTTAAAAGACGCCAGAGCGGGAGCAAGGGCACAACTCCACGTCAGGAACCTGATGTGCCTGAGATCCTGAGCGGGGTGTTTAACGGTACAAGCACCGGTGCACCTGTAACACTTATTACACGGAATACAAACAAGATATCATCTGATTATGATGATTTTAAGAAAGTCCCGCGTCCCGGTCATGCTGATTTTACTTCATCTGTTAAATACTCAGGTTATTCAGATATGCGTGGCAGCGGACATTTCTCAGGAAGAATTACCTGGGGCCTTGTGGCGGCAGGTGTTATTGCAAAAAAAATAGCCGGAGAATCTGATGTCAGTGCCAGACTAATCTCAGCAGGTGGTTCCGATAATATTGAGAAGGCACTTGATGAAGCTATAGCATCAAATGATACTATCGGCGGAATAATTGAGTGCCGGATAAAAAAACCTCCACGGGGTGTCGGGGAACCATTTTTCTATTCTTTCGAATCTTCAGTGAGTCATATTATATTCTCTATACCGGCAATAAAGGGCATTGAATTCGGAGCCGGTTTTGCTGCAGCAGCAATGAGGGGATCGCAGCACAATGATCCTTTTGTTGGCAGAGACGGCAAAACAACTACTAATAATGCCGGTGGAATCAACGGTGGCATTACAAATGGCAATGAAATCTGTTTCAGGGTTGTTGTTAAACCTACCTCCTCAACTGGTGTTGACCAGCAGACATTTAACTTTGAAGAGGGGAAAATGACAACTCTGAAAGTGAGAGGAAGGCATGATACCTGTATTGCTTTGCGTATGTCTGTAATTGTTGAGGCCGCCTCAGCAATTGCTTTAGCTGATCTTATCCTTATCGACAGAGGTATTCACGGTCTTCGTTAATTGATACTCCCTTTCTGATAGTCAGACTTACCTGACCGGAACTATTTTAAGCGCTTTTTTTGTTGCCTTGACAAGAAGTGCGTTTTTTGTAGAAGAGGTAATTCTAAACCTGTTATCTATTCTGTCGCCAATAATCCAAACAATTTTCCCCGCTGATTCAAGAATCAGCTTATTCTCCTTATCAAGACGGGAATATTTACTGTCGATAAAATAGTCGCTTAGTTTTTTCTTATGTCTCATGCCCAGCGGGTAAAAATAGTCACCTGCCTTCCATCTTCTTATTGTTAAAGGAAATAGGACCTTCTCAAGGTCAATGCAGCAGGTAAACGGGTCGGAAGGGATTTCAAATGAACCGTTAGTTTCAATTATTACAGCAGAGGATATGCCAGGTATGTTCGCAAAGTCAGATACTTCCGCTATAAAAAATGATGATGCTGCCCCTGTGTCTTCCCCTGAAATGATTATCTCATTCCTGTTCTTCATTATCCTGTGCGATCCGGTATGAATCTGTCCGCCGGTTTTACCATGAATTACTTTTATCAGATCATTCAGTTTAACATTTGTAATTCCGTATGGTTTAAAAAGTTCAAATAATACAGCTCTGTTATGGATCTGATCTTTCAGAAGGTTAATATTGAAAACAATTGAAGAATCTCTCTGTTCAGTGACATTATTACGCAGTTCAGAAATAAATTCATTTACAATTTCTGTTATTCCTGAAAGTCTCTCACCTGTCTCATTAAGTGTTGTTTCGATTGATGGATTAATCTCTTCTAAAAGAGGAATGACCTGATGTCTTATCTTGTTTCTGATATACCTGGTATCAGCATTCGACTTGTCTTCGCGAAACGTGATTTTATTGTTGTCACAGTAAATGGTAATATCATTACGTGTCGCATAGAGAAGAGGCCTCATTATTCTGTTATTAACAGGCTTCATACCGGTAAGTCCTGCAATTCCGGTGCCTCTGATGAGGTTTATCAGAAGAGTTTCAACATTATCATTAAGGTTGTGTGCAACAGACACACAATCGTAGTTGTATTCTTTTATTAACTCTTCAAACCATTTATAGCGAAGCTCACGGGCAGCCATTTGTACAGAGTATCCATTCTTTTTTGCAAAGTTTTTTGTTTCAAAACGCTTGGTATGGAAAGGAATACTGTGTTCCGATGCAAAGTTTCTGACAAGGTCCTCATCCTTCTCCGAATCTTTTCCCCGCAAGCCAAAATTGCAGTGAGCGATAGCTGTTTTGTAGCCAAGGTTCAGAAACAGATGCGCCATAACCATTGAGTCTATCCCGCCGCTAACTGCAAGCAATATTCTGTCGCCTGTTTTTATAAGGTTATTCGCGGCAATGAATCTCTTAAGTTCGTTCAGCATAAAATACTATTGAGCTACAAAAATAGAAAAAGGTATCCTTTCAGGGGACACCTTTTAAATAAATAAAATGATAATCTATTTCTTTGAGAGGAATTTTGATACTCCCTCCTGTGTTGCCTGCATTCCTTTATCTCCCTTGTGCCAGTCAGCCGGACAAACTTCACCATTCTCCTCGAAGAACTGAAGGGCATCAACCATTCTGAGTGTTTCTGAAACACTTCTTCCCAGTGGCATGTCATTGATTGTCTGGTGTCTGACAACTCCTTCTTTATCAATGAGAAACAGCCCTCTGTAGGCCATTGGTGTACCTTTGAAAGAAACATCCCCTTCATCCGAATAATCATAATTTCCTGCCAGAACATCGTAGTTTTCTGAAATTGTTTTCGACTGGTCAGATACCAGAGGGTATTTAACTCCTGTAATACCACCCAGATTAAGCTCTGTCTGAAGCCATTTCCAATGTGAGAACTGAGAATCAACTGAACAGCCCACAACAGCAACATTCCTCTGTTCAAATTCATTCATTTTATCCTGAAAAGCAAGTAATTCTGTAGGACAAACAAATGTAAAGTCAGCAGGGTAAAAGAAGAATACCACATACTTTTTTCCGAGGTATTGACCGAGCGAGAAACTTTCAACAATTTCGCCACCATTTACAACTGCAGGTGCATTAAAAAGAGGCGCTTTTTTTCCAACTAATACAGACATTTTATTTAGTTTAAGTTATTAATATATAATTATTTAAGTACCTGAAGCGTTTGTAAGCCCTAATTAATAAGTTGCTATGATCCCGACTTTAGGCACTCCGAAATTCAGGCACTCCGAACTTTCTTCAATGTTTAGACAATAATTCGTACATTTTGTTCATCACCGGTACTGAATTATTTCAGGAGGTCCGGGATCAAAGTTCCGGGGCCTTAGTAACTGTTCGCCTGAAACAGTAAAATTATTATTTCTTGAATATTCTGGGAAATTCGGAAAAAAGCCAAGCCGGATCTGTATTGTCTGGAATATCAGGTTATCATTTCTTATTCTTGTTCCTATTCCTATTGCAGACAGTGAATTTCCATTTCCCAGAATCTGATTTGTGCCCGATAATACTGAAAAATCAGTAAACCAGAAGAATGCGAACCTGAAGCCATATGAAACCTTTGGACTGAATAATACCGATTCAAGGCTTACGAGCATTCTCTGATCACCATTAACAGTATCGTTTCTGAACCCCGAAAACCCATTTTCCCTGTTGAAAGTAAGATACTCATTGACATATCTGTCGAATCCTCTTGTATACTCTATATTGATAAAATTCCTGATAGTTATATTGCCAATATTTACAAGGTTCGAAAAATATTTAAACTTAAGGGAGAGAAGTCCCTGCTCGGTGTGATTACTGGTTATAAAAGATGAAAATCCTGTTGACCCATACAGATAACCAAGTGCCTTAACTGATCTTCCAAATGAAAACTCTGAACCGATATAGGTTCTCTGTTTGAACTCATTGAATTCCCTTCCCGCTGTTAATTTGAACATGCCTCCATAAGGTATATCCTCTGTTCTCCCGTATGCATAAATCAGACTGGTTTTATAATATTTCTGCACAGAAAAGGCAACACTTCCCAGAAACAGTCTGTATTTCTGCAGGTCATAATAGGATTCCGGAAGGATTTCGGGTCTCAAAAACACATTATTATTTGTATACCTCGCCCCAACAATAATTCTGGAAACCTTTTCCCTGCTCAGGAGAAAGGATCTCGATAGCCAGTAATCCTGCAGATTGTAATTAAATGGCAGGGCAACAGCAGAAGTGTCAAATTTGTAATTGCCGTACATCATTTTAACTGAGATTCCGCCTGCATACTTTGTAGTTGAACTAATCATCTTGCGGGAAACATTGAAGCCGTAAGTTCTTTTACCGAACGCATCACCGTAGTAGATGTTAAGATCTATAAATGATTTGGCTATATTGTTTACAAGATAGTGGACCCGGAATCCGGGCGACTCAGGCAATTCTGAGTTATAAGGTATTTCAATTCCGAATTCATGTCCCATTCCGAATATGCTCTTATCAAAAACAGAAACCGACCCCTCATTCAACCCATTGTAGCTAAAGTCGCCTCCAAGTGAATAAACATCTTTCGTAAGTACAATAACATCAGCTTCATCGTCAGAGACAGGAACAACAATAATTCTTGCATCATCAATGTATGGAAGTTGTCGCAGAATCCTTTCATTGTCACTGAAAGTAAGCGGTGAAATGGTATCCTCTTCTGAAAACAGAAGGTTTTTCCGAATTATTTTTTCATTTGTATTGACATGCGTTTTATTAAGTGCTTTTTCGAAACGGCTGGCATCTGCGGCAGCAGCAGGGTCATTGATATTAACACCAAAAACGTTTAGCCTCCTTATCTCAATTTTTCGTATTTTTTTTCCGCTGAATTTTAAGAATGATTCATCACTTGTACCTGTGATACCCTTGTTTAAGACTGTGTCGGGAGTAACTATAACGAAATCATATAGTTTACGGGTGAGTGGGTTTCTTGTGGCTTTTACTTTTATTGAGTCTAAAAAAACAAGATTTTTCCCGTCATTTTTATCCGTTACATTAAGTATGCTTCCGGGGAATCTTAGTAAAGTGTCTTTTGAGAAAAAGGAAATACTGTCGCTTATCTGAATAAAAGTACCACGTTTTACTTTAATAATAGTGTCGCTTTTATCTAAATTCTGACCGAGGGCAGGGTAGAAGGAAAACAGAAGCAACTGAATAGTCAGTGAAAAATATAAGCCTCTGTATTTATGTACAATACTGCACATCAGAAAATATTAGGATTGCCCATCAGAACATCATCTGAATTGAACTGAAAACCAAGCCGTTTCCCTGTTATTACCCTTGAATGCTGAATTTTGGCTTCTGCCTGACCAATAGTGGCAATCTTTACCGTATCGTATGGCGGTACAAGCAGATCAAACTCAAGGGCGTAATGAATTGCTGTGGATAATATCAGTTGAAGTGATTGTTTGCCTATCTCCTCATTGCCGTAATTGGTAAACAACATACCCATCTGCCTCTTGCCTTCAACAAAATATTGTTTCTCATGGTTTATAAAAATCCTGCCAATGAGATAGCCAAGATCATCAAGGCGTGAGTATTTAAAAGAGTCGGCTAGGTAATTATATATATTAATAATTCCTGAATAGGCATTGAACTTGTTTTTCTGTATGTATGTTGTTTTCCATGCTGGGTGTTCCCTGTCGAACTGGAAAATATTGGAGTGCATACTGAAAAGCAGAATATCTCCTGCCACCTTTATCTGAGCATCAAAATTACTTCTGTCGGTATATTCAAGCCTTATCCTTGAGTCGGTGCCGGAGAGATTTGAATTAATATCTTTTGCAAGATTCTTAAGTACGTCTTTCGCAATGCAGAATGATTCGAATGTATTGTCGTATACTCTCTGCTTTAAAATGGATTTCTCTTTAAGAGTTCCTATGATTGCCAGTTTTTTGTCATCCTGTTCCGACATCTTTATCTTATGTTAGGCAACTAAAGTAATAATTTATAATAAAAGAAGTGTTATTTATAATGTAAATTAAGAATTCCGCATAACAAAAATACCCCGGCTGATTAATTTATAAGTTGTTTCAGACGTGCGAATATCTCGGGCATTGCTGCCGGTTTATAAGTGTTTTGGTCATCGTTAAAGATATCCATTGCATTGTTCAGGTATTCTAGGTGTTATTATCACCTTCTCTCCTTATAACAGCTTTTTTTTGTGTTGGATTGCTGTTTATTTTTCTGTTTAGTACGACCTTGCAAACAAAACCCTTCTTTTTGAAGGTTTACCTGAGTAAATACATTTTCCTTCTTCATCAGGCGAATCGAACGGAATACATCTGATAGTGGCTTTGGTCTCATCCTTAATCTTCTCTTCTGTCTCTTTAGTCCCATCCCAGTGCGCCATTATAAAACCACCTGGTCCGTCAAGTATTGCAAGAAATTCCTGCCATGTATTGATATAGTGGGTGTTTTCCTTCCTGAAGTTCGCAGCCTTGTTATAGATATTAATCTGAATAGCATCGAGCAATGCAGGAATATGCTCTTTAAGCTTATCTATTGATATTGTCTCTTTTGTAAGAGTATCACGACGAGCGATCTCAATTGTTTTATTCTCAAGGTCGCGCGGACCAATTGCAAGCCTTACAGGAACACCCTTTAGTTCATAGTCAGCAAATTTCCAGCCTGGTTTATTATTATCCCTGTCATCATATTTAACTGAAATACCAAGTGACTGAAGTTCTGCTTTTATTTTAACAGCGGTTTCAGAAATAGCTGCAAGTTGTTCTGCATTTTTATAAATAGGAATTATAACAACCTGAATAGGTGCGAGTTTTGGAGGCAATACAAGTCCGTTGTTGTCGGCATGAGCCATAATTATAGCACCCATCAACCTGGTGGATACTCCCCACGATGTTGCCCATACATAATCAAGCTTTCCGGTTTTGTCGGTAAACTGCACATCGAATGCTTTAGCAAAGTTCTGACCAAGAAAATGACTTGTACCCGCCTGAAGTGCTTTGCCATCCTGCATAATTGCCTCAATTGCATATGTGTCAAGTGCTCCGGCAAATCTTTCGTTCTCCGATTTATGTCCCTTGATTACAGGAAGCGCCATTGAGTTTTCAGCGAATCCTGCGTAAACGTTTATCATCCTTTCTGCTTCCTCAACTGCCTCCTCACGTGTTGCATGAGCTGTATGTCCTTCCTGCCACAGGAATTCAGTTGTTCTCAGAAAAAGTCTGGTTCTCATTTCCCATCTCACAACATTTGCCCACTGGTTAATTAGTATTGGAAGATCCCTGTATGATTTTATCCAGTTTTTATAGGAATGCCATATTATAGTTTCTGAAGTAGGACGAATAATAAGTTCCTCCTCAAGTTTCGCAGTAGGATCAACAACTATGCCTTTACCATTTTCATCATTCTTCAGACGATAATGTGTTACAACAGCGCATTCTTTTGCAAAACCTTCAACATGAGATGCCTCTTTGCTGAAAAATGACTTTGGAATAAATAACGGGAAATATGCATTTACATGTCCTGTTTCCTTGAAAAGCCTGTCGAGCTCAGCCTGAATCTTCTCCCAGATAGCATAGCCATATGGCTTAATTATCATGCAACCTCTCACCGCTGAGTTCTCGGCCATGTCTGCCTTGATTACCAGATCATTATACCATTGTGAATAATTCTCTTCCCGGTTTGTTAAAAACTTAGCCATTTTTTTTGGTATGGTATTTGTTTAAGTAGTTTTAATAAAATAGATTGCGTAAAAATAAATAAAAACTTCAGTTATTGTTTAAAAAAAGAAACGGAGGTTCATCATGAAAGCAAAATTCAACATATCAATTTTAATAGTGCTGATGATATCTGGTTTTTCAGCCAAAGCGCAGATTTCTGGTTATCAGGACTTCAGGAACGATGGACCCGGGGTTATAGTAAATAATTATTATGATGATTATGATTATTACTTTTCCTCAAGGATAAACAGATTTCACAGGTCTTATGCAGCCTTCGACTATTATGCTCCCGTGTTTACTGATACTTACTGGTATAATTACCAGCCTTATTCGCGGGGATTAAGTATCTATGGCGGCAGCGGTTTCGGAATGGCTTACTCTGTTAATTACCCTGTTTACAGCTATGATTATGGTTATGGTTACAACAGCGGCTGGTACGATCCATATTATGGCAGTTCATACTCCTGGGGATATAACCCGTTTTTTCACAGCGGATGGTATTCGCCGGTAATAGTTAATATAAACATAGGGAACAGGTGGCACAACAATTATTATGGATGGAACGGGTATGGAAGGAATTACCGGTACAATGATTACCGTCCGGCTTATAATACCTACAATAACAATTATTATAATTATTCTTCCAGCAGGTATTCTTCGTCATCAAATACATCAGGCAGTCGTTACAGCAGCTCTTCTGAACCAAATCCGGTTAACGGAAGCCGTCGTGCAGGTTCAGTTGAAAACGGCAATAACATTAATAGCAGGAATACAGGTACTAATGCAAAACCGGCTGACAATATTGATAATGGAAAAGGAGTTACTACACCAGGTCAGGTAAACAGATCTGTAAACGTCAGAAGTAATACTGACAACAACAGAAGTACCGTTAATTCGCCTGCAAGAACTCCTTCAAATGCGAATCCAGCACCTTCAGTCAATAGAAGAACTGAGGTTTCAAATCCTGGATCAAACAGAACAATGACTTCACCTGCAGGAAGTTCATCATCAACCAGAGCTACAAGTGCACCTGCAGGAAGTTCATCATCAACCAGAGCTGCAAGTGCACCTGCAAGAAGTTCATCATCAACGGTTAAGAGTAGCTCATCTTCAGAAAACAAGAGTAAATCGGGGACTTCATCATCAGGCGAAAGATCAACAAGAAGACGATAATATGGGAAATCAGGGAAGTTGGATAACTCCACTTGATTTTTATTAAAAATTGTTAATTTTGAGATCTATTGAAAAGTAAGTTGTTTAAAATGTTTCTTTGGTATAGAATTTGCTTGTAAATAAGAAAACATAAGGGGGAAATCACAATGAAAACAATAACTCAGATATCGATTCTTACTCTTCTAACACTGGGCTCATGTACATCAGCTCTGTATACCGGAGCTGAATATGATGATCTATACTATCTTTCTTCTGATAAACCGGTTTTAGCTGCCAGCAAGTCAGCTAAACAGTTAACTCCCGGTGAAGCAGCACAGTCAGGTGAATTTTATGATAATGTTTATGCCGCTGATACTCTTATTTCGGACCAGTATTATGAGGCTCTGAATGAAAAAAATGTAATACCTGAAAGTGATTATTACGGAGGCGGATATGACAACTATAACTACAATAATTTCTACAATAATTATTCTTATGCAGGCAGATTAAACAGGTTTTACGGAAACTATTTCGATCCATACTGGAGAGATCCTTTTTACTCAGGCTTTGGATATCCTTCATATGGTTTCGGTTCTTACTACGGTGGTTCTCCTTATTACTCAGATTATCATAGTCCTTATTCATACGGAATGGGGGGCTTCTACGACAATAATTACTACTTTGGATACAGTCCTTTCTCATATGGTGGATATTTCGGTGGTTATTATGGTGGTGGATACTACGGAGGTTTCGGATCATACTATTCTCCTTATTACTCATACAACAACGAGCACTCGACTTCGGTTGGATATGGAAGAAGAGAAAGACCAAGTTCAATGTCTTCAAAATGGAACAGCAGTGTATCAGGTGGAATGGCATCATCAAGAAGAGATTCTTATTCAACTTCCGGTGCTGCCTCTGCTACCCGCAGGGCTCCGTCAACAACTTCAGGCAGTCAGTCTGTTGCAGCTGATACAAGAAGAACATCTTCTCCATTATCAGGCTCTGCAGCAGCAATGAGTTCTGCTCAGCGGAAAACTACTCAGGATGTGTCAAAAGGTACTACCTCACGTCTTAACTCAGCTACTCCCGGTAACTCACTTAATGCACGTCCTGCCTATAGCAACGCAAACAGAACTTATACTCCCAGTTATAATAATCCGCGCATGAGTACAAGACCTGCATATAATAACAGCAGGGTAAGTGAAAGCGGAAATGCCGGAGTTTACAATAATAGCAGCAGCATTAACAGAAACACAACAAATGTAAACAGCAACAGAAGTACTGTAAACACAAATAGCGGCTCAGTAAGAACACAGCCTAGCCAGGGAAGTTCTCAGAGCTCTTCAGGTGCTGTAAGAAATAACTCTTCAGGCGGAACTGTTACGAGAAGAACTGATTCTCCGGCCGCTTCATACAGAGCAGCACCATCATATGGAGGTAGCAATGCGGCTTCAAACAGGAGTTCATCAACTTATTCAACTCCGTCAAGAAGCAGTATGCAGTCTTCACCTTCTTATTCTTCACCATCTTATAATAGTTCTTCATCAGGCAGGTCATCATACAGCAGCGGATCTGAATCAAGAAGTTCTTATTCATCAGGATCATCCTCAAATTATTCATCAGGATCATCATCAGGATCATCTTCAGGATCATCTTCAGGTGGTAGTTCATCTTCATCAGGATCATCCTCAGGTAGCAGTTCATCTTCATCATCAGGTGGAAGTTCATCTTCAGGAAGACGATAAACAGGAGATTATACAATAAAATTCAACGTAATTAGTTCATTCTGAATATAGGAGTGCAGGGATAGTCTTAAAAAAAATTATGAACCGAGCATGTTTAAACCAAAACACAAACTTGCATGAACAAAGTCAACATGCGAGCTCCATACGACCATTAAAAATCAATAAGTTACGGATGAAAAAGATAGCAATATTTATAGTCGCAGCATTGTCACTTTTCCAGATAGGTAAAAGTCAGAATATTGACGATGCATTAAGGTATTCACAATTTTTTTACGGAGGTACTGCAAGATTTATGTCTATGGGTAGTGCTTTTACTGCCTTGGGCGGAGATATCTCAACCTTAAGTCAGAACCCGGCAGGACTTGGAGTATTCAGATCTAGTGAATTCACCATAACTCCGCAGCTATTTCAGGCTAAAACCTCTGCTTCATTTAATAGCATGACATCAAGCGATCACCTATACAATTTCAACCTTAACCAGGGTGGTATTGTCAGCAATCTGATTTCAAATGACAATGAGACAGGACTTATAACCCTCAATTTCGGCTACTCTTTTAATAAATCGAATAACTTCAATCAGAGTACCCGGATTCAGAATACAAATTCGTCAAGTTCAATGGCCGATTACTGGACCTTATACAGCGAGGGAAAATACTTTCGCGACCTTACCGGTGTTGAAGGAATCGCATATGATGCATGGATAATAGATACAATAACAGGCTCAGGTGGATCATCATACGGAACTGTGTATTCTAATTATGGCGATAATCCTCCTTCTGTATATGGTCAGACAATCAGACGTATCGTTTCAAATGAAGGTTATACCGGCGAACATGCAATTTCTATAGGTGGAAATTATTCCAATAAGTTATTCTTCGGTGCTACTCTGGGCATCAGTAAACTCAGATATACAAGTCATTACGAGCACTATGAATCTGCTAATTCAACTCTGGCGTCAGGTTTTAAGAACTTTACCTATACAGATCATCTTGAAGATTCTGGTACCGGCTATTCACTTAAAATGGGCGCTATTATTAAGCCTGTGGAAACTGTACGAATCGGACTTGCATTTCATTCACCTACTTTTTACAAAATAAATGAGTATTTCTATGAAGATATAACGTCCAACTTCTCTGGCGGAGGAAAATATGAATTTGCAAATGATCCTCTCAGATTCCAGTATGCTCTTACTACACCTTTCAGAGCCCTGGCTGGTATTGCAGTTCAGGTCAAGAAATTCGCACTTCTTAGTGCCGATTATGAATTTGTAGATTATAGCAGTGCAAGATTCTCAGAGACAGGCGACGGTTATGATTACAGTGAGAAAAACAGCTTTATTAAGAATGGACTAAAGTCGGCAAGCAATATAAGGCTTGGCGGCGAATTCAGACTTAATAACGTTTATCTTCGTACAGGTTACGGATATTATGGAAAAGCATTCCAGCCCGGTGAAGATAATGCAGAGCTTGATTATAATTCATTATCATTCGGAGCGGGTTTCAGGGAGAAGAATGTTTCAATCGATTTCGCATTCACGAGTTATAAAAGCTCAATGTCAACTTTCCTGTATCCACTTGACAATACATTTGTTCCGGCAGTTGTTAACCAGAGTACAATTCGAAATATGTTTACCTTAACAGTTGGCTATAAATTCGGCTATTAGTATTTTTGGAAGCAGCCCTTTCGCCCGTCACCTCAGATATTTAACTGAATCAGGTCCCGCATTGAAAATGAGATCGGCAATACTAAGATATTCCTGATTGGCTGGAACTGATTCAAAAACCTGAGGATATCTTTTGATCTTGAAAGGTGATTCTTTCTTTGGAGAAATAGAATATCTGAAATCATCATCTGCACTACCGGGTTTTTCAAAACATGTTGTAAAACATATTTTATTTTCGATCCCCAGGATAGTCAAAATTAGCTCTGTAAGTGATGTGTTCAGATCAATCAGAAAAACATGATTCTCTGAGATAATCTTTTCTATCTGTTCAAAATAAAACCCGAAATATGGAGATGCATTGTAAGATGCTATCATAGCCCTTAGATGTACCTGCTGCCATCGTTTGGAATAATCAATTCTGACGTCTCTGATAGTGACTTTGTGAATACTACCTTCATATACAGGCACTGTCAGAAGCTGAAGACCATGCGATGAAAGAATATAACATCTGTTGCGGTAAGTCTGTTTGATGAAGTTTTCCTCCTTCTCAATATGAATTTCAACATCATCATTTATCGGAAAGAAATATCCGACAGGGGGCAGGTAGGCAGTGGAAAAGAGGACTTTCTTCGCCATCTCAGATAGAAATCATGCCATCCTGTTAATCATACTGGCTGAAAAACCTGCACCGAAGCCGTTATCTATATTGACAACAGTTACGCCTGTTGAACAACTTGTAAGCATAGCCAGAAGTGCTGAAATTCCTCCGAAATTGGCTCCATAACCAACACTTGTGGGGACAGCTATTACAGGTTTGTCAACAAGTCCTCCTACAACACTGGCAAGAGCACCCTCCATGCCTGCAATTACAATAATAACCCTGCAGCCCCTGATATCGGGCAGTTTATCGACCAGCCTGTGAATACCGGCAACTCCTGCATCATATATTCTCAGTACATTGTTTCCCAGTAATTCGGCTGTGATAGCTGCCTCCTCAGCAACAGGCATGTCTGAGGTGCCTGCTGTAATAACTGCAATTCTGCTTTCGGGAGCTTCAGGCCTTTTTTTCTGTACTGAAATAATCCTTGCCATAGGATAAAATACTGCGTCAGATGCAATACTCTTTACTGCATCGAACATCTCCTGATTAGCTCTTGTGCCTATAACGTTATTCTCTCTCGTTATCATCACCCTGACGATCTCTTTTACCTGTTCTGTTGTTTTTCCTGCGCAATAAATGATTTCAGGATAACCTGTCCTCATCTCGCGATGGTTGTCTATTTTAGCAAATCCAAGATCAGTATAGGGAAAGTTTTTGAGTACTTTGAGGGCTTCACTGACACTTATATCACCACTTTTTACGTCACTAAGCAGTTTCTCAACTTCTTTTGGGCTCATATTTTTTTCTTTTCAGGGTTTAAGCTGCCAGTACGGTAACCTTCAAGATCCAAAGATACATATCTGAATCCTATTTTCTTCATCCCTTCAACAATGTGTTCTCTTTCAGGGTTTTGTATGATCTTTTCAATGTATCCGGGCATACACTCGATTCTTGCTGCATCGCCATGGACTCTTACTCTTGTTCCAGGGTATCCCTTGTCGAGCAACATATTCTCAGCCTTTTCTACCATCCTGAGTGTGCCTTCGTCTATCTCCGTATCATACGGTATCCTGGTGAGCAGGCATGCCATTGCGGGTTTGTCCCAGATATTGAGTCCGTCAATCCTGGCAAGTTCTCTGATATCTTTTTTTGTGAGTCCTGCCTCCATAAGCGGACTCCTTATTCCCATTTCCTTCAATGCCTTCATTCCCGGTCTGAAGTCCTTCGAATCGTCACCGTTTGTACCATCAATAACATAACTGAAGTTATTTTCCTTTGCAAATTCAAGCAGATGTTTGAAAAGCGCCGTTTTGCACAGATAACAGCGTTCAATTGGATTGTTCCGGAGTATTACCGGAAAATCAATATCGACTATTTTATGTCTGATTCCATACTTCTCTGTAAATTCAATTGCCTCATCTATCTCTCTGACAGGAATATATGGTGTCCGGATGGTAATTGCGATAATCCCGGTTTTTCTTACTTTATGAGCCCTGTAAAGAAGAAACGAGCTGTCAACTCCACCTGAAAATGCTATTGCAACTGTTTCGAGCTCCTTAAGTATTGAATTTAGTTTTGCAGATCTGTTCTCCATCGTTTTCCTATTCTGATTTTTATTCTTTGCCCTTTGTCCTTCGCCTTTTCCCTTTTGCCCTGCGCCCTAAGCCCTGTGCCCTAGGCCCCTTCACCTCTGCACAATCACCGCCATTATATTGTTGTACACTTCTTTAACTGGTATCCCTTTGTCGACAGCTATCTTCCGGCACTCATCAAATTCAGGCTTGCATGATACCTCCTTGTCCTTATAGAACGAGCGTTTAACTGATATATCTCCGTAAAGGGTATGTATTGTTTCAAATTTTCTCACAAGAGTTTCCTTCATGAAAGGAAAAGTTCTGATTCCCAGCGATGTGGACTCAGTGAAAATTATTTTTTTTATACTCTCAGCAGCCTCTTTTTCGCAAATTATATTGAGAACTATCCCCGGCCTGCTCTTCTTCATAATTATATTTGTGTAGAATACATCAGAAGCTCCTGCCTTAAAAAGTTTGTCTGAGATATGTTCAAAAAACTCGGGATTCATATCGTCTATGTTACTCTCAAGATGAAGAGCCTCATGTCCCGAATTTGATTTACCCTCCGTTTCTCCGAGGAACACTCTTAAAAGATTAGGAACATCATGAGGATCTTTCTGTCCCACTCCGTATGCTGTTTTACTTATTGCAATAGGCAGGCCTTGAGTGAAGTCAGTAGCCAGGGCAGCAAGAATCGCAGCTCCGGTAGGAGTGGTGGCTTCAAAATCTACCCCTCCCTTCCGGGAAGGAATACCTTTAATTATTTCAGCAGTTGCAGGCGCCGGAACAGGTAATTTTCCATGATCGCACTTTACGAAACCACTACCCAGTTCAACCGTGCCAACATGCACTCC
Source organism: Bacteroidales bacterium (assembly GCA_038207725.1). Taxonomy (GTDB): domain Bacteria; phylum Bacteroidota; class Bacteroidia; order Bacteroidales; family VadinHA17; genus LD21. The sequence continues at coordinate 28,355 of JBBQZN010000015.1, read as the reverse complement.
ATCAACGCCAAGCGCATTGTAACATATTGCTGCCCCAACAACATCTATTATGGAGTCGACTGCACCTACTTCGTGAAAATGAACATTATCAATTGATGTGCCATGAACAGAAGCTTCTGCTACTGCAATTTTCATAAATATCTTTTTGCTCAGATCCTTTGTCCGGGTTTCAAGGGATGAGTCATTAATTATTTTTTCAATATCGGAAAGATGCCTGTGAGCATGTTCATGTCTCGTCTGCTTTACAGTTACTTTTGTTCCTGAGATTCCATGCCTCTGATCTCTCTGTACAAGTAATTCCCATCCTTTGAGATTTAGCTTGTTAAGCTCACTTATGAGGAAATCCTTATCAACTCCAAGATCAATCATTGCTCCCAGATTCATATCTCCGCTGATCCCTGAAAAACAGTCATAACTTATTATCTTCATTTGCCTGAGAAGTATTATATTAAAGTATGAACAAATAATTTGCGTTAAAGTTAAAAAGCTTAAAAAACGTAATACAACTTTTACGCTGCTAATATACTATTAACAATCATCACGGAATAATAAAAAATTGTTGTATTTTCGACGCCTTATGGGATCATGTTGGGTAATTTTACAATTATGTCAATGAAAAGACGCGACTTTCTGAAAACATCAGTCAGTGCAGGTTTAGCGGCAGGTGCAGCAATGAGTTTGGGTGGATACGATAGGCTATGGTCATCCCCTTCAACAACAGTCAAATATGATATGGTTGCGCTTTTGGGAGGAACTCCTGATGCAATGTTCGATCTGGGTATCCAGGAATTGGGAGGAATGGGTGCATTCGTTCAAAAAGGACAGAAAGTACTTATTAAACCAAATATTGGATGGGACGTGATTCCCGAGCTGGCTGCAAATACCAATCCCCTTCTGATAAAAAGAATAATTGAGCATTGTTTTAAAGCCGGAGCCAAAGAAGTTTATGTTTTTGACCATACATGTGATAACTGGGTAAACTGCTATAAAAATTCAGGCATTGAGAAAGCTGCAAAATCAGCTGGTGCCAAAGTTGTTCCGGGGAACTCTGAAAGCTACTATCAGGAGATTCAGATTCCGGGTGGAGTCAAACTTCAAAAGGCTAAGGTTCATGAACTTCTTCTTGAAACAGATGTATTTATTAATGTTCCTGTGCTTAAGGATCATAGCTCTGCCCGCATGACAGCCTGCCTGAAAAATAACATGGGACTGGTTTGGGACAGAGCTTACTGGCATTCAAATGATCTGAATCAGTGCATTGCAGATTTTGCTTTGTTTGAAAAGAAGCCTGCCCTCAATATTGTTGACTGTTATAATGTTATGGTTAAGCATGGTCCGCAGGGTGTTTCGAAGGAAGATATAGTAAACATGAAAGGCCAGATAATTACAGCTGACTGGGTTGCAGGAGATGCTGCCGCAGCTAAAATGCTTGGAGTCGCTGTTGAAAAGGTTGAATATATAGCTATTGCTCATAAAATGGGCCTGGGTAATATGAACCTTGAATCATTGAATATCAAAAGAATTAAAATGTAATTCCTGATGAGGTCACCTCTTCTAAGAAGAATCCGTATTGCTTTTTCATCTCTGATACTGATATGCTTTTTCGTAATATTTGCTGATATCGGACATGTCATCCCTGCGGAATATATAAATAAACTCATGTTTCTGCAGTTTATTCCTTCAATTGTAAAATTCTACAATCTTCAGACAATAGCGGTGGCAGGGTTTCTTGCGATTTTAATACTGACACTTTTATCAGGAAGAACATACTGTTCGTTTTTATGCCCTCTTGGCATTGGCCAGGATCTGTTCAGTAGGGTTGGCGGCAAAATAAAGCGGAGATTCAGACGATATGGTTTTAAGCGTCCACATACTATTCTCAGGTACCTCATTCTCGCTGTCACTCTTATCGTAACAATGGTGTGGGGAATCTATATGATCACTCTGCTTGATCCTTACAGCATCTTCGGAAGGTTTATGACCTATTTTGCCAAACCTGCAGTTCTTGTACTTAATAATTTTGGTGCCGGTATTCTGGGCAAATTCGATATCTACACTCTTAGTAATATTCCTGTCAGGGGCTTCCCCCTTACAGTTTATGCCATACCTGCTATGTTTTTTCTTCTTGTTGGCGGGTTATCACTAACAAAAGGAAGGCTCTACTGCAATATGATATGCCCGGTGGGAACCTTACTCGGACTTATTTCAAAAGTTTCACTCTTCAGGATTAAATTCGACGAATCAGCCTGTACACGATGCGGAAGATGTTCTCTGGGGTGCAAATCCTCATGCATCGATTTTCTTAATCACGATATAGATGTAAGCAGATGCGTTGAGTGTTTTAACTGTATCAATACCTGTCAGGATAAAGCTATTTCCTACGGTATTGTTAAGTTTAAGAAGAAAGAGCATAAAACTGATGAATCAAAACGCAATGCAATTATTAGCTCAGTACTTTTCCTTTTTGGAACTTCATCGCTTGTAAAAGCGCAGGATAAACCAGTTCCTATACCCAAAAAAGACTCAGCCGTTAAAGAAAATAAAACACATCCTGTGTGTCCTCCGGGCGGGCAGGGAATTGAAGATTTTAATAAAGACTGCACTGCGTGTTCACTGTGCATAAATGCTTGCCCAAATGGTGTTCTGGAACCGGCCTTCAAACAGTATGGTCTGGCTGGTATTATGCAGCCTGTAATGAATTACCACAAGAGTTTCTGTACTTATAACTGTACTATTTGTACTGAAATTTGTCCAACATATGCACTTCACCCTCTTTTGCCTGAAGCCAAAAAACTAACTCAGATTGGTAAGGCTAATTTCATTAAGGATAACTGTATTGTGAAGACAGAAAAAACTGCCTGCGGGGCTTGTTCTGAGAGTTGTCCTACTAAAGCTGTATATATGATTCCCTACGAGGGTAACCTCGTCATACCGGAAGTAAATGCTGATATCTGCATTGGTTGCGGCCACTGTGAATTTGCTTGTCCTACAGTGCCATATAAAGCAATATTTGTTGATGGAAATGCAGTTCATGTTGCGGCTATGAAACCGGTTAATGTTGAATCAGGAATAAAAACCCCGGTCGAATTTCCATTCTGAACTGATTCTTTTTCGAATATTATTCATTCAGAGTAAAAATTCCCTGAAAACATGATATTTATCTGTTACTTGATTAAGGCAATTATCTAATTTTGCTTAAGTCAGATTGAATATAATTTATTTTTGTATTCCACACAATAACTTTAGTCACTCCGGAATTTAAACCTGTTAATTATGAAACCATCGCATATTGAGCATATTGGAATCGCTGTTGCCGATTTGAAAGCAGCTGTAAAATTCTATGAAAGTATTCTTGGGGTAAAATGTTACAATATTGAAGAAATTGCTGACCAGAAAGTAAAAACAGCCTTCTTTAAAATCGGACAAACAAAAATAGAATTGCTCCAGTCTACTGATCCGGAAGGTCCTGTAGGTAAATTTATTGAGAAGAAAGGGGAAGGAATTCACCATCTGGCATTCGCTGTTGAGAACATTGAGGAGCATCTTTCAGATGCTGAAAAGAAAGGTATCAAACTGATAGACAGTGTTCCGCGTAAAGGTGCTGAAGGACTTGATATAGCCTTTCTTCATCCTAAATCGACTTCAGGGGTTCTGATTGAGTTCTGCGAGGATAAAAAGAAATAATAAAGTCCCAGTTAATGAAAAACCAGGAAAAAGTTCATCATCTGATCGCCCTTCGGGAAAAAGCCAGACAAGGCGGAGGTGAAAAAAGAATAGCTGATCAGCATTCAAAAGGCAAGATGACAGCCCGCGAACGAATCGATATTCTTCTCGATGAGGGCAGTTTTGAGGAGTTCGATATGTTTGTAACCCATCGTACTGAAGATTTTGGTTTGGGTGATAAAAAGTTTCTTTCAGATGGCGTTGTAACCGGACATGGTACAATTGACGGCAGGGTGGTGTATGTTTTTTCACAGGACTTTACGATATTCGGCGGATCATTATCTGAAACATTTGCACTTAAGATCTGTAAGGTAATGGATCAGGCAATGAAGGTCGGTGCACCTGTTATTGGAATTAATGACAGCGGAGGCGCCCGAATTCAGGAGGGTGTAAGAAGCCTCGCCGGTTATGCAGAAATTTTCGAACGAAATATTCTTGCCTCCGGAGTCATTCCCCAGATTTCAGCAATTTTCGGTCCATGCGCAGGTGGCGCGGTATATTCGCCAGCATTGACCGACCTTATAGTTATGAGTGAGCATAGCAGTTATATGTTTGTTACCGGACCAAAAGTGACAAAGGCTGTTACGGGAGAAGAAATCTCAACAGAAAACCTTGGCGGCTCACAGGTACACGGAAGCAAGTCAGGAGTAGCCCATTTTGTTGCTGATGACGAGGAGGAGGGGCTATTACTTATCAGAAAACTACTTAGTTACCTTCCCCAGAATAATCTCGAAGAGCCTCCTTTGACTGAATGTGCCGACCCTATTGAAAGGCAGTCAGATGAGCTGAACTCAATAATTCCGGAAAATTCAAATCAGCCATATGATATCAAGGATGTAATATATCAGATTGTTGATGAAGGTGAGTTTATGGAAATTCATGCAATATACGCCCGGAATATTGTAGTGGGCTTTTCAAGAATGGGAGGAATGCCGGTGGGTATCGTTGCTAACCAGCCTAATTTTCTTGCCGGGGTACTTGACATTGATGCATCAAGAAAAGCAGCAAGATTCATACGGTTCTGCGATTGCTTTAATATTCCCATAGTTACTCTTGTTGATGTACCTGGTTTCCTTCCGGGTAGTGGACAGGAGTACGGTGGTATAATAGTTCACGGCGCTAAACTGATGTTTGCATATGGTGAGGCTTCAGTTCCTAAAGTTACAGTAACTCTCAGAAAATCATATGGTGGAGCACATTGTGTGATGTCATCAAAACAGCTTCGCGGTGATGTAAATTATGCCTGGCCTTCTGCCGAGATTGCCGTTATGGGGCCTACAGGTGCCGTTGAGATCCTCGAAGGGAAAGAGATTAGTGAGATTAAAGATCCGGCAGCCAGGACAGCCTTTATTCTCGAAAAAGAGAAGGAGTATAGAGATAAGTTCGCTAATCCTTATGAAGCAGCCCGTTACGGTTATATCGATGATGTGATTGAACCACGTAATACACGATTCAGAATTATACGGGCACTCAGGACCATTGCAACAAAGAAAGATCCAGGGCCAATGAAAAAACATTCAAACATACCTCTGTAATGTATAGTCTTATGTCTCTGTTCATTTCGGGATTTGAAATCTCTTCAATTGATAAGCCAACAGTTGTTTTTGTTCTTGTATTTCAGCTCAGCGCTGTTCTGGCACTTTTTCTATTGTATCGCTTGTTTAAATTGTTGTTTCCATCTGTTGCATCATTGAAACAAGAAAGTAATAATCAATCAGTCGTAAAAAAGTCATTTGCTGCCAAGAAATCTGATCCCGAAGGAAAGGAAAAAGCTGCAATAGCAATGGCTATATATCTTCATATGAATGAGATGCATGATGAAGAGAGTAATGTTATTACAATACAAAGGGTCTCGAAAGCTTACTCTACCTGGAGTTCCAAGATTTATAATATGAGGAATTTAAGGAAATAATTTTTATTAACTAGGCCTTGAAATTAATCTGATAAACCTGCAAGATGAAAAAATTTAACTTCACTATAGAAGGCGATGAGTTTGAAGTCGATATACAATCAGTTGAAGGCAACCAGGTGGTACTTGAGGTAAATGGGAAACCTTATAAAGTTGAGATTCGTCGTGAATTGAAGAAGGTAAAGACTCCGGTAATAATAAGGTCGCAGGTTAAGGAGGCTTCAAGCGAAATAGAAAAGAAATCAGTAGGAGCCCGTACTGAGATAAAATCGCCGCTTCCGGGAGTGATCGTAAAGATTTTTGTTATCCCCGGTGAAGAGGTAATCAAAAATCAGAAGCTCTTCAGTCTCGAAGCAATGAAGATGGAGAATGAAATTAAGGCTGAGCGGGACGGTATTATCGGTAATATTCTTGTAACACCTGGTCAGTCAGTATTGCAAGAAGAGGTTGTAATGGAGATGAACTGAATATCACCTCTGTACTGATTGGTTCTTGTTCAAAAAATAGGTAGATTTGTATAGCAGAATCAATCGCAGGGTAAAATGAAAAAGACAATTGCTGTTGCAGGTAATTCTGGACCGAAAATCCGGTCAGATTGTGAGATTACTCTTGAAATCAAATCCTCTGGCGGTATCGTCGTTGATCTCACATCAAAAGTAAAATCACTTTACGGAAAATCAATTATTGAACTTACCAGTGAGGTGCTTGCATTCTTTTCTGTTAAGAATGCTAATGTACAGATAATTGATTCGGGCGCACTTCCTTTTGTTATCTCGGCCCGCATTGAAGCCGCAGTAAAGCAGCTTCTTGATTCCGATCTTGAATATCTCCCTGAATTAAATAAGTCAAATAGTTCTGCAACAAAGCGTGACAGGTTCCGTTTTGCCAGACTCTATCTGCCTGGCAATTCTCCCGGACTGATGATTAACGCAGGTTTGCATTCTGCCGATGGAATAATACTTGATCTCGAAGATTCTGTAGCACCAGGTAAAAAGGATGAAGCCAGAATTCTTGTCAGAAATGCCCTGCGGCAGCTCGACTTTTTTGGTGCTGAAAGAATGGTGCGTATAAATCAGGGCGATAGAGGATTGCACGATCTTAATTCAGTAATTCCTCAAAATGTTAATCTTATACTAATCCCTAAATGTGAAAGTGCCGGTTATATAGAAAAAGTAAATACTGAAATTGCCCGGATAACTAAAAAACAGGCTATTCAGAATCATGTTTTCCTTATGCCTATAATAGAGAGTGCCCTTGGAGTTGAGAACGCGTTTGAGATTGCCAGGTGCTCTGAAAATGTTGTTGCTCTGGCAATAGGACTGGAGGATTATACAGCTGATCTCGGTGTTCCCCGTACAATTGAGGGAGCTGAGTCGCTTTATGCCAGAACCAGGTTGGTCGTTGCTGCTAAGGCTGCCGGTATACAACCGATCGATTCCGTGTTTTCTGATGTTGCGGATATGGAAGGACTGAGAAAAACTGTTTCCGTCTCAAAATCGCTGGGCTTCGAAGGAATGGGTTGTATTCATCCCCGTCAGATTTCAGTAATACGGCAGGGGTATGCTCCAAATGAAGCCGAAATAGAAAAATCAGGAAGAATTGTTCTCGCATGGGAAGTGGCTGAAAAGAAAGGCCTCGGAGTTGTTGCCCTTGGATCAAAAATGATCGATCCTCCTGTTGTAAATAAAGCCCTCAAAACAATTGAACTTGCTACAAGACTTGGACTAATTTCTTCTGACTGGAAAGAAACCTTAACTCTTAAGGATAAATAAAACAGTAGGTTATGGCTGTTAAAACTGTAATTAATGCTGCCGGCCGTGAAGTTCCGCTTGAAATAAACGGGATGCCGGTTATTCCTTATAAAGGAGTAGGAAAGCACAGACCTTCAGGTAATAAATATTCGCCACCTATACCCACGTGCAGTGATTACCCTGACGATGGAAATAAGCTTGTAGGTTCGCTCAGGGAGGCTCTTGTTAAATGCGGACTACGTGATGGCATGACTATATCTACTCATCATCACCTGAGGGATGGCGATCTTGTAAGCAATAAAATATTCGATCTGGCCTCTGAAATGGGAGTGAAGGATCTTGTGTGGTTTCCTTCAGCTTCTTTCCCTTGTAATGATCCGCTGATTAAATATCTGGATGACGGAACAATTAACAGAATTGAGGGAAGTATGAATGGTCCGCTGGGGCGCTATGTTTCTGAAGGCAGAATGAAAGGCACAGCGGTACTGAGGTCGCACGGCGGAAGAGTACAAGCTATTCAGGATGGTGAAGTTAAGATCGATATCGCAGTCCTTGCTGCTCCTTCATGCGACAAGTTCGGCAATGCAAAGGGTACAGGCGGGAAGTCTTCCTGCGGGGTAATAGGCTATGCCAAAACTGATTCTATGTTTGCAACAAAAGTCATTGTTGTAACAGATAATCTTGTGGAGATGCCATGCTTCCCAATGGAGATTGAGGGTAATTATGTTGACTATGTTGTTGTTACAGATAAAATTGGAATCCCTGAAAAAATTGTATCGGGAACCACTCAGATAACGAGAAGCCCCGACAGGTTACTCATTGCTGAGCTTACGGCATCGTTTCTTATGAAATCAGGAATTCTTAAGGATGGTGTTACTATGCAGGCAGGGGCAGGAGGTACCTCACTTGCCATCGCCGTATTTGTTCATGAACTGCTGAAGGAGAATGGCTGGAAATCAAAATTTGGTTTCGGAGGGAGTACAAAATATATGGTTAAGATGCTTGAGGAAGGTCAGATGGGATATATTCTTGATGCCCAGGTTTTTGATCTTGATGCAGTCCGTTCTATTGAAAAAAATCAAAATCATATTCCATATCCTGTTTTTAATGCATATAACTACCATTCAAAGGGTAATATTACAAGTATGATGGACATAATGATACTTGGTGCTACTGAGGTTGATGTAAATTTTAATGGTAATGTTGTGACTCACTCTGACGGTTGCCTGCTTCATGGAATCGGGGGCTGGCAGAATTGTCTCCATGCCAGGAATGTAATACTTCCACTACCTCTTTTCCGCGACAGGATTCCTGTAATTGTTGATAGGGTAACTACTATTTGCGGTCCTGGTGAATTAATAGACGTAATTGTAACTGAACGTGGTATCGCCATAAATCCATTGCGTCAGGACCTTATTGATAAGTTGAAGGATAGTGGATTGCCTCTAAAGACAATTCAGGAGTTGAAAGAAGAGGCAGAGCTTATTTGCGGAAAGCCTCAGAAGCCAGAATTCGAAGATAAAGTTGTTGCCGCAATCAAATGGGTCGACGGCACTGTAATAGATGTTGTAAGAAAATTAAAAACTTAAAAAGCAGAATCATGAAAAAATACAGGTGTGCAATTTGCGGATATGTCTACGACCCTGCTGATGGAGATCCGGCTGATGGAATTAAACCTGGTACTACTTTCTCTGATCTTCCTGACGATTATATATGTCCGGTATGCGGAGCAGGAAAAGACGAATTTATTGAGATATAATTGAATACAGAGCCTGCTTCTTTATTTTTCAGGCATCCTTCCTATTATATCTATAAGCAGGTCCCAGAACATCTGAGCGGTTCTTATTTCAATTTTTTCCTCAGGTGTATGTGCTCCTCTGATAGTTGGTCCGAATGAGATCATATCTATCCCTTTCATCTTTTCATATATAAGGCCGCATTCGAGGCCGGCATGAATAGCTCTTATCAAAGGTTCCTTCCCGAACAGACTTTCGTAAGATTCACGTGCTATTCTGAGAATCTCTGAGTTCATGTTTGGTTTCCATCCGGGGTAGCCATCAGAATGTACAACTTCTGCACCTGCCAGAGCAAGACATGATTTAACCATCGCTGAAACGTCATGTTTGGCAGATTCAATTGAACTCCTTTGCGTTGTAATAATTCTTACAGTATTGTTTTCACTGAATTTTACTGATGCGAGATTTGTTGATGTCTCAACAAGGTCATCCATGTCCTTTGACCAGGATATCGCCCCATGTGGACAGCAACTTATTGCATTGATGAGTTTTGTCTGATTTTCCTTATCCATTACTGCATGAGGAAGAGTTGTGTCTTTTACAGTAATTTTAAGATCCGGTTCAAGATCACTGAACTCTTCAGAAATGACACGACTGAAGTCAGTAATAAAATCAGTAATTGCTTTCTTTATTGTAAGGTCGATAACAATTGTTGAAAAAGATTCCCGGGGAATTGCGTTCCTTAGATTTCCACCGTCAAATTTTGCAATCGAGATTAAATGTATGTTAGCAAGTTTCCACAGGATCCTGTTCATAATTTTCACCGAACTTCCATATCCTTTATGGATCTCATCACCTGAATGTCCTCCATGTAATCCTGTAACTGAGATATCAAGTGCGCACATTCCTTCACTGCGTGTTGGTACCATTCTGTATTTCATTGTACCAACAGTATCCATGCCACCTGCACATCCTATAAAAAGAATACCTTCATCCTCCGAATCGAGGTTAAGCAATATACGTCCGGTGAAAAAATCAGGCTGCAGATTTATTGCACCTGTCATTCCCGACTCCTCATCTACTGTAAACAGACACTCAATTGGCCCTGCCTTGATACTATTATCTGTCAGTATAGCAAGCTGTGCGGCAATGCCGATTCCATCATCTGCTCCAAGTGTAGTTCCGCTTGCACATACCCATCCTTCATCAATAAATGGTACAATAGGGTCAGTTGACCAATCATGTTTGTGATCGGCATTTTTTTCTCCTACCATGTCCATATGACTCTGTAAAACAACTGTCTTCCGGTTTTCAAAACCCTTTGATGCTGGCCTGATTATAAGGATATTACCAACTGAATCATCCTTCGCCTCAAGATTATTTTTTTTTGCAAACTCAAGCAGATACTTCCGTATTTTTCCTTCATTCTTCGATAATCGTGGTATACTACAGATTTCTTCAAAGTAGATCCAGAGAGGTGCCGGATTTAAACTGCCTAATACACTCATAGTAATTATTGTAACTTTCGGGTACAAAAGTAGTATTTTTTTTGTCTTTAAAGCCTTATTTATAATTAGTAATGGCTTTTAACCATGCGGAATTTTGATTATTTTTACAGTTAACTTCACTTCTTAAATAAAAATTCAGCAATATGGCAAAGTATTCAATTGTTACATTACCAGGAGACGGAATTGGTGCAGTTGTACTAAAAGAGGCCGTCAGGGTGCTCGATGCAGCCGGATTTGATGCCGAATATATTCACGGTGACATTGGCTGGGAATTCTGGTGTAGCGAGGGTAACCCTCTGCCGCAGCGAACATTTGATCTGCTCTCACAATACAAAATAGCTCTTTTCGGGGCTATTACATCAAAACCAAATGATGATGCAAAAGCAGAACTTTCAGAAGCACTGCAGGGGAAAGGATATTCATACTCCAGCCCGATAGTAGGTCTCAGACAGCATTTTAATCTTGATATCTGTGTCCGCCCATGTAAATCATATAAAGGTAACCCGCTTAATTTTGTCCGGAGAGGGAAAGGAAATACAATCGATGAGCCAATTATTGACGTTGTCATTTTTCGTCAGAATACTGAATGCCTTTATTCTGGTGTTGAATGGACAAATCCTCCGGCACAGGTATATGATGCACTCATGACGCATCCAAAATTCAGGGAAAACTTCGGGAAAGTTCCAATTGAAGAAATCTCCATATCAACCAGGATCTTCACTCGAAAAGCAACAACCCGGATTCTGGAGGCAGCTTTTGAGTATGCCGCTAAGTACGGATATAAATCAGTAACAGTCTGTGAAAAGCCTAATGTAGTCAGAGAGACCTCCGGACTTATGTGGAAATTAGCAAAGGAGATTCATAAAAACAGGTTCCCTGAGATAAAGCTCCTTAATACAAACATTGACGCTCAAATGATGTGGCTTACCAAAAATCCTGAAGATTACGGTGTTATCGTCGCAGGAAATATGTTTGGCGATATTGCTTCAGATGGTTTCGCCGGACTCATCGGAGGACTTGGTTTTGCCTGCAGTGCGCAATTCTCTTCTGACGGTATTGCTGTTTTTGAGCCCACTCATGGCTCAGCACCTAAATATGCCGGATTTGAAATACCGATTGTTAATCCGATTGCAATGATTGAATCGGCCTGTATGATGCTCGATTATCTTGAAGAATACAAGCTTGCTTCAAAGATCCGCAAAGCAGTTACTGAAGTTATTTCGGAAGGCAAGGTAAGAACTTATGATATGATGAAGATGTCGGGACGACAGGATGTAACAAAGAACGGAGCCGCTTCAACAATTGCGATGACTGATGCCATTATCGCACATCTCAAATAGTTAAAACAGATGTTATGAATGACATAATTAAAAAACTATGGCCAGAACTCGAATGGATTATTGATCATGATCTCAGAGAGAAGTGTGCTGCAACATGGGAGCTGGCGATGGGGAAGAGCGCTCTTACTCCTGCTGATCTTGAAAAGATTCCTTTTACTCTGCTTTGCGGACCAGATCTGAAGGTCAGTTTTATGGCACATAAAAGATGTGTTGTTCATATCGCAAAAGAAAGCGGAGAAAAGATGAACTCTTTTTTCGGAAAAGATCTTCCCGTGAATATGGATGTGCTTATTGCAGGTGCTATTCTCGCAGATGTAGGCAAAATGCTTGAATATGAATTAGATAAAGAAGGCATGCCAGTTCAGGGTAAGTACGGTCAATATCTGAGGCATCCGTTTTCAGGAGTTTCACTGGCAGAGGAGTGTGGTGTTCCTCCTGAAGTGTGTCATATTATCGCTGCTCATGCCCATGAAGGAGATCTTGTAAAAAGAACTACCGAGGCATATATTGTACATCATGCTGATTTCATGACCTTCCTTCCATTCAAAAGCAGGTTGATAGTATAGGCAAGAATGTATTTTTTGACTTAATTGAATAACCATTTTTCAGGAACCATCGCTTTGGATTGTCCCGGAACCTCAACAAGAAACTCCAGGCCAACACCACCTTCACCCTGGAAGTACTCTATTTTTAACTTGTGCAAACCTTTTGCAAGGGGATAGCTTCTTCGCTTATCCCATCGTCCCATTTTGAAAATGCCTTTATTGTTGCAGTTGCTGTCAGTTTAAGCGGTTCTGTATACTGATTTGATTTTTCATCAAGATCAGTTCCGTCAGTTGTGTAGAAGATTCTGCCTGCCGGTCTTGCATTATTAAACTCAGCAGATCGGGATAATGGTGTACATCATTAATGTTTCCTGTTCCTCTGTCGGTCCAGCCCGATGCGCTGTTTACATTTTAAAAAGAACCCACATAATAATTGATGGATGATTCACCGCTCGGCATATCCTGCCAGACGAGGATCCCCATTTTGTCGAACCAGTAATAGAAAATACGGTTTTCAACTTTCACATGCTTTCTTAGCATGTTGAATCCCATTTTCTTTGTCATTTCAAGATCATAAACCATCGCTTTCTCAGTAGGAGGAGTATAAAGGCCATCGGGCCAGAATCCCTGATCAGCGGATCATTCTGGAAAACAAAAGAATTATTGAGCAGCATTCTGGTAAAACCATCAGCTGTTTTTCCAAGTGAGATTTTGCGGATACTATTAAGTGTACATGATACACTTAAAAAAACTAATAACACCAATGATATACTTTGAAGCAATTTTATGTTTATTGGATTATAAGGTAATTTATTAATTGGTTCATGGTTCTTGGTCCTGGGTTCTTGGTCCTACGTCAGCCCGGCACCCGGCACCCAGCTACCCAGCACCCGGCTTAACCTAGTTTCATCTTCTCAACCTCTTCAATATTCCTTTCGTTTGTAACGGCCTTCGCATCAGGAGTATACAGATAGTCTATAAGGTCCTGGTATTTGTCCATTATCTTACCTCTTACTATCTTCATAGTTGAGTTCATTAAACCGTTATCTTCTGTAAAGCTTTCCTGTAGTATTCCAATTGCAACAGGCAGCCATCTTTGAGGAAACATACTGCCGAATTTCCCGTTTGAACGGTATTCGTTTACTTCATTCTCAATAAGGGTTATTACTGTGCGTTTACCCTCATCTGAATCAGCAATGAGGTTCTTTTCTTCAAGATACAACTTGAGCGCATGCTGGTTAGGTACGACTAGTGCAACAGTATATGGTTTCTGATTATTGTAAAGCATACACTGATCGATATATTTTGACTGTTCTGAAATAGCTTCCTCGATACCTTCAGGGCTGAATTTTTCGCCATCATCTGCAATGAGAAGGCTTTTAAAACGACCCAGCACATACAGGAACCCATCAGCCGACATATATCCCATATCGCCTGTAAAAAGCCAGCCATCTTTTACAGTATCATTTGTTGCGGTATCATTCTTCCAGTAACCGTGCATTACGTTACCACCCCTTATTACTATTTCACCTTTTTGTCCGACAGGAACCTCATTTCCATCATCATCACATATTTTGAGATCCATATTATTAACCAGAACACCGGAAGAACCAAGTTTGTGTCTCGAAGCAGAGTTTGATGATATAACAGGTGAGGCTTCGCTAAGACCATAGCCCTGATACATAGGTATTCCCAGAGTATAGAAAAATCGCTGAAGCTCAATGTCAAGAAGGGCACCGCCGCCAATGAAATAGTCTAGTTCTCCTCCATAACCTTCACGCACTTTTGAGAATAGGATTTTATCATAAAGGTCAAGAAGCGGTTTTTTAAGTTTCTGCAGTCCTCTTCCTTTATTCCATCCCTCCTTATTATATGAATAGGATATTTTAACAGCGTGGTTGAAAAGCAATTCAACTATCTGCCCTTTTTCCTTAATCCCTTTTTCGATGTTTTTCCTGAAGTTTTTGGCAATGGCAGGGACACTCATCAGAAGATTTGGCTTTATCTCCTTAAGACAACTTGGAAGATTTCTGAGTGTCTCCATCGGAGTTTTTCCACTTTTTACAGAGGCTATACTCGCACCTTTTCCCATAAAAGCGAAAATTCCGCACGTATGTCCGAATGAATGATCCCATGGAAGAATAAGGAGTGTTTTGTAGAAGGAAGGGATATCCATCAGACTATAAGCCTGGTACACATTTGTAACATAATTACCATGTGTCAGTATAATGCCTTTCGGATCGGCTGTGGTGCCTGATGTATAGCAGATATTGGCAAAATCTGAAGGATAGATACTTTTATATGTTTCTTCAAATTTTGTCATGTTTTCGGGCTGATCGAGCCATTCTCTGCCTATTTTACGCACTTCATTGAAATGTAATTCATTAGATGCATACTCTTCCTGCGTGTCGAAATGAATTATCTTTTCTATTGACGGACATTCTGCTATGACTTCTTTAAACTTCTGATATTGTATCGATGAGAGTAGAATCATTCTTGATCCTGAATGGCTGATCCTGAATTTTATCTCATCGGGATTAAGTTTTACCGAAAGAGGAACATTCATTGCTCCGGTATACAGAATACCCATTTCACCTATTACCCAGCTGTTTCTGCCTTCAGAAACCAGACTTAACCTGTCTCCCTTTTTTATTCCGAGTTTAATTAGTCCTGCAGCAAATTCATAGACCTGTTTTCGGGTTTCTCCGTAAGTAGTACCTTCATATTTATCATTGGGCTTTTCCCAGAGATAAACATTGTTGCTGTACTTCTCAACGCTTTCTTCGAAGAATTGTATTAATGATTTCATTTATCCGGGTTTTAAGTTAGCTATTTAATATTTTTTAATAGCCGAATATACGAAATCTACTGTATTATAGCATTCTGCTGGAATAATTATATCATTTGGTTTGGTTTTCAATAATTTGTATCTTTGATTTTTACACACTGAAAATTAGTTATCTACCATTTTCACATTTATTACTTTAAACACTTAACTATGAGACATTTAATTGGATTTATTGTTATAGTTTTATTAGTTGTATTTCCATCATGCAAATATTTCAAAGCAGGCAAGCGTGGAAAAAATGCAGATACTATGGCCAGCTTACAGGCCAGGCAGGACAGCACCAGGGTTGCTGATTCAATAAGGCTGGAACAGGCTCGTCTGCTTGCAATTGAAAGTGCCAACGCTGAGGCTGATCGAGTAGCTGAAGAACAGAGGCTGGCTCTTGAAACAAAATATAACATCATTGTGGGTAGTTTTATAACACCTGAATATGCTAAAAGTCTGAATGAAGAGTATATCAAAAATGGCTATAATTCCCAGATAGTAAAGATGGATGGAGGCCGATTTGAGCTCGTTGCAGCAGAAGGGCATAAAAGTTTCAGAAAAGCAGTTGAACGGCTGAAGGAATTTCAGGATACTGTCCAGCCTGACGCCTGGATTTATATAAAGAAATAAGTATATGAACATTAAAAAAACAGGCGCTGAACTATTTCAACGCCTGTTTTTTTATGATATACTGGAATCTATTTTCTGAATATTGTTTCCTCCCTGTCGGGACCAACAGAAACCATTGTTATTCTTACACCTGTTGCGTTCTCAACAAATTCAATATATTTTTTTAGTGATGCCGGCAACTGACTATACTCTCTTATTCCTGAGATATCTTCATTCCAGCCTTCCATTTCAGTATAAACAGGTTCAATGACTGCATCATTATTGAATGGAAGTTCAATACACTCTTTACCTTCGACTTTATAGGAGGTGCAAATATTAACAGTTCTGAAGCCCGACATTACATCAGCCTTAGTCATAAAAAGCTGAGTGATCCCGTTTATCATAATTGAGTACTTCAATGCCGGCAGATCGAGCCAGCCACAACGTCTGGGTCTGCCAGTTGTAGCACCGAATTCATGGCCTGTTGTGCGTAGCTCTTCGCCTGTTCTATCAAATAGTTCGGTAGGAAACGGTCCACTGCCGACTCTTGTACAGTATGCTTTGAATATTCCAAATATTTCGTTGATGCTTTTAGGTGAAACACCCAATCCGGTACAAGCCCCGGCACTTATAGTATTAGACGATGTAACAAAAGGATAGGAGCCAAAATCGACATCGAGCATTGTTCCCTGTGCGCCCTCGGCAAGAATTTTTTTGCCTGCTGCCGCAAGTTTATTTACAAGATACTCAGTGTTGATAAGTCTGAATTTTTTCAACATCTCAATGCCTTCGAACCAACCTTTTTCGTACTCTTTCAAGTCATAATCAAGATCATAGCCTTTAAGGATCTTCAGATGGTTCTCAGTATGCTCTTTATATATTTCATGAAAGTTTGGGCGAGTAATATCACCAACCCTTAGACCGGTACGAGCAACTTTGTCAGTATATGCCGGCCCTATTCCCTTAAGTGTTGAACCAATTTTTGTTTTTCCTTTTGATTTTTCATAGGCAGCATCGAGTAACCTGTGACCTGGCAAGATCAGATTTGCCCTGGTCGAAATTACCAGTCTGCCGGCAAGTTCGCTAACGCCGGGCCCCAGTTCATCAATCTCTTTCTTAAAGACAGCGGGATCGATTACCACGCCGTTTCCAATAATATTCAGTTTGTCAGTGTGAAATATTCCTGAAGGAATAAGATGCAGCACATGTTTGACATTATTAAACTCGAGCGAATGGCCTGCATTGGGTCCTCCCTGAAAACGGGCAATAACATCATATTCAGGACTTATTGCATCAACTATTTTCCCCTTTCCTTCATCTCCCCACTGCAGTCCTAACAGTATGTCAATCTTCATATTACGCATTGAATATATTAATAAAATTACTTCACAATGTACGAAATAATTCAGTTATGCTCTGCTATGTGCTAACAGATTGTTAATAAAAGGTTGAATGGTCTTGCTATGGCACTATTCCTTCTCTTTTTTTGTCATTTTGCCGTAAATATACAGCGAATGATATTGCGGGTCAAAGTTATGAAGGCCACTGGCGGTTTTTATAATTTCAAGAATCCTGGGATCGCAGAATTCAATAACCTTTCCGGTTTCAATATCTATGAGATGGTCGTGCTGGCCGCATTGGTAAGCCCTTTCAAACTGGGCTATGTTTTTCCCGAACTGATGTTTTATTACAAGGTTACAGTCGAGCAGCAGTTCAATTGTATTATATAAGGTTGCCCTGCTAACCCGATAATTCTTATTTTTCATGAAGATATAGAGAGATTCGATATCGAAATGACCGGCACGCGAATATATTTCATCAAGGATTGCGTACCTCTCAGGAGTCTTCCTGTGTCCTTTCTTTTCAAGATACTCAGTGAAGATCTTCTTGACAGTTAACTTGGTATCATCACTAATCATATCTGATCTAATTTAAAATAATAACAAAAATAGGAATATATTCCGGATTTATATGTGCAAATTACACTATAAATTATTCTGTAAAATCTTCAACCCGCTTTACATTTTCAATGCCATTGATATTTGAAATTTTTAATATCAGGTTATTGAGGTCTTTTGTATGATGAACATATAGATCAATAGTGCCTTCAAAAATGCCGTTTTTTACAGATATGTTTATATTAGTCATATTAACCTTAAGTTCTGATGAGATTATCTTTGTAATATCATTTACAAGACCTATTCTGTCAATGCCTGTCATGCTTATTCTGGCAAGGAACGAGACAAGTTTATGAATCGCCCATTTAACTGCAATTATCCTGTTACCTTCATTCGACATGATGCGTATTGCAACCGGGCATTTGGGTTTGTGAATTACAATACTTCCCTCGGGGGATATATATCCGGTAACCTCATCACCGGGTATCGGGTTGCAGCATTTTGCAATCTGGTATGACTGTTCGGCATTATCGATGTTTTCCTTAAGAAGAAAAGGAACACTCTTGTCAATTTTATCTTTCGAAGTATCCGTGCTGCTTTCTGTCTTTTCTTTTCTTGAACCGATTAATTTTAATTCCCAGTATTTAATAACATTTTTAGATGGAGTACTTTTTAGTATTTTTTTAATGTTGTCAAGTTTTATTCTTGCCAATCCCAGGGCAGCCAGAAAATCCTCCTTATTAGTCACCTCGAAGCTGGCCATTAGTTTCTTTAAAGTCTCATTGCTTGAAGCTATACCAAGTTCCTTGAGCTTATTTTCAAGTATCTCCAAGCCTTTCTGAGAGCTATCCTTTGTTTCATTTTTCAGCGCGTTCTTTATAGCATCCTTTGCTTTTGAGGTCCTTACAAAGGCAAGCCACTCCCTTTCCGGTTTGGCTATATCAGAGGTAATTATCTCTACCTGATCACCGCTCATAAGGATTGCATTGATGGGATTGAGCTTATAGTTTATTTTCGCTCCGATTGCTTTATCTCCTACCTTCGTATGAATCTCATAGGCAAAGTCGAGTGCTGATGCCCCTTTAGGAAGGCTTACAAGTAATCCTTTGGGAGTAAAGACCATTATTTCAGAGGAAAAGAGATTCATCTTGAATTCATCGAGGAATTCAATTGGATCCTCATGAGGATTCTCGAGCATGATCCTTATTTTCTTGATCCACTTATCGAGTTCGCTCTCAGGCGATTCATCTCCTTTGTATTTCCAATGAGCTGCATAGCCTCTTTCAGCTATTTCATCCATTCTTTTACTTCTGATCTGAACCTCAACCCACTTTCCATCAGGCCCCATTACTGTTACGTGAAGTGCTTCATAGCCATTCGGTTTCGGTCTGCTAACCCAGTCGCGCATCCGGTCTGGTTTTGGAAGATATGAATCTGTAATTATGGAATAGATATTCCAGCATTGAGTTTTTTCGGGAACACCTTCAATAGCCTCAAAAACAATTCTGACAGCCAGTACATCATAAATCTCTTCAAATGGGACGCTTTTGGCCTGCATCTTATTCCAAATTGAAAATATAGACTTTGGCCTGCCGCTTATGTCAAATTTGAGACCCGATTTTTCAAGTTTTTCAATTATTGGCAGTGAGAATTTATTTATCAGAGCGAAATACTTCTTTTCGCTGTGTTTTAGTTTTGCGGCAATCTCATCGTAGATCTGAGGTTGCCGAAATTTAAAACTGAGATCCTCCATCTCACTTTTTATTGCATATAGGCCAAGTCGGTGAGCCAGAGGTGCATACAAGAAGATAGTCTCACCGGCAATTTTCATCTTCTTGTGCTCAGGCATCGAATCCAGAGTCCGCATATTATGAAGCCTGTCAGCAATCTTAATCAGTATTACCCTCAGATCGTCAGACAATGTAAGCAGCATCTTACGGAAGTTTTCAGCCTGAAGAGAAGATGAGTTTTCCTTATTATATGTACCTGAAATTTTTGTAAGTCCGTCGATAAGTGAGGCAATTTTCGGTCCGAAATCTCTTTCAACATTCTCAAGAGTATACTCTGTGTCTTCAACGACATCGTGCAGAAGCGCAACAGCAATTGATTTTGCTCCCAGACCAATTTCCTGATTTACGATTTTTGCAACTGAAATAGGGTGAATAATGTATGGCTCCCCCGATTTTCTACGCATATTCCAATGCGCATCGTTGGCTATTTTAAAAGCTTTATCAATAAGCTCTTTATCACCTGATTTATTGCACCTGAACAGATCCTTAACAAGGGTATCATATTCTGCCTGAATACTCTTTATATCCTCCTCATCAAATATATCCTTCTTCCCCATAAACTTTTTTACTGCTCAAGGCTTTATGCCTGCAAATATAGTGTTTCCCGATCTAACTTTTAGTGTGGTTTTGATTTTCTAGCGGTTTCTGATTATTGTAACAGTACCTGTTCTGTTAAGGTTTTCACCCGACGGTGTTGTTACCCTGAGAAACCAGAGACAGACGCTCTGAGGCTGCTGAAGTGAGCCTGAATTGCCATCCCACGATTCATTGAAATCATCAGACTCAAACAGCACTTTGCCCTGCCTGTCGGTTATTATGAGCTTATAATCCTTTGGTGTAAAAGACAGTACAGGCTTGAAAAGGTCATTTTTAAGATCATTGCCCGGTGTAAATACATTTGGTACAGTAATTAATTCGGTTGGCGATGTGCATACCTTTGTTGAGTTACTGATGCCCGCTATACCATAAGGATTGTTTTTTTCTGATGCAGAAATGTAAAAACATATTTCTCCGGCACTTACATAATTCATTATATCCCTGTACTTTATTTTCAGAGAACTGTCCGATGGCTGAATCGTTATGTACTCCGTATATCCGGCACCGTAGTTGATGTATACTTTATAATCTGATACTTCTCCTTTCCACATGAGATATTTGTTCCAGGACAGTAGAATATCATCCATATTTTTTTCAAGATGAAGTACAATATTTGAGGCTGTATTTGAAATAGTTGACCTGAGCATGCAATAATTGAGAGCAATGAGACGGTATGAGTTTATCAGATTAATATCAGTCTGATTATCAATGTAATCAACCAGTCCATTAAGCGACGAGACTCTGGCAGATTCAGTCCAGATTCCGTTTATACCTGTTTTACGTTCAATAGTGAAGCTTTTAATCTCCGACTGAGGGTCGACAGTAAAGGAAACCGATATTTTTTTATCCTCAGTAATAGTCGCAAAATTGGCATTAATCCATTGAGGCGGCCTTTGCATTTTAGTAGAGAAACACTCTTTATTGGAATTAACAGCAGTGCCGTCTTCCATGTTTGCCCTGATGTATATACAATAATCAGCGTTAGTAATGAAATCGTTTATAATGGCGCTGTTTTTATCAGGGTCAGTTAATGCCAGTTCATTGAAGCTGCCTCCGTTTACAGATCCCATTATGGAGTAAGCGGTAATATTTAGCGGAAAAGGAGTGTACTTGTTCCATGTCAGCTTTATTTCCTTTCTGCACGTATCGGTAGCTACTTTTTCAAAAACCGAGCTTATTTCATTTGAGAAGATACTTGTGCAGCGCGGAAGCCGCAGTGATGCAACAACATAGGTAACACTCGAATATTTTGATGCTGTGTTTGTTACAGTATAAGTTGTAGCCGATGGATCCCATATAGTATCAACTCTTATAGCACCACCTGATTCGGATTTATACACGATATATGCAGCTATTCCGGCTGACGGACTTAAATTCCATTTTAAAATGGTAAATCCTGTACTTATCTGAATTGATACTGATTTAAGAATAGGAGGAAGGGGAGGATCAGTTTCACAATCAGGCTGGGAATAACCAATAGAATGGTATAGTATTAAAAATATTGATATTGATATTAAAAATTTTATTCTCATTTTGATCCGGCAGTGATTTCATATAAGTCATCAAGTGAATAATACGTGTTTGCCAATACTTTTATTTCATCAGGATCTATAGTTCTTATCTTTTCTGAAAGCCTGTAATAATATGAGTTGTCGAGTCCAAACTCCCAGACTGACTTGAAACTCTCAGCCAGTGCAAAAGGTCCGTCGAACATTCTGAGCATCTCTCCCGACATAACATTTCTAACCAGATCAAGTTCATCATGACCAATTGCAGTCGTCTGAAGCAGTTTTATCTCCTTGTAAATTTCATCGATACTTTTCTGAAGATGTTTTTTGCCAACTTCGGTTGAGATAACTTTGTAGCCCGACAAATTCAAGGATGTAACACCTGAGCTGATGCCGTATGTGTAACCCTTTTCTTCCCTTATGTTCCTCATGAGCCGCGATCCGAAATAGCCTCCAAGGATTGAGTCGAGTATTTTAAGCCCCGGATAATCGGGATGCCTTTTATCAATTGTAGCTGAACCGATCCGGACAGCAGACTGAACGGCACCCGGCTTATCAATATGAAATTTCTTTAACTGATTGCCTTTCAGTAATTCAGGTGTTCCGGGCAGTTTGAATTTTTGAATTGAATTTTTCCCGTACAAGTTATTCAGAAGGTTAAATGTAGCAGGATGTATTTTCCCTGAAACAAAAAGTGTCATGTTTCCGGGAACGTAATATTTTGAATGAAAGTCCTTTACTGCCGGAAAGCTGACTGTTTCAAAGTCGTTTTCAACAACTTGCCTGCCATAAGGATGACTCATCCCGAAAATAGATTCAAAGAAATGATCAGATGCCAGATTACTTACTTTTTCCCTGTTTACAAGAAACCAGCTGGCCCTCTTTTTCATAAGTGCATTGAGCTCTTCTTCTGGAAACAAAGGATTAAAAATGACTTCATTACTTAATTCTATGGCTTTTTCAGTGTGTTTTGAAAGAAAGTAAAGTACTATGCCGGCGCGGTCTTTTTCCGCATATTGCTGTAGAAAAATTCCGTAAAAATCAAGTATCCGGCTGAGTTCTTCAGAACTGTAATTCTTTGATCCTTCTGTAAGCATCATATTGGTTGTTGATGCAATAAGTGGCATGGTTTCAATAAGCTGTCCGGCCCTGAAAGTGAATTCAATTCTCATAATTTCCTCCGTACCTGCTTCAGTCATAAACAGTGGAATACCATTATCGAGGTACCTTGAAACCGGATCAGGAATGATTACCTTTTCAACCGGGTAAACCAGGGGCTGTATTTGATGCAGACTCTTCATTATCAGTCTTTTTTGTTAGATTTATAATATAAAGTGCTGCAATTGGAAGGAATGAAATATTTTTCCATTGCTTCATTTACCATCCTTCCCGTGACTTTCCTGTATGATTCCACTTCAAAGTTTATAAGTCCGGCGTCTCCAAGAAGTTCAAAGAATGCAAGGTTGGTCGCCTTATGAAGAATATTTGAGTTGGAAAAAACTGTGGATGATTCAAATTTGTTTTTAACTTTTTCTATCTCTTCATCGAGTCCGTAGTTTCCTGAGATACTTTTAAGCACCTTATTAATACCCTCTTCAGCCTGTTCGGTACTAATGCCTTTCATAAGTTTTCCCTGTATGAAAATCAGACCAGGATCGATATCCGATGTTATGTAAGCATTTATTTCTGTAAAGAGTTTCTTTTCCCTGACCAGTTTCGTGTATAGCCTGCCGGATTCTCCTCCTGCAAGCAGATCTGTAATAAGATCAAGAGTATTATAATCAATACTTTTTCTTCCTCCGATATGCCAGACTTTATAAATAGAGGTAGCAGGAACGGCTTTTTTAATTGTGAGACTCCTTTCTTCCGTCTGGTCCGGTTCTGCCGGAATTATTCTGGATTTTAATTTTCTTCTTTCAATAGGGCCGAACCATTTATCTGTTAGCTGCTGAGCTTTATTGTAATCGATGTTGCCTGTAAGTGTCAGTATTGCATTATTTGGAGCATAGTGAGAATAGAAAAAGGTCTTTATATCTTCAAGGTTTGTTTTTTCAATGTGAGAAATATCCATTCCTATTGTAGACCAGCGGTATGGATGAATTTTATATACCAAGGGCCTGAGTTTTAAAATTGCATCGCCATAGGGTTGATTGAGATATCTCTGTTTGAATTCTTCAATTACAACGTTTTTCTGGTTATCGAGGTTTTTCTGAGAGAAATCAAGTTCGTTCATTCTGTCTGATTCAAGCCAGAAACCGGTTTCAATATTTACTGCAGGAACTGTAAGATAATAGTTGGTTATATCATTATTTGTAAAAGCATTGTTATCACCTCCAACCATTTGCAGCGGAGTATCATAATCAGGAATATTTACAGTACCTCCGAACATAAGATGCTCGAAAAGATGCGCAAGACCTGTCGCATCGGGATCTTCATCCCTCGAGCCAACGTCGTAAAGAATATTCATGGCAACAAGAGGCGTTGATCTGTCTTCATGGACAATTACTCTTAGTCCATTATCCAGTGCAAACCTTTTATATCCGATCATAGTGGAAAATTATTATTCATTTACCCTGAAATAAATACATTTCGATTTATTAGGAGACAAACTTAATTAAAAAACAAAGAAGGTTTGGTATTGTTTTTATATTTGCACTATTATGGTTGTCAATAGGTTTTTCAGAAGAGTTACCCGCTTCAGGTTTATAGATATCGATCAGATTAAATTGCTTTACATCCTAAGTTTTATAGTGGGATTGCTGAGTGCTCTTGCAGCCGCTTTTCTGAAGAATGCAATTCATTACACACATCAGATTCTTACAGAAGGAATAACAAGAGAATCAGGAAGTTATCTTTATCTGGCATACCCTTTTACAGGCATGTTGCTAACCCTTTTATTCGTAAAATTCATTGTCAGAGATAATATAGGACATGGCATAAGCCGGATACTATATTCTATTTCGCGAAAGAAGAGTTATCTCAGAACGCATAATACCTGGACATCAATTGTAGCAAGCACAATAACGATCGGTTTCGGAGGTTCTGTTGGAGCAGAGGCTCCGATTGTTCTTACCGGTTCATCAATCGGGTCAGTTATTGGCAGATTCTTCAAACTAAACTATAAAAATATTACTCTTCTTATCGGTTGCGGAGCTGCCGGAGCAGTATCTGGAATATTTAAAGCACCAATTGCAGGCATTGTTTTCACTCTTGAGATTCTGATGCTCGACCTTACTATTTCCTCTATTGTTCCATTACTTATCTCTTCTGTGACAGCAGCAACTGTAGCCTATTTCCTGATGGGTGATAAGGTTCTTTTTACTTTCAATATCACTGAAGCCTTCAATATCTACAATATTCCATGGTATATTGTGCTGGGTGTTATCTGCGGAATGATTTCACTCTATTTCTCCAGGATGACACTATTCCTTGAAGGTAGTTATGAGAAAATAAAAAATATTTATGTGAGGCTCGTACTTGGCGGGATTGTTCTGGGAGGACTGATCTATCTTTTTCCTCCTTTATACGGCGAGGGTTATGATTCAATTATGCTCCTTTTGCAGGGCAATACAGAATCTGTAATGGGTAATTCTTTTTTCGGTGTGCATTCAGACAGTTTTATGGTTGTCAGCCTCTTTATGGCAGGCATGATACTTCTTAAGGTTGTGGCAAGCAGTTCCACTAATGGGGCAGGCGGGATTGGAGGTATTTTTGCTCCTACTCTTTTTCTGGGAGGTATTACGGGATATTTAGTTTCCAACGTTCTCAGGAAGCTGGATTTTGTCGATCTGCCTGATAACAGGTTTGTCCTGATTGGAATGGCAGGAATGATGGCAGGTGTCATGCATGCACCGCTTACAGCGATTTTCCTTATCGCTGAGATTACAGGAGGCTATTCTCTTCTTATCCCTTTGATTATAACCTCAACAGTAGCTTTCATAACAACCAGAAGTTTTGAGAAACACTCTATATACCATGTTCAACTTGCCGAAAGGGGCGACCTTATCACACATGATAAGGATAAGGCTGTGTTAACCAGAATGAACTGGAAGAAAGAGATTGAAACAGACCTGTTGAAACTTAAAAAAGATGATACTCTTGGAGACCTTATTAAAGTTATATCGAAATCAAAAAGAAATATCTTTCCGGTTGTTGATGAGTTTAATATACTTGAGGGTGTTGTTTCACTGGATGATGTGAGAGAGATAATGTTCCGGCAGGAACTTTACACCAGCACCTACGTTAAAGATTATATGACAATGCCTCCTTCTTACATCGATAAAAAGGAAAATATCGATACCGTAATGGATACATTCAGAAAAACAGGAGCATGGAACCTGCCTGTTCTTGATGATGGTTACTATGTAGGTTTTATTTCCAAATCGAGGATATTCTCAACATACAGGGAACTTCTTCAGGAGTTATCAGAAGAATAATTTAAAAAACTTAGTATAATGAAAAGAGACACTGTGATTTTTGACCTTATTGAAAAGGAACGCCTGAGGCAGATAAACGGACTTGAATTAATAGCTTCAGAAAATTTTGTGAGCCATCAGGTTCTTGAAGCAATGGGCTCGGTAATGACTAACAAATATGCTGAAGGATATCCCGGATCTCGTTATTACGGTGGATGTGAGATAGTTGATCAGTCAGAACAGATTGCAATCGACAGGCTGAAGAAGCTATTTGATGCAGAATATGCCAATGTTCAGCCACACTCCGGCGCTCAGGCTAATATGGCTGTATTTATGACGGTACTGAAACCCGGAGATATCTTTATGGGACTGAATCTTGCCCACGGTGGACATCTGTCGCATGGTTCACCGGTTAATTCATCAGGGTTGTTTTATAAGCCGGTAGCTTACAGTGTTATTGAATCGTCTGGTCTGGTTGATTATGATCAGATGGAGAAGACTGCGTTGCTGGAAAAACCAAAGCTTCTTATCGGTGGTGCTTCTGCCTACTCAAGGGATTGGGATTATAAAAGGATGAGAGAAATAGCTGACAAGGTCGGGGCTATATTCGTGGTAGATATGGCACATCCGGCAGGTCTTATTGCAGCCGGGATACTTAATAATCCATTGAAATATGCTCATATAGTTACATCAACAACTCATAAAACCTTGCGTGGCCCCAGAGGAGGAATTATACTAATGGGAAAAGACTTTGTCAACCCATGGGGACTTACCACAGCAAAAGGGGAGACTAAGATGATGTCAACATTGTTAAACTCAGCAGTTTTTCCGGGTATTCAGGGCGGTCCGCTCGAACACGTAATCGCCTCCAAGGCTGTCTCATTTGGTGAGGCTCTAGATCCATCATTTAAAGAATACCAGAGACAGGTGAAAAGTAATGCTGCAGTAATGGCTAAAGCTTTTATGGACAGAGGTTATAAAGTTGTTTCAGATGGTACTGATAACCACCTGATGCTTATCGATCTTCGCACCAAATTTCCGGATATATCTGGTAAGAAGGTTGAAAATACTCTTGTTCTTTCCCATATTACTGTAAATAAAAATATGGTACCCTTCGACAGCAGGTCACCTTTCCTGACTTCAGGATTGAGAGTTGGCACACCGGCCGTGACAACCAGGGGATTAAAGGAAGAACACATGGGGATTATTGTTGATCTGATTGATGAGGTTATATCAAATATTGAAAATGAGGCAGTTATTGCCAGGGTAGGAGGCAAGGTTGTAGAAATGATGAAAGCACTTCCTTTATTTCAGATGTAGGTATTTTAAAAGTTCCTGATATTCTTTTTTTTGTAATACTTAGAAAAGTAATTTAAAAATGAAAGAAAGTGATGTATAATGCTTATATTTAAAGTGTTAAAGCAAAAAACACAAACAAAAAAACATCACTTTCAGGATGAAAAATACGAATAAAAAGTTAAACAATCAATTAAAAATCGTTAAGGCCTCATTTACAGGCAGTAACATTACAAAGTTCTCAGGCCTCAACACAGTAGCCAAATACATGAACCGCGGTGACGGTTTGGTGAAAGCATTACTGAAGTTGGACAAGGCAATAAACGAGAACGCGATATCCGCTACATTGAAAATGCTGGGGCAAAATGGTGCACGACCACACCTGGTTCAGAACGGGCTCAGCTTATACGTCCAATGGAATTGTTGATTTCTTTAATGAAGTCAAAGCCAGTTTACCCAAAAATATAAAGAAAGTTTTTTTCCGGGCCGATAGCGGTTTCTTCGCAGGAGTGCTTTTCGACTCATTGGAATCTTTTGGCTGGGATTATCTAGTTAAGGTGAAATTAAAAAATCTCGAAAAGTTACTTCAGGCACAAACATGGGATGAGGTCACAAGCAAAAAAGATGTTGCCATATGCGAGTTTAGCTATACTGCAAAAGGATGGAGCAAACCCCGGATGCTGAAGGCTATGCGTAGTGTAAAGGAATATGTTCGGGTTGAATATCTTGGACAGGTACAAATTGTTCCGGTTTATAAGTACGTCTGCTACGCAAGCAGTTTTGATTTGAATGCCATCGAGCTGCATGAGCTTTATAAACAACGTTCTACCAGCGAGACATGGATTGAACAGGTAAAAGGGCACACCATGGCAGGAAGTACGCTGACCGATGACTTCT
>JBBQZN010000014.1:0-56224 GCA_038207725.1 Bacteroidales bacterium | reverse complement strand
ATTTTTGCCAAATTTAACAATAAAACCAATCTGATTTGAACCCGATCAGTATTTTTGCCTTGACTCTCTGCTCTCCGCTAACCGCACATCGCACGACTTTATTCTTAGCGCCGGTGCCAAGCCCCGGTTTCTATAATATTTCTGCTCCGGCGCTATTTATGTATGGTATCCGTTTTCTACAAATAGGTCGCCACGCTGTGGCTTGAAAGCCTCTGATTATGAGTATAATAGTCTCACTTCTCAGCTCTCTACGCTCTACGCTCACCTCTCATTCCTCACCCCTCATTCCTCACCCCTCAACTCTCATGCATGCCTTTTTTTAGCGCCGGTGCCAAGCCCCGGTTTCTATAATATTTCTACTCCGGCGCTCTTTATGTGTGGTATCCGTTTTCTACAAATAGTTCGCCACTCTGTGGCTTGAAAGCCTCTGATTATGAGTTTAATAGTCTCACTTCTCAGCTCTCTACGCTCTGCGCTCACCTCTCATTCCTCACCCCTCATACCTCACCCCTCATTCCTCACCCCTCATTCCTAACCCCTCATTCCTCACGCCTCATTTCTTTTAAGGTTCCTTCAAAATAGAACTTCTTCTGCTTGTATTTTGGCTGTAAAACTTGCAAATTGCGTAAGTATTTTTTAGGGATTGGGGAAATTTATATTCCTGATGTTTCGGACTATAGCACTTTAAATAACTAACTAATCATAGTATTATGAAAAAAGACAGTCTTGGCAGACGTGATTTTCTGAGGAAGACAGGTACCGCTGCCATTGCATTGACATTGGTGCCACGGCATGTTCTCGGAGGTCAGGGTTATACACCTCCCAGTGATCAGCTGACAAAAGGTATTATTGGAGTAGGCGGAATGGGAAGAGGTCATTTTGATTATGAAGGCCGTATTCTGGCTGTTTGTGATGTTGATAAGAAGCATCTTGATGACGCAGTTGCTGCTGCAGGAGGAAATATAACCGGATATCATGATTTCAGGGAACTTATCGCCCGTACTGACATTGATGTTGTTCATATAGCAACACCGCCTCACTGGCATGGTATCATGGCTAAAACAGCAGCTGAGGCAGGCAAGGATATCTGGTGCGAGAAGCCTATGACCAGAACAATTGGTGAGGGAATGAAAGTTGTTGAGGCAGTTCAGAAGAATGGCAGAATGTTCAGGCTCAACACCTGGTTCAGGTTCAGGGATCAGTTCTATGGTTTGGGCACAACTGTCAAACCTTTGAAGAAACTCGTTGACAGCGGCGTACTTGGATGGCCTCTGAAAGTAACTGTAAGCGGCATTACCGGTTATGACTGGAAGTTCTACTGGAGCGGGCTCCATAACCTTAAGCCTATGCCTGTTCCGTCTGAACTCGACTATGATATGTGGCTGGGTCCGGCACCTTATAAACCGTACAATCCTGAAAGGGTACACGCAAAGTTCCGCGGTTACTGGGATTATGATGGTGGAGGACTTGGTGATATGGGACAGCACTATCTCGATCCTGTTCAATATCTGCTTGGAAAAGATGAAACAGGACCTGTCTCTGTTGAAATTGATGCTCCTCAGCAACACTTTGATGCAGTTGGCTCGTGGCGACGGATAACCTATACCTATGCTGATGGTTGTCAGATTATTCTCGACGGTGAGAACCGCGATACAAATGCAGCCTACATTGAAGGTCCTAACGGAAAAATATTTAAAGGTTTCAAGTCAGATATTCCTGATCTTGAAAGACTTATAGATTCTCTTCCTGATCCGGCACCTCAGATTGGTACTTTCAGTGAATCGGTACTTACCAGGAAGAAATTTGCTCTCAATGAATCGAATGGCCATCGGTCGTGTTCAATTGTAAACCTTGGAATAATAGCGGTGCGGCTTGGCAGAAATCTAAAATATGATCCTGTAAAACAGCAGGTTATTGATGATGAAGGTGCAAACAGACTCATAAACCCGCCAATGCGTGGTCCATGGAAAATTTGAAAATTTGAAAATCTGAAGATATGAAAATCAAAAATACACTTATAATCAGCTTTGTTTTCCTGTTTGTTACAGTAATTGCATACCCTCAGGATATAAGAACGACAGAGACAAAAGTTGCTGACATCCTTGCCCGTTTTCCGGCCAATGATCTCCAGCTTAACGATAAACTGATGAATGATTTGATTGCCCTGGATGACGCCGGCATTAAGCAGATATGCGATCAGATCGTTCCGGCAGGTACAGGCGATGATACAAGGGCAAGATTTGCTATTGAGAGCCTTACCCGTTTTCTTTCTCAGAATGGTTTTGAGAAGGATAAAGCAGACTGGGAAAAAACCTGTATTGCCTATACCACAGCCAGCAAAGACAATGGGGTGAAAGATTTCTATATGAAACAACTTCAGCTCATTGGCGGAGATCTTTCTGTAGATGCTGTCAAAATTTATCTTAACGACAAAGACATTTGCCAGCCTGCACTTGCTGTTATTCTGGCAGCCGGAGGCAAAAAGGCCGAGTCAGTTCTGGCTGAGTCACTCAAAAATAAAGACCTGCCATGTGCAGCAGCAGCTATGAATGCACTTGCAATAATGAAGTCTCAATTGGCTGTTAACGAATATGTTATGTGGTCAGGAAGTATCGATGTAAACATAAAAGCTTCAGCGTTTAATGCTCTGGCAATGAGTGGTGCTAAGCAGGCAAATGCTGTTCTGGCTAAAGCAGCTAAGGGAGTTGCATACAGATGGGAACATACCGGGGCAACCGCTGCGTATCTTAATTATGCAAAGGTTTGCGGATTGAATGGCGATCTGAAGACAATGGATAAGATCTGTAAACTTGTCATATCCAAATGCAATGATAAACTTACAATACAAAATAAAGCAGCAGCTCTGGATATATATATCGGATTTCACGGTATTTCTGCTATGGGTGATCTTTATAAAGCTGTTTCCCATGAAAATGACAAATACCGAAATGCCGCTTTGCGAACCTCTCTCGGCATTTCTGATCCTGCTGTTGTCACCAACTGGATCGCTTATTTTCCAGAGGCCATACCGGCTGCCCGACCCGAAATAATAACTTTCCTTGGAATACGCGGGGATAAGAGTGCCTTGCCTTTAGTGAGCGCATCGCTATCTGATCAGGATGCCAAAGTTAGACTAGAAGCCGCTGAAGCCATCGTTAAACTTGTCGGAAATAGCTCAGTTTCAGCTCTTATCGATTATATGACAAAGTTTGGTAATGAGTCCGATCAGTTTGCCGCTAAGTCGGCACTGATGACTGTTGCAGGCAGCAAAGATATGTCTCTGCTTATACCGGTTCTCAGGAACGGATCTCCGGCAGCTAAGGCAAGTGCTATCGAAATTCTTGCATGGAACAAGGATAATAAATTCTTTAACGATGTATTTCCTTTCACTTCTTCTTCTGACGAACAGGTAAAATCAGCTGCCATAAAAGCAATTTCTACCCTGGCAGGTCCTTCTGATCAGGAGAAACTTATTGCTTTGCTTTCTGCCACTGATAATAAGGATCAAATTACAGAAATCCAGAATGCTCTTGCTGTTGCAGCCGGTAAAATTGGTGATCCGGAAAAGCGATCACTTATAATAATCAGATCATTGTCATCAGCTGCAATCAAGGAAAAACTGATGCCTGTGTTAGCTAAAACAGGCGGAAGGGAAGCTCTTGCAATTGTCTTAAAAGAATTTGAAAACGGCAATCCTGCAATGCGCGATATCTGTTTCAAATCTCTCACAAACTGGAAAGACTACTCAGCTTCTTCAGCACTATATGCCATATGTGCATCGGGTAATAAGACTTATGAGGAACCTGCATTTAATGGTTATGTAAGGCAAATAAGGACAGCGCAATTAACAGATGATCAGAAACTTTTGCTGTGCAGAAAAATTATGCCTTATGCGCTGACTCCTGAACGTAAAAATCAGATTATTACTGAATGCGGTAAGCTGAAGACTTATCTCTCACTTTTCTTTGTATCAGAATATCTTGATGATGAAGCTGCATCAGCTTCCGCAGCAAAAGCAGCAATGCTGATTGCTCTTCCTTCGCTAAGCTCAACGGCTGGCATGTATGGAAACAATGTTAGAGAAATTCTAACAAAGGCTATCCCCAAGATCAAAGGACAGGAAGCTGATTATGATAAGGAAATGATAAGCAAGTACCTGGCGTCGATGGCTGTGGATGAGGGATTTAAACCTATGTTCAACGGAAAAGATCTAAGCGGCTGGCAGGGCCTTGTTGAGAATCCGGTTACAAGAGCAAAAATGAAACCTGCAGATCTTGCTAAAAAGCAGGCCGAGGCAGATAAAAAAGTAGCCGGCAACTGGAGCGTAAAAGATGCTTGTATCTGGTTTAACGGAAGCGGCGATAACCTATGCTCTGTAAAAGAATATGGCGATTTTGAAATGATAAGCGACTGGAAGATAACTAAAGCCGGCGACAGTGGTATTTATCTCAGGGGAACACCTCAGGTTCAGATCTGGGACACATCGAGAGTGGAAGTCGGAGCACAGGTTGGATCAGGAGGTCTTTATAATAACCAGACCAATCTTTCAAAACCGCTGATAGTTGCAGATAATCCTGTCGGAGACTGGAATACTTTCAGAATAATTATGATAGGCGAAAAGGTATCTGTATGGCTCAACGGGGAACTGGTTGTTGATAATGTAACAATGGAGAATTACTGGGACCGAAAAATCCCAATCTTCCCTAAAGGTGCCATTGAATTACAGGCTCATGGAACAGATCTGGCATTCCGTGATATTTACGTTAGAGAAATCAGTGAAAAAGACTTTAACCTGACACCGGAGGAAAAATCTGAAGGATTTGTGGCACTTTTTAATGGCAGAAACCTTGATAACTGGGTCGGCAATAAGCAATCGTATATCGCTGAGGATGCTATGATTGTTGTAAAACCCAGCGATGGCTCAGGCGGAAACCTCTATACTGAGAAAGAATATGCTGATTTTATTTTCAGATTCGAATTCCTTCTTACACCTGCAGCTAATAATGGTCTGGGAATCAGAACTCCGATGGAGGGAGATGCCGCTTATGTTGGAATGGAACTTCAGATCCTTGACAATAGAGCAGCTGTTTATGCAAATCTTCAGCCGTATCAGTATCACGGTTCCGTTTATGGAGTTATTCCTGCCAAACGGGAGTTTCAAAAGCCTGTTGGTGAATGGAACTATGAGGAGGTAAGAATTCAGGGCACGAAAATTACGATAACTCTTAATGGTACTGTTATCGTAGATGGCGACTTCGCCGGACCTCGCGACAATGGTACCTTGGACCATAACGATCATCCCGGACTAAAGAACAGCACCGGACATATTGGTTTTCTTGGTCATGGATCAGAGCTTAAATTCAGAAACATAAGGATTAAGGACCTTTCAAAATAAAAACTATGAAAAATACACTCTTACTTATTTTCTTTATTTTTTCTCTTACAGCCTGTTCACAGCAGGCCCCTCCTGAACCTTTTGGTCCTGTACCATCTGAGCGCCAGTTAGCATGGCATGAAATGGAGTATTATATGTTCGTTCATTTTACTGTTAATACTTTCACAGATAAAGAGTGGGGCTATGGCGACGAGAAAGAGTCAGTTTTTAATCCAACTGAACTCGATTGCAGGCAGTGGGCTAAAACTGCAAAGGATGCCGGTATGAAGGGAATCATAATAACTGCAAAACACCATGATGGTTTCTGTCTCTGGCCTTCTGAATTCACAGATCATTCTGTGAAAAATTCAGTATGGAAAGATGGAAAAGGCGATGTGCTTCGTGAACTACGGCAGGCTTGTGATGAGTACGGACTTAAGTTTGGTGTATATCTATCGCCCTGGGACAGAAATAGTTCTTTCTACGGAACACCTGAATATCTTAGCTATTACAGAAAGCAATTAAATGAACTTCTTACTCAGTATGGTGATGTTTTTGAAGTCTGGTTCGACGGTGCTAATGGTGGCGATGGTTACTATGGTGGCGCCAGGGAGAAAAGAAAGATTGATAATAAGACGTATTACGACTGGGCAAACACCCACAAGATTGTCAGGGAACTGCAGCCGGGTGCAGTTATGTTCTCTGATGCGGGTCCTGATATACGCTGGGTAGGCAATGAAAGCGGTATGGGGAGTCTTACAAACTGGTGCCTTCTGAATAAAGATGATATGTATCCGGGAGGCGATTTTGCAAAGATACTCGGAGAGGGTCACATCGATGGTAAATACTGGGTGCCGGCTGAGGTTGACGTATCAATCAGAAAAGGCTGGTTTTATCACCAGACACAGGATTCACTTGTACGATCGCCTGAAAACCTTATGGAGCTGTATTATTCTTCGGTAGGAAGAAATAGTAACCTGTTGCTTAATATTCCCCCCGACAGACGGGGACTTCTGCATGAAAATGATGTTAAATCACTGCTTGCTTTCAATGAATTGCGTAAAAAGGAATTTGAAACAGATCTTGCCACAGGCAAAGATGTGAAGGTTAGTGCAAAACGCGGAAAAGGTTTTGAAGGATCAAATGTCAATGATGGAAATCCTGAAACATACTGGACTACAAAGGATTCAGAAACTACAGGTGAAGTTATAATTGACCTTGGCAAGGAAACTGAAGTAAACAGAGTGCTGGTTCAGGAATACATCAAGCTTGGGCAACGTGTTCAGGAATTCAGTGTCTACGCCTATGTAAATGACAAATGGGAATTTCTGATTGATGGCACAACAATCGGGCATAAGATTATCAGAAAATTTCCGCTGGTAAAAACAACAAAAATTAAGATAGCAGTCGCCAAATCAAAAGCATGTCCTGTAATCTCAAATATCGAATTATACAGAGCCCCCGGTTTGTAAAGACGTAATGCCTTGCGTCTCCCGGTACTACGAGATGTAAAGACGCAATGCCTAGCGTCTCCCGGATGTGTAAAAAGTATGATAATTATGAAAGCAGCAGTTATAAGGGAATATGGAAAGATCAGTTTGGAAGATGTTTCAAAACCTGCGTTGCTTCCCGGCAATGTAATGGTAAGAGTAAGATATGCAAGTATATGCGGATCAGATCAGCATATTTTTAAAGGTGAGTTTCATCCGCGCACAAAACTGCCTATGATCCCGGGACATGAGTTCGCCGGTGTTATTGAAGAGCTTGGCAGAGATGTGAAGAATCTTGTTGCTGGCCAGAAGGTTACTGTCGATCCTATAATATGGTGCGGCAAATGTCCGGCCTGTCTTGCAGGCCATTATCCTGCCTGTACATCACTGAAACTTGTAGGTATAGATCTTGATGGAGGTTTTGCTGAGTTTGTGTCAGTTCCTGAGCACATGATTTTTACAATTCCCGATCATATTTCAGACGAACATGCTGCACTGGTTGAGATACTTTCGATTGGATTTCATGCTTCAGCCCGGGCCGGACTGGAAAAACACGATGATATACTTATAGTAGGGTCAGGTAAGGTAGGACAATCAATACTTCATGCAGCAAAGACAATAACATCCGGTAAAATCATTCTTGCCGATATTCTTGATGAGAGACTGAAGCTGGCCTCTTCCTCATTTCCTGAAATTTACACTATTAACCTCAGGAAATCAGATCCTGTAGCTCTTGTAAAAGAGATAACTGGCGGGAGAGGTGTCGACATTGCTTTTGAAGCAGTTGGACATGAAGTAACTGTAGATGGGCGGTTTAATCCGGTACGGACTTGTATAAATGCTATTAAAGGCGGAGGAAAAGTATGTGTGCTTGGACTTTCAGATCATCCTGCTGAGATTCTGATGAAGGAGCTGATCTGGAAGGAAGCAAGGATAATCGCCTCCCGTGTAAGCCATGGTGAATTCTCAAAAGTTATAGAAGCCCTTGACAATGGAACTCTTAACCCTGATAAGATGATTACGGGAATCCTTAATCTTGAAGATTCACAGAAAGGCTTCGATCTCCTTGATAAAGAACCTGCAAAAAATCTTAAAATATTAATTAAGATCTGAATCCATTAACACTGCCTGTCTGTTAGTAGGCAGGGTTAGTTGATTTACCTCTTTCTGATTTGTTCCAGTATTTTGACTGCTTCAGCAATGTTTTTTGTCAGACCATCCCAGTCTTTATTTTGAAGCAATTCCTTTGTAATAAGGTTTGAACCTATACCCACACAGGTAACACCTGCATTAAACCACTCCTTAAGATTCTCTGCAGTAGGTTCAACTCCTCCGGTAGGCATTATGCTGGTCCACGGGCATGGGCCTTTAACAGCCTTAACAAACTCAGCTCCGCCGACGGAAGAACCCGGGAATATTTTAACTATTTCAGCACCAAGTTCCTCTGCATAATTAATTTCAGTAAGTGTTCCACATCCGGGTGACCAGAGAATTTTTCTGCGGTTACATACTTTTGCCATATCTGCATTAAGAACAGGAGAAACAATGAAGCTGGCACCAAGTTGAATATAAAGAGACGCTGTTCCTGCATCAACAACAGAACCGACACCCAATACCATTCCGGGGATCTCCTTTTCAGCCCACTTATTCAGTTCGCTGAATATTTCATGGGCAAAATCGCCGCGGTTAGTGAATTCAAAAGCTTTAAGTCCACCGTTGAAACATGCTTTTAGTACATTTTTGCATACTTCAAGATCCTTATGGTAAAATACAGGTATGATCCCTGATTCGCGCATCTTCAATGCTACATCTATTCTTGTAAATCGTGCCATATTCTTTAATTATTTATGCAAATGTATCTAAAACAGGCGGAAATGCAAAGTCTCTAAAACTTCTAAAACCTTCTTAACTACTTTTGTCTTTTTACTTTTGTCTTTTTACTTTTATCTTTTGTCTTTTACCTTTTGTCTTTTGTCTTTATGATTCCTTATCTTAGCGACTCATTCAATTGATATGGCTCTTAATTATATCTGGATAGCATTTTTCATAATAGGATTT
Organism: Bacteroidales bacterium; assembly: GCA_038207725.1. Lineage (GTDB taxonomy): Bacteria > Bacteroidota > Bacteroidia > Bacteroidales > VadinHA17 > LD21. The sequence continues at coordinate 47,302 of JBBQZN010000014.1, read as the reverse complement.
GTTGTTGCCCTCGGACAACTGATATTTGGCGGAAATACGCTGATATTTAACGATATGGTAAATGCAATATTTGCCAATGCAAAAACAGGGTTTGAGATTTCCCTCGGACTAACCGGAGCCCTTACACTCTGGATGGGATTGCTGAAAGTAGGTGAAAAGGGTGGTGTGGTTGCGATTCTGGGCAGGCTTATCGGCCCGCTTTTTGAAAAACTGTTTCCGGGTTTACCTAAAGGCCATCCTGCTTATGGATCCATAATGCTGAACATTTCTGCCAATATGCTTGGACTTGATAATGCAGCAACGCCTGTCGGGCTGAAGGCAATGAAAGAGATGCACGAGGTAAATCCCGATAAAGAGACTGCATCAAATGCACAGATAATGTTCCTTGTGCTTAATGCAGCCGGTCTGACTATTATCCCTGTAAGTATTATTGTTTACAGAACACAGTTGGGTGCAGTTAATCCGGCCGACATTTTCATACCAATTCTTATTTCAACATTTGCTGCCTCACTTACAGGTATGATTAGCGTTGCCATTATACAGAAAATCAATTTATTTGATAAGGTTATATTAGCTTATCTGGGTGGATTGACTGCTATTATCTGCGGTATTATATTTTATTTCAGCGGCTTGCCAAAAGAGCAGATCTCATCTATTTCAACACTTTCTGCCAACTTTATACTGATGCTGATAATTGTGCTTTTTATCACGCTTGCATTTATAAAAAAGGTCAATGTTTATGATGCCTTTATCGAGGGAGCAAAGGAGGGCTTCAATGTTGCAATAAAGATAATTCCTTTCCTTATTGCCATCCTTGTTGCTATCGGAATATTCAGAGCATCCGGATCACTTGATTTCATTATTGCCGGAATAGCCAGATTCTTTGCATGGATGGGAGTGGATACACAGTTTACGGGAGCTTTGCCAGTAGCTTTTATGAAGCCCTTGTCGGGGAGTGGCGCCAGAGGACTAATGATTGATGCAATGACAACACATGGTGCTGATTCATTTATTGGCAGACTTGCGTGCACAATGCAGGGAACAACCGATACTACATTTTATATTGTTGCAGTTTACTTCGGTTCCGTAGGCATTAAAAACACGAGATATTCAATAGGTTGTGGACTGCTGGCAGATCTTGCAGGATTTACTACAGCTATCCTGGTGGCTTATCTTTTTTTTGGATAACATAGTTATAGATATTCAAATTTGAAACATTCATTAACTTAGTTAAAGTGCTATATTCCTTTGTGTTACTTTGTGATGTACTTTGTGATCCTTAGTGGTAAAAAAAGTTTAAACACAAAGGCACACTTAGGTATTCACAAAGGTTCACTAAGGTTTATGAATGAAATAAATTATCTGTTATGAGCATAATTACGGTTTCAATATTAGTGATTATCAGCATAATTGCAATAATTGTCTTTACTTCAAAGTATAAGCTTAATGCATTTATAGCACTCTTTATTGTTTCACTTTTCCTGGCATTTACGACACTGCCTGCCGCTACTGTAATTTCTACTATTAAGGAGGGTTTTGGCAATACGATGGCCTCGATAGGATTTCTGATAATTCTGGGTGCGATAATCGGAATTACACTTGATAAAACAGGCGGCACTATCAGCATTGCAAATTATATAATTTCGAAGACAGGCGAGGGGCGAAGCGCTCAGGCACTCGGCATTACCGGTTTTATTTCAGGTCTGCCAATCTTTTGTGATTCAGGTTTCATTATTTTAAGTGGAATTGCCAGATCTCTGAGTTCAAAGTCGAGGCTTGCAATGCCATTTATGGCTACTGTACTTGCTTGTTCCCTCTATTCTGTTCATTGTCTCATTCCTCCTCATCCCGGGGCTCTTGCCGCCGCAGGGATAATGGATGTAAATATCGGAATGCTTATTCTTTTTGGAACCCTGTTTGCGATACCGGCAGCTGTTGCTGCCTTTTTCTGGAGCAGATGGCTTACTGAAGGGAAGAATTACCCTCCTGCTGAGATTCATGCATCTGATCAGCAGTCAGGAAAAGATGATCTTCCTTCAGTATTTCTTTCATTCCTGCCAATCGTAGTGCCCCTTCTGCTGATTACTATCCGATCATTATTAAATCTTATGGATAAAGATAAGAGCAGCATTTTTACAAAAATCTTCAATATCCCGGGTGAACCGGTAATTGCTTTGTCAATTGGCGTTCTGCTTGCGTTATTGCTTGTCAGGGGTAAATCTGTTAAAACTATTAATGCAGTATTCTCGGAGGCAATTGAAAAGGCAGGACCAATACTTATTGTTACTGCTGCAGGAGGAATGTTCGGAATGGTAATTAAATCGACAGGCACCGGCGAGGCACTCGGCACTTTGCTTGCAGGAAGCAGCATCGGAATCCTTGTTCCCTTCCTCATAGCTGTTGTAATGAAAACTGCCCAAGGCTCATCAACAGTGGCAATTATCACAACAGCTTCATTTATTGGTCCAATGCTGGCATTGCTCGGACTCGATACCGAATGGGGAAGAATACTTGCCATGTTGTCGATGGGAGCAGGCTCGATGATGATCTCCCATGCAAATGACTCATATTTCTGGGTTATAACAAAATTCTCAGATATAGATCCTTCGATTACCCTGAAAGTTTACTCCTCATCAACAATTGTTATGGGATCGGTTGTACTGTTTCTTGTATGGATTACATCATTTTTTGTACTTTAACAGAAATCTGACACCTTCAAATTAGTTTCACTTATGCAGAAAATGGATGCCAGATATATTGCTGAACATGTTTTTCTGGCGGGGATAAATAGCGTTCTTCCCGACAGGCTGATTATGAGGTGGATGGAGCTCCATGATGAGATACTGCATATCGGCGACCTTCATTTTGACCTCAGTAAAACAGATAATATTTATGTGATAGGTGCAGGAAAAGCCAGTGGTCTGATGGGTGAAGCCGTAGAGAAAATACTGGGAACCCGGATCAGGGAGGGACATATTGTTGTAAAATACGGACATTCTGTAAATCTAAGACATATCAAAGTGACAGAAGCCGGCCATCCTGTCCCCGATATTCATGGATTCAGGGCCACATCTGATATTTTGAAAATTGCTGAAAAAGCAACAGAAAGAGATCTTGTAATATGTCTTATATCGGGAGGAGGTTCTGCCTTACTCGCTGATTTTCCTGAGGGCTCGTCATTGCAGGAGATTATGATAATAAACGATCTCCTGGTAAAAAGCAGTGCTTGTATCCAGGAGATTAATGCTGTGAGAAAACACATCTCCGGAATAAAAGGAGGCAGGCTTGCACAATCTGTAGCCCCAGCAACTTTGGTAACATTGATTCTGTCTGATGTCCCGGGTGATGCCTCTGATGTAATTGCCTCAGGACCAACTGTACCTGATCCTACAACTTATCAGCAGGCTCTTGAGGTGCTTTCAAAATTTAACCTTTTAAAGCTGGTTCCTGCGGCATTGACAGAACATCTTAACCGGGGTGTGGAAGGAAAATTTGAGGAGACTCCTAAGCCCGGAGATCTCATCTTTGAAAAAACTTTTAATCTTTTGGTTGGAACAAACAGAATCGCACTCGAAGCCTCAAAAATGAAGGCTCATGAATTCAATATAAATGCCCTTATAATAGATGATAAAATTCAGGGTGATATCTCTTCTGTGGCTGGATATTTGATTGAAACAGCATTGCAATTTCAGTCTGATAGTGAAGAAGTCAAGCCTGTGGCCCTGCTTTTTGGAGGAGAATCTACCGTGAATATGACCGGAAAAGGTAAGGGAGGAAGGAATCAGCACCTGGCAATGTTGTGCGCTGGCTTATTGAAGGATCATGCCGGTATTACAATTCTGTCGGCAGGAACAGATGGCAATGACGGACCAACTGATGTTGCAGGTGCAATTGTGGATTCAGACACTTATAAAAAGGTAATTTCTGACAACATTAATACTGCGAAATACCTGGCAGAATTTGATTCTTACAATTTTTTCAGGAAAATTGGCGGGCATGTTGTTACCGGTCCCACCCGGACAAATGTTATGGATATTATTGTAGTAATTATTGAAAACATTTAGGCGGGTAGTGACACTTCTGGAAAATACCTCATTACATGATATTAATCATCCGGAATATGCCAGCAAATTATATTTTCGTACCTGTTTAATTTTTGATCTGAATCTGCCTGTTCAATTTCCTAATTGCAAAACTATTAATGAATTATAATATGAAAAAATCAATCTTTATTCTTTTTGTTTTATTAAGTTTGGCATCATGTAATACCTCAAAAGATGTCAAAAATGAAAGTTACACTTATTCTTCTGAGCAGTTGATTGATAGTACAGATATGACTAATAACTTTTATGACAATACTGAGACAATTGACCTTCCTGTAATGGAATTAAGCATTGAAGGCGAGGTGTCAAATCCGGGTATTGTTGATCTTTCGGAGTTGCCTGTTTATTCAGTTATTGTAAAAGAGACTCTTCTCGACAGCACCGGAGGAGACAGGTTTACGGGGGCATTCAGATATGATGGTTACTCTCTGTTTGATATTCTGAATAACTCGATTCTGAATAAGGAAAACAGTGCAGAGTTTAATCCTATAATTGATCTTTACATTGAAATTGAGAATGCAAAAGGAGAGAAGGTCGTTTTCAGCTGGGGAGAGATTTATTATCCAACGAATCTTCATAAAACTATTCTGGCCAGTAGTGTGTCGCGGATAGTACCATCCAAGACAAAGGAGCTATGGCCAATGCCTGTATCTTCGAAAATTGTCGCAGGAAGCGACCTGGTGACAGAGCGCAATATTTCTGATCCGGTTAAGATTACAGTAAAATCGATAAAAAAATCATTTCCTGTTGTAAAGGGATTGTCACCAATGTATTCATCTGAATTCAGACTGTATGATCAGGAAAGGGAACTCGCTGTTATCGCACCAAAAGAGCCTGAGAAAATCACTTTCAATACAATATTTTATGGCAGAGGTAAGGGAATACACAGTACATCTCCCTTTAAAGGGTTGATGCTGAAGGATGTTTTGGCTTCTTATTATCCGGTCAGCAGAAAAAATATTCAATCCGGAATGATGTGCATCGTTGGAAAGGATGGGTATCGTTGTGCTGTCTCCTATTCCGAGTTATTTAACAGGAACGACCAGCAGGAGTTTCTCCTCGTCAGAACAGAACCTGATGAAGATGGTGGCCTGTTCAGGGTATTTGCAGCCTGCGACTTTTTCTCTGACAGAGCAATAAAATCGCTTGCGGAAATCCATTTGATCAGGTAGAGTCGTTGCTCTTTATATTCAATTTTTATTTATTATATTCATCGGGTCAAAAAGTATATAACCAAAAATGGAAATCATGAAAGTTAAATTATCAGTAATCCTATTGAGTATGATGTTAATAACAGGCAGTTGTGGAAATAACAAGAGTACCGGAAGCAATAATGCTTCTGAAACAACAATTGAGCAGCCGGTTGATTCAAAGATGGTTATAATTGCAAAATTGACGGTGAAAGCCGAAAAGGTTAAAGATTTTACAGAAGCTGCTAAAGACATAATTGCAAAATCAAACACTGAAGAGGGTTGTGTTTATTATCAGCTGTTTCAGGATCCTTATGATAACACAAAGTTTGTTTTTGTTGAAGAGTATAAGAATCAGGCTGCTGTAGATGCACATTTCGCCGCTGATTATTTCAAGGCATTCGGTCCAAAAATCGGTGATATGATTGTTGGTGCACCAGAGATCAAGGTTATAACTGTAGCAAAAGAAGTTATTCAGTAAGCACCTGAATCTGTATTGTCTTCTCCTGGCTCTCTGTCACTAAATCCCCCCGCCTAATCGGGGCAGGCTCTCCTTCAAAAGGAGGGGAGAGTATTACTATCAGACCCTATGCAATTATTAAGTAATTATACGCTTATATTCTACCTTGTTCTACCATTTCCAGATTCCTTAAGTTGACGGCTATGCCCTTTAGGGTGTTTGGGGGCAGCGGATGTAGAGTTAAATCCCCTTTTTGTGCAAGCCTGTCTGCCGGCAGTGTAATTCTTCCCAGTGATTCGCTGATAAAAACTGCCATTCCGATTATGGAACTGCCTGTTTAACTGATCTTTTTTGAGAGTCTCATAATACAATCCCACATTTGTTCAGATTATAGTAATTTTATACCTGATAAGGGTTTTAATAAAAAATGAGCTATGCTGATCAAAGGAAATATTGCACTAAGTGAAAATGGTTTTGTCTTCAATCCTTCTACGGGCGATTCTTTTACTATGAATAATACCGGTAAAGAAGTTATTCTGCTGATTAAAGATGGAAAAACTCTTGAAGAGATAACAAAACTGATGATTGAAAAATATGATGTTGACAGTACAACTTTGGAAAGATATCTTACTGATTTTGTAAGTGACCTCACAGCCAATAACCTGATGGAGGAATAATATGGAGCGCAGGAAGATATCAGTAGCTGTTACCGGGCTTAATAATATTGACAGTCCCGGACCCGGAATTCCTGTGATACGCGGCATAAGGGAATCTAATGAATTCGATGTCAGGATAATAGGACTGGCTTACGAACACCTTGAGCCGGGGATCTACATGCGCGAACTGGTCGATAAAACCTATATGATCCCATACCCTGCAGAAGGTAAGGATGCTCTTTTTAAAAGGCTACTGGAGATACACGTCAAAGATCCGATCGATGTAATAATACCGAACTTCGATGCTGAACTGTTCTCATTTATAAAGCTTTCTGATCAATTGAACGAGGTTGGTATCAAAACATATCTTCCGACTCTTGAACAGTTTGAAGAGCGAAATAAATCCAATCTTCCGGCTTACGGTGAAAAATACGGAGTAACGGTTCCGAGAGGTACCGAGGTTTTCAGTGTTGCGGATCTTAATAATACAATAAAATCGATGAATTTCCCTGTTATGATAAAAGGGAAATATTATGATGCATATCCCGCCTATTCGTCAGAGCAGGCCGAGATCTATTTTTCAAAACTATCAGCAAAATGGGGATATCCTGTAATAGTTCAGGAGTTCATCAGTGGAACAGAAGTAAATGTAATTGCACTGGGCGACGGTGAGGGTAATCTTATTGCAGCAGTACCCATGCGTAAACAATATATAACTGATAAAGGCAAAGCCTGGGGTGGAATAACAATTGACGACAAATCGATGCTTGATCTTGCAAAAAATCTGATATCACGCACCAGATGGAAAGGCGGGATGGAGCTTGAACTTATCAGATCGGCTGATAACAGACTCTATCTGCTTGAGATAAATCCCCGGATCCCGGCCTGGGTTTATCTTGCCGTCGGCGCTGGTCAGAACATTCCTGAGGCTTTGCTTAAACTAACACTGGGAATGAAAGTCAAACCATTCACTAATTATGATGTCGGAAAAATGTTCGTGAGATATTCCTACGACATGATTGTCGATCTGGAATTGTTCTCGACGCTCACAACTACAGGTGAACTCTAGTATTTTAATTATTCCTCATAGCTAAGCGTAATAATAAATTAAATTTAATTATAATGTCAAAGCAGATATTTGAACGGCCAACAATAACGAGATTGAACCCTGGTGTTCCTTCCAAGCATGGAGTAGGTATCGTTGTCGCCCCAATGCCATTGATTGACGGTGTTATGGTTAACGATCTTATGAACGAATACGGATCTCCGCTGTATATCTTCTCTGAAAGAACTATAAGAAATAGTGTTGAGGATCTGAAGCGGGCATTCAGCCTAAGATACCAGAAGGTACAGGTTGCATGGAGCTATAAAACAAACTACCTCGACGCTATTTGCCGCATCTTTCACCAGCAGGGATCCTGGGCTGAAGTAGTTTCAGGTTTCGAATATGATAAGGCTGTTAGAAACGGAGTTAAAGGTGAAAACATAATTTTCAACGGCCCCGGTAAAACACCGGCAGATCTTGAAAAAGCAGTCAGAAACGGATCATTTATTCACATTGACCATCTTGATGAATTATTTCTTCTCGCAGATGTTTGCCAGAAGAATGACCTTGAAGCCAGAGTTGCTGTCAGGATAAATATGGATATTGGAATATATCCTAAATGGGACAGGTTCGGCCTTAATTACGAGAATGGTGAGGCCTGGGATGCTATAAACAGAATAATGGTAAATCCCCGTTTGAAACTTGTCGGTTTACATACTCACATAGGCACATATATAATGAGTGTTGATGCCTACAGAGTTGCTGCTACAAAGGTTGCTGATCTGGCTTCAGGCATTGCAACAAAATTCAACCATAATATCTCATATATCGATATGGGCGGAGGCTTTGCCTCAAAAAACACTCTCCGAGGAGCTTACCTGTCAGGAGAAGATACAACTCCATCATTCGACGAATATGCAGAAGCAATTACTTCTGCAATTATAAATTCGCAGATTAAACCTGACAAGCTTCCCACACTGATTCTTGAAACCGGACGTGCCCTCATTGACAATGCCGGTTATGTTGCAGGTACAGTGCTGGCAAACAAGAGGTTGTCGGATGGCCGCAGGGCAACTATTGTTGATGTGGGTGTGAACCTGCTTTTCACCTCTCTCTGGTATGATCATAAAATTCACCCGCTTACAAGTCATTCAGGCCTGGTTGAGGAGACATCAATTTATGGTCCGCTGTGTATGAATATCGATGTGCTTCGTCCATCTCTTATGTTTCCTGCCCTCAAGCGTAACGACAGGTTTGTTTTGACAAGAACAGGAGCTTACAATAATACTCAGTGGCTGCAGTTTATAACAATGCGTCCTAATGTTGTTATGATCGATATGGAAAGGAATGTACACCTTATAAGAAAGGCAGAAACACTTAATGACGTGTCTGCCAATGAATTAATTCCCAGCTTTTTAACCTGAAAATTGTTAATTACTGATGCGGATTAAAACCGGAATCATTCAGACCTTTATTCAGGGATTACTGAGAAGCTATTCCCAGATCTTCTTCTCAGAGAGTTATTGGTTTGCAATACCTCTGGTGATTGTATCCTTTCTGGATATTTCTGCCGGGCTATGCGGACTATTATCTGTCTTTACGGCAAATCTTGCAGCTACATCTCTAAAGTTTGATAAGTTATCTGCATCTAAAGGTTATTATGGATTTAACAGCCTTCTGGTCGGACTTGGTCTGGGATATCACTATGAATTAACAGCAATAATCCTTGTGACTGCAATATTTGCCGGATTTCTCACATTCCTCATTACTATTGCCTTTCAGGGGATTTTGGGCAAATACTATCTTCCATATCTTTCCATTCCATTTGTTTTCAGCATCTGGATTGTATTAAGTGCAGGAGGAATGCTGAACGATACTCAGGTCAATCACAGTGGTGTATATGTACTAAATACGCTTTTCAGTATCGGCGGAAATAACTTTGTTGATTTTCACCACTGGTGGGGAAAAAATATTACATCGGGTTTTCTGAACAGCTATTTCTTATCGCTCGGAGCTATCTTCTTCCAATTTAACGTGCTGGCCGGATTTGTTGTTGCCGTGGCTTTGCTTTTCTATTCCAGAATAGCTTTCCTCCTTTCGCTTATCGGTTATGGTGTTGCATATCTGGCCTATTCTTATATGGGTATGGACATGACTTCGCTTGGCTATAGCTATATAGGATTTAATTTTATCCTCGGTGCAATTGCAATAGGAGGCTATTTCTATATTCCCTCAAAACAATCCTTTTTCTGGGCATTTGCAATAACTCCGGTTGTTGCTCTTGTAGCCGCCGGTCTTTCAGGTTTGCTGAAGCCATTGAATCTTTCAATCTACTCGCTTCCTTTCAACCTGATAGTACTTGTTTTTATCTATACTTTCCGTTTCAGGGCAGAACGCCGTAAACTTATTGAAGTACAGATTCAGGAGGGAACTCCCGAACGAAACCTCTATTCGTTCGAAAGTTTTACAAGACGTTTTCCTAATTTCGGCTGGCTTCAGATGAGACTTCCGTTCTTCGGAGAATGGCATGTTTCTCAGGGACATGATGGTGAACATACACATAAAGGCGAATGGAGGCATGCCTGGGATTTTGTTATAACAGACAGTGAATTATCACAGTTTTCAGATTCGGGGAGTCTGCTTACCGACTATTATTGCTTTGGAAAAAATGTCCTTTCACCTGCTGCCGGTACTGTTGTTGTTGCGGAAGACGGAATAGATGACAATATGCCGGGGGAGGTCAACACCTTAAAGAACTGGGGAAACACAATTATAATTAAGCACGGTGAGGGGCTTTACTCAAAAGTCAGTCACCTGATGAAGGGTTCTGTGTTAGTGCATCCGGGTGATAATGTATCCTCCGGCCAGATAGTTGGAAAGGCAGGTAATTCAGGTAGGTCCCCGTATCCTCATCTCCATTTTCAGATCCAGGCTACTCCATACATAGGATCTGCAACAATTAAGTATCCACTCTTTGCATATATTGAAAACGGGCTTGAGATTAAAACATTCTCTTATCCTTCGGAAGGACAAATTGTAAAGTCAGTTGAGGAAAATGCAGTTCTTAAAAAAGCTTTTAACCTGATGCCGGGCACAAAACTTAACTGGAAAGTAAAAACAAAGGAGGCTTTGGAGTCAGTTAACTGGGAGGTATTTACAACTGTCTATAACAAGTCGTATATCTATTGTCATAAAACAAGATCTATTGCTTATTTTCAGTACGATGGCGTCTTTTTCTGTTTTACTCACTTTTCAGGTAGTAAAAAATCACTCCTTTATCAGTTCTATCAGACTGCCTTCCGGATTCCGGTAATTTGTGTTGATGGTTATACAATCGCAGATTCACTTCCGGTTAACATGGTTTTCAGTGGCTTGAGACTCTTCATTCACGACTTTACTGCTCCATTTTTTATGTACATTAAAGTCGGATTTGTTGTTACAATGAACAGAATTGGATCTGAATTTGACCTTAAGAGTATAACCTACAACTCGAGACTTTCGGGTTACTCGTTTAGCAAAAAAATGTGGGATCAACAATTAAAACTTACTGTTAATAGCGATAATAGCCTCGTTCTTGTAAATGGATCAACTAAAACTGAAGCGTTATGCGAGTCATATTAATAATTGCTATTGCATTCATTTTATCAGAAAATCTGCATGGTCAGGATGACTTCAGGTCGCTCGATTCAATTTCGTACAATTATTTTATTAAAGGTGATTATCGAAATCTCAGGAGGTCTGCTGAAACTATGTTTAATTCCGGCTATGACTACTATTATATCAGAATGAGGCTGGGGATACTTGCCTATTATAATCAGAAATATCAAATCTCTTCAGATAACTTCCGCAAAGCCATTGATTTTAATTCATTTGATACTCTTTCGCACGAATATATTTATTACAGTTACATCTTTTCAGGAAGGAAGCATGATGCGATGCTTTATCTGGCTTCAATACCAGCTAATAAACAAAATATCAGGCTGAAATCCATTAGAAATAATGGAGTTTCAGACGTATCAATTGGCTCGTCTTATTCCGCGAATGATGTACTCCTTTATCAGCTGAATTCTCTTTATTATGAATCAGTAAAAAGCAGCTTTGGGATGGCAGCCGGCTTTGATGCCTATACCGGAAATAAGTCAATGATAAGTATTGCGTATACAGGCTTAATTAAAGACGGGAGCGTCTATTCTTCCTCTGTACCCTCAGGTACCGAAATGAATTTCAGGCAGAATCAGGTTTATGGCAGAGTTGTTCTGTTTCCTGCTGCAGGGTTTGAGTTTTCCGGCTTCGGACATGTGATCTCCTGTAATGATGTTTTTACAAGTGGATTAAAATATACTGAATTTGCAGGAGGTGCCGGTGTCATAAAGAACGGATGGAAATTGAGAGCGGGATTAAATATATCAATCAGTAATTTTGGAAATTCAAGGCAGTTAAGCAGTGAGGGACATCTGACATGGCTGCCTTCCGGAAATGTGAATCTTTATTTCACCTCCGGAGCTATGGTGCAGAATGATAAATACTGGGGCTCAACATACCAGGTTAATCAGCAAATAGGAGTCAGGATGAGTGATTTTCTCTGGATGGAGACCGGGGTAATGAAGGGAAATTCTTTTCTTAGTGTGAGGAACAGTGGATACTCAGTTAATAACTCCTATCAGATTCCTTCAGTTTCAATACATAGTAACCTGATTCTTTTTCCTTTAAAGAAATTAAGTTTTACTCTGACACCATATTATAATAAATTTGATGTTTATTCATGGGACTTTGCCTCTGTTTCAAGAACAGGCAGAGTTAATATTGACTCTTTCGGTTGTGCTTTTAAGTTAAATTATAAAATAAGATGAAAATGAAGAAAATCATATTGTTAACCTTTTTTTCCTGTATGGCAATTTATGTTTCAGCTCAGGATTATGTAAAATTATCGGCTGCTTTCAGCGAAAGTTATTCTAAGGAAAAGGCCGGTAAGTATGGAGATGCTGTTTCGGCTATTAAGGCAAACTATGATCCTGCATCGTATGAAATAAATCTTCGTCTTGGCTGGCTCACATATCTGCAGGGACAGTTTACCGAATCACTTGGTTTTTATAATAAGGCTATTGAACTGATGCCTTATGCAATAGAACCTCGCTTGGGTGTTGTTTTGCCTGCTTCCTCCATGGGAAACTGGGATATTGTAATTTCACATTACAATAAAATTCTTTCTATTGATCCAAATAATACTGTAACCCTCTACCGTATGGGACTCATCTCTTACGACAGAAAGGACTACAAGCAGGCGTATCAGCATTTTGAAAAAGTAGTTAACCTATATCCTTTTGATTATCAGAGTATGCTAATGCTTGCCTGGACAGATTACCGGCTTGGAAAATCAAGAGAAGCCAAGGTACTTTTTATTAAAGTTCTATTATACTCTCCGGGCGATACAAGCGCTCTGGAGGGACTTAGCCTGTTAAAATAATCCTGTGGTGTACAACAAGAAAATTAAATATACTGAAATAGTCCTGATAATTCTTGTCTGGCTGGTTCTCCTGTTTACCCCTATACTTTTCAGGGAAGATATTTACAGTCCGATAAAGAGAAGTGTGATTAACCAGCTTGAGATACTCATCCCGCTTTTATTGATCTTTTTAGTTAACAGGTTTTTACTTATTCCATTTCTTCTCTATAAAGGTAAACAGGCAGGATTTGTTGCATCTGCGATTTTCATGATTGTCCTTTTTACAGCCGGACTATTTGTTTATGACGAGAAGATAAAAGATGTTCCGCCTGAACTTCCCTTACTTCAGCAACAGGTTACAATGCCTCCTTATGCCTATCCCGGTGGAGTGGATGTCTTCTCAAATCTCCGACCTGCACAGCAACGCCAGCAAAGACCCATACCGCCTTTTGCAAATTTTCTGATTCTTTCAGTTTTAATCGTCGGATTCGATACAGGACTCAGGTTAAGCCTTCGTGGCATTGATATTGAAAGTGAAAAGATCAGGCTCGAAAAGGAGAATGTGGCAACTCAGCTGGTATTGCTTAGAAATCAGGTCAGTCCGCATTTTCTGATGAATACTCTTAACAACATACATTCACTCGTTGATATTAATAGCGAAGAGGCGAAGGAAGCGATTATCAAATTATCTAAAATGATGCGCTATCTCCTTTATGAGACTGAAACCGAGAAAACAACTCTGGCCAAGGAGATAGAATTTCTGGAGAGTTATATCAATCTGATGAAGCTTAGATTCAATGAGAAGGTTATTATTAAACTGAGAACTCCTGATATTATCCCCGACAGAACAATACCCCCGTTTATTTTTACATCTTTGATTGAGAATGCTTTCAAACACGGAATAAGCTATATGGATGTATCGTTTATAACAATTGAAATATCAATAAAAGACGAAAGAATGTTGCTTTCAATAAGAAACAGCAAAAGTGAGAAAACTCAGATTGAGAAGTACTCAGGAATAGGAATTGAGAATACAAGAAAGCGGCTCGACCTTTTATACGGAGCAAATTACACCCTTAAAATCCTTGATGCTAATGATGTATTTGATGTAAATCTTTCTATACCATTATGATACGATGTATTGCAATAGATGATGAGCCGCTTGCCCTCAGGCAGATTGTCGGTTATATCGTGAAGACACCCTTTCTTGAACTTGCCGGCCAGTTCGAAAGTGCTTTGAGTGCTATTGAATTTGTGAATAATGCAGCCATTGATCTTATGTTTGTAGATATAAATATGCCGGATCTAAGCGGACTCGATTTTGTTAAGACTCTCGACAAACCGCCGAAAATCGTATTTGTTACGGCATATAGCGAATATGCACTTGAAGGTTTCAGGGTTGATGCTCTCGACTATCTTTTGAAGCCAATAAGTTATACCGATTTTCTTAAATCAGTCAATAAGGTAAAATTATGGTTCGATAAAAGCCGTGCCAGGGCTGTTGAGGTGAAGGGCAGCAAGGATTATCTCTTTATTAAATCAGAATATAAAGTTTTAAGGATCAATTTCGATGATATCAAGTATATAGAAGGCATGAGTGAATATATAAGAATTCATCTCACAAACGGTAAACCGGTTATGACACTTTTAAGTATGAAGGCTGTTGAAGAAGTTCTTCCTTCCGATAAATTCATGCGCGTTCACCGTTCATACATAGTAAGTCTTTCCAAAATCTCAGTAATTGAGAGAAGCCGCATAATATTTGACGGCTCTGTATACATTCCTGTCAGCGATCAGTATAAGACAGTCTTCCAGAACTTCATAGACAAAAACTTTCTTACTTAAGATTTTATTCTTTAAGGTCATTTGATTCTATGTCATTTAATGGATTTGACTTTAGAACTAATCTCATTTTTCATTCTTGTTTTTATTATATTTGTTCTTCACCAAATATATTTTAAGCATCCATTAAATTATGAAGGCTCTTGTTCTTGAAGAATATAATAAACTCGCCTATAAGGATGTTCCTGATCCTGTTATTACTGAAAATGATGTACTTGTAAAGGTTATGGCCTGTGGAATATGCGGTTCCGATGTTCACGGGCTTGATGGGAGCACAGGAAGAAGAATTCCGCCAATGATAATGGGACATGAGGCTTCAGGAGTTATTGTCGAAACAGGAAAGGGCGTTTCAAAGTGGAAGAAGGGCGACAGGGTAACATTCGATTCAACGGTTTATCCTTTAAATGACTGGTTCACACTTGAAGGAAATTACAACCTCAGTGATATGCGCGAAGTTCTTGGAGTGTCACCGGGAACTTATAAAAGGGATGGTGCTTTTGCTGAATTTATTGTTATCCCGCAGCATATACTATATAATATACCCAAAAATGTAACTTTTGAGCAGGCTGCAATGGTAGAGGCTGTTGCAGTTGCGCTTCATTCAATTAATATTGCAGGTATAAAAACAGGTGATTCATGCATTATAACCGGTGCCGGGATGATAGGTGTTTTTATTATCAAACTTCTGAGAATATCAGGCGCATCGAAGATAATTGCAGTTGATATTAATACAGCGCGGGTAGCCGCCGCTTTAAATGCTGGTGCTGATCACGGTTTTATGTTCTCTGATCCTTCATTAAATGAAAAAGTGATTCAACTTACAAATTCACGAGGTGCAGATATCTCTTTCGAGGCTGTTGGAAGAAGTGAATCGGTAAACAGTGCTATAGAAAATACAAGGAAAGGCGGAAAGGTAATCCTCGTTGGAAATGTTTCTCCGAAAGTAGAATTTCCTCTGCAGAAAGTTGTAACACGAGAGCTAAAAATACTTGGAAGTTGTGCAATACGTGGTGAATATGAAGTAATTCTCGACCTTCTTCAAAGCGGAAAGATAAAGGTTGATGATATGATCTCCATCGTAGCACCGCTTTCAGATGGAGCCTACTGGTTCGAAAAACTATACTCACGAACAGAAGAACTTAATAAAGTTATTCTTGTACCTTAATACTTATCAGATGGCAGAAAAAATATTCAACATCTCAATTGCCGGCTGCAGCAAAGTGGCATATCTTCATGCTAAGGCCATTTCGCAGATTCCCGGAGCGAAACTTTCGGGTGTCTGGAGCAGGACTGCAAAAAGTGCAGATGATTTTGCCGTGAAGTTTAGTACAAAGGCGTATAAGGATATTTCCACTATGGTAAGGGATAATAAATCAGACCTTGTAATTGTCTGTACAGCACACCCATATCATATAGATCCTGCTATCGAAGCAGCCCTGGCAGGTGCTAGTGTGCTAATTGAGAAACCACTCGCCTCCGATCTCAAGGATTGTGACAAGATAATTGAAACCTGCCGGAAGATGAATGTAAAACTGGGGGTTATTAGTCAGCGCAGATGGTACGAACCTGTTCGCAGGGTTAAGGACGCGATTGATAGCGGCAAACTTGGCAAACCTGTTCTTGCAACAGTGCTTATGCTTGGCTGGCGCGATAAAGCTTATTTCGATTCTGATGCATGGCGAGGTTCATGGAAGAGTGAAGGGGGAGGAGTGCTTGTTAATCAGTCACCTCATCAGCTCGATATTATGCTCTGGTATATGGGTGAAATTGATGAAGTGTATGGTGTATGGAGAAATCTTAACCATCCTTATATAGAAGTTGACGACACTGCTGCCGCAATTGTGAAATTTAAAAGCGGGGCTATAGGCAATATTCTTGTCAGCAATTCACAGAAGCCTGGAATCTATGGAAAGGTTCATGTACATGGAGAAAATGGTGCCTCTGCCGGTGTTCAGACCGATGGCGGAGCAATGTTTATTGCCGGGAAAACAGGAGTGGCTGAGCCTCCTGTGAATGATCTCTGGACAATCCCGGGCGAAGAACAAAAGCTGAAGGAATGGATTAAGCAGGATATTGATAAATTTAACAGTTGTGATCCTACTGTGGAATATATCAAATATCAGATCGAGGATTTCCTATCGGCTATTAAAGATAACAGGGAACCTTATGTGAATGGTGAAGCCGGCCGCAAAACAGTTGAACTTTTTACGGCTATTTATCGCTCAACACGCGACAATAAGGTTATTAAATTTCCGCTTATACCAGAACCAGGCCTTGATGGCAGACAAAACCTTTAACTTTTACTCTTTAACCTTTATTACTTATGCCACTTCTGATCGTTATACTGGGAATTTGCCTTCTTCTTTTTCTTATTCTTGTTGTTAAATTCAACTCCTTTTTATCATTTGTAATTGTTGCTCTCGCGGTAGGCCTTGCGGAAGGAATGACTCTCGATTCTACTATTGTATCCATCGAGCGTGGTATAGGTAATACAATGGGCTTCCTTGTGCTTATACTCGGTCTTGGTTCGATGCTTGGGAAACTCGTTTCAGAAAGCGGGGCAGCACAGAGAATAACTACTAAACTTGTCGATGCTTTCGGACTGAAACATATTCAGCTTGCTCTGATGCTTACCGGATTCATTGTTGGAGTTTCTCTCTTTTATGATGTCGGCTTTTTTATAATGATACCGCTTGTGTTTACCGTAGCTGCATCGACCGGACTTCCACTACTATATGTCGGACTGCCGATGCTGGCAGCCCTCTCAGTAACACACGGTTATCTGCCACCTCATCCTGCACCAACTGCTATTGTGGGTATGTTCAACGCAGACCTTGGTAAAACGATGGTATATGGTATTATCGTGGCCATTCCTGCAATTGTTGTATCGGGGCCATTTCTTTCAAAAGCGCTGAGTAAAGTCAAGGCTACCCCTCTGGCTGAGTTTGTCAATCTAAAGCCATTGACTGATAGTGAGATGCCGGGTTTCTGGATAAGCTTTTTCTCCTCCCTGCTTCCTGTTATACTAATAAGTATGGCTACAATTGCCGGTTTCTTCCTGGCTGAAGTCAATGTTGTAAGAAAAGCACTTAGCTGGATTGGTAATCCTATCCTTGCAATGCTGATAGCTGTCCTTTTTGCGATTTATACACTGGGACTTGCCCGGGGGCGAAAAATGACCGAGATAATGAATTCGCTGGCCCATTCTGTAACCAGTATTACAATGATTATGCTTCTCATTGCCGGTGCGGGTGCCTTAAAACAGGTTCTGGTTGACGGAGGAGTTAGTACCTATATTGGAGGCCTTTTGAGTCAGTCAACACTTTCTCCGCTGTTTCTGGGCTGGCTGATAGCAACAGTTCTCCGTTTTTGTGTAGGTTCTGCAACTGTTGCCGGTATAACAACTGCCGGTATAGTACTACCCCTTGTTACAGGGGGGTCAGTCAATCCTGAATTAATGGTTCTTGCCATAGGTTCCGGAAGTCTCATGTTTGGCCATGTTAATGATGGAGGATTCTGGCTTTTTAAAGAATACTTCAACCTTAGCATAAAGGATACAATGAAGACATGGGTTGTAATGGAGACTTCGATTGGCATTATGGGCCTGGCTGGTGTTATGATACTTAGTCTATTTATTAGTTAGATATTTTTCAGGGTTTTATCCTTAATTTTATTTAGTTTTATGAATCTGAAACCGGTACATTTTAGGGAATCCAAAATAGAATGAAGAAGTTACTGCTAATTACAATAGTCCTAACATTTATTTTGAAAATACAGGCACAGCAAGTAGCCCTTCTTCTTACTCATTTTAAGGAGAGCAGAGAGGTTGAAAATCAGAGCTGGGCAATTTGTCAGGATAATAGCCGGGTAATGCTTTTTGCAAACAGAAAGGGCATTCTGACATTTGATGGGCAGGAATGGATCTCTATCAGAATCCCCACAATTCCATATGCAATGAACAACGACCCTTCCAGTCGAAAGATCTTTGTAGGTGGTGAGGATAATTATGGATTTCTTGAGAAGGACATTCTCGGAGAATATAAATACATATCATTGTCGGGCGAAGGTGCCGGTCTGGGAGTTATTACCAAAATAGTATTCAACGACTCGGTCGTGTGGTTTTGCGGTGCTCAGACAATAAGCCGCCATGATATTTCCACCGGGAAATTGAGTCTTAGAATTAATTCCAGGGAAGAAAGTCTTTTCTCAGGCCTGTTTGTAACACCGAAGAATACATTTATTAATATGACCGGGAAAGGTTTGTTCAGACTTGAAAGCGACACTCTTTTCCCGATTGTAACCGGTTATCTTACTGAAAATACTGATATATTATTCTCACTTCCATATAATTCTGAAAGGGTCCTCGTAGGATTAAGTAATGGTAATCTATCGCTCTTTGACGGACTGAAATACTATGATTATCCCATAAAGGATGATGGCTACCTGAGAGACAATGTTCTTTCAGAAGGTTTGGCGATAGGTGACTCCCTGTATGCTTTTTCAACTCTCGACGGAGGGGCTCTTGTAGTTGACAGAACAAGCGGGAAAATCTGTTATACAATTAACAATCAGAATGAACTTCCGGATGATGAGGTTTTTGCTCTCGGGCTTGACAAGAGTGGAGGGCTATGGCTTTCGCATCAGTATGGTCTTACCAGGGCTGATCTGAATCTGCCTGTTGGTAACTTCAGTATATATTCCGGACTAGAGGGTAATCTGACAACATCACTCTGGTACAGAGGAGAATTGTATGTGGCAACAAGCGAGGGGATCTGGTATCTTACGGAAGTCAGGAATTATTCCGAAGTGCAGGTAACTGTTAAGAAGGAGCCCACCTCTGAATCATCCTCAGGGCCTGTAGAAAGTCCAGGGGCACAGCCTGCAAGTCGTAAGAGTATTTTTTCCAGGATATTCGGAAAGAAACTGGCACAGGAGAAGATTACATCAGCACCTGCTCAGCAAAAACCAGCTGTTTCTCAGGTTTCAAGACAAACCGTAAGTAAGTTAAAGTCAGTGAACTATGTCTATAAGAAAGTTGTCGGGTTTAATGAAAAATGCCGGCAACTGGTTCCCACTCCCTACGGGATAATGGCTGCTTCGAACAGAGGACTATTTATGATAAATAATCATAATGCGGTTAATATTGCCGGGAACAGGTATGTTAATTATATAAGCTGGAAGCCTTCACGCGACAGGTATTATATTGCTGCTTCTGATGGCTATTTTACAGTAAGGTACGTTAATGGAAAATGGATAAGCGAATCACCCGATCCTGATTTCTCTGATCCTGTTTATTCTATAATTACTGCAAAGGGTGACTTATGGCTGGGAGTCGATAATTCAGCTTTGAGGGTTGAGAAAGATTCTGTAACAAAAGCCCCGAAATATACTCGCATGAGTATTGAGAATGATTTTCCTCAGCGCTATTTTCTCGATGTGGCAAATGATTCAGTTTTTCTTTATACTGAAAGCGGAATTTACATCTTTGATAAAGCAACTGAAAGCTTTATTCCGGCAAAAGGCAGGTTAAAAGCAGAGGTTTCTGGTACTAAATTTATTTACCCTCTTTCAAATAATCCATGGGTGAAGTATGGCGAAAACTGGTTATCACTTAATGCACTTTCTGATAATGAAAAAAGAGGTATTTCATTGCTTAATATTTTCAATGATGTCGTTTCTGTAAGTGCAGAGAGTAATAAAATGTGGGTTGTTGATGGTGAAAACAGGCTGTTCAGAATTGACCTTAATAAACCTGTAAAAATTAATCCCGAAATAGATGTATTCGTAAAAAGCATCTATAATGAAGATGGAATTGAATTCAGTCTTTCCGAGCCTGAATTCAATCGGGGTGATAACATTGTAAATTTCGATATAATAGCACCTGCCTATCTGAAACAAAACACCACGCAGTATCAGTATACAATAAATAGACTGATGCCTGATTGGTCTCCCTGGTCAGAGAAGACTAAGTATAATTTTATGATACCTGTACCTGGTGATTATACTCTTCAGATCAGAGCCCGTGATTTGTGGGGAAATATCGGAGAACCTGTTTCTGTTAAATTTACAATCAAAGCCCCATTTACCCAGACGACTGTATTTTTCATACTTCTTGGTGCTCTTGTTCTGGGAATGATGATGCTTATTGTCCGGTTCAGGGAAAGACAACTTCAGAGAGAGAAACGGGTTCTTGAGGAGAAAGTAAAAGAACGTACGGCAGAAATTGCAGCTCAGAAAGAAGAGATAACTTCGAGTATCGAATATGCCAGCCGGATTCAGATGGCTATGCTGCCCGAAGTGGATCATTTCAACACCCTTTTCTCTGAACATTTTGTAGTATTTAAACCAAGAGATATTGTGAGTGGTGATTTTTACTGGATCGGAGAGAATGAAAAGCATATTTTCTTTACAGTCGCAGATTGTACAGGACATGGTGTGCCGGGAGCATTCATGAGTACACTCGGCATTTCTTCACTCAATGAAATTATTACAAACAATGCTGAACTTAAAGCTAATAAGGTGCTTACACTCCTTCGTGAAAAGATAAAAACATCGCTTCATCAGACTGGCAAAGAGGGAGAAGCAGCCGACGGTATGGATGTTGCATTCTGTATCCTCCATAAGAACCGTAAGACACTCGAATTTTCAGGGGCATATAATCCTCTGTTTATACAGCAGGGGACAGAAATAGTGGAGTATAAAGCTGACAGGATGCCAATTGGTATCTATTATGGCGAAAAAGATACCTTCACAAACTATGAGATTAATGTAAAAAAAGGTGATATGATTTATATCTTCTCGGATGGTTTTGCAGATCAGTTTGGAGGTCCGGCAGGCTCGAAATACAAAAAAGCCAATTTGAAAAAACTCCTCTCAGAGATCTATAAGAAACCGTTGAACGAACAGCGCGGTCTTTTGTTAAAAGAATATGACAACTGGCGTGGGTCACTTGAGCAGGTTGATGATATCACTATTATGGGGGTAAGAGTTTAAAAAATAAAATCAATTAATATGAAAATTAAATTTATAGGAGCTGCCAGGGAAGTAACCGGCAGCAAGCATCTGATAACAACTGAGCTTGGCAAAAAGATTCTGCTTGATTGTGGCATGTTTCAGGGAAAAGGTCTGGAGACCGATAGCATGAACAGGGACCTGATGTTTGACCCTGCAACTTTAGACCATATTATTCTGACACATGCTCATATAGATCATGCAGGATTGATTCCCTATATGTATAAACTGGGTTTCAGAGGTTCAATAATATGCACAAACGCAACACGTGATCTTTGCGCTATAATGCTGACTGACTCAGCATTTATACAGGAGCATGATACGATGACGTTCAATAAGAGAAGGGCAAAAAAAGGTTTGCCACTTGTTACCCCTCTTTATACACAGGAGGATGCCAAAGCGTGCATGAACCAGTTCATAGGTGTTCCTCACGATATGAAATTCAGGATAGATGAGAATATTAAAGTCACTTTTACCAGCACAGGGCATATGCTGGGAAGCGGTGTTGCCAATATTCAGATAATTGAAAAAGGAGTGATAAAAAGAATTGCTTATACGGGAGATATCGGAAGGCCTTTTGATCCTATTCTTTCATCGCCTGTACCATTCGCCCAGGCTGACTTCCTGATTACTGAATCAACTTACGGAGACAGACTACATGCTGATAAACTGTCTGCTGAAGACGAGCTTCTGAAAGTATTAACTGAAACTTGCGTAGTTAAGGGAGGAAAACTAATAATTCCGGCTTTTAGCGTCGGGCGTACTCAGGAGATAGTCTTTGCACTCAATAATTTTTTTAACGCAGGAAAACTTCCAAGAATCGATATCTATGTAGATAGTCCACTAGCCGTTAACGCAACAACTGTTTTCAGAATGCATCCGGAGTGTTTCAATGAAAATTTTGCAAAGGTACTGGAAAAGGACACTGATCCGTTTGGATTTGATAATTTATTCTATATCAGTAGAGTGGAAGATTCCAAGAGACTTAACGACCTTAAGAAACCATGTGTAATAATATCGGCGTCAGGCATGATGGAGGCCGGTCGTGTGAAACATCATCTTGCAAATAATATTTCGAACCCCCAAAATACAGTTCTTATTGTCGGCTATTGTGCCCCTACAACCCTTGGAGCACGCATCGGACGTGGTGATAAGGAAGTATCAATACATGGAACATTATACGCTGTAAAAGCAGATATCAGAAAAATAGAATCATTCAGCGGCCATGGCGATTATAAGGAGATGATGAGCTTTTTGTCATGTCAGGATAAGACAGCACTCGCCCGGACATTCATTGTTCACGGGGAATATGAAACCTCAAAGAAATATGCCGAAAGATTAAGGCAGGACGGATACGCAAATGTTGAAGTTCCTTCTAAAGGTCAGGAATATGAAATTTAAAAAATATATTGCAAAGCTGAATAAGCAATCAAATAGCTTACTATTTTTGCGCTGCAATTTTTTAATTTAGTTTTATGGGAAGAGCATACGAATACAGGCGTGCTTCGAAGGAAAAGCGATGGGACAAGATGTCTAAGCTGTTTCCCAAGCTGGCAAAGAATATCACTATTGCAGCTAAGGAGGGCGGAGGCGATCAGGACCTGAATGCAAAACTCAGGACTGCTATCCTCAATGCCAAGTCACAGAACATGCCTAAGGATAATATAGATGCAGCAATTAAAAGGGCTGCCGGTAAAGATTCTGAGAACTTCGCCGAGTTATGTTATGAGGGCAAAGGTCCTCACGGTGTTCTGGTATTTGTCGAATGCGCTACCGATAATAACACCCGTACTGTTGCAAATGTAAAGTCATATTTTGGTAAATCCGGAGGAGTTCTGGTACCTACAGGCTCGCTCGAATTCATGTTTAACCGTAAGTCTGTTTTTGAATTTGAAATGCCTGAAAACAAGTCTGTTGAAGATGTTGAATTTGAATTGATTGAGGCTGGACTGGAAGAGGCTGAATTGGTCGATGACATGGTCTTCGTTTATGGTGATTATACCAATTTCGGGACTTTGTCGCAGGCTCTTGAGGATTTGGGTGTCGAGGTTAAAAAGGCATCTCTGAAAAGATTTGCCCTTAACCAGGTTGAGTTTACTGAAGAGCAGTTAACTGATATTGAGAAGCTTATCGACCGTATTGAAGATGACGAGGATGTTCAGGCTGTATATACTAATATTGCCTGATCTCCGGTATTTAACAAATTGGGTGTTCGCATATAAGGACTAGCATTGTCCCTATTGAATATAGTTTTTCATCTCTTTCCGGATCTGTTTCCAGTCGGGAAATAATTCTGTAAGAAGTATATAATATTCGGAACCATGGTTATGGTGCTTCAGATGGCATAGCTCATGTATTATAACATATTCTATATATATATCTGAAAGCTTAATAAGCTCTGTGCTTAGTGTTATTACACCCTTATTGGAACAGCTTCCCCAGCGTCTTTTCATTGTTCTGATAATCAGTCTGGCAGGTCTGAAGCCATACTCCTGATATCTTGACGTTATCATTTGAAAATAGGCAGGAAGGAGAGCTTCAGCTTCTTTTTTATATCCATAGTAAAGTACCCGTTTTACTTCTTTGGGATCTTCTGCTTTTGATAGACCAACGTGAATATAACCGTCTGAAAACAAGGCATAGCTCCTTTTACTCTTTTCAATTTTCAGATTAAGATGCGAGCCACGAAAGAGATGGCTCTCACCGTCATTATAGCTTTTCTTTGAACTGTTGTTATGATTGCCTGAATAATTCGCACGGTGTTTTCTTATCCAGTTAGCTTTCTCATTTACAATTCTGCTGATTGTCTTGTAAGTTGTTAAGTGAGGCACACGCACTGTTACTGAGGCATCGGCCTTTATGTTAATAGCAAGCGTTCTTCGTCTTGAGTATACTACCGTGAATTCAATATCCTCTATTGTATGCGTACTCTGTTTGTTCAACATTAATAAACAGTATTAGAAAATTTCAGATTTAGTAACTAATCAGTGCCTAGAGTTTGGAGTGCCTAGAGTGCCTAAAGTTAATAATAATAGAATGAATCAGTTTCTTTTATGACAGGCGATGACACTTAAGCTCCTAACACATTTTGCTTATTTTTTATGGCAGTATCTATTATGGATCTCAGGATGGCGAAGTTTTCAGCAGCACTCAGTATTTTGAACTGTCTGGATATTTTTTGTTTGACCTTAACATTTCGGATGGCTCTTTCTGAACCATTATTATCAGGAGGTACGTCAGGATGATAAAGAGAGGTAAAGACATAATCACGATATTTTGCAATTCGCTTTTGAAAAGAGATCATCTCTTTGTGCTTTGGGTCCAAAGGCTCATTCAGCAAACACTCCAGTTCATTTTCCAGGTCAGATCGGAGTTGATTTGGATAGTAATAGAGGGAAGGAGAAAGTTGGATTTTAAGTTTATGCGCTTTTTTGAGCATAGTCCGGAATCTGACGCTCCAAATGAGCCGTGCAAAGCCGATTGTTTTGCCATGTCCAACGCTAGTTTACATTGCCCAAAAAGGATGGTCATTGTATAAAGGGCTATTTAATACTCTCTCGCTTTGTTTCTGGCTGAAAAACGCTCCCGGATATCAGATATTTCAGTATAATTTCTTTTTGCTGATCATTAATCTTTGCCGGTTTTTCCATCCTTTCCATACTTTTTATCCACTGAGAAGCTGTGAATTTCTGGGGTAAATATAAAGTATGGCAGGAGCTGCAGTTGTTAATATACAGCTGCCTGCCTTTTATAAGCGTATCAATGGATATACCTGTTTTTTGTGAATCAACCGGAGTGGGCATGTGTAAAGCCGAACTGCATTGATACACCAGGCTAAACCGGTTTTCTGTGAAATGTTTTTCCTGTGAGTTATAACAGTGTTAATACTTATATTCAACTTACCTGCAATTTCCTTGTTGGTCAACCCTGAGACCAGAAGCTTAAGCACATCAAGCTCCCTCTCGCTTATAATGCCGGAAGTGACAGGGGCTGTTATAGAGTCACTAATTTTTATTCTTTTTATGGAATCTAAAATCAGTTCAGGTGTGTCCGAAATAGTTGTAATTGTATCGAACATGGAAAGCAGTTGTTGTTCGTGATATGCATAAACAAGTCCTATCCACCTTCCATTAATTGTCTGTTGTTTGAGTGTATTAAATACCTTAATGTGATTTTGAACCAGATGTGGATTAATGAAAATAACATCAGCTTTTCGTTTCAGTATTATACGTTGTATTTCTTCAAGCGATTCGCCCCTTGAGATAATTGGCTTCACCCCAGAGCTTAATATGACAGCAACCAGTCCTTCAAATATCAGAGAAGAGGGTTCTGCAATAATAATATGTGTATCTCTGTTCACGAGAATCCCTTTAATTGTAATTCCATAGTGGCAACCAGAGGGATTAGTATATAATCTTCAATCTGTGAATGAATGTTTAAATCATATTCGAGTTCAAAGAGGCTGAATAAAAGTTTACGTCGTAGTGTCTGATCGTTCTGCCGTGGGAGATATTTGATAAGCAGGTTTTTCAGATCATTAAGTTTTTCCTCTATATCATTGTGGTGGTCTTTGTACTCCGAAACAGAATACTTTTTATTATCAGCTGGTTGATTAAGGTTAGAAATTTTCTCATAGAGACCAATAATATATGGAAACACGGTATTGTTTTCATAGTTTAAATGTTCTGTGACTTCACTGAAATACTCATTGAAAAATTTTTCGACCAGAGCCATCTCCTTACTGGTATCTGCATGACTCATTTGTTTAATTGTATCCAGAATATCAGGATAAATTTCTTCAGAATAATACCTGTGATTGTTTTTCAGGTAATTAATAATCGAAAGTGTATCATTATGTGAAAAGGGACCGGTAAAAGTAAGGGGGATGTAGTTGTAAAGGTTTGCAAATGTTATAAAAAGATCGGGGTTAATATTGTTTTCGGAGCAAACATCTCTAACAGTCTTTTCCTGTAACGGATCAACCATGTCAAAATGTTCAAGCAGAAGCAACAGATAATGATTATTTAATACAACAGTGGAAATCTTTGATTCGGTTGTGATATGCAAATTTTCAGACTTATACATTACTGATGATTTAAACCCTGATTAAAAACATGATGATTTAAAAGTATAACAACCGGGAACTTTGTTAGGTTCAAAGCATAATAGCCGGCATATTATCAGCAAATATACCTGATTTCCAGACCTGACAGGATTTTCTTCAAATTAAACCTAAAATTAAAACAAGAATATCATTCGTATTCCATTTTAATTATCTTAGCCATCTGGACTATGGGGATAGTTTTTATAATCTATTAGGGGGAAAATGTTAGGTTTAAAGGAGACATCCGAGTTTATTCTGAACCCGGATGGGATTATTAATTTAAGAGGCCGGTGGATAATTATAGAAAACGATATTTATGCCAACCTGTATTTGTTTTTTCTAATATGAGTAACAAGGCCGGTTTCTTTGGGGCAATAAGTTCTCCATCAAAAGCAAAACAAAATATTGATAATGGAGATGTTTTGATATTTGATATAAATAAATATTAGAAGTACAAGTCTGATTCTGAGCATGGGCCCTGTGCCCTATGCCCGTTTTTCTTTATTTATTTTTCAGAGTAATAAACGTAATCTCCGGTGGCATGGAAATCCTGAACGGTATTTTAAGTACACCGAGCCCCCTGTTTACGTAATGGAACTGATTTCCTTCATTAAATAGTCCGTTCCAGTGTGGGTAAAAAAACTTTGAGGGACTCCATCTGAATTTTTTGGTATAAATGCCCATCTGCATGCCATGAGTATGTCCTGAAAGAGTAAGATCTATATCTGTTTTGCCGGCTACTGCTTCTTTCCATTGATTAGGATCGTGACTGAGGAGTATTTTGATATCAACACTGTCAAGTCCATTTAAGGCTGTAGCGATGTCGCCATGTTTAATGTTGGGATGCCTTCCTATAGTACTTACACCTATCAGACCTATCCTGGCGCTTCCTGAAATAATAATTCTGTTTTCGTTTGTAAGAACTTCATAACCAGATAGTTTTATCAGACGATTAATATTCAGTACATTATTTTCTCTTTCGGCTTCAGTGAAAAAGGGATGATATGTGCCGTGATCGTGATTCCCGAGAACAGCCCAATTTCCAAGTTTGCTTACCGCTTTTGATAAAATTGTATCAGTTCTTCCGTACTCCCTCCATCCATATGTTACAAAATCGCCGGTGTTTAATATGAGGTCAGGCTTCCAGGCATTAACACTATCGACAACATTCTGCAGCAATTCTTTATGATGATAAAATCCTGCCAGATGCATATCCGAAATCTGAGCTATTTTCAGACCTTCCAGTTCGCGGTTCAATCCTTTTATCTCTATAGTTACTCTTTCGGTTCTGAAGTTGAATCTTCCATGCAGAGTGCCTGCTGTAACTATCAGAAAGATTATCAGTCCGGCAATAATTCCTCCATTGGTCATCCATCTTATATAGCCTCCCGTTTTTACCCTTATGAGCCTTCCTGTAAAATGCGCAAATATTAGTATAATTCTGGGGACTACAACAGCAACTATCATTCCCATGAGGCTCATTAATAACCATATATGCCTCTGAGTATCAAAAAAGCCATGATCACTTTCAATCTCAACAATAAGAATCCATATCCAGATACTCATTATTGTATTCAGGATAAGTGCTGTTGTATATTTTGCCCTCGCTGACGCAAAAAAGTGCTGACGCAGGACAACCGGGGTGAATATCTCGGTCAGAAAAATTAATATGTACAACAGCATCGGATATGGTTTAGGATGCAAAAATACTCATTAATTATTTATCCCGATTATTCTTACATTAGCAACAGCATAATTACAGGATATATGACAGAAGTGAAATTTTATGATACTGTTTATGAGCCTGATAAGAAACTGACTTATTCAGTTATTTCAGCAAGATATAATGGAAAATGGATATTTGTAAGGCATCATAAACGAAAAACATATGAGATTGCCGGAGGCCATATAGAGAAAGGTGAAAGTTCGCATGATGCTGCCTGCAGGGAACTTATGGAGGAGACTGGTGCATTGTTGTTCGATATTAGTTGTATTGCAACATATTCGGTAAAGAAGAAAGGTGAAAAGATTGGATATGGAAGGCTCTATTTTGCTGAAGTACATGAGCTTGGACCTATTCCTGATATGTCTGAAATCGCAGAAATAGTTCTCCGCGATAAACTACCGAAACATCCTACTCATCCGGATATTCAGCCACATCTTTTCAGAAGAACAGTTGAATATCTTCAAAATGACGTTTAAAGATCAGATATATTCAAAAGTGATTATTTTGAGCCATTTCTCCTCGAGAAGACGGGCGATTCTTTTTACAACTGTTCTTCGTATCTCCAGATCAACCGGAAGGGTAGGATCCTGATGTGCAATATTAATTCTGGTACCTATAATGAAGTGTATCTCATCACTCTCCATTATAAGTCTTACAATTTTATCAGCCGGGCCTTTTCCCAGTTTAACACTGTTATTATAGGTTTTTAGTATTTCATTTACTTTCTGAAGCGTCAGAATCCCTTCTGTAACAAGATCAATGCCTTCGAGGAAGCTTTCAGGAGGCAGATCAGGATCTTCAAAAATAAGTTCATCGATAATTGTCCTGTTAAGCTCCCTGGCAACTACATCGGCTGTTGTACCTCCGCAAAGTATTACCTTTCCTTTATAGCCTGCCACCTTTACGGCAAGCTCCTTGTCTTTTTCCTTCTCATATGGCGGGCCGGTGCATATCATTAATTTACGGGGCTCGCGGAAATAAATCGCAGCACAGCTTATATCGTCTTTTGCTTTATAATGATCGTTCTTATGAGCCATTGTAACAATCTTACCTGCAAGCATCATGGCCGATATTGATGATTCGCTTGTAACAAGTGATGCAGCATAGTTTGCAATATTCTCCCTTTCCCATCCGAAAGGAAAAGCTTCACTGCCCATACCACTCTGCGAAACGCCGTCGGAACAGAATATAATCCTGTCTTCCTTTTCGGGCATAAAGCTGCATGTCTTCAATATTTTACCTGCATGTTGGCCCTTTTCCAGAACTACTTTTTTCCATGGAGGATCAAAAATCTGATTTCCCCGCAGAACAACTGAAGATGGATTATCATATTCCAGTATATTGGCTCTGCCGCTGCTTTCAATATCGACTATTGTAAAAGTTGAATAACTGATTTTTCTCTCGCTGCAGACAGGAAGGGTGTTCATTATTATCTCAGCTATACGGTCAACCTCTTTATGTTCTTTCGTGAAATTAATAGCCATTGTGGCTGTTAATGTGGCAAGAATATTGGCTTTAACACCATGCCCCATTCCGTCTGACAGAACAGCAATGACCCTGTTTTCCTCTTTAATTGAGCGATAAAGGAAGACATCCCCGCAGATCCGTTCTCCGTCGTGGTTTCTCTGCTGACTATTGACCTCTATAAAAAAGTTTCTGTCCACTTGATTTTTATGAGCTTGTTTTTCCTCCTTTTCTCGACTTGTACGATTCAATTATTGAGTTGAGCATCTGTTCTGTTTCTGATGCTCCCTCACCCAGAAGAAATCCGATTTTCTGTACCATTTCAAGATTCTTCTCTATTACCTCAGTCACTCTGTTTGTTACCTCTTCTCCCTGTACTTCAGGTGAATATAAATCGCGGATAATGGCTCCGCACATCTTATTCTTTTTGATCGGGAAAATGGAAATGTTAAGCATCTTATCTTCGAAATGCACATCTTTACTTACTACAGGTTCATCTTCCTTTATTACAAATGTGAACATGTTATAAACATTAAATGGAATAAGAGTCTTTATATCTGCACCTGCCAGTCCCGGAATAACATCAGCAATTACTTTTGCATCCTCTCCGATAATGTTTATGAAACTGTGGTTGGAGTGAAGAATTTTCAGGTGGTTATCAACTATGACAACTCCTGTAGGTAGTTTTTCAAGCATATTGTTCATCATGTCGGAGGCACTCTGTGCTATCTCTTTTTCCCTTCTGGCGAGTTCCTCTGACTCCTTCAATGCTTTTTTTGTCTCGGCCAGCTTCCTGTTAGTCTGACGAAGTGTTTCAATATATTCCTGTTTGTTCCTCAGGTTGAATGTGTGACACATTTCGGGTATTGCAAGCCCTTTTGCAACAGTTGAGGCAAAATCGCGGCATGTAAGATATCCGCAGGCTCCGCAGTTAATCTCTTCATCGGGACTATCTTTACCGACGATTTTAAGCACTTCTAAGATCGCCTCTTCCGGTGGTTCAGGAATACGCTGATCATCAGGGGTGAAACTTCTGGAGAGGTCGAGTTTCAGCCACCTGTCCATATTCTTCTGCCATAATTCTTTATCAATCTGACCTGTTCTCTTTTCAGCATACCTTCTTACAAGGGCTCTTCTTCTGAAACGCTCATTATGTTTCTCCATTCCCGGACCAAGCATGCATCCGTGACAGAAGAAAAGATTAAAATGGTGTTTTATAGTGTCGATGTATTTGTCGAAGTCGTTTATTGCTTCAAGTATATCTTCTTTTCCTGATGCAGTAATAACGCTGCTCGACACCATGTCGCGTTTGATTCCTCCTGCCTGAATAATACCGGCAGGCAGCGGGTAGAGCGCTCCCCAGTTTCCGTGAGGAGGATCAAAGTCAGAAATTTTCACTACTCTTTCCTGTATCTTGAATTCATCGAACAGTTGCCTGAGTTCAACAAAAGTCAGAACACCATCGACAAGTTTACCTGAATTGTAATTGAGGGCTTCATCTTTTGCATCTATGCATGGTCCGATTTGTACGGTGGCCACTTCTGGTCCGTATAACTCTTTTACAACCATTGCAGTGGCAACCATGGGTGAAACAAGAGGAGCAAGGTTAGGTACCATCCCGGGATGGAATTTCTCAATTAGCTTTACAATTGACGGGCAGTTTGCTGTAATCATATACTTACCCTCAGCTTTTTTAAAAAGCCTGGCGTATGAGGCAGCAATAAGGTCAACTCCGAAGGATACTTCATGAACATAATCAAATCCCAGGGATCTGACCATGGCTACAAATTTCCTGTAATCGGTAATGTCGTCGAACTCCGAAGCAATGCTGGGTTCGATAAGTGCGGCAGTCTTCTTCTCTGATGATAGAAGGAACCTGACCTCCTCCTTTGAATCGCGGAATTCAATTGCACGCGGAGAGCATGAAATATAACATAATCCGCAACCGATGCATCTTTCAGGAAGAATGATTGGGTGCGCTCTCTGAGGTTTAACCTCGATTGCGTTTACAGGACAAACACGCACGCAGGAGTAAGAGTTTCTGCATTTATCATCGTTAATATAGAGTACTGGTTTTCTGTCTGACATAATTTCTGCTTTCAGGTTTATGTTAATCCGCCAAACTCTTTCTCAAGGATACCTTCAATTTTTGAGAGTGTTACACCCTCAAGGGTTACCCCGTTGATATTAAGGTTAGGTCCATTGCTGCAATGTCCCATGCATCGGGCACCTTTAAAGATGACTTTATCGTCAAGATGATTCTTACGCAAATACTCTCTTATAAACAAAACAACTTCCTTGTTACCTCTTGAGAAACAGGAACTACCAAGACAAATCTGCATTTCAATCCTTTGTGCCATCTTCTTTCTGTTCGAAAATAAACAATAACATCAAAAGTAGTTATTTTTTTTAGCTGTTTGTAACATCTTTTATGCTAAAGTTCACCATTTTAGCATGTGAAACAGATGCATTTCTGTAACAACCATGTTAATACTAATGATGATATTAGTTAAATATGTACTGTATATAACACGTAATGAGTGCTTTATGACAAAGATGCTTTATGTCTGATGTTTTGTACTTTAGTGTTAATAAAATAACAATGTTTATTTATTAACAATAAAATCATTTATCTTTGTATTGTATTACTTCACTTTATATTAACCGGATGGGCACAGAACTTGATATAATTCTGAAAAAGTATAAGCAGGGTAAGAGAGAAGACCTGATTCCTATCCTTCAGGAAATACAGGAGGAACATGGATATCTCTCTGAAGATGCCATTGTCAAAACAGGTAGCTTTCTCGGGTTAAGTACAACGAAAATTTACGGACTGGCAACGTTTTATGACAGGTTCAGGTTTTTACCTGCCGGGAAAATCCAGATTAAAATTTGTCACGGTACATCCTGCTTTCTGAACGGCTCACAATCGTTAATAAATAAGATAAAGGAGGAAACCGGCATTTTACCCGGACAGACAACCCGCGATGGCAACTTCAGCTATGAAATAGTTTCATGCATGGGAGGATGCAATAAAGGGCCGGTTATTTATGTGAACGGCGAATATCATACACACGTCAGGGCGGAGCAGCTGCCAGAGTTGATAAAAAAACTGAAGTACGTTATTGAAAACGACTAGATGGAAGATTTAAAGAAATTCCTGACTGAAAAAGTTCTGCTTTTAGAATCCGACTCTTTAAGTCCGGAGACAGATAAGGTATTGCAGAAAATCAGGCGTGAAAAGCCTGTTAGTCCTGTTATTTATATATCCTCCGGGACAAGCAGTATTATTGCAGGTTCAGAAAAAACATACAGCGCAATTGAAGCTTATATTGAAGACAATGTGAATGGGACCTCCTTAATACGGGTTGGTTGTAATGGTCCTGCCAACTATGAGCCTCTTGTCTGCATTCATATTCCCGGGAAGAACGTACTCTTCTTCAGAAATATAACTGAAGAAAAGGTCGACTCACTGCTAAACGGGGTTTTTCATAATGATATTAATGAAGATGATCTTGCCGGTCAGACTGGCACGCGCGGATTTGAATCATGGCCGGGGATTCCGTTTATGGAAGAACACCCATTCTTTGCTAATCAGAAAAGGGTTGTTCTCAATAACTGCGGATGCTATAATCCTGAAAGCATAGAAGAGTACATTGCACGGGGAGGTTATCGCACTTATGTTAAGGCTATAAGAAATTACACATACGAGGAGGTCTGCGATATAATTGAGAAAAGCGGACTAAGAGGCAGAAGCGGTGGAGGATACCTTACAGGCCTGAAATGGAAGCATGCTCTCAATACAAGCGCCAATTCCAGATACCTGATCTGTAACGCAAAGGAAAGCGATCCCGGTGCATTTACTGACAGAACAATTCTTGAGAGTGATCCTCATCGTCTTATTGAAGGTATTGCTATTGCCTCGTATGCAATAGGAGCTTCAAATGCCATTATATTCATGAGATCCGGCTCCGACCATGCCCGCAACAGACTACAGAAGGCTATCGACATGGCCAGAGATTATGGTCTCTTCGGACATAATGTTTTTTCAAGCGGATATAACCTCGATATTGTCATCAGGAAGGAACCCGGTGCCTTCGTATGTGGAGAGGAGACAGCCCTTATTAATACTCTTGAAGGAAAACGTGGAATGCCACAACTTAAACCACCATATCCAACAACCGCTGGTCTGTTTGGTAAACCGACTGTTATAAATAATGTCGAAACACTTATGAATGTTCCGCTTATAATGCAGAATGGTCCTGAGTGGTTCCGTACCCTAGGAACGGAAAACAGTCCGGGAACAAAGGTTTTTGCTCTTGCGGGAAAAGGAAGAATGTCTGGTGTGGTTGAGGTTGAAATGGGCACTAAAGTCAGAACAATACTTGATAATATTGCTAACGGGATAAGGGAGGGAAAAGAATTCAAGGCAATACAGCTCGGGGGAGCTTCCGGATCATTCATTACCAGCGAGAATCTTGATATTACTATCGATTATGAGGATCTTAAGGAGAATGGAATCGGAATGGGTGCCGGAGGATTTGTAATAATCGACGACAATACCTGCATGGTAGACCTTGTGCGCTACTATATGGAATTTATTCGTAATGAGAGTTGTGGTAAATGTATTCCTTGTCGCGAAGGTACAGGCAGGATGCTCGAGATCCTTGAAAGTGTTATCAGAAAACCTCTTAATGAAGAGTCAGGAACCACTCTCGAACGGTTCAAAGGCGTTATGCAACTTGAGACTATTGCTTCGGTAATGAAAGACACTTCCCTTTGCGGACTCGGACAAACAGCACCTAACCCTTTTATGAGTGCCCTGAGAAG
This sequence comes from Bacteroidales bacterium, assembly GCA_038207725.1. Lineage (GTDB taxonomy): Bacteria > Bacteroidota > Bacteroidia > Bacteroidales > VadinHA17 > LD21. The sequence goes on along the minus strand of JBBQZN010000014.1, from coordinate 12,428 downwards.
TTTCAGGGATGAATTTGAGGAACACATTTTCGACAGGAAATGCAGGGCCAATATCTGCAGGGGACTCAGAACCTTTGCAATTGATGTTGATAAATGTACCGGTTGTACTGCCTGCGCTGCAAAATGTCCTGTAAATGCCATTTACGGAACCAGGCTGCAGCCATTTTTTATAGTTGAGGAGAAATGTATCGGATGCGGTATCTGTTTCGATATCTGTAAGTTCAGTGCAATAACAGTTAAATAGCCTATATGCTTTTTTCTATACAGGTAAATAATAAAAAAATTAAGGCAGAGAAGGGTGAAACAATCCTTTCCGCTCTTAACAGAAACGGGATTATCATTCCAACTCTCTGCAGGATGAAGGATTTTACTCCTACCGGAGCCTGCAGAATGTGTGTTGTTGAGGTAGAGGGGCGCGAACGACTGGTAACGGCATGCTCTCAGCCTGTTGAAGAATGGATGAAGATCAAAACTCATTCGCCGAGGGTAATTCAAGCCAGAAAAACAATCGTTGAACTGCTGCTTTCCAACCACCCCGACGACTGCCTTTATTGCGACCGTAACTTAAACTGCGAATTGCAAAGACTCTCTGAAGAGCTAAATATCCGCGAGAGACGCATTCGCGGCAGAAAAGTCAAACTGCGTCTCGATCAGTCGAGCCCGGCTATCATCAGGGAACTCTCAAAATGCATTCTTTGCGGCAGATGTGTGAGGGTTTGTGAAGAAGTTATTACTGCAACTTCTATTGACTTTATTAATAAGGGAAGAAAAACTCATGTCGGAGCAGCCATGGACCGCGATTTCAACTTTTCAAGTTGTGTTCATTGCGGACAGTGTGTATTGGTTTGCCCTACAGGTGCTCTTCATGAAAAACACACAATTACAGAAGTCCAGGATTATCTTAATAAGCATGATATTCTGAAAGTTATACAGTATTCACCGGTTGTTGTTGCCGGAATTGCTGAGGAACTTGGCCTTAAGTTCAACAGGGACACCGATAGAATGCTAAATGCTATTCTGAGAAAGATTGGCTTTGATAAAGTATTTACAACCGGTACCGGTACAGATGTTTGTATCACTGAAATAACAGGACAACTTGATGAGAAAATAAAAAATGGTATCGATACTCCTCTATATATATCTGCCTGTCCTGCATGGGTAAAATATGCCGAACAATTTATTCCTTCTCTGATACCACAGCTTTCCACTGTAAAATCTTCACAGCAGATAACCGGAGTGCTTGTTAAAACACTGGTGGCCGCCAATCTCAAACTTAAGCCTGAAGAGATTTACTCTGTTTCTGTTACTCCATGTATTGCAATGAAATTTGAAGCCCGTCGCGATGGTATGATGCGTAAAGGTATCAGTGATGTTGATTCGGTACTGACTGTTCGTGAACTTGCGCGACTGATCAGAATATATGGCATTGATATTACAAATATTGAGCAGGAACCTGCCGATGAACCGATGGATAGCAGAAGTTCAGCAGCTGTACTGGCTGAGGTTTCAGGCGGACTGGCAGAAGGTGTTATACGCTTATATCATTATAACAATCAGAAGAAAGAAGCCGATAAGCAGGTCTTCAAAAAGCTGCGTGCAGGGGGAGTCTTCCGTGAACAAACATTTGTCGTTGAAGAGAAAGAGATCAGGGTTGCTGTAGTTGATGGCCTTACCGGACTGGAAAAATTGAAAACTCAAATTGCTGCAGGAAAAAAATATGATTTGGTTGAGGTGATGACTTGTCCGGGAGGATGCGTAAATGGTGCCGGTCTTCCTTTCAGCTTCTCAAAAGATGAGATAAAAAGCAGGGCAAAACTTGTTTATCAGGCCGATGATACAGAGGCAATAAGCCTTCCCTGCAAATCGCCGGCTCTCATTAACCTCTATGAAAAGCACCTGAAGCAGAGTAGCGATATTGCAGACAAAAAAATATTTTATACGCATTTTGAGAAAAGGAATGTACTTTTATGACTTTCAGATTATTATAAAATGCTGGTTTATACTATAAAAGAACTTTGCCGTACTTGTTACACATGTGTAAGGGAGTGTCCTGCCAAGGCTATTCGTATTGTAGGAGGACAGGCGGAAGTTATTGATGAAAGGTGCATTGTTTGCGGTAACTGTACAATGGTTTGCAGTCAGGGTGCAAAGGTTTTTCAGAATACAACCGACAGGGTTGCCAAAGTTCTCGATAATAATTCAAATGCAGCTGCGATAATTGCCCCCAGTTTTCCGGCTGAATTTTCAGATATTCCTGATCATTACGTTCTTGTTGGAATGATACGTGCTATGGGATTTAAGTTTGTTGCTGAGGTATCATTTGGAGCCGACCTTGTAGCTGACCGGTATAAAAAGCTCGTTTCTGACGACAAAAACTATTATATCTCCTCCGATTGTCCATCAATTGTAAACTATGTTAAATTCTATCATCCGGCACTTGTTGACAATCTGGCTCCTATTGTCTCACCAATGGTTGCAATGAGCAGGGTTATCAGGCAGAAATACGGGAAGGAGACTCCAATAGTTTTTATAGGCCCCTGTATTGCGAAAAAGGCTGAGAGTACAGAAATTGATGAAGCAATTACATTTACTGAACTAAGAGAAATGCTGACAGAAAGAGGCATATCAACCGAAACGGCCACTCCCTCAGAATTTGATCAGCCTCTTGGTGGAAGAGGTGCTATATTCCCGGTAGCCAGAGGACTTCTGCAGACTGCCAAGATCAGTGATAATGCCATAACAGGTAATATTATTGCTGCAGAAGGAAGAATAGATTTCCAGGGAGCGTTAAAAGAATTTGAGGCCGGCCTGATAAAGAACCAGCATATGGAATTGTTGTGCTGTGAAGGATGTATCATGGGACCGGGGCTCTCTAAAAACGGCAGGCAGTACAACAGGCGCTCACTGGTAAGTTCATACGCTAACTCGAAGATGCAGAATATCGATACTGAAAGCTGGCAGAAGTCTTTTGATGAGTTTTCTGAACTGGATCTTTCTGTTGTTCACAGATCTGAAGATCCATTGGTTGAATATCTTACAGAAAAAGATGTTGTTGATGTACTGGAGAAGATGGGCAAATTTACCAGGAAGGACCAGCTCGATTGTGGGGCCTGCGGGTATGAGAGTTGTGTTGAACATGCTATTGCTATTAAGAAAGGACTTGCAGAGGTTGAGATGTGCCTGCCATACACAATTGAGAAGCTTCATAAATCAGTAAAGGATCTGGCGCTATCAAATGAGAAGCTTTCATCAATGAAACAGGCTCTTAAACAATCTGAGAAACTTGCACATATGGGTCAGCTCTCTGCCGGAATTGCGCATGAACTCAATAATCCGCTGGGTGTAGTCATAATGTACAGTAATATTCTTCTTGAGGAATCGGCAGCTGACAGTCCGGTAAGTGAGGACCTTAAGCTTATAGTTGAACAGGCAGGAAGATGCAAAAAGATAGTTGCAGGATTACTCAATTTTGCAAGGAAAAATCAGGTTAACCATCAATCAGTAAGTATTGTGGAGCTTGTGAATCATAGTCTTGAAAGCCTGATAATTCCAGCCAAGGTAAAAGTAAGTATATCTGACCAGACTTCTAATCCTGAAGCGATGCTCGATTCGGAACAGATGATGCAGGTGCTTACAAACCTAGTCAAAAATGCAATGGATGCAATGCCGGGTGGAGGATCAATAAATATTAAACTGGAGGATACGTTGGGCGAGGTTCTGATAACTATAAGTGATACAGGATCAGGAATAAAAGAGGAAGACAGGGCCAAAATATTTGAACCTTTCTTCACAACAAAGAGTATTGGTCAGGGTACAGGCCTGGGACTGGCAACAGCTTATGGTATTGTTAAGATGCATAAGGGTCAGATAACGGCAGAATCGAATAACAATCCTGTCAAAGGGCCAACAGGTACCAGTTTTAAAATAATGTTACCAAGGAGGAAAGAATAAAATGTTGTTACTTTTCTCCTTTGTGTACCTTCGTGAAAACCTTGGTGTACGTTTGTGGTAAGGAAAAGAAGTTTAACCACAAAGTAACACAAAGTGCACACGAAGGGCACAAAGGGAAGAAGAATTGATTAATCATTGATATCTGGAAATATATTGAACCATTTCGGAGAATTAATGTTAATAAAATAACAATCATCATATTTATCATATTAACTGATTGATTTAAAGAAATTTTAGAAATTTGTGCAAAGATGAAGAAGAGCGATATTACGATTTTGGTGGCAGATGATGATCCGGACTATCTTTTTCAGACAGTATTCAGCCTCGAAAAGGCAGGATACAAAACAATGGCAGTAGAGAGCCAGGCCGAGGCTGAATCGGTAATTGCAAAGTTTAAACCACATCTTGCAATATTCGACCTTATGATGGAAAGTGATGACAGTGGTTTTATCCTCTGTTACAAGATAAAGCGAAAATATCCCGATGTCCCGGTGATTCTGGCAACGGCGGTATCGCACGAAACAGGTTTATCCTTCAGCATAGATTCTGAACAGGAGAAATCGTGGATCCGCGCCGACAGGTATCTTGAAAAGGGTATCAGAGCTGAGCAACTTGATCAGGAGGTTATGAAACTATTAAAACTTTGAGATGGCAGTTTTAAAAGTACTTGTTATTGATGATGAACCCGGAATTAGATCGGGTGTTTCAAGGATACTGAACAACTTCCATGTTACTTATCCTTTTATGGATGAGGATTATACTTTTGAAGTAAGCGAAGCGGGAACAGGTGAGGATGGAATTGAAATGCTTGAGCGCGATATGCCTGATATTCTTCTCCTCGACAATAAGCTACCCGGTATGCAGGGTGTTGAAGTACTTGAGTATATCAGAAAAAGAAATTATGATATAGTTGTCGCAATGATCACATCATACGCTTCACTTGATGTAGCAATAAGAGCCACACGCGACGGGGCAATTGATTTTATACCTAAACCATTTACTCCACAGGAACTTAAATCGAGTATCGAAAATATTACCAAGCAGCAGTATCTTAAGAGGATTACTCATAAGATGAAGCAGGAGGGAAAAAAGATCCGGTACCAGTTTCTCTCTGTTCTTTCACATGAGCTTAAAGCTCCGCTAAATGCGCTTGAAGGTTACCTCAGGATGATGCAGGAAAAACAGGCAGGCGAGCGTATAGAGGATTATACAACTCATATAGAAAGGTCGCTGCAGCGAATACAGGGTATGAGAAACCTGATTATGGACCTCCTTGATTTTACAAAGATAAGGCTCGAGAGAAAAGAAGAGAAAGTACAGGAAGTAAATCTCGCTGAGGTTGCTTCCGGTGCAATAATTACAGTACAGCCCTATGCTATACAGATGGATGTTACAATTAATCTGGATGTGCGAACGGATGTGGTAATAATGGCTGATCCTGTTGACATGGAGATTGTTTTTAATAATCTGATTTCCAATGCTGTAAAATACAATAAAGTAGGAGGTAATGCTGAGATTACAATCGATGCTTCAGATAGCGAAGCAATCCTGATATTCTCCGACACAGGAATAGGAATAACTAAAAATGATACAGAAAACCTGTTCGCAGAATTTGTACGTATTAAAAATGAGAAGACACGGAACATTTCAGGAAGTGGTCTTGGATTGTCGATTGTTAAAAAAGTAGTTGAATTATATCACGGAACAATAAATGTCGACAGCACACCCGATGTTGGCTCAGTATTCACAATAAGATTACCAAAGAAACATGTAACTATAACCTGAAAACTTATGATGAAATTACCAGGAAAAACAGTTGAAAGGCTTAGCGAATACAGAAGGACTCTTCTGGGGTGCCTTGAAGAAAAAAGAAATTTTATCTTTTCTCACGATCTTGCCGCACGTTTGCATATCACTGCCGTACAGGTCAGGCGCGATCTTATGCTTATCGGTTATTCAAGCGTTCTCAGGAAAGGGTACGATGTAAGAGAACTAATCGATACAATAGGTAAAATTATTGATTCGGATCAGAGCATGAATGTTGCAGTTATCGGCATCGGTAACCTGGGACGTGCAGTGGCTGGATATTTTAAGGGAAAAAGATCAAAACTTAATCTTGTTGCATCATTCGACACTGATCCACAGAAAGTTAATAAAGTAATTTCAGGTGTTAAGTGCTACCCTTACATCGACATCGAAAAGATGATTAAGGAACTTGATATAAAAATTGCAATTCTAACTGTGCCACCTGAGTTTGCCAGAGAGATAGCCGAAGAATCAGTAAGATTTGGTTTTAAGGGGATCCTTAATTTTACCACAATCCCTCTTAATGTGCCTTCGGGTGTTTATCTTGAAGAGTATGATATGATCACTTCTATTGAAAAGGTTGCATATTTTGTTAAGGAGAATAAAATATAGGCATCCATTGGAAGTATGAAGATCTTCAGAAGTTTTGAAGAAGCAAAGAGCATCCGGAATCCTGTTGTGACAACGGGTTCATTTGATGGTGTACATATCGGGCACATTACAATTCTCAATAGGTTAAAAATGCTTGCTGATAAGCACGATGGTGAATCAGTGCTTATCACTTTTGACCCTCACCCCAGAAAAGTCCTCTACCCTGAAAGTGCAGGAAAATATCTTAAACTCATAAATTCACAGGAAGAAAAACTCCTGCTTCTCGAAAAGGCCGGACTTGAAAATGTCATCATAATTGAATTTACCAGAGAGTTTTCAAGGATTACAAGTGAAGAATTTGTTCGTGACCTGCTTCATGGCATACTTCACGCAAAAGTTGTTGTGGTTGGATTCAATCATCATTTCGGCTACAATAAAGAGGGTGACTACAGGCAACTTTGGGACTGGCAGGATAAGTACAATTTCGAAGCAGAAGAGATTCCCGAGCAGGAGGTTCAGCATGAAACTGTAAGTTCTACAAAAATAAGGCAGGCCATAACAGAGGGTTATATTCAACGGGCAAATGCATATCTCGATCATTACTATATTATTATGGGACGAATGAGTAAATATGTGCCCGAAGGCAGCAATGTTCTTCCAACTTTCTGTAAAATTCAGCCCACCGAGGAATGTAAGCTGATACCTTCTCAAGGTATATTTGCAGTATCTGCAGAAACAGGTAATAAGTTTTCGAGGGGAATGTCAGTAATACATAAAAACAGCGAGGGGATACCTGAAGTTCTTGTTAACCTTTTTGACGAATCATTATTTGACGGGAATGCAGAATATACTATCTCATTTCATAAAAAAATTCACGGGGCTGTTACACTGTCAGATAGCCGTTTTACCGGCAAAATCATACAGGCACGGGAGGAAATTATAGATCTTATTTATTGACGTAAATCACCTTCCTGAGGGCATTTATTGCTTATCTTTGCAATTATTTTCTAATTTTAATATTCATGAAATTCTCACCTGAGAAATTGTCAATTCCTGATCAGAGGATGAAATCATTCATTGATCCTGACGAGTTGTGGAATCTTATTAATAATACAAAACCTGAAAAGCAAAGAGTAAGGGATGTAATCGCCAAATCGCTCGATAAACAGAGACTTACACTTGAAGAGACTGCTGTGTTGATAAATGCTGTTGGTACCGACCTTGCTGATGAAATAAAGGAGGGGGCCCGTGAACTGAAACAGAGAGTATATGGTAACAGGATTGTACTGTTTGCCCCGTTGTATGTAGGAAACAGATGCGTAAACAATTGTAAGTATTGCGGTTTCAGGGCCTCAAATGCTGATGCAATACGGAAAACATTAAGCGATGCAGAGATTGTTCAGGAAGTAGAAGCCCTTGAGGATAACGGACAGAAACGTCTTATCCTGGTATATGGCGAACATCCTGACTATTCACCCGAATTCATTGCACATACTGTAAAGCTTGTTTATGGAGTCAAAAAAGGACACGGAGAAATAAGAAGAGTAAATATAAATGCCGCCCCGCTGGATATTGAAGGATTCAGAACAGTTGGTGAATCGGGTATCGGAACCTATCAGGTATTCCAGGAAACTTATCACCCTGAGGCTTATACATGGTATCATCTGGGCGGAAAAAAGAAAGATTTTGATTATAGGTTAACATCACTCGACAGGGCTCAGGAAGCAGGGATAGATGATGTCGGTATCGGTGCCCTTTTTGGATTATATGACTGGAGATATGAAGTAATGGGACTCGTCAGGCACACTAACCATCTTGAGGCCTGCTATAATGTTGGTCCTCATACAATCTCTTTTCCAAGGATAAAAGATGCAGTGAGTCTCAATCTCGATAAAAAATACGAAACATCGGATGAAGATTTCAAAAAACTTGTTGCCATACTTCGTCTCGCAGTGCCTTATACCGGATTAATACTTACAGCACGTGAAACTGCTGATGTTCGCAGAGAAGTACTGCAATATGGTGTTTCACAGATTGATGGCGGAACAAAGCTTGAACTGGGATCGTATTCGGAGTCGAAAAATGAAGAGCAGAATCTGAATAAAGAACAATTCAAGATAAATGATAACCGCTCACTTGCCGAGGTTATTGACGATCTTCTTACAAATGATTATCTCCCTTCATTCTGTACATCATGTTACAGAATGGGCAGGACAGGTGAACATTTTATGGAATTTTCAGTACCCGGATTTATAAAGAGGTTTTGTACCCCTAATGCAATACTCACTCTTGCAGAATATATCTGCGATTACGCGCAGGGTGAAACAATTGAAAAAGGGTGGAAAGTTATAGAGAAAAATCTTGAGAAACTTGATCCTGTGGTTATAGCAAGTACCAGGGAAAAGATAGAAAAGATTAAGAAAGGGGAGAGGGACCTGTATTTTTAGAATAAGGGGGAGAAAAGACTCAGGGCACAGGGCTCAGGGAAGAAGAAAACAAAATTACTAACTGATATGATAAAGGTATTAGGTATTAAGATCATTGACAGAATTAAAGAGGCCGGGTTGACTCAGGAGATTTTATCACAACATGCACCTGCTATTGCTACCAGGTTGGGTTTTCATGAAGTTACCGACTCAGTTTGCAGCCGGGAAGCATACATCATTCTACATCTGAACGGCGATCCTTCTGAAGCTGATAACCTTAAGTCGGATCTCGGAGATACTGGCGGAATTGAAATTGCAGAATTCTCATTTTCGCACGATGAGGAAGCCCAGAACTCAGTATGTGCCAATTGCAGCGTTGAAATAATAGGAATTCTTGTAGAAAGGAACAAGCAGGTAATAAAATCGGTACAGAAGATTCTTACCGCTTATGGTTGCAATATTCGCACCCGCATGGGTGTTAATGAAGTATTTTTCGGGGAACCTGCCGGTCTCATCATCCTCGAATTAAAGGGTGACGAGAACCAGCGGAACCTGCTCGAAAAAGACCTCAAGGCACTTAAAGGCGTGCATGTAAGGACTATGGTATTTTAACTAACTACAGGCTATCGCCAAAATCAGCCCTGAATTTGGCCATCAGTTTCTCAGGCCAGGCAGAGACAGGAGCGAGACGCCCGGTAAAGAATCGAAGTACAGGCGGTTCTTCAACAAACTTTAATCCTCCAACCAAATCCCTGTTGTGATAAAGCCAGTTAAGTCTGTCGATCAGATATTCAACCTGTGAAAGTGTGAACACTCTTCTGGGGAATGCAAGACGCATAAGTTCAATGTCGGCATAAATATCATTTCCATTTTCATCACGTATGCTGCTTAACGTTCCTCTTTCCATACCTCTAACTCCTGATATAAGGTAAAATGCTGAAACAAGCGCCCCTGCAGGATATTCACTCTGAGGAATATGGGGAAGAAACTGAGATGCATCAACATGGCAACCAAGTGCGCCAGCCGGCATTATAACAGGAATTCCAAGCTTGTCGAGTTCATTAACTGCATAATTTATGAAAGAAGGGGATTGTCCAACAATATCTTCTTCAAGTGTTTCGTAAAGTCCCACTGTCATTGCTTCTATCTCTCTGATTGAGATGCCGCCGTATGTAAGAAAACCTTCATACAAAGGAACAAGGTCTTTCATAAGATTATATAATTCCGGACGGTTTGTACATATTGCACCCCCCCTGGAAGAACTTACCTTGCGACCTGAAAAGTAAACGATATCAGAAAGGTCGCACATCTCCTTAAGTATCGCACCTATCGATTTATTCTGATACTCCTCCTCTCTTTTCATAATGAAATAGGCGTTCTCTCCGATGAGGCTGGCATCAAGTACAGTCACAATATCATATTTGTCAGCCACTTTACGTACCTCTTTCAGGTTTTTCATAGAGAATGGCTGGCCGCCGATAAGGTTTGTAGAGGCTTCCATTCTGATAAATGGAATGTTTTTTGCCCCTTTTGTCTTAATCAGTTCTTCCAGCCGGTTTATATCAATGTTGCCCTTGAAGGGATTGGTACTCTTAATTACCATTGCCTCAGGAGTGAACAGCTCTACAACAGTTCCCCCGTTAAGCTGAATATGTGCGAGTGTGGTAGTGAAATGGTAATTCATAGGGATGAATGTACCTTTCTTTACAAATGTCTGGGAGATAATATTTTCAGCTGCCCTTCCCTGATGAACCGGCAGAATAAGCTTTTTCCCGAATACATCAGCAACACTTTTCTGGAATCTGACAAAACTCTGAGATCCGGCGTATGCATCATCGGCAATGAACATTTTTGAAAGCTGTTCATCACTCATAGCATTGGTTCCGCTATCTGTGAGCATATCGAGAAATATGTCTTTTGTCCCAAGGAGGAATGTGTTATGTCCTGCTTCATTTATTGCTTCCAGACGTCTTTCGACAGGAACCAGTTTAAGTGCCTGAACGATTCTCACCTTATGCATTTCGAGCGGGATATCTTTTCCGTTAAAGAATTTAACAGTGCCTTTTTTCTTTGTCTTTTCCATGATTTGATTTTAGTCGGTTTTGGGTTTAAAATAAGAGAGGCTCACCATTTCCGGTAAGCCTCATATTCTGTAAAAAGTGTTGTCAGTACTAATTTATCACAGGACTTACTTTTTTAGTCGCTGCAATAATAATAATAAAAACCAATATTTAACTTAAAAATGCCCATTGCTTTATATTTACATTCAAACCTAATGATATTTTATATAAACAGGAAGAGAATTAAGTTAAAATTGCATAAAAATTATTTTAATCTTCTTTCCGCATAGTGTTTTGAGTCTCCCCACTCATCATAGATAACTTCGGCATCAGCAAGGGTCACCCTCGCTTCGAGACAACTCTGGCAATCCTCTGCTGAATCGTCTGTACACGGCTTGTTATCGTATAGTTTGTAACTGTCGCGATATTTTCCGGGAGTAATATTTGGCATCAGAATATTTGCCCCTATCTTAACTGCTTTCTCACGGCCTATCGGATCAATCGCCTGAAGGGCTGTGGCCGCAACAATATTTATATCTTTCATCATAATCCTTATGATGGCTATCATTTTCAGAGTAAGATCAAACCTCTCCTTTCTTGGAAGAAGTTCCCCGGAGTGCTCAATCAAAGGGGTATCAACATGTTCAATATAAGGACCCATTCCGCACATATCTATATTAAAACCCTTCATAAAAAGAAGGTCTCCCGCAAGATCATCAATTGTCTGGAATGGCAGTCCTACCATAACACCGGTACCTGTTTGATAACCAATATCCTGAAGACTCTTCAGGCAGTCGAGCCGCCTCTGGTAACTATGTGTTGAATCGTCGGGATGTATTTTATTGTAAAGCTGCCTGTTTGTTGCCTCAATGCGGAGCAGGTACCTGTGTGCTCCTGCGTTGTACCATCGTTCATATACATCAGGAGACTGTTCGCCCACTGACAGTGTAACTCCAAGTTTGCCATCTGAAAGATCCTTGATTTTATGCAGAAGGTTTTCTATTCTGCCTGTAACACTCTTACTTTCCAGTTCACCTGACTGCAGAGCGATCGATCCGTACCTGTTGACATAGGCAAACCGAGCAGCATCAAGTATCTCATCATCTGAAAGGCTATACCTTACAAGGTTCCTGTTTCCTTTTCTTATACCACAGTAGAGGCAGTCTTTTCCACAAACATTTGAGAATTCGATGAGTCCCCTGAACCATACCTTTTTACCTATGTATTTTTCTTTTATTTGAGCAGATTTTGTAAAAAGAAGAGTTCTTTCTTCACCTTTAGTCTTAAGAAGAGAGATGATGTTTATTTTTGTAAATAACTCTTTATCAAGGATCTCGCTGATTTTCATATTTTCTGTATTTGTCTTTCTTTTTACAGATTATTTAAGCGCCGGTGTTGATTTTAATTCATTACCTGCATTTTACTCAGGCGCTTGTCAAAATGGTACTCTGGTTGCTACAAATAGTTCGCTGCTCTGCATGCTACAAATAGTTCGCTGCTCTGCATGCTACAAATAGTTCGCTGCTCTGCATGCTACAAATAGTTCGCTGCTCTGCAGCTTAAATCCATTTATGCAATTGGCATTTTCCTGTTG
>JBBQZN010000013.1:0-57543 GCA_038207725.1 Bacteroidales bacterium | reverse complement strand
ACCGAATCCTTCCGCAATTTTGCATTCTTTGAAAGTTATTTTTCCAATTTTATTGAAGGAACTGTTTTTGAAGTAGATGAGGCAAAAAACATTATTGATTCAAATAAGCCATTACCAGCAAGAAATGAAGATAGCCACGATGTACTGGGAACTTACAGGATAGTTTCGAATAAGGATGAGATGTCAGTAACACCGGCTAAAGCTGATGATCTGTTGAAGATTATCATGTACCGGCATAAAATTTTGCTGGAAGCCAGGCCTGAAAAGAATCCTGGTTTATTTAAGGATAGAAACAATTTTGCAGGTTCGGCTTCATTTGTGGATTTTAATCTGGTACGTGGCACTTTATTACAATCATTTGACTTTTTTAAAGCACTTGATCACCCTTTTGCAAAGGCTGCATTTATTATGTTTGTGTTGAGTGAAGTTCATCCATTCCTTGATGGGAATGGACGTATTGCCAGAATTATGATGAATGCAGAATTGGTAAAAGCCGGGCAATCAAAGATTATAATACCTACTGTATATCGTGATGATTATTTAGGGACACTTAGAAAATTGACGAGACAAAGCGATCCAAAACCTTATATTGCGATGTTACAACGAGTGCATGAGTTCAGTGAAAACATATATGGAGACGATTATAATGTAATGTTGGATTATCTTACCCAATGTAATTCATTCTTCGAACACACAGAAGCCAAATTGAAGATTATCGAAAGATAGACGCATCACTATTGGAAAATGACAGTCAAAATAAAATGAGGATTAATACATTTTCTTCCTTGTCTGTAAGCTCAATGTGTTGTGAAATATTCAAACAAATGCCAGCAAAATGAATTTAGTGGTAATTGTTTGAAGTAAGTTCCGGATCTGGAATGAAATAACATAAGCGACAGAGTCGCGAGATATTTGTAGAAAATTTGCACAATATGAATTTAAGCTCCAGCGGAGCGAATCCCGAAGGGCTCGACGAAGTCAAATATGATTTAAAGTACTATAGGCGTTGAGCCTAATCGCTTTCTTTTGCATTTTAACCGGACAACAATGATTACTTATATTGAAAACATTTTTAATAAATTCAAATCTGCACTGGATAAATGGCATAACTTTATTGATATCAGCTTCCTTCCTGATGAAATGAAAAATTCATACCATGATCTTATCAGAGAACGTGCGGATAATATTTTTGCTGATTATTAATCATTTATGGTATAGATGATTTTATTAGTCTTGTCCGGTAAGCTCATGACGCAAGGGAACGACCAATATAAACACCAAAATCCGCTGACAGGAGTCAGCAGTAGTTAGTACTTAAGATAATACAGATTAAATCTCAGATAGGTATATTACTTACAATCAGGACAAACCAATGGACCTTCTGCTTTGACACCGGCTTCAAATTCCTTACCGCATTTTTCACATTTAACCTTATTCTTTGCGTCTGCAGCCATTCTGGTCACAATGGCAGAGTTAAACTCCATTGCCTGCACATCTCTGGTTAAAGAATACTTATCCCTGCGCATATTGGCAGCTACTGTATCTTCCTGGCGCGGAAGCGGAATACTTAATTCATCTCTCATGCCGCAAAGATACGAAAAAAAACCGTCTTTCCTGAATAATGTAACTAATTATAATTTAATAAGTTCCACACGCCTGTTTTTTGCTTTGCCAGCCGGCAAACCTACTGGCAAATCAAATACCTTTGCTTTATTAAAATAAGCCCAGACCTATGTTTTCTGAACCCGGAATGCTTTTTTTACGCCACCGGCTCCCATCCTTTTTCATACTCTCTGGTCCATAACTTCATGGCTTCCGGATCATTAATAATATGTCCGTTTGAAGGATCAATATTAAGGCTATGACCAACTCGCTGAGCTATGTTTCCCAACTGCATCCACAAAGTACTCTTATGTCCGTTAAGCGCATCAGCAAAAGGTTTCCTGTTATTCCTTATATTATCAAGAAAGTTCACAACATGAAGTGCATCAAGTGCTTCACCAGGGCTCGTAGTATTCAGTCCTTCAGTGATAATGATATCTGACTTAACTTCTTTAACAAGTTTATTCTTATTATCATAGATTATGTAACTGTTATCACCCGTATGAAGTGATCCTGTTTCTCCATGAAAAATAACACCTCTTGATCTGTTATCTATATAACTGCCATTACAACTTCTACCTTCCCATGATATAGTAAACCCGGGAGATTCATATGAAATAACCTGTGTGTCAGGTGTTTCCCAGTCATCCTTAAACTGATATCTTCCTCCAAAGGAACTCACTTTAGATGGGTAATCCAGACCGAGTCCCCATCTTATAACATCTATATCATGTGTCCCGTTATTGAGTGCTTCACCTGTTCCCCAGTTCCAAAACCAGTGCCAGTTATAGTGTATCAGGTTATCTTTATACGGACGTCGCGGTGCAGGGCCCTGCCATAATTCATAATCGAGGTTTGAAGGAACAGGAACAACTTTTCCAATACCAATCGGACCGCGCGTGTTGGCATACCAGGCTTTCGCCATATAAACTTTTCCAATAACGCCACCCTTCAGTTCATTAATTCCCTGAGTCAGAACAGGCCATGACCTACGCTGTGTTCCAACCTGAACTATCCGCTTATACTTTTCAGCAGCTGCAACAAGCAATTCTCCTTCCCCCGGATTATGGCTAAGTGGTTTCTCAACATAAACATGTTTACCGGCTTTGCAGGCCAGAATGGCAGCCGGAGCATGCCAGTGGTCGGGGGCAGCAATGTATACTGCATCAAGGTCTTTATCGTCAAGAATTTTACGAAAATCCTTAATCCCTTTTGGAGCTTTGCCGTTGACATTCACAACGGCTTTTATACCTTTCTGAAGAGCTATCTCGTCGACATCGCAGATATACCTTACCTCTGTGCCAGGAAGTTTGGCAAAAGTGCCGGCCATCGATGCTCCCCTGCTGTTACAGCCTATGACTGCAACGCTTATAACATCTGCAGATCCCTTTATGTTATTGTAGCTTCGTGCTGTTGAAGCCAGCAGGTTGCCGCCTACTGTCAGGCCAACTGTTCCTGCAACTACCTTCTTAAGAAAATCCCGTCTGGAGTCTGTCATACTATTAATGATTTTAATATTAACACCAACCTGTCTAATATTATTCGTTCTTCAAGCTTAGCGTAGCTGAAGCATGTCTATTTGCAGGCCATCACCCCCTTGAAATATCCGATAGATTCTGTTATTCCTGCCAGAGGATCATTCATATCCTTCTCAAATTCAAGACTACAACTGCCGGTATATTTAATTTTCCTGAGTGTAGCTACTACTTTAGGAATATCGATTATCCCGCGTCCCATTTCGACAGTTTTACCGTCTTTGGTGGCCTTGTCAACATCCTTAATGTGAATGTCATAAATCCTCGACTTGTACTTAATAATGTCTGATGAAGAATCCTGACCATCACGTGTTGTGTGACCGATGTCAATACAGATACCTATTCTTGAATCAAGGTCTTTTATATGGTTCCATATATCAGTCGCATTCGGATAAAGAGGATTATCAGGACCATGATTATGAATTGCCAGCTTAAAATCATAGGACTTAATCTTCTTCTCAACATAAGGAAGAAGCTCATAGTTTGGAGCACCTACAATCATCTTTACGCCTGCCATTTTTGCGTATTCAAAAGCCTGATCAACAGATGCTTCTGTTTTCATGTAAATGACACCGACTGTATACACATTTATCCCGGCTGCTTTAAACTGTCCAAGAATGGTATTAATTTGCTCCTGTGTGCTGTTTAGAGGCATATGAAAATCCTTAAGCGAGAGATTCGTTACACCAATTCTCTTCATCATTTCAATTGTTTTTTCAACATTGAATTTCAGAAAAGAGTATCCTGCCATCCCAAGGGTAAAGCCATTTACAGCCTTATCAACAGATACAGGAGGTGCAGGATTTGCATAAAGTGAAGTAGCTCCCGCAGCCAGAATTCCGGTTCCGGCTAATTTTAAAAAGTTGCGACGTGAATTCATAAGTTTGCTATTAATTATTACTTTTTAACTACCATATTATTATCAATCAGCCTGCTGTTATATGACTGAATTATTGCTTTCAGCTTTTCTTCCATTTCCCTCTGCAACTCCTGATTCTTATTGATCAGGTTATGTTCAAGAAAAATATCAGTTTTATAGTTAAATATACCAATAGTTTGATTATCGATCATTTCAAGAATATGATCCTTCATATAGAGATGATAATTACTGCCACTTGTATTAAAAGCAAAAGACTCAATTGAATCGTTAAGCAGATTATTACCAAATGCTATATACTCTTCATCATAATTAAGATAATTCAGGATTGTAGGCATTATATCAATCTGTTGCGCAATACGTTTCTTCATTCCCCTTAGGTCACTTCCAGGCTTAAAAAATATTATGGGGATACAATAGGACCCAAAATTATTCTGAAATTCAGGATGAATTGATTCATTGGTATGATCAGCCGTTATCACAAAAAGTGTATTTCCGAACCATGGTGACTTCGAGATCTGAGTGAAAAGCTCCCTGAGAGCAAAATCAGTATAACCGACAACCTCAACGATAGGAGCAGCTCCTTTTTTAAACTTGCCTTTATACTTTTCAGGTACTTCAAAAGGATGGTGCGACGAAACTGAGAAAATAGATGCAAGGAAAGGTTCTTTAAAGCCATCCAATTTCTCACCGAAAAACTTAAAGAATGGCTCATCCCATACTCCCCACATACCATCAAAATCAGATTTTTCAGGATATTGGTCAAGTCCAAAATAATCATCAAATCCCGCGACTTTTGCGAAAGAATCAAATCCCATTGAACCGTTGGGTGCTCCATGGAAAAAGGCAGAGTAATAACCCTTTCTCTTTAATAATTCAGGAAGCCCGTTAATCCTGTTATTTGCATAATGAGAGATTGTATAAGGAGTCTCCAGAGATGGCACCGATGCAAGAATCGATGGCATGGCATCTATAGATTTTTTTCCGTTTGCAACTGAGACATCAAAAGTAAGACCAACACTTATTAATGAGTCAATAAATGGAGTATATCCCTTATATGTTCCACCCTCAAGTTGAGGATTAAAGGAACCGATATACTCCCTGGCAAAACTCTCGAGGATAATTATAACAACATTTTGATTATTAAATGGTTTGTCTCCTGAAGAAATATAGTGTGGCTCATAAAGCCCGGCTAATTTCTTATCATCAAAAAATTCATATCTGACCAAAGCCTTTTTATCATATGTCCTGAAGAAACTGAAGGGGGTATTCAGAACCAGGGCAACATCACGTGGAGTTTCTACATATTTGGCTGCATTGCTGATAGTTATTGGTCTTGTAGAGTGTTTGTACCCACCTCGGGCAGCACCGACAACAAGTGCAATAATTACCGGAATCATAAGGACATTGATTGCGTGGTATATGATTCTACGTTTTGGTTCAGGCTTTTTAACAGGCACTTTGTTATACAGGTAAACCATCAGAAACCAAAGCAAAAATGTAAAAAGAGTAGCCGGCCAGTAGTCAACAAGAAACCTGAAAAAGATCTTTATCAGATTTGATTCATTTTCAAATGTTTTAAAGACATCTCCGGTCGCCCTTTTGTCAACGAAACGGTAATATACAAAATCCATCCCGTTCATGGCAATTGCAATTCCGTTTGTAACTATATATATGTATTTCAGTATCTTCTGATAAGTATTATTATATCTGATTTCAAACGGAATAATGCAGAGGAGAATAAAAACAAGATTTATGTATACGATTGCGGAAATATCAAAGACGACTCCGCCTTTCATGATAGTTAAAAACTGACTTAGAGTAACACCGGGAAACATCTTAATATTGAACAGAAAAAAACCGATTCTGCATAGTGAGAATAGAAGCAGTATCAGCAAAATCCTGTATGCGAGTACAACAAAAATATTTCTGGAAAACATCCAGTTCTTTATATATCTATCTAACATACATTAACTTCACTCTTAACCTAAATACCACGTTTGTTACAGATTCATTCTGTTAAAAATACAAAAACTACTTATCAGCTGCAAGTTTGATACTTCTTATCCATACCAGTGCCGGTGCCGGTGATTTTTTACCTTTCACCTGAACAATACCATATTCAGCACCCAGAGTGAAAGGCATGGCTCCGTTCCCATCCTTGGAATTTCTTACGGGAAGTTTTTCTATTGGCAAAACCATGTTATATAGCAGGAAGCCCTGATTATCAATACTTACAGAACCTGTAAAACTATCAGGATTTTCCGCCTTCAGTCTTCGCTCCTCGCCTTTAAAACCTATAAGCTCAATGGTAGTCGCTTTTGATACTGCAGTAACAATAGACACTTCGGGTGCTCCTGACTCCTGCTGATCACTTTTTTTACTGCCCGATGATTGGGTCTGAACACCAACCGGAAAAAGAACACCAAGGTTTTTTTCAGGCTTATTATCCATATTTATCCACAACTTCATGCCCTCACGGAGTATTCTTAACTCCACAGCCGGATCCTGAACTTTCAGACTCACAAAAATCTTGCTATCGTCATTTGATATGAAATAATATAACCTGCCTTTTTTGTGATATGTCCATTCTGCCTGCTTAGTAATAATATCAGGCTTACCTTCTTCATTCCACCTGCTGAGATAAAGCTTGCTGTTTTGCCCTGCCAGATCGAGGCATAAGACTAAAAATAAGAAAGAGATAATTTGTTTCATAATGCAAAACTAAACGCCAGGTTGTGATAAATATTATCCTGCTCACCCGGCGTTATAGTTGTTTTAAGTAATTTTAATTCTATTCAAGATAAGTGTACCCATATAAGCCGGAGCGGTAATTCGAAAGAAACTCTTTTCCCTCCTCAAGAGTAATAATTCCTGCCTTAACAGAAGTTGTCACCCACGACTCCACTGTTCTTACCATTTTCTTTGAGTTATACTGAACATAATCAAGCACTTCAGCAACTGTTTCGCCATCAATAACCTGATCAATCTTATACCCGTTTTCATCAACCGAAACATGCACTGCATTGGTATCTCCAAAAAGATTATGAAGGTCTCCAAGTATCTCCTGATAAGCACCTACAAGGAAAACTCCCAGATAGTATGGTTCCTTACCTCTTAAAGAGTGTACAGGAAGATGATGAGAAGAATTTCTGGTTGAGATAAAGTTATCTATTTTCCCGTCAGAGTCACATGTCATATCCTGAATTGTTGCAGTTCTCAGAGGCTCCTCATTCAGCCGGTGAATAGGCATTATTGGAAAAATCTGATCGATAGCCCATGCATCAGGCAGTGACTGAAAGAGAGAAAAATTACAAAAATATTTATCAGATAAAATCCTTGAAATCTGGCGAAGTTCCTCTGGTACATGCTTTGTAACATTAGCCATCTGATAAACCTTACGTGCTATTGACCAGAAAAGTCTTTCGATCTGGGCCCTGGTTTTAAGATCTACGAGGCCAAAACTGAACCTATCGAGTGCCTCCTCCCTTATCTGCTGGGCATCATGCCATGTTTCAAGCATCCTGAGCTGATTGAAATTATCCCACAATACATAAAGTTCTTTAACAAGTTCATGGTCCTGATCATTAATAAGATCTTCAGGATCCCATGAAGGAAGTGTAGTAGTTTCAAGTACTTCAAAGATAAGTACCGAATGATGTGCAGTGAGTGACCTTCCCGACTCGGTAATAATATTTGGATGTGGGATATTATTCTTATTGCTTACATCAACAAAAGTACTTATTGAGTCATTTACATATTCCTGAATTGTATAATTGACACTGCTTTCGCTGTTGGATGAGCCTGTTCCATCGTAATCAACACCAAGTCCGCCGCCAATATCAACAAACTCAACATTGAAGCCAAGTTTACGTAGCTGCACATAAAACTGACTCGCCTCGCGCAATGCAATCTTTATTCTTCTGATCTTGGTAACCTGACTGCCAATATGAAAGTGAATAAGCTTAACACAATCTCTCATCTTGTTTTTTTCAAGAAAATCGATTGCTTCAAGCAGCTCACTGGAAGTAAGTCCGAATTTGCTTATATCGCCACCTGAATCTTCCCATTTTCCACTTCCAACACTGGCGAGTTTAATCCTTATACCAAGGTTAGGCTTAACCTTCAGACGCTTTGCAATAGACGTAATAAGTTTAAGCTCATTAAGTTTTTCAACAACAAGAAAAATCCTCTTACCCATTTTTTGAGCAAGAAGAGCCAACTCAATATAGTCCTCATCTTTATATCCGTTGCAAATAATAAGCGACTCCGGATCAGTATTTATAGCGATAACAGCATGCAGTTCAGGTTTAGAACCTGCCTCGAGACCGATGTTGAATTTTTTTCCATGACTTACAATTTCTTCTACTACCGGGCGCATCTGGTTTACCTTTATCGGGTAGATAATAAAATTCTGCGCCTTGTAGCCATACTCTTCAGATGCTGATTTAAAGCATTTTGAAATGCTTAAAATTCTGTCATCCAGAATATCCGGAAACCTCACAAGTACCGGTGTTGAGACATCTGAAAGCATCAGTTCATCAAGAAGTTCCTTAAGATCGACTGCCGCACCATTCTTCTGTGGAGTAACTACGATATTACCTTTTTGGTTAATTGCAAAGTAATCTACTCCCCAGCCGTTTATGTTGTACAGTTCAGCCGAATCTTCAACACGCCATTTTCTCATGTCAGTTCAAATTGATTTTTTATAAGTCTCCAAAGGTCAGAAAAAAATTACAGAAACGGAATTGTTTTTAAATCAATATTATGCATTAATTTATAAACAGGATATGGGTTATAGCCCATACCCCACTGAGGAACAAGATACCTGTCGAAAAAATTCCATACTACCATTCCGTCAGTCGATTGTGGCTCGAGCAATCCGGCAGCAACATTTGCAAGAGGCTGAGATGTTCTCACTATTAGTGTTCCGGCCGGAAAATCAATCGTTTCACTCATAAATTTTCCTTTTATACTATTTGTATAGTGCCCCTGGTTTAGCCGCGCAGCACCTTTAAGTTCACTTATCTCAAACTTTTGCACATTAAATTTAGCAGGAACAGATAGCTTCTCAATACTAATGCCGTGCAGCTTTAACAGCCCTGAGATCTCAGGATCAGCTGTATTGATAATATAAGCATACGGGAAACTTACGCTTTTTGATGGAGAATAATCGATAAGATATGGTACAGTAACTGTTTTTTGCCTGTCACTTTTTTTATAGCTCCGTCTTCCGTTTACATCTGTTGCAAGTTCTGCTTCAAAAGTTTTGATTGTTGCAGGCTCAGGTGCCGGCTTCAGCTTATATTCTATTGCAAATGAATCAGTTTCAGCAGGCGATAATCCCCTTTGAACAGTTTTCCTGTCTGATTCAAGTAAAAGATCCTTTATCTCTGTTTTGTTAGTGCAAGAATATTCAATAAGTGAATGAATCAGATAGTAGCAACCGATGACCCTCGATTTATAATCGGCATAAACATAATTCTCATTCAGAATTGCGAGTCTGTTTCTCAATCCAACATAATTTGTCATATAACGTGGCTCAGCAACCTCAAAAATCCATCCTTTTTCAGGATTGAGCATATCGACAAATTCGCCATAGAAGCAATTCTCAATTTTGTATTTATCTAGAAGGGTTTTCGACATTGATGGGACCATTTTGTCGCGCATATACGTTATTAATGTATTGTCTGAATTGGGATTAACCATCCATGTGAATGTAACAGGCTCGACATGGTATGATCCATTTGTTGTATGGCAATCCATAAATACCGAAGGATCCCATCTGTTGAAAACATTCATCAGAACACCTTTAAGTTCAGGCGATTCAGCCTTCATGGCATCGCGGTTAAGATCAAGGAACTGGCCATTATACCGAACCCCGACTCCTTTTTCCGGACCTGTCTGGTGAGTCCTGTTCAGGGGAGAGATCTTCTCATTTCCATCGGGATTAAAATTCGGACAGATAAGAAGTATTACATCCTTAAAAAGAGGGTTAGTCTTATCTTTCAGCAAATCACGTGAATACATCAGAACCGCCTCTTTACCTTCAACCTCGCCGGCATGTATATTTGCCTGTATATAAACAACTATCCTTTTGTCTTTTGAAAGATCAGCCGGCGACTTTGGCAACGGGTTTCCAATAATAAGAAGCGGTATATCCCTGCCCTCTGTTGATGTGGCAATATTTTCTACCCTGACATAAGGAGAACTTTTCTTCAGCTGATCAATAAAAGTCATTACATCGTTATAATCTGACGTAGACTTGTAGTCAGATTTCTCTGCTATTGTGAGTAATTTATCCTGAGCCGAAAGGGCAGCTAGTGTAAAAAGTACTGTATACAGGAAAGTAATTGTCTTTTTCATTCTCGCATTTTTCTTGTTTTGAAAGCAGGTAAAAGTAGAAAGTTTTTTGTAACAACAGATTAAACGCTCGCGCTTCATGTAGTACAAATCCGTAAATTCCATGCATCCTGCTTGAAATACGTGGTAAAAAAGACTGGTAAAATATTAAAATACAAAACAGAAAAGTTTGGCGCTAAAACAATAACTAACTAGTAAATAGCAGATTATTATAAAAAAACTGCTTTTAGACATCAAATAAGATGCTAAATATCAGTAAAGCGTAAAATTGTTTAGATTATTTAAAAATAAATACGTAGCTTGCGACACTAATTTTTAAAAACAGAATAAAATGAACAAAGGAACAGTTAAGTTTTTTAATGTATCAAAAGGATTCGGATTCATTAAAGATGCAGATTCGGATAATGAGTATTTTGTACACGTATCAGGTCTGAAAGATCAGATTAAAGAAAACGATGAAGTAACATTTGAACTTCAGGAAGGCAAAAAAGGCATTAATGCAGTAGATGTAAGACTAGCTTAGTTTATTATCTATAAAGAAATTAATTACCCAATCCCGGTCAGACGACCGGGATTTTTTTATGACATTAACAGCAGGATTACTGTCTTTTTTTCTCCTCTTTTTTAGCTTTCTTAGCTAAACGTTTTTCTTTCAGACTTTTCGTAGGTTCCTTTTTGACTTTGGTCTGTTCTTTAGCTTTCTCGTGTGACATGACTGACAGTTTTTTAAGTTAATAAAAAAAGTATTTCAAAGATAACAAAAATAACCGTTTTGGTTCTCCGTACAATATAAAGGTTTTTACACCTCAATCAAAGTTGCGGCTTCGATATCGATATACCAGCTAAGCACTCCATCAACAGGAACAATATGTGAAGCCGGAAAGTTCTTAAAATTCTCTTTTCCCCTGACAATTTTTTCAACAATTTCTGCCTTCTTTTTTCCTGTTACAAGAAAAACAACTCTGCAGGCGTTATTAATAACCCTTCCTGTCAATGTTATCCTGTTCTGATTAGAAACCGGATGCCTGGTAACGGTACAGATCTTATCCGAATCCATCAAATCAATTAGCCCTGGAAAAATGGAGACTGTATGCCCATCTTCACCCAAACCAAGGATAATCAGATCGAAACGTGGTAATCCGTTTTCTGATTCAGTAAACTTAAGTATCTCCTGTGCATATCTTACTGCTTCTGCTTCCGGATCGGCCTCTCCTTTAATCCTGTGGATATTTGATGACGGGATCTCAATTCTGTCAAAGAGTTTCCTTCGCGCCATGCCATAATTACTTTCCGAGTTATCAGCTGCAACACATCTTTCGTCGCCCCAGAAAAAATGTGCATATTCCCAGTCAGCAGAGCCCGAAAAATGATCTCCCAGAAGCGAAAAGAGCAGCTCTGGTGTTGAACCACCTGAAAGTACAATTGTGTAAGGTCTCTTTTTTGCAGCTGATTCATTAATGGCAGCAACAAGCTCCCTGGCAAATTTTTCTGCAAGAAGATATGGCGACCTGAAAATTTTTATCGGATTATCCAACTTAATACAATTTATTTAATGACCTTATATTCAATACATAGTAAACCTATAACTCACAATAATTACCATCATCTGTAAGGTTTTTACATGGGAATCTCCAGGTGACACCCTCTCTCTCAAAAAGGTCACCGGCGTATTCCGGTCCCCATGTCCCGGACGGATAGCCAAAGATTTTCACATCCGGATTATTTGCCCATGCCTTTTGTATTGGTTCAAGAAACTTCCATGCTGTTTCAACTTCATCGTCGCGCGAGAAAAGTGTTGAATCGCCAAGCATAACATCCTGCAGCAATCTTTCATAAGCAGATGGGATCCTGACATTTGTGAGATCAGAATAATGAAAGTCCATATTCACATTTTTAACATTAAACCCGGCTCCTGGTTCCTTCATGTCAAATTTAAAAAGGATGCCCTCATCAGGCTGTATTCTGATAATAAGCTGATTAGACGATATCATACCGCTTTCTCTTCTGAAGAGATGATGTGGTGTCTCCTTGAAATGGATTACAATTTCTGTGACTCTTGTTGGTAAACGTTTTCCTGTTCTTATGTAGAAAGGTACTCCGCCCCACCTCCAGTTATTAATAAAAAACTTTATTGCAACATATGTCTCAGTACGTGAGCGCAGATCTACACCCTTTTCATGTCTGTAACCCGGAACACAAATACCTCTTACAAGCGAGCCGGTGTATTGCCCCCTTATTACATATTTTGGAACATCCTCTTCCTTAATAGGCTGAAGTGACTGAAAAACCTTGAGCACCTCATTACGTATTGCATCTGCATCGAGCGATGAAGGAGGCTCCATTGCTGTTAGTCCGACCATCTGAAGAAGATGATTCTGAACCATATCTCTCAGAGCTCCTGACGAATCATAGTATCCTCCCCTCTCTTCCACACCAATACTTTCTGCAGAAGTAATCTCAATTCTGTCGATATAATTTCTGTTCCACAATGGTTCGAACATTCCATTCGCAAAACGCGTCACGAGGAGGTTCTGAACTGTCTCTTTCCCCAGATAATGATCAATTCTGTAAATCTGATCCTCCTTTATAATTTCATGAAGTTTTGAGTTCAGACTTCTTCCTGAAATAAGATCATAGCCAAAAGGCTTCTCAATTATGATACGGCTGAATCCTTTAGTCTGATCAGTAAGACCAGTTTTTGCAAGGTTAACAGCAATTGGCTCATACATACTTGGAGGAGTTGCCATATAAAATATAAAGTTACCTCCAATGCCATATTTATTCCCGATTTCTTCAATAGAACTTTTTAGTAAACCATAATCCTCAATCGAAGAATTATCCATAGAAATGTAATATAGCTCCTCAGAAAAAACCGAGAGAGAATCCATGTCTGTTACTTTCTCTTCCGAAAAAGCAACAATGGCCTCTGTCATTTTCTTACGAAAATCCTCATTTGAAAATTTTGTTCTTCCAACACCCAGTATGACATATTTTTCAGGCAACATTTTCTGCTGACTAAGTGAAAAAATAGCCGGAATAAGTTTCCTGGAAGTGAGGTCGCCAGAGGCTCCGAATATTACAATAATCAGTTTTTCAGGTCTTTCCATATTTTCATTTAAGAAATAATACTCCTATTCATCAACCACAAGGTAACAATAAAAAACTCAATATGTTAATTCACAAGACCCAATAATGCTGTCAGATATCTTAAAGCCATAATAATACCTGATTCATGTTTTTTGAATAAAGTATTATATTTATTAACATTTTTATTAACATTAATGACAGATTGAAAGATTATATACTATATTTGTCAGATATTATTAAAAACATGATAATAAATAAAACCATCTTTTCAAGGCGAATTAACAGGAGGTTAACCGGCATAGGATGAGAATGGTATTTTGATTAGGATTAGGGATAACCGTTCTCTGGGAAAGCAGAGAGCGGTTTTTTTTGTTAAAACGGAGATAAGAATAAAAGAAAATGATGAAAACAGAACGGCCTGAACAACAGGGATTGTACCGGCAGGAATTTGAACACGAGAATTGCGGAATCGGATTTGTTGCACACCTGAAAGGTAAGAAATCACATTCTATTATCAGGCAGGGACTTGATATTCTTGCAAATATGACCCACAGAGGGGCAGAAGGAGCCGATAGTAAAACAGGCGACGGGGCAGGTGTTCTGATACAGGTTCCCCGCGATTTCTATCTCATTCAGGGTTATTCGCTTCCTCCTGAAGGCCAGTTTGGAACAGGTCTAGTCTTCTTTCCGCAGGACAATTCTGATGCTGCCGCCTGTAAAGAAATTTTTACCGGTATTATAAAGGAAGAAGGGGTTGACCTGATCGGATTTCGTGAGGTACCTCGTGATAATAGTGTTATCGGAGAAATAGCAAGAGCTGCTGAACCTCATATAGAACAGATACTCCTGGGATCAGATGTCCCGCAGGAAGTCCTTGAGAGAAAATTATACATAATAAGGAAAAGAACCGAAAATGCAATCAGAAACTCTGACCTGAAACAGAAGAACCTGTTCTACATACCCAGTCTCTCTACAAAAGTACTTATATATAAAGGTATGCTTACATCATGTCAGCTCGGTGAGTATTTTCTCGATCTGAATGATGAAAGGGTACAGAGTGCCATCGCACTTGTGCATTCGCGATTCAGTACTAATACTTTTCCTAGCTGGGACCTGGCACAACCTTTCAGAATGCTCGGACATAACGGAGAGATAAATACAATTAAGGGCAATCGATTCTGGATGGAAGCCAGGGAATCTATTCTCAAGTCTGATAAACTGGGCGATCTTTCCAGACTATATCCTATTATTGAACCAAACAAAAGCGACTCGGCTTCACTGGATAATGTTCTCGAATTTCTTATTATGAGCGGAAAATCGCTGCCATACGCCATGTCAGTTCTTATTCCTGAATCAATTAATGACAAGAATCCGATTTCGCCTGAATTGAAAGCATTTTACCAGTATCATTCAACATTCCTAGAACCCTGGGATGGTCCGGCCTCTCTTATTTTTTCAGACGGCCGCTACATAGGGGGGATGCTCGACAGAAACGGTTTACGCCCGTCAAGATATGTTATTACTACAAATGATCTTATAGTGCTTGGATCAGAAACAGGTGTTCAATCATTCCCTGCTGAAGATATCAGAGAAAAGGGAAGACTGAAAGCCGGAAAAATGATCCTTGTCGATACCAAAGCAGGCAAGGTCTTTTACGATAAGGAACTGAAAGCACAACTCGCCGGCGAATATCCGTATGGTGAATGGATTCAGCAAAATATGGTTAAGCTGGAAAAGATAGAAACCGGGCATCAGGAGTCACCAGATATGGGTGACCAGTATACCAAATACCTTACATCATTTAACTATTCTCTTGAGGATACCGATAGGATTATCAAGGAGATGGCTGCCACAGGAAAAGAGCCTCTCGGTTCAATGGGCAATGATGTGCCGGTTGCAGTACTGTCAAAAAAACCATACAGACTCTACAACTATTTCAAGCAGCTTTTCGCGCAGGTAACAAATCCGCCAATAGATCCTATCAGAGAAGAGCTTGTTATGACACTCACCGGTTATCTTGGCTCATTACAGCAAAACCTTCTTGAAACCTCTCCCGACCACGTTAAAATGGTTAGATTCAGGAATCCCGTTATCTCAAATACTTATTTTCAGGTAGTAAAGAATCTGAGATACAAAGGATTCTCTGCTGCAACATTACTAATGCATTTTGAAGCTGCCAAAGGAGCCGAAGGGCTTCAGAAGGCAGTTGACCAGTTATGTGTTGATGCTGAAAAAGCTGTCGATGACGGACACAACTATATAATTCTTTCCGACAGGGGAATATGCGAGCAGATTGCTCCTATCCCTTCATTGCTTGCAGTTTCGGCAGTACATCATTACCTCATTAAAAAGAGGAAAAGGATGCAGATTGACCTGGTGATAGAAACAGCCGAACCACGTGAAGTAATGCATTTCGCACTGTTGTTCGGTTATGGAGCCAGCATCATTAATCCCTACATGAGTTTTGCCGTTATCGACAGACTTGTAAAGGATAAGGCAATTCAGCTCGATTACAAAAGAGCCGAAGAAAACTATGTTAATTCAGTTAATAAGGGCATTCTCAAAATAATGTCGAAAATGGGTATCAGCACTCTGAGGAGTTACCGCTCATCACAGATATTCGAAGTAGTGGGTATTCATCCTGATGTAATTGAAAAATACTTTGCGGGAACTATCTCACGATTAGGCGGAATAGGAATGCATGAGATTGCAGAAGAGGTACTTATCCCTCACCGGAAAGCTTATATTGAAGAGCAGCAACCTGAAATTCTTACCGAAGGGGTGTACTCATACAGAAAGAACGGCGAACATCATGCATGGAATCCCGAAACGATTTCTCTTCTGCAGTGGAGCACAAGAACAGGCGATTACTCAAAATTTAAAGAATATAGCCGTCTGGTCGATAAAGACACCGCCAGTCCCGGATTTATAAGAGGACTGCTTAAGATAAAAACCAAGCCTATCCCCATCGAAGAGACAGAACCTGTTGAAAAT
This sequence comes from Bacteroidales bacterium, assembly GCA_038207725.1. Classification (GTDB taxonomy): domain Bacteria; phylum Bacteroidota; class Bacteroidia; order Bacteroidales; family VadinHA17; genus LD21. The sequence continues at coordinate 41,085 of JBBQZN010000013.1, read as the reverse complement.
ATAATGAAGAGGTTTGTCACCGGTGCTATGTCGTATGGATCGATTAGCCGTGAAGCTCACGAAACACTTGCTATTGCCATGAACCGTATCGGCGGACGAAGTAATACAGGTGAAGGAGGCGAAGATCCTGCACGCTTTGCACCTCTCCCTAACGGTGACAGTGTAAGAAGTAAAATCAAGCAGGTAGCCAGCGGACGATTCGGTGTTACAACCGATTACCTCGTAAATGCCGATGAGATTCAGATTAAAGTTGCACAGGGAGCAAAACCTGGCGAAGGCGGCCAGCTTCCCGGTCATAAAGTTGATAAGATAATTGCCAAAACAAGATATTCAATACCGGGGATCACTCTCATTTCCCCACCCCCTCATCACGACATATATTCGATTGAAGATCTTTCGCAGCTTATCTTCGATCTGAAAAATGTAAATCCTAAAGCAAAAATCAGCGTAAAGCTGGTTTCAGAGAGCGGAGTTGGAACAATTGCAGCCGGAGTTACCAAGGCCGGAGCCGATCTTATAACTATAAGCGGATATGAAGGCGGAACTGGTGCAAGTCCCTCATCGTCAATAAAACATGCAGGTCTGCCACTTGAGCTTGGACTTGCCGAAACGCAGCAGACACTTGTGATGAATAACCTGCGTCGCAAAGTGGTTCTACAGGCTGACGGACAATTGAAGAGCGGCAAAGATATAATTATAGCGGCTCTGATGGGTGCCGAAGAATTCGGATTTGCTACTTCCGCACTGGTTGTTATGGGTTGTGTAATGATGCGCAAATGTCATCTTAACACCTGTCCTGTTGGTGTTGCTACCCAAAACGCAGAACTCAGAAAAAGGTTCATGGGTAAAGCAGATCACCTGGTGAATTTCTTCAGCTTCCTGGCTGAAGAGGTACGTGAAAACCTTGCTTCACTTGGGTACAAAAACCTCGACGAAGTTGTCGGAAGATTTGATCTTCTTGAAAGAAACTACGATGTAAATCACTGGAAAATAAAAAATCTCGATCTCACAGGTTTATTATGCCTGCCATCAGAATCTGCTGAAAATGCAATGCATTGCGTTGATGTTCAGGATCATAAAATAGATCATGTAATGGATATTGGCCTGATAGATGAAGCAGAGAAGGCTATTAGCTATAAAGAACCTGTTACAATAGAGAGGTTAATTCATAACACAGACAGGACTACCGGAGCAATGCTATCAGGCAGGATTGCAACACTTTACGGTTCAGAAGGACTTCCGGAAGGAACTATCAAATGCCGGTTCAAGGGATCAGCCGGACAGAGTTTCGGGGCATTTCTAAGCCCCGGAGTTGAACTTCACCTCGAGGGTGATTCAAATGATTATATGGGAAAAGGTCTCTCTGGCGGAAGAATAATTGTAGTCCCTCCCACCGGCTCGACTTTCGAACCCGATAAAAACATAATAATAGGCAATACAGTACTTTACGGGGCAACAAGAGGTGAAATTTACGTCTCTGGTGTTGCAGGCGAAAGATTCGGGGTACGAAACAGCGGGGCTAATGCAGTAGTTGAAGGTGTTGGAAACCATTGCTGTGAATATATGACCGGAGGTCGTGTTGTCGTTCTTGGAGCAACAGGAAGTAACTTTGCAGCCGGTATGAGTGGTGGGATCGCTTACGTTTACAATGAAAATGGCGATTTCGATTACTATTGCAACATGGGTATGGTTGAGTTGTCGCTTGTCGAAGACTATGGTGATGTAAATGAACTTACAGATCTTATCAGCAAACACTTCAGATATACCGGAAGCAAAAAAGCAAAAATGATCCTTGATGATCTCAACAAGTACCTTCCGATGTTTATCAAAATAATACCTTATGATTACAAGATGGTGCTCCAGGAACAGAAGCTGGAGGAACTGAGGAAGAAGAGGGCAGATGTGGAACTTGATCTGGAGATTGGGGGGAACTAGCCATGGCCGGGGATTGCTTCGCTACGCTCGCAATGACACAGAAGTTAGCGTGCATCAATTTAACACTAAATAAACGATTAAGAACAAGATATTATGGCTGACATAAACGGATTTTTAAAGATAAAGAGAAAGGAAGCAGGGAACAGACCAGTTCACGAAAGGATCTGTGACCACAGTGAGGTTGAGCAGATATTAAACAGCGAAGACAGAATGCTGCAGGCGTCGAGATGTATGGATTGTGGTATTCCTTTCTGCCACTGGGGTTGCCCGGTTGATAATCTGATTCCTGAATGGAACGATTTGCTTTACAGGGGAGACTGGAGAGGTGCATACACAAGACTAAATGCAACAAACAATTTCCCTGAATTTACCGGAAGGATCTGTCCTGCCCCATGCGAGCATGGATGTGTTCTGAATATAAATCAGGAACCTGTTACAATTCGCGAAAATGAGGTTGCCATTGTCGAAAGAGCATTCTCTGAAGGATATATCAAACCAATGCCGCCAAAAACACGAACCGGGAAAAAAGTAGCTGTAATAGGAAGCGGACCGGCCGGTATGGCAGCAGCAGATCTCCTTAACAAAACAGGTCATTCTGTTACACTTTATGAGAAAGATGAAAAAGCCGGTGGTCTGCTAAGATACGGGATTCCCGACTTCAAACTTAGTAAAGCAACAATTGACCGTCGGTTGAACCTTATGATTAAGGAAGGACTGGTGGTAAAAACAGGAATAACGGCAGGTAAGGATATCTCAGGGAAAGAGCTTCTTGAGCAGTTTGATGCTTTGTGCATAACAATCGGGGCCGGCCATCCCCGAGATCTTATAATTGAGGGAAGGGACCTGGCAGGAATATATTATGCAATGGATTTTCTTAAACTTCAGAACAAGGTCAATTCAGGGCAGCTAAACTCGAATGACAATCCGGTAAGTGCTGATAATAAGCGTGTCCTGGTGATTGGCGGAGGTGACACCGGATCTGACTGCGTGGGAACATCAATACGACAGAAAGCATTAAGCGTAACACAGATAGAGATACTTCCGAAGCCCCCTGACTCAAGGGCTGAAAATAATCCATGGCCTTACTATGGTAAAATATTAAAAACAACAACTTCCCATGAAGAGGGATGCGAAAGATTCTGGAACTTATCATCTGTCAGATTCACAGGGAACAACAATCAGGTTTCAGGCGTTGAAGTTGAAGAAGTTATCTGGAAAATGACCAATGGGAAATACTCCATGGAGGCAGTACCCGGAACGAAAAGAATTATAGAAGCAGATCTGGTATTGCTGGCAATGGGATTTGTGCATCCGGTAATTGAGGGACTCTTATCAGAACTGGATTTGGATCTTGATGGTCGCAGGAATGTTAAAACAGGTGAAAATCACATGACAAGCAGGCAGAAAGTTTTTGCTGCAGGTGACACTATTACGGGAGCCTCACTTGTTGTAAATGCAATTGCTTCAGGTAGAAAGGTTGCTAAAGAGATTGATAAATATCTGAAAATGAGTGTCTAAACACGCTCTCCGCACACCGCACGACTCTATTTTTAGCGCCGGTGCCAAGCACTGGTTTCTATAATATTTCTGATCCGGCGCCACATATTTTTTGGCTTCTTTTTCTACCAATATGCCTCCCATACTGGGCTGAAGAAATATTTAATAACTCTTTTCGCTCATTTCTCCCATTCTCCCTTTCACTTTGTCTCCCCGTCTCCCAGTCTCCCATTCTCCATCGCTCGACGCTCTACGCTCTATGCACTACGCTCAGTGCTCACCTTTCTACGCTCTTTTTTCTAACTTCTGACTTCCGTCTTCTGTCTCCAATACTCATACCTCTGACTAGTTACAAAAATGATTGTAATAATCATAAAAAAATATATTATATAACTTACTTATATATAAATTAATTATATATCTTTGTGAATAGTTAATAATAACCCGGAAATTGTATGATAGCGAATGATTTATTGAAAGGGACCCTCAGGACAATTATTCTCAAGCTACTAACCGAGAATGACAAACTCTATGGATATGAGATTACAAGGATGGTTGAAGAAAGATCGGGAGGCAAGATTAAGCTTACATTCGGTGCATTATATCCTGTCCTTCACAAACTTGAGGGTGAGGGATATCTTAAAACCGAAAGGGAGAGCATAGGAAAAAGAGTACGTATACACTATTCACTTACCGACGATGGAAAAAGTTGGGCTGCAAGCAAACTTGAAGAGTTCAGAGATTTTGTAAATACGATGACCTATATTCTCAATCCATATCCAGCCTGAATATGAGTTCGCTTACTGACAATGAAATAGATTTCATTTTTGCCGATCTTGAAAAGAAAGGTTTGACGATACAGGGATTGAGGGAGGAAATTACCGACCACATATGCTGCATTATTGAACCGGATATTGACAATGGGACTGACTTCCAGACTTCTTACAACTCATTTTTAAACCGCAAATCAGCATTGGCCAAGCGCCTATTCAGCCAGAACAATTTCGGTTTTAATAGCGATCTTCGGATTTACTCCGCTTTATCTGCTAACAGTTCAGAAAAGCTAACGAAACAAAAACGTCTTCGGGATATCTTATAATTATAATACTTATTGCTATCGGCGGGCTATATGTTGCCTCATCAGGCAGGATGAATAAGGAAACTATTGAAAGCTATGCAAAAGGATATAGTGAAGCAAACCGGAAATTTGCTTCGCTAAAGTCAGGAAATGAATATCTGTATACAGAACTTGTCAAACAGGCCGGCTTTCAGTCTGAGGTAGTTAACAAAATTACTGAATTCCATGCTAAAAGCAGCCGAGGCAGATTCTGCAACTACTAAAGACATTAGATTGCTTGGCGACAGGCGGGTATTTTATAAAGTGTTGACCGGTGATAAGAAAAACTCAAATATCACAAAAGAGGTTATAGAATTTAAAAGAATAGCAAATTCATTATGCCGCGATCAGGCAGACCATGATATTATTGAGGAAAACATGAATGCCAATTATTTGCTTGCATTCTATCTGAATCCTGAAAGCAAAAATATTCCTCTGATAACCGGACTTTTATACCTGACAAACTTCAAACTCCATGTTGAAATGGCTGAGTATCGTGTTTTAAAAACAATTACCAATTAAAAATGTACTGAAACTTACCTGAAACAGACTATTGAATAACCAGCAAACTCCTGCAACTGCTGATGCTTTTTGTTTTCAGGATAAATAACATATCAAAGACATAAAAAAAACTGCCGAGTTGCATCCGGCAGTTTCGAATCTTTACATATTTTCTCAATGAAAATCAGTGCTCATCTGTCAGCTAACACTCTCATATCCTTTACAGTGTTTATCAATCTGATAAGCTCCGATCTGTAACCCTCTTCATCTTCCCCTTTTCCCGAACTGGCAAGCGTTGCTGCACCCTCGAGCGTGGCATTTCCTCTGTATTCCGAATTCCTGAGTATCATTCCAAACTCTGAAACAGCTGCTGCAAACCTCATGTTATCAGACACATCCTCGATATCTGTAATAAAACCTCTTACTGCTTTTTCAAGAAGCATGCTTGTATTTCCATCAGGCTTTTTGTAGCGAAGTTTAATTGTAAGATACTCATCAGAATTATCGGTCATTCTGATTCCGGCTTCCCCTACACTCTGATATTTTAACGGATCAATTGCAGGATGGTAAGCACCTGAGCCAGCCGGCACTATTTCATAAAGTGCTGTTACATTATGGCCTGAACCCATTTCGCCTGCGTCTTTTGTATCATCATTAAAATCCTCATCGTTGAGAAGCCTGTTCTCATAGCCGATAAGACGGTACGATTCAACTTTTGCCGGATTGAATTCAATCTGGAATTTCACATCCTTTGCAATAGTAAAGAGTGTTCCGCCGAACTCACGCACGAGGACTTTTCTGGCTTCCTGAAGATTGTCGATATATGAATAGTTTCCATTTCCCTTATCGGCAATAATTTCCATTTTATCATCTTTAACATTTCCCATTCCGAATCCAAGTACCGTCATGAAAACGCCGAGTTCCCTCTTCTGTTCCACAAGCCTTTCCATCCCCCCGTTGCTAGATTCGCCGACATTAAAATCACCGTCAGTGGCAAGAATAATCCTGTTATTTCCACCTTTTATAAAATTCCTCTCTGCCTCAGCATAAGCAAGTTTTAGTCCTGCACCGCCTGCTGTGGAACCACCTGCTTCAAGATTATCAATTGCAGCCATAATTGCTTCCTTCCTATTGCCCTGAGTTGATTTCAGAACCAGTCCGGCTGCGCCTGCATATACAACAATCGCTACCTTATCCTGTTCTCTTAATTCATTAACAAGCAAACCAAAAGCTGATTTCAGAAGTGGAAGTTTATTCATATCGCTCATTGAACCAGATACATCGATCAGGAAGACGAGGTTTGAAGGAGGAAGTGAAGATTTTTCTATACTTTTTCCGCGAAGACCAACCTGCAATAACTGGTGTTTCTTATTCCATGGACAAACTGCCAGTTCTGTATAAACTGAAAATGGGTGAGGTCCCTCAGGTTCGGAATAATCATATTTAAAATAGTTGATCATCTCTTCAATTCTGACAGCATCGGCCGGAGGCAGCTGGCCATTATTGATGAATCTCCTGATATTAGTGTAAGAGGCGTTATCGACATCAATTGAAAATGTTGATAATGGATTGTTCTTTACATTCTTATATCCGTTTTCATTCACAGCAGCATAACCCTCAGTATTAAAATCTTTATTGTATCTGTTGAAAGAAGCACGTGAATTGTAAGATGAAACAGAGGGAGCCGCCATGTCGTATGAAGCTGACTTCATCTCGCGTTTCGCACCATAACCTATGACGACCATTTCCTGAAGCGCCATCTGATTCTCCAACATTGTTACATTTATTACAAGCCTCCCTGCAATATTTTCCTCAGCAGTTATACAACCTATGAAGGAGAACTGAAGGGTTTTAATCTGATCATTTACGGTAATCCTATAATCACCATTATTATCAGTTACTACACCATTTGAAGTACCTTTTGCCAGTACATTCACACCGGGAAGAGGATTACCGCTGCTGTCGGTTGCTTTGCCTGAAATTGTCAATGTTCCTGTGAATGCAGAGACTACTGCTGCCAGGAACACTATTGCGAAAATTGATAATCTTGTTTTCATAATATGGAATTATTGGTTAAACATTTCTGATATGATGCAGAGATTTTCAGAATTCCATAATTATTTGATGCATAATAGAAATAAAATGAACCTAAAACTTAACCTGATAAATTCCCGGCCTGGTATTCCTGTTCTATCATTCTCAATATATGCTTATTACACTCATATTAACATTAAACATGTATGAATTATATAACTAATTCAGCTAATTATGTAATGCTCTTCAAGATAAACGGAGTTACTTTTATCTATTTCATACTTGATATCTTTTGATATACAATCAAATTCAATTGATCTTCAGTAGCTATAATCAATCCAAACAGGATATGAGTAAAAAGTTGAAATTTAATGAGTTAATTGCTGATAACAGAGAAAATGCCTTAAAGTTATCCGCTGCTGGCAAAGAAGTATTATCTAATAAAGATGATAATAAAAGAAAAATATTAGAGTTAATCCTTGCAAACAAAGAAAATGCCATAGCGTTAAGCACTGCTAACAAAATACTTAACGCACAAAAAAGAGTGATAAAAAAACAGGAAGCAGCGTTAATTCTTGCCAACAAAAAACTTGCCATTCAAATCACAGAGAAAGAAAGACATGCTGCAGAGCTAGTTATTGCGAACAAAGAACTCGTTCTGTCAAAAGAAAAAGAAAAGCTTGTAGCAGAGTTAATCCTTACTAACAAGGAATTAACAAATCATATTTCCATTAGCCAGAAGGCAGAAAAAAAGTTGAAGATTTCAGAAACCCGATATCGTAGACTTTTTGAAGCTGCAAAAGATGGCATACTGATTCTTAATGCCAATAATGGACAGATTGAGGACGCTAATCCGTTCTTATTGAAAATGGTTGGTAATACTCTTAATGAAATAAAAGGAAAAGAGTTGTGGGAGATTGGCACTTTCAAGAACATTGTCGCTTCAAAAGATGCTTTTAAAGAATTGCAGGACAACGAATATATCTGTTTTGACGATATGCTTCTGGTAAGAAATGGAGGAACGCAAACTTCTGTTGAATTTATCAGTAATGTTTATATGGTTGACCATAAAAAGGTTATCCAATGTAACATAAGAGACATTACTGAGCGCAAACAATATGAAGTCGAATTAATTAAAGCCAAAAAAAAAGCAGAAGAAAGCGACCGTATTAAAACAGCTTTTCTTACTAATATGAGTCATGAGATACGTACCCCAATGAACGGCATTCTGGGGTTTGCAGAACTCTTAAAAGAACCGGATATATCAAGTGATGACCAACAGGATTATCTTCAAATAATTCAGATTAGTGGCGCTCGTATGCTCAATACTATCAACGATATTGTTAATATTTCGAAAATTGAATCTGGTCTTATCCAGGTTAATATTGATGAGACGAACATTAACGAGAAAATTGAATTCACTTATAATTTCTTCAAACCGGAAGCTGAAAATAAAAAGTTGCAGCTTTCTTTTAAAAATGGTTTGCAATCAAAAGATGCCATCATTAAAACAGATAATGAAAAAGTATACGGTATACTGACGAACCTTGTTAAAAATGCCATCAAATTTACCTATGAAGGTTCAATTGAATTAGGATATGCAAGAAAGGGAGAATACCTTGAATTCTATGTGAAAGATACGTGGATAGGTATAAAGCAGAATCAAAAAGAAACAATTTTTGAGAGGTTCAGGCAGGGTAGTGAATCACATACCAGAGGTTATGAAGGAAGTGGTCTTGGTTTATCCATATCGAAATCCTATATAGAAATGCTTGGCGGTGAAATATGGGTGGAAAGCGAAGAAGGGAGAGGTTCAACATTTTATTTTACTATTCCATACAATCCCATACCTGAGGAAAAAACTGTTGTCGAAAACACTTTTTCTGAAATAGATAAAGAGGCACAACTTAATAAACTTAAAATATTGATTGTTGAGGATGATGAAATATCTTACTCACTTCTTACACGAATTCTCCAGAATGTCAACTGCGAAATTTTTCATGCAATAACAGGGTTTGAAGCTGTTAAGGCTTGTCGTACAAATCCCGGCCTTGATTTGATATTAATGGACATCAGAATGCCCGGGATGGATGGATTTGAAGCGACACGTCAAATACGCCAATTCAACAAAGATGTAATTATCATTGCACAAACAGCCTATGCATTTACTGGTGACAAAGAGAAAGCATTAGAAGCGGGATGCAACAGCTATATTACAAAACCAATTAATAAGACCTTATTGACCGAAATAATCAAAAGCTACTTTAATTAATAGTAAAAGAAAGTCCCCTTACTACTGCAGCACTCAACCACTAAGGATAAAGATCCTGAAAAATTGGTGTTAACTTAATGTTTTCTGGTTTATACTCAATTTGTCCTGAAATTATTCCGAATAGTTGCTAGAATAACAAAAACGGGTACTGCAAACGAAAGTGGTTCAGGGTTGGGACTGATTCTTTGCAAAGAATTTGTGGAAAAACATGGTGGGAAAATCTAGGTAGAAAGTGAGCCGGGAAGTGGATTACCGCTGCTGTCGGTTACTTTGCCTGAAATTGTCAGTGTTTAAATGAATGCGGAGATTACTGCTGCAGGGAACACTATTGCGAAAATTGATAGTCTTGTTTTCATAATATGTAGTTATTGGTTAAACATTTCTCATATGATGCAGAGATTTTCAGAATTCCATAAAAAACAGAAATAATTAACAATAATTTTAACTTTAGCCCAGCTAAACAACTACAATAATTTTATATATATCATTGAATGTATAGTAGTTACACATGACAGGCAGAGCCCCCACCCCCCTGAAGGGGGCTTTATTTAGTCACTGTCTTTAGCCCCCCTTTTGGTGAGATGCGGGGCAAAAAAGCAAAAAGATATTATACCTTTATGAATCTTCGAACTAATAGATGAGGCTACTAAGTACAGATAAAAAGAATTTGCAGAGAACAGATGACGACCTTTTAAGTGAATTCACTTCATCAGGCGATCTTGAGGTGCTCGGTGAGCTATATTCCCGATATATGCATCTGGTTTATGGTGTATGCCTGAAATACCTGAAAAACCGTGATGAATCAAAGGATGCAGTAATGCATATCTTCGAGAAACTGATAACAGAAATTCCAAAACAGAAGATTGACAACTTCAGCAGCTGGCTTCATGTAGTTACAAAGAACTACTGTCTTATGCAGCTGCGTTCACAGAAATCAAAAGACGAAAAATTTAATGAATGGATAAATGATCCGACAGTTTTTATGGAAACCAGCAATTTTCTGCATCCTATTGACAATGAAGAACCCGATATGGAGAAGTCACTTGCTGATTGCATAGAAAGACTTAAGGATGAGCAGAAAGAGTGCATAAAACTCTTTTATTATGAGAACAGGTGCTACCAGGAGATCTCCGGGGATCTGAATATTGATGAGAAGAAGGTGAAAAGCCATCTTCAGAATGCAAAAAGAAATCTGAAAATTTGTCTTGAAGAAAAAAATGTCAGAGAAGAATAGAAATATAAGGAAGAGTTTTTCCCGGATGATAAGCTACTTAAAAGGCAATATCAGAGGAAAAGAAAGAAACTCATTCGAGAGGGAGCTTCAGAGGGATCCTTTTGCTGATGAAGCATTGGAGGGGCTCTCATCAGTATCAGCCCAAGAAGCTGAAAGCGACCTTTACTACCTGTCAGAGAAACTTAAAAAGAGAAGTACCCGCAGGCGATATACATTATATTATAGTATTGCTGCTTCAGTTGCTTTGCTCATGTTAATATCATCCGTATATCTGATGATACAGAAAAAAAACGTGATTGAAACTGTTGCAGAGTTTGCAACAAAGAACGAACCGATAAAGATTCAAGTCCCTGCTGTTCAATATGCACCGAAAATTGAAATTCCTGCTGTAGCAATGGTGGAAAAAACCAATTCCGGGTCAGGGAGGAGTAAATCAAAAAGAGTTGAAGCGGAACCTGAAACGGTGAGAGGATTAAATTATGACACCATCTCAGTATCAGATATATCAATGCCGGTTGTTGCAATGGCTGATAAGATGTCTTCAGAACCAGCCGCGCCACGTATGAAAAAGGAATCAGCAAAAAGCTATCAGTTCAAAGGGAAGATATTGTCGTCGGAAGATAATCTCCCTGTGCCCGGCGCAAGTGTAACAGTTAAAGGTACAGCAACAGGAGTTGTCACAGACATGGATGGAAAGTTTGCGATTGGCATCAAAGATGCTGAAAAACGGACTCTGGTTGCAAATTTTATCGGAATGGAAACAAAGGAATTTGAAGCTAAGGCTGATACTCAGCTGAATATTACAATGAATCCCTCCTCTCTCGCACTGAATGAGATTGTAGTTGTTGGCTATGGCAGCCGTAAAACTGATTATGATGCTGCACCTGAGACTGCAGTCTTTACTCCTTCAAAACCTGTCAATGGTAAAACTGCATTTGACAAATATATTGAAGATAATATCAGGCGACCCGACACCCTGACTTCAGGACAGCGGGTTGTTGTTGTTATAAGTTTCACAGTAAAGCCTGACGGGTCCAGAGAAAACTACAAAATAATCAAGAGTCCGGCTAAACCATTTTCCGATGAAGCTCTAAGGCTCATTATATCAGGTCCTGAATGGAAACCGGCAACAGAAAACGGAATAGATATTGAAGATGAAGTCAGGCTAAGGGTTGTTTTCAAATAAGAAGGTTATAATCAAGTGGTATTAGGGCTTAAGCGTGTCTTAAAGAGTCCTGCCATCATCACAAACACAGATATCAAAACTGTTTGGATAACAAGTGAATTATTTATCAGAGGGATTGAAAGTTCAGGTAAAACAGATATAAAAAGTAAAATTGTAATAAGTCCCCGCGGTGCAATAAACTGAAGGGGATATATAGGAAGTCGGGCAATTTTAAGTGAAATGTAACGAATAAGAAGAATTAAGGCGACTATTCCGGCAGCCCAGGGTAAAGTTTGTTCGTTAATAATTTCTTTGGGATCAATCAGAAATCCAAACAGCAGGAAAAACAAAGCTCTAACCATAAAAGTGGCTTCATAAGTTATTGCTTTAAATTTTTCGACTTCCTTGTCAAATTTTCCGGGTCGCAGTTTTTCAATCCAGGTAAATCGTTTGAAATAGCTGAAATTGCCCAGGAAGAGTCCAAATACCATAATAAAAACAAGTCCTGGCAAATGAATCTCCTTGGTAATACCGTATATCAGGATTATTAATAGAATAATTGGTGTATATGTTATGTGGTTTTCAATCCGGCTAAGCAGAAAAGACAATCCTATTACAGAAAAAAATGATAAAATGATAATTATTATTATCTGCAATCCGAAAAATCCAAATGAGGAAGCAGTAATTTCTTCATTCAGAATGAGAAAATTAAATATCAGTACACCAAGGATATCGGAAAAACTGCTTTCATATATGACAAATTCTCTATCAGATGATAAGAGATATCTTACGCTTGGAATAGCTATGGCACTGCTGATAACGCAGAAAGGTATAGAGTTAACAAGGCCTGTCCGAATGGGTATTCCCTGATACAGGTTTAAAACAATGGCCATTATTGCAGCCAATACTAAAATAGGCAGCAGGGCCAGCAGAAATGATTTTCTGATAACTTTCAGTTTCGACTTATTCAACTCCAGCTCCAGCGACCCTTCCAGTACTATAAGAATTAAGCCTATTGTGCCAAGTATTGGTAACAACGGATTAAGATCAGGCATCCTTATGGACGCAAAACCTGTTGCGACTCTGACCATCATTCCTAACAACAGCAATAGAATTACTGACGGGATCTTCGTAAAAGCTGAACTTAAATCGAATAGATAAGCTAGCAGCAACAAAGAGCAAATTGTAATTATTAAAGCATTCTGCATCGCTTAACCCGGATTATTTGAAAATGCGGAAATTGTATAAATTACAATATTATCCTTTGTAACACCATAATAAAACATCAACTTACCTGCTTCAAACTCAAAAACAGAACTATCAGAAGTGGTAATTCCCAAACCCGGCTTCCTGGTAAGAAGCGCATCCAGCGCTTCCAGCAAATTTAAATCATCAGTTTCATTGATCCCGCTGATGATCGATTCTTTAAGTTTATCTATATCCATGTGAAAATGTTACTAAAATATTTATTCTATTTCAATATCATGCTTAGCAAGAAGGCCCGGCAATCCGGCTGCAGAGAACTTTGCCTTCCTGATATTATTCGATTCGGGATCTATAATATAAGAAGTAGCCGAAACAAAATCGACCTGTTTAAGATTTGTCTTATTGTAGGTTGTATTCAGTCTTGCGGTCATGCGGTCATGCGGCATTATTTAACATACTGTCCTATCACGTCCTCAATCGACCTTCTACAAACCTTGCAGAATACCCTATGCCGGGTGTACATAATACAGTCAACCTGTGGTCTGTACAGACCTAAGGCAAGATAACCTGCACCCTCAAAAGCCCCGACAGCGTCACGGTATTGTTCTTTTGAAAAGTATTCATCTTCTTCTTTCATCTGCCGTGTAAAAAGATCTTCCATAACACTCTCAGGAACCATTGCTGTCCTGAGGCTGTCGCGTTCTTTCTGAATAGCATAACCTGCCTTGTCAAACTCCTCTTTATTCCATGGGGTTGGCAAAGGGGTGCCTGCCTCGATAAGGTCTTTCCACTTTAGATTATTCTTATCAAAAAGTGCTGTAATATTTGTTTCCCATGGTTCAACTTTCACCTCCGGAACCTCGTAAGATACTGATGATGTATAGTATTCATCGGCGAGGGCTGCCATATGGTGACCCATCTCATGAACCATTATATATTCTGCAAATTTATTATCCGCCGAAACGGTTGTGTATAAATTATATATACCTCCGCCGCCATAAGTTCTTTCATTAATCATTATAACCATCAGATCATATGGAACAGCCGAAGCAACATCTCTTATTGTCCTGTTATCATATGAAAGAGCATATCGTTCCGAATCAAAACTGCTGTAATGTACAGTGAGAGGTGTCCGGGTAAAGACCCCATGGTGAGGCTTATTAACTCCTGAACCGGCCGCCGGGGTTTCTATAGCCCTTATATTAAAATCGTTACTATGCGATTTAAATGGTTCGGTATTCATAAGATAAGCAGAGAGCCTGTTGGCGTCCTTCCTGAACTTCTCCATTTCTTTTGCTGAATAACCATCGCCCAGAATTACAATATCAACTTTTCCTGCAGCTGGTCCGTTTTCAGAAATAATATCAATTTTATTTGTATTAATTAGCTCAGAAGGGTTAACTGAACGTGAAACAGGATCAATATCTGTACTCCAGATCTGGCTGAAATTATTGAGCGAATCTCTCTTACTCACGATCATTGTTACCGGCTTCAGTGGCCAGGGCATTCTTAGCGATTCATGAAAAGTACCCCATCTCTCAGACGCTTCCGGTATTGTTTGCCATTCCCCGAAAATGCTGGCAAAACCTCTGGAGTAAAGAAGTACTTTAGAGTCCTTGTCAACAAGCTCAACAAAATATAACCCAAGCCTCAGTTTATCAATAAGCATAGTCTGACTGCCACTCCATATCCCATCAGAAACAATCCTGTCGACAGCAAAATGCTCCTCGGTGGCAGTTCCGGAGTGAAAATAATCAACACGAATAGTTTTATCAGTGAAAAAGTTATTGAACACCTGATTACCATTGTTTACAACTTCCGCTATGGCTGGTCCGGAAGGAAAAGTGAAGGTATTAATGGTTCGCGTCCGGTTACATGAAACTACAATCAGAAGGAGAGTTGAGATGATAAATATTTTTTTCATCATTGCTGATTTTGGATTGTTTCAATAAAGGTAAATATTTTTTTCTCTACAATGTCTTATCCTCTACAAGGAAAACATAGATTTCTTATACATCCGCTACAATACCTTAACCGCTATGCGGTAAAAAACGGGATGTGATAATCACCTACAATACCTTAACCGCTACGCGGTAATGAACATTAAATGACAACATACAATTCTACAATAACATAACCGCTACGCGGTAACGAACATGAAATGACAACATTCAAATCTACAATAGCTTAACCGCTACGCGGTAATCAACATGAAATGATAATATGCAATTCTACAATACCTTAACCGCTACGCGGTATAAAACATGAAATGATAATACACATTCCTACAACACCTTAACCGCTACGCGGTAATGAACATGAAATGATAATATGCAATTCTACAATAGCTTAACCGCTACGCGGTAATCAACATGAAATGACAACATACAATTCTACAATACCTTAACCGCTACGCGGTATAATACATAATTTCATTGCTCGTAGAGCATATGCTTTTGTAGAAAGGATATTACAAGAATCAAATTTCCTCGTAGAGGATATGGAAAAATATTTCCGAATAATTTATCTTTCCTCCTAATTTGAATTATTCATTTACTAAGTTAAAGGGCTATATTACTTTGTGTTACTTTGTGCTGTACTTTGTGTCCCGATAGCTATCGGGACTTAGTGGTAAAAAAGTTTAAACACTAAGGTTCATGAATAAAATAGGCTGAATATCAATTTTAAAAATCCTACGTTTAAATATTGGAACAATTTTTGCTGTTAATATAATAACACCGGATTGAATAGGAAAATTGACATCTATGAAAAAACTTATATTCTTCGCTTCCATTTTTATCTTACTGTCTGGTTGTGAGAGAAATGTCATTCCTGCTCCTGAGAAAATCGATATTGAATATACCGTGAAGGTTGTGGCATATGATCCTAACTGCAATACATGCATAGTCGAATTTCCTTATTATTTAAGTAATGTAAGTGAAGAAATTGGTAAGAGCCCTGATAATCTTTACCAAACAATAAACCTTAGTCAGGATAACTATAAGATAGGCGAACAGCTAAGAATCAGGCTACGGAAACCTGCTCTGAATGAGCTTACTCCATGTAAAACATTATTTGCCTCAGATAATCATCCGGGTATTTTTGTAACCGAATCTGAAAAATTCAACGATATCGTTTACAATGATACTATTGATTTAGGATACAGAGAATGTGTATATATTCCTGACAATCAATCGTATTTATGTCTCGACTCTATAGTTCGTGACTCCCGTTGCCCGGAAGGGATGTTATGCTTCATAGCCGGAGACGCAGAGGTTCGGTTAAAATACGAAAAACTAAATAGTGAACCAGTTTTTTTCAACCTTAGAACCCCCTCATTTAACCCATTATTTACTGTTATTGACGGATACAAAATTACACTGCTCGACTTAAAGCCGTATCCTTCATTTGCTGCAAGAAAGGAGCAAAAGCCATATTCTGTAGTACTTATAGTTAAAAAAATAAACAAAGGAATCTGAATGAAATGAAAAATGCCTACTGGTTATTGATTCTGTTGCTTGTAACAACACTCCTGACCGTATCAGGACAGGTACCAAATGCGGGTTCATCAAAAAAATGGTCTGCCGCTGTAACTGCTTCTCCTATTTCCACTTTCAATTATTACCACAGCAAATGGAATACATATGATAATTTTCATTCAAAAGGGATAACTGAGGCGATCTATTCAAAGGGGGCAAATTTTCGCATAGAGAAAGAGATTACCGGCAAACTGGCTCTCAGCACGGGATTTAACTACAAACTGAGGAAGAATGAAATCTTTATTTCTGGCTTTGATATGTTTTATTATGAAACTTCAACTGAAAATAAATACATTATCGAAATTCCGGTCCTGATCCGGTATACTCTTCTGAACAGCCCTGGATTCTTTGATCCATATATCATTACAGGAATAAGAAATTCATATTTCAAGCGCGATTATGTTGGAACTTACACCCGGTTTAATCAGGCCGGTACTGCAAACGGGATCATCGACAAACATGAAGGAAGATTTTTCCTGTTTTATAATCTGGGAGCCGGAACTTATCTTAATATTTCAAAACCGCTTTCTGTTATCCTGGAATCAAACCTTACATATACAATTTCGGGTTACGGATATCTTGAGGTTCAGGGTGGATTGAGATATTCATTCAAATAAATACCTCTTTACCATAATATGATCTCACAATAATCTTAAAAGTAATTACATTTAGTACCTTGTATTAATAATGATTTCAAGATGCTAAATGCAAAACTCAGACTGTCTCTGATTATTCTGGTAATCTCTTCCTTCCAATGTTTAAAAGGCCAGTCTGTTGATTCAAGCCTGTTTAAAATTAATACCAGATACAGTTTCTATTCTTTTGAGAATACAGGTGAATTCCTGTTGCATGTACCATTCCAGTTTGATCAGAATCAACTTAGCATCAGTATAAATTCAGGTAGCGAAAAAATTGCAATATGGAAGGGGATGGCAGGAAAAAAGATACTAAGGATCCCATTTTCAATAAACACTCCCCTGGCATCCGGTGATGTGATTTCTGAAATTACAGTCATCGGTTCATCGAAGAAATATTTTGCTGCCACAAAGCTTATAATACTTCAATACAAATCAAATGAGGTAAAAATCGATAGGCTAACCGGTGGACTTATCGTAAACAGGAGACAATTCTTCCCCTTCGGATTTTATTGTTACTCACCTGTGTATCCGACAATGCCCGAGGAAGAAGCAGTAAGAGGATTTAATGTTATTTCGCCATATCAGAAGATATTGCCTGAGACACTTGGCGAGAGAAAGGCATATATGGACAGATGCGCTGAGCTGGGAATGAAGGTCCATTATAACCTGCTATCTGTCTCTGGAGGCGGAGGCGTTGGATCGAAGATTGAAGGAATTACCAATACTGAAAAAAGGGCTCGTCTTATAAATGAGATTAAGACATTCCGCGATCATCCTGCCCTGCTGGCATGGTATATTTCAGATGAACCTAATGGCTATAAAATACCGGTAGACTCGATTGAGCAATTTTACAATGTAGTAAAGGAGAATGATCCCTGGCATCCGGTTTCAATTGTATTTATGACACCATTCCTTTCTTCAAAAAAATACATGAATGCCTTTGATATAGTTATGGCAGATCCCTATCCAATACCTGTTTACCCGGTAACCATGGCCGGAGATGCCGCCAGCCAACTGAAATCTGAATTTGCCGGGAAAAAAGCTGTATGGATAGTTCCTCAGACCTTCGGAGGAGGTGAACTATGGGAAAGAGAACCAACCCTTCAGGAGATAAGGTCGATGACCTGGCAGGCTATTATTAATGGGGCAACCGGGATCCAGTATTTTGTGAGGCAGGGGCCAAATTATTTCCCGAAATCAACAGCTTCATGGGCAGAGTGCGGCAGGATGGCAACTGAGATTGCCGAACTTACTCCCTGGCTGTTATCAGAGGAAGAGAGCTTGCCGGTTTATCCGCTCACCGGAAATATTTCTGTCTCTTCTAAACTGCATGAAGGCCAGCTTGTTGTTATGGTTGTTAATAAAGTAAATCAACCTGTAAACTCAATGATCAGGATCATCGGTGTAAACAATGCCAAAGCCAGACTTATTTTTGAAAACAGAACTATAAATGTATCGGGAGGAATAATTAATGACCAACTCGCTGCATTAGGATCGCAGGTATATATGATTGATCTTAAACCCGAAAAAAGAAATCCTGAAACAACTGATAACCTGCTCAAAGACCACGGATTCGAGGATATGACAAGTCCGGGAATTCCATCGGCCTGTTATGCCAGACCGGGGGGAGACAGGGGTGCAACATACTTCACAGATCCCCGCGAACATTATGACGGCAGCCACTCTCTCCGGCTGATTACACCGCAGGAGAATAAAAGCATTTCAATAAGATTCTTCCCGGTAAAAGTAAAATCCGGTGCTACTTATATGATTTCATTATGGGCAAAATCAGATCCCGAACAAAGGCTTTCAAATGCAGCATTTGATAAAACAAGTCGTCTTTATCAGAAAAATAACATGCCGCAATATGCTGAAGTCTCTTTCGGTGATTTTGGAATTTCGAGATTCATTCCTGATAAAGAGTGGAGGCGATTTGTAACATTTGTTAAAATTCCATCAGACACAACTGCCTCATTTAAAACAAATCTTATCCTCAGAATGCCCGGACAGGGAGTAGGATGGTTCGATGAAGTGAAGGTTATGGAGGAGAATAGCGGCATAAGATAGTTGTGTTAATGTCATATTAATGTTCATAATTCATTAAGGGAAGAAGGGCATTAAGGGGCTTAAAAACCCACAAAATTTTATACTTTTATGCCAGTATTACTTCTGCCTACTAAAAAGAACAAGTATGAAGAACTATTCCCTTATCATTGCCGCAACAATTCTTATTCTATCTGCTTGTGCAAAGAATGATGTGAGTGTAAATTACAATAACAACCCCGCTCCTCTTCTCAAAAACGCCTACATAAAACTGCCATTGGGCACAGTGAAACCTGACGGCTGGCTGAAATCACAACTTGAGGCTCAGGCTGCAGGATTAACAGGCAATGTAGACGATTTCTGGCCCGATCTTGTAAACTCATCATGGCGCGGAGGTACCGGAGAAGCCTGGGAACGTGGTCCTTATTACCTCGACGGGCTTGTTCCGCTGGCTTACCTGCTTGATAATAAAGTTCTTATTGAAAAGGTAAAAACCTGGATCGAACCTATCCTTGCAAGCAGCAGAGATACAGGATGGTATGGTCCTGCAAAAAACACAGACAGGTGGCCTCTGGCTGTTGCCAATAAAGTTCTAATGCAATACTATGAGGCATCTGGCGATAAGCGTGCGATTGAGCTTCTTACAAAATATTTCAGATACCTGCACGATTCACCTCCCGACTGGCCCGATAAGGAGTGGCGCGGAGTACGGGCAATGGAAAATGCTGTTACCGGATACTGGTTATATCGTCAGACAGGGGAGACATGGATACTTGAGACAATTGAATCAATTCAGAAGAACAGCTCAGACTGGACAAGTTACTACGAAAAATTCCCATGGGATTCTGCAGCAGCAGCCGACAAAAAGATTCCGCTTAACTGGGGACCTGAAGGACTCACTGCACACGTTGTGAACAATGCGATGGCAATAAAATATCCCGGTTTGTGGTATCAGCAATCGTTGGATGAGAGATTTAAAAAAGCTGTTTATGCAGGTATTGAAAAATATGATCTCAACCATGGTCAGGCAGGCGGCAGGTTTTCAGGTGACGAACACCTGTCAGGAAAAAGTCCTGACAGAGGAACAGAATTATGCTCTGTTGTTGAATACATGTTTTCGCTCGAAGAATTGTATGCGATTTTTGGAGACAATAAACTGGCCGACAGGCTTGAACTTCTGACATATAATGCCCTGCCGGGAACAACAACTTCCGATATGTGGGCACACCAATATGATCAGCAGTCGAACCAGGTACTCGTATCAGGTGTCAAAAGGCCCTGGAGTACAAATGGTGAATTCTCAAATATTTACGGCTTGATGCCTAATTTTGCCTGCTGCCTGGCCAATATGCATCAGGGCTGGCCAAAGTTCGTTGAAAGCATGTGGATGGCAACAAATGATAACGGTCTGGCTGTTGCGGCATACGGTCCTTCAATCGTTAAAGCAAAAGTTGGCAAAGGAAAAGAGGTAATGATAACTGAAGAAACCTCCTACCCTTTCGGGGGCTCAGTTAAATTTACAATTGCTTCAACAGTAACAGTAAAATTCCCGATTGAATTCAGGATTCCCGGATGGGCTGGCTCAATTGTAGTTAAATATAAAGACAACTCTGAAGTTATAAAGGGAAAAACATCATTCCGGCTAAATGAAAAATGGAAAAACGGAGACCAGATTTCAATCGAATTCCCGATGGAAATAAGGACTGAAAAAAGGTACAATAACTCAACCGCAATTCTTAGGGGACCACTCTATTTCTCACTCAGAATCGATAAAGAGTACAAAAGTGTGAAGATCAATTATGATAATTTTGCTTATAAGGGCAGCGTTGACTGGGAAATAACTGCCAGAAGCCCATGGAATTACGGCCTTCTTATTGACAAACAGAATGTTATGAGGGGTATAAAGATTTTAGAAAATCCTATTGGAAAGCACCCTTTCTCCGACACCGGAGATATGATCTGGTCGGCTGATTCATCAAAATATATCGCATCTACGGCTGAGGCACCTGTAGTCATAAGAGCCAGAGGAATATTGATACCGGAATGGACTATGGAAAATTATTCTGCCGCTCTTCCTCCGAAGAGTCCTGTAAAACCAGTCGGAGATCCGGTTATAATTAATCTCGTGCCATACGGATGTGCCAAACTCAGAATTACTGAATTCCCTGTCATGGATGTAGTTATGATGGAGGATGTTATAAGGTAATTTAGGTTGAGTGCCATGGATTGCTTCGTCGCTTCGTTCCTCGCAATGACGTTCACAGCAATAAGCAAGTTAAACTATCAAGCTTGCCTTCTGAACTAAATATACTCTGTCTTCTTTTTTAGCCATTCCATTTCTTCAACTGTGAGAAGCGGACTCAGTTTTTCATAAACATTTTTATGATAGTCATTTAGCCACTCAATCTCCTTCCTGTCAAGAATGCTGAGATCAATCAGCGACTTATCAATATAACAAAGAGAAACTGCCTCAAACTTCAGAAATTTTCCTGCTTCAGATACTTCATGCTCACGGCAGATCATAAGATTCTCAATCCTGATTCCGTATTCTCCCACCCTGTAAACAGCAGGTTCATTTGATATCAGCATGCCTGCCTGCAAAGTTGCCTGCGCTTCAGCGCCTGCAGCAGGACTTATACTCTGGGGGCCCTCATGCACATTAAGGAAAAACCCTACTCCATGCCCGGTTCCATGACCATAGTTTAATCCGTTTTGCCATAGAAATTGCCTTGCAAGTACATCAAGCTGATAACCTTTTGTTCCGGCAGGAAAAATTGCCATGTTCAGGTTTATATTTCCCTTCAGTACCAAGGAAAAATCCTTTATCTGCTGAGGAGTTGGCTTTCCAATTACAATAGTGCGGGTAATGTCTGTTGTACCATTATAATACTGCCCTCCGGAATCGATAAGCAATAATCCGTTCCCATCAATTGCAGCATCTGATTCAGGCTTTGCAGAATAATGAGGCAGAGCTCCATTCTCTTTCCATGCGACGATTGTTGAAAAGGATGAACCAATATAATTTTCCTGTTCAGTTCTGAAACTATCAAGTTTTTCAGCGAGCGATGGTTCTGAAAACTTTATTGTTCCTGAGCTTTTTTCGAGCCAGTGATAAAACTTTGTAAGGGCCACTCCGTCCTTCACCATTGCTTTTTTAATATTTTCGATCTCAGTTAAGTTTTTAACCGACTTCAGCCTTGCAGGAATTGTTGTACCTTCAATTATCTTTATTCCAGCCGGAACTGAATTAAATATAGAAGCTGATGTTGTTGCAGGATTTACAAGCAATGATGAATCGTCCTCAAGCGTCATAATCATCCCTTCAATCTCCTCATAAGGAAGAAGTACAATACCAAGTCTGTCAAATTCGAGTGCAAGCTTAAATGGGATCCTGCTCTCATCTGCAAAAAGGAGAATCTGCTCCTCTCCCACAAGAACAAAAGACGAAATCAATGGACTGTATTTCAGATCATTGCCTCTCATGTTAAGCATCCACATAATATCATCACAACCAGTAAGAAGATGATAATCTGCATCTGCCACTTTCATGAGATCCCTTACCTCCTTAATCTTCTCCGACCGCTCTTTTCCGCAAAAAGAGAGAGGAAAATCATATGCCGGAGCAGAAGGCATAGCAGGCCTGTCCTGCCAGATCTCTGTTACGAGGTCACAGTCCGTTTCTATCCTTATGTTCTTGTTATGACTACCTTTTTCAATTTTTCTTAAGCCGCTAATTGAAATAGTTCTTCCGTCAAGTCCGATCTTTTTCCCTTCAATGAGGTTCAGACCCAGCCAGTCAGAATAATCATATTTCACGTTTTCATCAGGCAATACCAGGCAAAAGCCTGAATTCAGCAGCTGTTTTTCAGCCTGAATGAAATACCGCGAATCGGTCCATAATCCTGCAAATGTGTCTGTTACGACAACAGTTGCATTTGAACCTGTAAATCCGGTGAGCCACTCAATTATACGCCAGTGTTCGGGTATATACTCCCCTATATGAGGATCTTTATTATAGATGATGTACGCATCAACACCATTCTCTTTCATCGAACTGCGTAGTGTAAAAAGCCTTTGTGAAGAATTATTCATAATGGAAAAATGAGCCCGGACAGTACGATTGGCCGGGAAAATTTAAAAAAGAAAGATACAATTAAATTCCAAAATGTTTCGAATCAACCTGGTTTGCAGAGACAGGTCGCGACCCGTCCCCAGGGTTATCAGATTGTCCCCCTGAAGAATGAATCGAGGTTTAAAACAAACCTGATCCTGTCTTTAAATGAACCGCTTACTGATTCAATATTTCCTGAAACGACCAGCGGAACATAGATCTCGAAAATGTTCCATATACCTGCCTTGAACCCTGCCTCAAAGAATAAAGGTGAATTATGTCCTGTTCCGTTGCCACGATCATTTAACAGGATATTCATAAATGGTTTAACAGGTATTTTCCCGGCTTTACCGGGAAAGGAGGATGAAAAAGAAGCTGAAATAAGCCAGTTGCTATATCCGATGCTGTCGTTTAAAGGTGAGACAAGCCCGCCTTCAGATGTTGTCATCTGCCTTGAAAAGAAGGTATCAGGGAACTTTCTGAAACGGTCAGGATAGGTACCCTGATAAAGATATTGTTCACGCCCACCCCTGCCACTGGGAGCAAGTTTATAAAATTGTGCATCAGGATTATTCTTAAGCATCGTACCTGCAAAAAACCTCATATCCATACCATTTTTCTTTCCATAGTAACTGTACCTGTAATTGAATTCGGCAGATGTTTTCTGATACGAGCTGTTCGATTCAAGTGAGACGAGCAGGTTAAAAGGATTGATCACGGTTCTCCTTTCCATCATGTACCCAAACTGAAAAAAAGAACTCATAACTGCTTTTTCTGAAAGATCAATTTTATATAAGTCTGTTGCAGCAATATAATTCCCGTAAACTTCATGTTTCAAAGCATTGGTCGTATTTGAGGATTTGAAATAAATGTCTATTCCTGCTTTTGCAGTATGGTAGTTCTGATTTCCGGGGGCACCGAATTGTGATCCTTCAAGGCTTATTGTTGCCAGCCTGATAAGTTTATCGTAAGGAGTGATATTATATGCAACTCTTCCGAAACCTGCTATTCCCGGATTCTTGAAAGTGTAAAAGGGAATAACAAAATAATCCACTTTCTGATGTAGCCCTACTGCATTATTTATTGAAAGTCCTGCCATAAAACCATCCTCCCTCGTCCAGTTTACAACAGGAGCATAAATTATAGTCCTTTTGTCGGGATCGTCAAATGCATATAGAAACTGAAGCCGGAGGGGGTCATATTTACGTAAAATCCCTGTTGTTCTTATGTTGTTATTCAGTCTGTATAGATCAGGCATTAAATGCATTGGATCAATTATTAATTCTGAATAATCACCTGGCGGAACATCTATTGTCTTCTTTCCGTTAAAACCATCAATCCATTTCTGAAAAATTATCTTATCGCCCTTTATTCCGGCAATCATGACCGGGGAAGCCGATTCGCCAAGATTCCTTATTTTGAGCTTTGATTCGTTGAGTGCAATTATTTTATAGTCTATCCGTTTTGTTGTACCAATAAAATCTGTGAAGAACCAGTCAAGTTCTTTACCTGTGACGGATTCAAATACCCGACGCAGATCGTCAGGCTGCGGATGTCTCGATTTCCACAATCTGTAGTATTCATGTATAGCGTTATCAAACACAGTATCACCAAGGTAGTTTCTTAAATAGCTGAAACCGATTGCGGATTTAGAATAGATTAATGCACCATAGTTTAAGTATGTATAATCAGGGGCAGGAAGGTTAAGCGGCTGTTCGAGGCTCTGTCTGGCCTGACCGAGCCATTCCAGTTCCTGTATTTGCTGAACAGGCATATTTTCTATATGCAGAAACCTTACCATCTTCATTTTTTTAAAATAGAGCTCCCAAAGTTTCTTGCCCGGATACCTGTCATTCAGATAGCGCATTTCATAAGCACTGGTAATTCCCTCATCCATATATGGATACCGTCGTTCATTGGAAGCAAGAGAACTGTAGAACCAGCTATGGCATGCTTCATGAGCAATTACCTGATCGAGGGCATATGCGTCATCAGCAAGGCCGATTACTGTTATGCCGGGGTATTCCATGCCTGCACCTGCATTGAGGGCGCTTTGCACAGCTGTAAATGAGTTGTAGGGGTAATCACCGATCTTGTCTGAAAAGTACAGAATGGAACTATTAACATATTCGAGAGCGTCTTTCCATAGTTCTTTCTGCTGATTTGTAAACATCACCCAGGTAGTAAGCTCCCTGCCGGAATAGGGAAGATTCACACTTCCTTTTTGTACATGAAATCGTTTATCGGCGAACCATGCAAAATCATGAATATCTGTGCCGGTATATCTTAAAGTCTTATAGTTGAGAGTTGATGGAGGGAAGTCATCCTTTTGATTTGGGGTTGCAGTCTTCCAGCTTAGATCATAAGACAGGCTATCAAGCCTTTGGACTTCTTCCTCATTACATAGATCACCGGTTGCACCTACCGTGTAATTATCAGGCAGAGTAATATTTACATCAAAACTTCCAAATTCGGAATAGAACTCACCCTGATCGAGGTATGGCATCTGATGCCAGCCTGATCTTTCGTAAACTGCAGGTTTGGGATACCACTGCGAAATCTGGTACGATTCACCGATATGTCCTAACCTGGAGGTCACCCCAAGAGGTATTTTCACATGGAACGGTGTGGAAATGATAATTGTGTCACCCGGACACAAATATTCATCAAGCAACAATTTACAGATGTCGGGTTGATCAGGTAGCAGCATCCAGTTAACCTGCCGGCTATTTACCTTAAAGTCGAGGGAGTCAATAAATCCTTTTAAATTATTATCACCGAATAGTTTTTCTTTCCCTTTCCACAGGGAGATCTGTTTTGCAAGATCTGTATTATTCCCTGAGTAAGCATTCGGCCACAGGTGAAAGAATATGAACTTAAGAGTATCGTCA
The DNA here is from genome assembly GCA_038207725.1 of Bacteroidales bacterium. GTDB lineage: Bacteria > Bacteroidota > Bacteroidia > Bacteroidales > VadinHA17 > LD21. The sequence continues at coordinate 14,902 of JBBQZN010000013.1, read as the reverse complement.
GAGTTGTTTATATACTCAATTCTTTCAAATGCGTTTAACTCATGCACCTTATCATTAAGAGTAACAACTATGCTGTAATTTACCTCCTGCTGGAAATAGCTCTGAGATGATAATTCAAAGGCTATCCCAAAATAAAACACAAAAAACAGAAAAGCTTTACTGAAATAATCCATAACAGAAATAGAATTTCCTGACTTGCTAAACTTAAATAATTATATGGACTTAATAGACCTTGCAGGCATTTTCGATCTCACAATCATCAAAGAGGCAGTTTTATAAATCAATTATAGATAAACCGGAGTTTGCCTCTTCACGTTGTCTGAAGTTGTATGGAGTCATGCCTGTGACCTTTTTAAACTGATTTGATAAATGAGCAACACTACTGAATAAAAGCTTATAAGCAATTTCGCTCAAGCTGCTACCACTGCATAGAAGCATCTCTTTTACCCTCTCTATTCTCCTGGAAATAATGTATTTTTCAATTGTGATTCCCTCAATTTCCGAGAATATTTTGCTCAGGTAATTATAATCGTAATTAACCTGCTTACTAATGAAATCAGATGAGTTCGGTCTTTTTAAATAGTCGGGAAAATATACTAACTGTTCAACTGCCTCTTTTATTTTGCCGGCAACAATGATTTTGTTGCTCACAAATAATTCAAGACCAGCTTCTTTAATGGCTTCCGAAAACTGATGCAGCTTCTCTTTTGAAATATCATTCTTCAGATTAACCTCTCCCAGTTCAACAGATTTGTAAAGAATACCAAGTTTTCTCATTTCTTCCCTGACAATTGCTTTACAGCGCATGCTTTCCATATTTCTGATCCGGAGTAACATCTTTACTGCTTTGCTCTAGAAATCAATTATAAGTCGTAGGATCTCCTCTTCTGTTTTTCCAAGCTTGACACTCAGCCTGTTAACCATTGCATCCTCTTCGCCCTCTTTATAGCTGAGGTCTTTCTCTGTAACCTGCAGAAACTTATTCTTGAATTTGTCCTTCTTTTTTTCCCAAATCCTTTTCATTACATATATTATTACTGCGTATTATGGTTTGCAACAAATCTGATATTGCAAAATTACTTTATCCACCCTGGATACACGTTACATAATTCTTTGAAAAGCTTACATATTTCACACATATTCAAGTCATAACGACATGACAAACAAGTAAAACAAATGATAGTATTTCTTCAATTCTTATCATCAAGAAAGAGTAGCGCTCTGCTGTTGGCGTTTCTTTCGTCCAACTAATCCAAGGATGAAGAGGCTATACAAAATTGTAACATTTGTTACAATCCGGTTTATGTTATGTAATGGTTAAGAGGTAGGCCGTTTCTTCTACTGAATTATAGCTATAGTTAAGCTTTTCATTCAGTGTAAGCTGTTCTCCCTTAATGAGTGAAACTGACCTTTCACGGATATGCAAATTCAACCTTCCTTCCAGTACTTTAATAGTTATTGAATCATTTAACTGCTGAGAGTCAATCTCAGTTCCGGCATGCAGTATTGTAAGAACTACCTTCTTTTTTGGACTTTTAAGGAGAATCATCATATTTAAATCTCCATTTATCCATTTCTCTTCCTGCTTCAAGCTTTCAATAAGAAACGGAAAATTGAATTCAGTATTTGAATTTTTTGTCAATTCATTCAAATTCTGACGCACAAAAACTGTTTTGCTTAACTCTTTTTCTAAAAACATAACTTACCGTCTAAACTAGTTTAAAAGAACATGAAACTACTTATTTTAATAAGTTGATCCGGGTTTTTTCTACACAACCCGCTCCCTAATTCAGGACCCTCAAAAAAATTTGCAATGCTACTATAATAAAATAAGAATTATGATGATGAGCAGAAGTGTAGTACCACCGATATAAATAACTTCACCACCTCTGTTTACACTGTTTTTAATACTCTTGCTTTCCTTTTTAAGATCTCTTTTTTCTTTGCCTGACATATCTGACTTGTCGATATTGCTGATATCTTCAGACCTTCTTGTCAGCCGGCTCAATTCTTCTGCCGACATTTTATTTTCTGTTCTTGCAGGGGCAACTGGCCTGTCTTTGCCAGATTTCAGCTCACTATTTGCAGCAAATGCTGCTGATGTTCCCAAAGAGAAAATCATAACCAGCACAAAAAAAATTGTCTTTTTCATTTTCTTATTCTTTAAATTTGATAAAGTAATTAATTGGTTAAAAATAAGCCTGCAGTCAGTTTATTATGTTACACTATTACCTAAATAAGTTGCATTTTTCACATATATAAAAACAGGCCATTAACTGTTCCCTGGCTAAAACGAAAGAGGAGAATTGTCTTTTAGCAATCCCCCTCTTCACTTAACCCAAACCTAAACTAACCTATAAAAAAAACTAAACCTTGTTTTATTATAAAATTAAATACCTCGTAGCTTCAATCGTTTGATTTATCAAACCAGAAGGATAACGAGAATAATAATAAGAATAAGGGTACCGGTTCCTATATAAACAACACCATTATTTCTTCTTACATTTTCCTTTATTCCTTTAAGGTCTTTATTTATAGCACGTTTTTCTTTAACAGTCATATTAGTTTTGTCCATATCACGAATCTCTTCTGCACGTCTGGCAAGCCTGCTTAATTCCTCTTCAGATAATTTGTTCTCTGTTTTGTTCGGAACAGCCAGTTTATCCGGAGAAGTTGTCGGATCAGTTTTAGTTGCAAATGCAGTTGATGCACCCATAGAGAAGATCATTACTAGTACAAATAGAATTGATTTTTTCATTTTCTTAATTTATTGGTTTTAAACACTGTAAATTTAACTTGAAGAGCATTTTAATATGTTACACAATTCTGTAATTTAGTTGCATTATTCCCATATTAGTATAATTAGTTTTCTTGCCTGATCATTCCAGCTAGTAGCTGTTTTTGATGTTGTTTTTATGGTTCGCAGGATCCCGCTTCGGCGGGTACCTAGACAGTTTTATTTACATCCGTTCCATATACCAGTCAAGTTCCTTTTCAGGGTTTCTGTATCGGAAAATTGCTGAAATGATCTTTTGTAAACTGATAAAGGCTGTCTCTCCTTTTACTACATAATCATAAGCCCTGTGATGCATACAGGTTATTGCAACGTCGATTTTATTCTGAGAGGATAGAATCACAACCGGGATATCTGCGTTGAATCCTTTTATTCTGTCAAGTGTATCTAATCCGGTCATTGACCTTTTATCGGTTCCTTCAAGATTATAATCCAGGATAATTACATCAGGGGTGTGCGTTAAACTTGCCAAACACATTTCACCTGTTGTGAATTTTTCAATAACAAAATCTGCCTTCTGGAGGAATTCAATCTCCATCATCTTAAGGTAAAGAGCATCATCATCTACCAGGAAGAGTTTTATTTTATTTTCATTTCTCATTACATATAATTTTCTACCTTTTTATATTGAGAATAAAAATCTGATTTTCATTTTTCAAGAATTATTTTCCGCTACTGGCGGACAGATGTTAATAAATCTTCACTCAGCAAAGGTGAGGAGCTTTCAAATCTGTACTATTACATAACTTGGTGAATAAGTTACATAGTTTACTGATTGGGGAGTTCGGAGTTCGGAGTGCCTTGGAAGAAAAAAGGCTACAGGATTAAGACAAAAGACAAAAGTAAAAAGATAAAAGTTGAAGACTGCTGACCTCTGCTAGACGAAGTCTGTGACTTCGTATTTGAATTATAGTCTGAGGCTACATTATTTTAAAGCGAAGTTGCAAACTTCGTTTAGCGCCTTAAGCCTTGCGCCTTACGCCTTGAATTCTACATCCGTTCCATATACCAGTTCAGTTCCTTCTCCATTTTTTTGTAGCGGAAGATCGTTGAGATTATTTTCTGGAGGCGGACGAAAGCTGTTTCGCTTTTTACAACGTAATCAAAGGCCCTGTGATGCATGCAATTAATAGCCACATCAATCTTATCCTGTGACGAAAGCATAACTACCGGAATATCGGGATTGTATGATTTGATTTTATCTAAAGTTTCTATACCATTCATGGCATTTTTATCGATACCGTCAAGGAAATAATCTAATATTATAACATCAGGGTTATGGGTTAAACACTTCATACAAAGTTCACCTGTTGCAAATGTTTCAATTTTGAAATCAGCATGTTGCAGAAACTCAATTTCAAGTAATTTTAAAAATACAGCATCGTCATCTACAAGGAAAAGTAATATTTTGTTTTCGTTCTTCATCATCTTGCGTTTTTAATAGTGTTGTACTCCACTTCCAGCTCTCTACATGCCTGATAACAAATGTTCTCAAGCTGCAAAACTAGAGTTGAAATCCCTTCTGCCTGTTGTTGTGTACTTGCATATTCCTGTACTTTCCTTGCCATATTTTCAAAATCTGTGCTGATACCCATTATTGAAAAAGAAGGTATCATTTTATGAACTGCCGAGTATAATGATTTCCAGTCTTCTTCATGGAAACTCTGTTTCATTGCCCTGATTAAAGGAGGTGTCTGAACCAGATAAAGCGATATCATTTCCATCATCATAGCCGGATCTGACTTTGTGCGACGAGTTAAATACTCCATATCAATGCATCTTGCATTTTTTATTAAAGTGTCAACCACATCTATATTTATGAATGGAGATATCTGCTTCTTAACTAAACCGACTATTTTGTTATACAATAGCTTTTCATCAATTGGTTTGGCAACGTAGTCATTCATTCCAACCGCTCTGCATTTTGCAAGGTCGATAGTTGTTACATCTGCTGTCAGAGCTATTATAGGAATTTTTGAATTCAGTTTATTACGTATATAATCAGTAGCTTCAAATCCGTTCATTTCGGGCATCTGAAGGTCCATCAGAATAACATCATAAGATTTAGCCTGAAGCTTTTCGATAGCGATTCTGCCATTAGCTGCGATGTCGCGTTCAAATCCGAAATCGTCAAGTACAGTTTTCATTAATAACTGATTAAGAGCTATATCTTCTACTACCAAAACTTTTATATTCCTGGTTTCTTCCTTTAAATCAAACAATTCTGATTCGGGTACCTCTTCGGCGTCAGTTTTATTAAAAGTCAATACAAAACTAAAAACAGAACCTTCATTTAGTTTACTTTTTACACTTATTGTTCCTCCCTGTGGTTCAACCAATTGCTTAACAATAGCAAGCCCTAATCCGGTTCCTCCATATAATCTTGATGTTCCGCTCGAAGCCTGCTGGAAATTTTCAAATACTTTGCCAATTTTTTCTTCTGCAATACCTATGCCTGTATCTTTAACTGAAAATTCAATAGTTACCGTATCGTCATTCTGCGTGAGGATATTCGCACTTACAGTTATTGTACCATAAGAAGTAAACTTAACTGCATTGCTTACAAGATTCATTATAATCTGGTGAAGACGCACAGGGTCGCCAACAAGTACCTTTGGTATATTTGTATCATATTCCTTGACCAGTTTTAAGTTTTTTTCGAGAATTTTCGTCTCAAACAAATGAATCATGGCAGAAACTGACAACTCCAATCTAAAAGGAATCTGCTCAAATATCATTTTACCTGCATCAACCTTTGCGAGGTCAAGTATATCGTTAATAAGCACAATCAACGAATCACCGCTCATTTTTATGGCAGTTAAATATTCTTTTTGTTTTGTAGTCAATTCTGTTTTCAGCAACACTTTTGTAAATCCGATAATTGCATTCATCGGTGTCCGTATTTCGTGGCTCATGTTCGACAAGAACTGTTGCTTTGCCTTCACTGCAGCCTCTGCTATATGTGTTAAGCTTTCGGCCTTGCTTTTCGCCTCTTCAGCCAAACCTGTTGCCATCTCAGCACCCACTTTTGCTTCTCTGAGTTCTGCTGAAATTCTTCTTTGCTCAGTAACATCTCTTACAACAATAGCAACTCCTGCCACATTTCCTTTTTCATCCTTATAACCTGAACCATTGCACAATACTGTTGTATCGTGACCATCTTTTATAGTCAGCGGAAAATCTTTTATTGATCCTTTTGCAAATATCTGTCTGTAAGCTTTTCGTGCCTTCCCCGGTTCGGTAAAATAATTAGTAAAGTCAGTATCAATAATGGTTCCCCTTGTTGTTTCAGTGGCGTTTAATGTAGCTTTATTTATGTCAATTATCTTTCCCTCAGCATTTAATACAAACAACGGGTCGAGACTTGCTTCGATCAGACTCAGAGAATACTGAGAAGATAAAACTGCAGAAGAACTAGTTTCTTCGAGTGCTTTATTTACAATTTTTTGTTTTTCTTTCAGTTTATTCTGGTGAAACAGTTCTCTGTTAGCAATGACTAACTCGGCTGCCCGCTTCCCTTTCTCTTTATTTTGAAACAGTAGTTCTTTGTTGGCAATTATCAGCTCTTCTCCGCGTTTCCCTTTCTCTTCATTCTGAAACTCAAGTTCTTTATTGGCAACTACCAATTCTGAGGCACGCTTTTCTTTCTCTTCATTTTGAAACTCAAGTTCTTTATTGGCAATAACCAGCTCTTCTCCACGTTTCCCCTTCTCATCGTTTTGAAAAGAAAGTTCTTTGTTGGCAATTATCAACTCTGCTGCACGTTTTTCCTTCTCATTGTTTTGAAAAGCAAGTTCTTTGTTGGCAACTACCAATTCTGAGGCACGCTTTTCTTTCTCATCGTTTTGAAAAGCAAGTTCTTTGTTGGCAACTACCAATTCTGAGGCACGCTTTTCTTTCTCATCGTTTTGAAAAGCAAGTTCTTTGTTGGCAATTACCAGCTCTGCTGCACGTTTCTCCTTCTCATCGTTTTGAAAAGCAAGTTCTTTATTTGCGGCGCGTAAATCAGTGGCCCATTTTTGCTCAGCAATATCTCTTGCCACAACAACTACTCCAATAACGTTTCCAATATCATCTTTGTAAACAGAACCGTTGAATAAGACATCAGTAAGTTTGCCATTTATGTGTCGGAGAGTTAAAGGAGAATCAGTAACAGAACCATTGGCAAATACCTTCTCGTAAACTTCACGGGCCTTCTGAGGTTCAGTAAAGTATGCAAAGAAATCGGTTCCTGTAAGTTTCTCGCGCAACATGCCGGTAATGTTTACCATGGCATTATTCATATCCGTTATCTTACCTTCTATATTAATTGTAACCAGCGGGTCGAGACTGGCTTCTATCAGGCTCCTTGCATATAGATTTCCGTGAATCATATTCTTACTTGTTGTTTCATTAATTAACGGTATCCCCGATTTCTTCAATCGAACTGCGTCGCTTGTCTTTTAGTTGTTTAAAATGTGAAGGTGACAGGCCTGTAATTTTTTTAAACTGGTTTGATAAATGTGCCACACTGCTGTAATTCAGTTTATACGAAATCTCTGTAAGGTTTAATTCATCATAAATTAGCAATTCCTTTATTCTTTCGACTTTATGAGTTATTATAAACTGCTGTATAGTAATGCCTTTTACCTCTGAAAAAATATTGGAGAGGTACGTATAATCGTGGTCTAGTTTTTCGCTCAGGAAATCAGAGAAATTAACCTTTATCATCTCATCGCTGTAATGCACCATTTCAATGATAACTGTTTTGATTCTTTCAATCAGAACTGCTCTCTTGTCATCCATGAGCTCAAAGCCCTCTTTGAGTAAAGCAGTTTTAAGCTGCACTCTCATTTCAGGTGAAAGATCTTCCATCAGCTCAATTTCGCCCAGATCGACAACTATAAAATGTAATCCAAGGCTTCTCAGCACCTCTTTAACAGCCACTTTACAATGGTTGCTGACCATGTATTTGATAAATACCTTCAAATGGAGTATTCTTTTTTAAAAGATTTTAACAAAGATGTACAACTCCTGAGCAGGAAAGCTTACATAAATATGTGTAATAGTTGTATAATTCACACATTATAGTCATGCAGGTCATGCAAGTCGTGCAGGTCGTGCAGGCTAAGTGATATTATGCCCCGATTTATCGGGGAAGTGCCTAAGGCCCGCTTTGTGGACGCCTCTGAAACTGATCGCAACCATTGTTATATCATCTAACTGCTCCTCCGATCCTTTCCAGTTCAGGTGAGCTTCCGAAATAATATTCTTCTGATCCGGCATAGACTCTTTATGGTTAGTAAGCAGGAGTTGTTTCAATTGGGGGTAACCAAATTTTTTATTAGCAGGCCCTCCGAACTGATCAGTGAATCCGTCGGTAAAAAGGTATATAATGTCGTCTTTTCTCACAGGTATCTCCTGCTTCGAAAACCTTGTCATTTTATCAAAGAACGCCACCGGCATCATATCACCTTTATACTCATGGATATTGTTGTCGCGAATCAGGTACATTCTGCTAAATGCTCCTGAAAACTGAATAGCCTTTCCAGCAGGATCGTAACTTATAATAACCGCATCCATGCCTAAATGTACATCTCTTTCAATCCCATTCTGTCCCAATGAATTAATGATCTTTTCCCTTAACCGGTCAAGAATTTTATCCGGTTCTTCTATCTTTTCATTATATACAGTTTCATTCAGGAAGCTTACAAAGAGCAGACTCATAAACGCGCCGGGAATTCCATGTCCGGTGCAATCAAATACACCTAGTAATATCTTGTCGTCTGTTTTGCCTGTCCAGAAGAAATCACCACTTACTATTTCTTTGGGAAAAGTAAGTGAAAATTGTTGAGGAAAATATTCTGACAAATGCTTTGATGATCTGAGTGCTGCATTCTGAATTGATCTTGCATGATCTATACTGTTTGTTATAACGCTATTTTTATTCTCAATTTCTTTCAGATATATCCTCTTCTCATCCCTGCTTTTCTTTATTTCAACATGAGTCCTTACTCTCGCTAATAATTCCTTAGTGTTAAATGGTTTGGTAATATAATCCACTCCACCAGTATCAAAAGCTTTAACTATGCTATCTGTATCAACTCTTGCAGTAAGAAAAATAACCGGAATTTCCCGTGTTTTTATGTTTCTCTTTAATAAGCGGCATACCTCGTATCCATCCATTTCCGGCATCATAACATCAAGCAATATCAAATCAAAATCTTTTCGCTCAGTCCAATTTATAGCTGATGCTCCATTTATGGCAAATTCAATATTAAAACCTTCTTTTTTCAGACAGTTACCAAGAACCTGGATATTTTTGAGGTTATCATCCACAATCAAAACGGATGATAACGTATGGGGGAAGTTTTTCATTCAGTTTTCAGATGATATTAGAAAATATTTTTATCCAGCCTTATTTTTTTACATACTTCAAAACCGTTCATCCCGGGCATATTGATATCGAGAAGTATCAATTCGAAGTTTTCTCTATTCAGCCATTCAAAAGCCGATCACCGCTGATTGCAAATTCAATCCTATAGCCTTCCTGTTTTAAAAATTTACCTAAAACCTGCAAATTTTTAAAATTATCATCAACAATAAGGATATTAAGTCCTTTTAATTCCAGTGTTTCCATTTCTAGCCATTTTTAATGATTCCGGGTGATTGAAATTTTCCTATAAGAACAGGAAACCCCTTTATCAGGGTTATAATGCTTTTTATATCTAAACTCTCTGCAGCAATCAGAAGATCATTTCCGTAATCAGTAATCACAGGTGCTATATGTTTATTTCCCAGAGAAATGAGCTGTTTGCCAAATTCATATATTTCATCAATTGGCTGTATCAGTTCAAACCTTCCCCATTCATTATTATAATAAGTCTGCAGTGAATTAACCAGTTCAGGCAGGTCTTTAACCGTATCCAACTGATCTGTTAATGTCTTATTTTCAACTGTTTTATCCGGCTCAAGTCTCTTATGTGGCAGGTATTTTATGAGTTCAAGATATAGCTCAGAAACCTTTACAGGTTTAATCAGTAATCCGTTAAATTTACTCTTAAGTATACGTTCTTCCTGGGTTTTCATAACAGATGCAGAATATGCTATCATCGGAATGTGCATTAATGCTATATCTGATTTCACCTTTTCCAAAAGTTCAAAACCGTCGAGCCCCGGCATTTGTATGTCTGAAATAATAAGGTCGGGGATATTTTCCTTTATCATATAATATGCCACCAGACCGTTTTCAGCCTCAAGAACCGTAATGTTCGAATTTTTCAGTGCGTCTTTCAGGTAACTTCTGTTATGTCCGACATCATCTGCAACCAGAACAGTTGCCTTCTCAAACACCACATCAGATGGATTAATATGAACTTCATCATTGCTCTTTTCAAATTTCTTAAGGCATATAACTTCCGGAATCATTACCCTGAAAGTGCTTCCTTTCCCTGGTTCTGAAAAAAGCCCGATAGTTCCGTTCATTAGTTCCACCAGTCTCATTGTAATAGACAGACCTAGACCAGTACCTCCGTATTTTTTAGTACTCTGCTGTTGCTGCTGAACGAATGGTTTGAAAATCTCGTCCTGGAATTCTTTTGAAATTCCTATTCCTGAATCTTCAACCTCAATAATAAGATCTATAGGTTCTTCCTTATTCTCTTTTTGTACTTTATGTATATTAGGATTTACTGTGTATATCTTAAGTTTTACATACCCCGTTTCTGTAAATTTTATCGCATTCCCGATGAGGTTAAAAAGCACCTGCCTTAACCTGGCTTCATCAACATATATGCCCGCAGGAATTCCGGATGAGATATCGAGAATGAATTCCAGTCCGATTTCAGCAATCTTCAGTGAAAATATCTGCCGGAATTCAGAGAAGAAAAAATGGGTATCAACAAATTCATATCTCAATTCGATTTTTCCTGCCTCAATTCTTGAAAGGTCGAGTATATCGTTTATAAGCGACAAAAGTCCTCTGCCGCTTGATTTAATTGATTCGAGGTAATTTTTCTGAATCTTTTCCTCCACCAAAAATCCCAGAAGTTCAGCATATCCAAGTATGGCATTCATTGGTGTTCTGATCTCATGACTCATGTTTGCAAGGAATTCACTTTTCATCCTGTTTGATGATTCAGCTATTTCCTTTGCAATCCGGTTATCAGCATCCTGTTTCCGTTCTGTAATATCACGTTCTGTAGTTGCAATAGCCACCGGTTTTCCTTCTTCATCAGTCAGCAATGTGGTAGTCAGCCAGACATCAAGTATTTTTCCATCCTTTGTTACACGCCGAAGTTCAAATGATTTAACTACGTCACCTGTCTTGATTTTCTTTATCAGAGTCATCGCTGCTTCACGATCTTCTTCAGCAACAATTTCTCTGACATTCATTTTAAGTGCCTCAGCTTCCGAATAGCCATATGTTTCTTTTGCACCCTTGTTCCATGCAGTTATTTTTCCATCGAGATCCGACAGAATTACGGCATCATTTGAGTCGCTTACAACTGTTGCAAGACGAGCCATATCCTCAAGCTTCTCTTTCAGGGCAGCCTCAGCTTTGTTGCGATCGGTAATATCACGTTCTGTTGTTGCTATAGCTACAGGCTTCCCTTTATCATCTGTAAGCAGGGTTGTTGTGAGCCATACATCAAGAATACGGCCATCTTTTGTTACACGTCTGAGCTCAAATGATTTAATAACCTCACCTTTTCTTATTCTCTTAATAAGTGTAAGAGCTGCCTTACGGTCTGATTCAGCTACGATATCTCTCACATTCATTTTAAGCGCCTCAGCTTCCGAATAGCCATATGTCTCTTTTGCACCCTTGTTCCATGCAGTTATTTTTCCATCGAGATCATGCATGATTACTGCGTCGTTAGAGTCACTTATTACAGTTGCCATACGGCGCATGTTTTCCATTTTCTGATTCAAAGCGACATCAGACCCAATGGTATTTGTAAAATCAGCAGGAGTCTTCTTCAGGTTCCGGACAGATTTTCTGCTGTCAAACTTTTGTTTTGATATATTCACATCTTTTTTTTCACTGTAAAATTACCCATGGACCAGCAAGAACCGGTTACATAATTTTTTTTAATAGTTATATGATTCACACTTTAACTGCCTCAGAATGTAGCTAAGCGCCTTCATAAAAACCTTGCGGAATCGTTAAAATTCTGCTGTCCGTATATAAATTGTGAATTCTGAAGAAAAAATATAACTTTGTATAGGCAGTGCCTGATTTACATAGTTCTCTTTTTTAATGCAAATGGAGTTCATTTACGTAAAGTAGGGCTGCTGACAGTACATCATACGAAAAAGCTTTTTATCCAATGATATTACTTCAGATATAAGCTTTTTTGGAGGTAAGTTGTTTAATATAATATTTTTTGCAGACTTGAAGCTTTACATAAAAAATATGGTGTGCATCCGTTGCAAAATGGTAGTAAAGTCAGAGCTTGAAAAACTTGGACTTCATCACACTTTTGTTCTACTTGGTGAAGTTACAATCCTGGAAAACATTTCAGATGAAACGAGACACAGGCTGGATACCGGCTTAAGAAAATCAGGCCTACAGCTGATGGACGATAAGAAAAGTATGCTTATTGAGAAAGTAAAGAACATCATAATTGAACTGGTTCATTATTCCGATATAATTCCAAAGACAAATCTTTCTGACTATATAAGCGAAAAACTGAATTACGACTATACCTATCTGGCTAATCTTTTTTCAGAAGTTCAGGGCTCCACAATCGAAAAATTCTTTATCCAGCATAAGATTGAACGGGTTAAGGAACTGCTTGTATATGATGAACTAAATCTCAAGGAAATTGCATTCAAGCTGCACTACAGCAGCGTTTCTCACCTCTCGAGCCAGTTCAAGCGGGTTACAGGTCTTTCTCCCTCACATTTCAAGCACCTCAAGCATAAGAGACGGACGGCGCTCGAAAACGTATAAATTGTCGTGCAGTCGTGCAGTCATGCAGTCATGCAAGGCAGGATTGTTTGCCGGATTTAAGATACTTCATGAAACTACCAATGCTGTTCATAAGGCGTTGTGTTTTATCTCTTCTGTTGAGAGATATTTCAGGTTTAATATATTCCTGGTCTTCAGCGATATAATACATACTTTTTATTTCTCCGGCAGATCCTTTGGAAATATTAAGAAAATGTCTGAATTAGGCATCGCTATTCCGGCAAAAACCCTCAGCTACATTATTCATAATTGAGATTCCAGCTCTGGTTATCTGATCTTTGAAACCAAAATCACGACAATTTCTGAAATCTGAGTAGATAAGGTTGACCAATTCCCTGGCCATCTTCCATACTTCAAGTTCTTCAAAATTCTTTACTGTTCCCATTTTAGCACGATTTAAGTTAATCCTATAAATATACAATTTTCCCCAGACTTGCACGACCTGCATGACCTGCACGACCTGCATGACTTATTTAAGTAAAATGTGTGAATAATATAACCTTTCCCTAAAGTTATGTAATACATGGTTTGATGTTAAAACGCAACTTTGTCTTCATTCTAGTTACTATGAATCATTTATGGAGGAAGCTATTGTTACATCATTAATTAAACCAATGAACCATGGAATCTGTATCAAAAAAGAAAAAAGTCAAAGCTAAGTTCAAACCTTTTCCGATGAAAAGGGTGCTTATTGCACTCGATTATGATCAGTCAGCTCAAAAAGTGGCAGAAAAAGGATTTTCAATGGCTAAAAATATGAATGCCGAAGTCATTTTATTACATGTGGTTGCAGACGCAACATATTATTCTGTACTTGAGTATTCACCTATAACAGGTTACAGCGGATTCAATAATCTCGACTTTCAACAACTTGCCAATGGAGAAGGACTTCAAAAAGCATCACAATACTTTCTGGAAAAGATCAAACTGCATCTAAATGATAAAACAATAAAGATCCTTTTAGAGGATGGAAACTCTGCTAAAGCAATACTTAAAACAGCAAAAAAGGAGCAGGTAGATCTGATAATAATGGGCTCACACAGCAGGAGGTGGCTGGAAAAAATTCTTCTGGGTAGCGTCGCTGAAAAAGTGTTGCATAAAAGCAGGCTTCCGGTAACAATAATTCCAATAAGGGAAAGGAAATCTTAAATCAGGTTTCAGACAATTTTGAGGTACTAAAAACAGAGATGATCCCAATTGAACAGTTGTTCAATTACATTTGGAAAAGAAGGTATATTCCGCTTATGAATCATGTTCTAAAAAAAATAAGAAATTCAATAATTCTGATTGGAATTGCTTTCTTTCCGACCCAGTATTTGTTTTCGCAACTCATAAGCAAGAATAATTATACCGGTGCATGGGAAACACCCACAAGCTGGACTCCAACATGGGCTGTGCCCCAAACAAATATTAACAGTTTTAGTATTACCATAAATGGGTATATTACTATAAATGGTTCTCTTATTTTCACTGGCAATGGTGATTTTTTAATTATTAACGACACCCTTGTAATTAAGGGAGATCTGACACTTGGTGATAAGGCTAATTTAACAATAAATAATAATGGAATTCTTATTGTCAGGGGAAATTTAATTGCTGATAAGCACGCTGATATAATAACAAGTGGTTACATTATAGTTACAGGTAACTATAATAAAGCAGGTCCGGATGCTGATGGAACTTTTGCCAGCAATAACAATCCTACCAAAGTATTTATTGGAGGGTCAGTAATTCCTTCCAGTTTAACAAATGATAAGTCTAAATTTCCTGCACTCAATTGCAGTACTCCGGCAAATCCTTATGCACATTCTCATTGTAGTAGTGGCGATATGATTGATCTGGCGAATGATCCTATATATCCATTCTTTCAATCAACCTGTATAGCTAAACCAATCATTACAGCTGGAGGCCCGACAACTTTCTGTGCCGGTGGCAGTGTAACCTTAACCTCAAGCGCAGGAACAACTTATTTATGGTCAACAGGTGCTACAACGGCAACTATAAATGTTACCTCATCAGGAAGTTATACGGTGCGAATAACAAGTGCTACAGGTTGTCAGAGCACAGCATCATTACCAGCGGTAGTTACAGTTAATGCGTTACCGGCAACACCGACAATAACAGCAGGAGGCCCAACAACCTTTTGTGCAGGC
>JBBQZN010000012.1:0-59220 GCA_038207725.1 Bacteroidales bacterium | reverse complement strand
TTAGCGTTTCTTCAAAAATAATTATTAGCACCTGATTTGCACCTACTAAAAGCGGAAAGCCCCGATAAATCGAGGCTTTCTGTACCCGGAGCGGGACTTGAACCCGCACAACCGTTATGGTCACAGGATTTTAAGTCCTGCGTGTCTACCATTCCACCATCCGGGCAAAAATATTGTCATGCAGTCTTGCGGTCATGCAGTCATGCAGTCGGAGGCGTTTAATCTAATTTCCATCAACTTAAGTCCTGTGTGTCGGACCCTTTCCCGCAGGGAGGGAATTCTGCCATATGTGCAGAATTTAGTGGGGCAAATTTAAAACAAATAATTGTTAAATGAAACAGCTGAAAACAAAAAGGCTGCCACATAGACAGCCTTTCTGTATTAAGGTTAGCTTATTTAACCAGTATAGGTTTTCCAAGTCCGGCTTTTTCAAGTTCCTTAAGCTGTGTTTTAGCGTCACCAACAACTACATAATACATTTTTGAAGGATCAATATATTTGTTAGCCAGTTCGAGTGTTTTCTCTACTGTTAATCCTTTAACAAATGCTTCTTCCTGCTTAATGTAATCAGCCGGGAGATCATAGGATGTCATTGTGCTCAGCATACCAAGAAGTCCTCCGAGTGTTTCAAAACGCAATGCATTTCCTTTTATAAGTGCATCTTTTGTGAAATCGACATACTCCTGGGGAATTGTCTGACGATACTTTTCCATCTCGGTTTTGAATACTGTAACTGATGCGAGTGTTGAGTTTGTTCTTACCATAGATGTAGCATTGAATACTCCATAATTCTTCGATCCCATTACACTTGAACGGGCACCATATGTAAACCCTTTTTCTTCCCTGAGGATAAGATTGAAGATGCCGTTAAATGATCCGCCAAGCTTATAATTTGCAACATATACAGGATAAAAATCAGGATTTGTTCTTGGTAATGATGGTCCTCCTATTGCAATTACCGACTGTTTTGCACCAGGAAAGTCAACAAAATAGATTGCTGATTTTGCAGGAGCAACCGGCACTTTTAGTTCGGGACGAACAACTTCTTTTGGCTGCCATTTTGCAGCAAGTCCTGCAAATGCTGCTTCAACTGCAGGCTGATCTACATCGCCGGCAATAAGGAGCTTTGCAACAGAAGGGGAGAAGTTATTGCTATAGAATGCCTTAAGGTCATCTATTGTTATTCCGCTAACAGTAGATTCAGTTCCTGAAGCATCAACGGCAAGGATATTATCTGCTCCGAAAATAAGTTTATTAAGTGTAGATGAGGCAAGATAACTTGGATTAGCCTGGTTTCTCTTAAGAGAATTAATGATACGGCTTTTTGCAAGTGCAAACTGCTCTTCATCCCATCTTGGCTCAAGAAGCATCTCCTCAACAAGGGCTATCGTTTTTTCGAAGTTTTTTGTTAAAGTGCTCACATCTACTGTAATATCCTCGTCGCCAGAGCTGATTCTTATCGAGGCACCCAGCAGTCCGATTGCATCTTCAAGCTGTTCAGGTGTCTTGTTTTTTGTTCCTTCATTCATCATTGAGGCAACAAGACTGGCGATTCCTGCTTTTTCGAGACTTTCAGAGATGTGTCCGCCATCAAGTACTATTGAATACTGAACCATAGGAAGTTCGCTCTGTTTGATGCCGAATACTTTAATGCCATTGGATAATGAAGCTGTCCAGTAAGCAGGTATGGTAACTGCCGGATCAGATGCTATAGCAGGCATAATTGAACGGTCAAATTTTGTAGGGGTTTTAACGATTGGCTCTTCAGCGATGTTTTCTGCTTTTACTTCCGCAGCATTTGTTAAATCTTCTTCCACGATACCTGCGTTAACAGAGCCTTCAGCGATCAGGTTAACCTGTCCCTTCGGAACGAAGCTGGTCTGAACAAAATTCTTCCCTTTAATATATTTCGCATATACGTTTTTAATATCCTCCGTAGTGACGGCCTGTGTTCCGGCAAGGTCTTTCTTGTAATATTCCGGATCACCTGTATTCATTGTATATTCCGCAAATGTGAAAGCTTTACCCTGAACACTTGAAAAACGGCTTACAAAACTGGTCTCATAGCTGGCTTTTATTCTTACAAGGTCCTCTTCGGTGAAACCTTCTTTCTCAAATTTGTCAAGACCTTCGAAAATAGCTTTCTCTACGTCTGTAAGGCTTACACCCGGATTGGCAGCTACAGATATAGTAAAGCTACCGGCCAGTTCCTGCGAACCGTTTCTTGCCATTACCCTTGATGTGAGTTTTTTATCTTTAACAAGAACAGTATAGAGAGGAGCTTTTTTGCTGCTGGCAAGAAGTTCTCCAAGAAAGTTAAGAGCGTACGAATCTTTTGAGAACCTTTCAACTGTTGGGAATGCCATAGTTAGCTGAGGAGCTTTTGCAAAGTTGTCTTCGTGATACAGTTTTATAGTTGAAGCCAGAGGAGCAGGCATTGGACCTCTTTTTTCAATTGCTTCGCCTGAAGGTATTTCGCCAAAGTATTTTTCAACCAGATTTTTTACTTCTTCTTTATTTATATCACCTGAGATTACCAGTGTTGCATTATTAGGAGCATAGTATTTTTTATGGAACGCTCTTACGTCTTCAACCGTTGCACTTGTAAGGTCTTCCATTAACCCGATAACAGTCCAGTTATATGGATGGCCTGCCGGATAAAGGTTTTTTGCAATGATTTCTGAATTAAATCCATAAGCTGCATTATCAACACTCTGGCGTTTTTCGTTCTGAACGACATTTTGCTGGTTAACCAGGGCGGCTTTTGTCACTGTGTTTGTAAGAAATCCCATTCTGTCTGCTTCCATCCACATTGCCATTTCCAGAGCATTTTTTGGAACTACTTCATAGTAGTTTGTTCTGTCCTGACTCGTGCTTCCGTTAAGAGTACCACCTGCACCCTGAATGTTTTTGAAGAGCTGATCTTCGCCTACATTCTCTGATTTCTGAAACATCATATGTTCAAAAAGGTGCGCAAACCCGGTTTTGCCGGTAACTTCGCGGCTTGAGCCTACGTGGTAGTATACAGCAAGTGCAGCTATAGGATCTGATTTATCCTCATTGAGGACAACCGTTAATCCATTTGCAAGTGTGTACTTTTCGAACGGAATTGATAGCCCTGTATCCTTCGTCTGAGGCTTGCAGGAGAAAATTGCAGCTGTCATGACGATCAGTGCAAGAGATAGAAGTTGTTTCATAATAAATAGATTAAGGTATTATCAAATTAAGTAACAGTAAGAGCATCGAAAGTTAAAACAATTTAATAACATGTCGAATAGCAATAGATGTCAAAAATGAGTAATTGTGTTAAAATATCTTAAACATAAACATGGCGAATAATTTGACAAAGCGTTTTTTCTTTTTGATGACATCCGCTTATAAAGTGAAAAGAAAGTTCTTAATTTGTATATTGGTTTTATTCAAAGTTTTAAGTGTAGTCACTGGTATGGTTGAGATTCAGAATATATTCATTGACGGAAGCGCAAAAACTCCTCATGTTGACTTCAATCAGCATTCGGGTGACCTGATATTGTCGGGAAAGTCAATACCTGAAAATGCTGCAAAAATGTATGAGCCACTTCTCCGATGGGTAAATGATTATGTCGGTTCGCCCCGGCAGACGACAAATCTTCGCCTGAGTCTCGAGTATTTCAATTCCTCAACTGCAATCTGGCTTGCTAAAATTGTAAGGTCTTTAAGCAGAATAGCCGTGAAGGATTATGTTCTGCTAATACATTTATATTTTGAAATTGAGGAATATGACGAAATGAATATGGATGAATTAAAGGATATCATAGGAATGCTCGTTGATAATATTCCGGATGCAAAGGTCAGCATCGGATTGAAAACATACGGAGTTGACGAAAATGGTAAAACAATAAGGGAATCAACAATTCTTATCTGACGGATTTTACTTTGGAGGAGAGTGCACTTTAGCGGAAAAGCTCAGGATGATTAAGTCTACACCCGGAGATGGCAGAAAATTGGTGATAAAGCCTGATATTGAAAAACTTGTAAACACTTGATACATATTCAGAAAAAAATTCTGAAATTTAAGCCCCGGAGTTAAATTACCTTTTGGGGTTTAACTGTTTTTAATAAATGTGATTATTATTATCGTCGTTTGTTTTCTTTTTAATTAAATCATATATGGAGATAAGTACTCTTTTGCTTGAAAATTCATTATGGAACTTACTGATAAGGTTTTTTATGAATCTGGTAGTGCTATTTATACTGGTAGGACTTATCTATTATAAATTCTCGAAGAAGGAGGAATATGTCTTCTCTTATATTCATATGGGTGTAATGATATTTCTGATTTGCGCGATACTGGGTTCAATAGACCTTCAGATGGGGCTGGCTCTCGGACTATTCGCGATTTTTGCCATAATACGGTTCAGGACTGTCCAGTATTCAGTTAAAGATATAACATATGTTTTTGTTATTATCGGAATTTCGGTAATCAATTCCCAGGCGAATATTAAGCCACCCATACTCGGTGCAGTCATCATTAACGTAAGCATCCTTCTGCTGACATATTTCCTGGAGGTCTTTTTGTTGAAAAAGAGCATGAGCAGCCTTATAGTAATTTACAATAAAACTGAATTGCTGAAGCCGGGCCACAATAAGGAGCTTTTGAAAGATCTCTCGCGTCATACAGGTCAGAATGTGGAAAAGGTAACAATTCAAAAGGTAAATGTAAAGAAAGGAAACGCTGAACTGGAAGTCTATTTCAGGGATGTACCTGTTGAGTAATCTGATATTATAAGGTATTCCGGTTAGAAATTAAAGTTTTGTTCTTTTACCGGTAGAACACCCCGTGTAAAAGATCCCGTTCTTAAATACGAGCATTGCTCCGGCCTCATCATTTCCCATGCCTGCATCTATTCCTATTATTTTGTTATCAAAACGAGTCTTGATCTGACTCGAAGGGGTATGTCCGACAACAATATATTTTTTCGAATAGAAATCAAGTATTGAATCGAGACGGCTAACGCAAAAAGTCTCATCGTTAAAATAGCCTCTGTACCATAAAGGTCCTTTGTCATCATTAAGGAAAATGAGCTCTTCTATATCGGTTTCTGATTCCCTTTCTTTTTTTAGGAGCATATCAGAGAAAACCTGATTTATGTGTTCTATCTTTAACTTTCGACGCACCATTTCGATTGACAATCCGGCATGGACAAAAATAATGTCGTTTATAGAAATGACTTCTGGCTTATTTCGAAGCCATTTTCCCAATACCGATTTTTCGGAGTAGAGATCATAATACCGCATTCCGGTAATTTGTTCAACTTTTAAATATTTCTCATTAATATATCTGGTATCCTGACTCAGCGTCATGTTTTCATGATTCCCAAGAAGTAAATGTACCTTCCCGCCTGCTTTTGCTGCCTGCTTTTCGAGACCGAAAATGTGCCAGAGCAATTCGGTAACTTTATCTCCCCTGTCGAAACAATCACCCAGAACGACCAGATGGCCCGTGCCGAATTTCCAGTTTAGTTTGTCATCAACTATTCCAAGAGATTTTAAGAGAGAAGTGTATTTGTCAAATTCTCCATGAATGTCAGTAATTGCGGCAATACTGTCTACCCCCGAAAATTCCTGTTTATATGCAGGTTTTAGCAGAAATGTATTGCTAAGATCCTTATAGTCAAATAATAAATTAAACTTGCTTTTGACATCAGCATAGCTCTCCGGATTAGCTTTTTTTACATGAAGAACACCTTTTTCAACCCACTTTACAACAAGCTTGTTATTTAGATCAAAAAAGTAAGGACCATCATTGATAAAATATTGATTGCCTTCTTTTGCCTGGT
Organism: Bacteroidales bacterium; assembly: GCA_038207725.1. Lineage (GTDB taxonomy): Bacteria > Bacteroidota > Bacteroidia > Bacteroidales > VadinHA17 > LD21. The sequence continues at coordinate 53,401 of JBBQZN010000012.1, read as the reverse complement.
TTTGTGCAAAACAATTTGTGCTAAGAAATAAGACTATTGCAAGGTAAAGAAGGTGTCTTTTCATGCTTATCCTATCATTAAGAATCTTAATAATCAGTGCCTGCCCTTATTCTGTTTTATGTAACAAAGAAAATAATAAAAACGTAACAAAATTGTAATTATCACAATTATCACTTTCCTTAAACTGGTAGTGTATGCTGAAGCCTGAAGTCATTTACATTTGAGAATCGAACAAAAAAGCAGAAATGGTTGTTTGTTAGGCACCATCTAATAGTTAAATTATGAAACCTCCATCATTTTATAACCTTGCAAGTTCAGCAAATCTTTCAATCCTTGTTTTGTTATTTATATTTATTTCTGATTCAATACTGGCACAAAGGGTTGATACCCTCTTTCAGTCTGATGAAGTAATTAATATTGAACTCAGATCTGACTTTTCGGCTATTCAGAAAGACAGGATTGAGAATCCGCAATACCATGATGGTGAATTAATTTATAAGAGCTCAAAAGGAGCGACAGTGAGGCTAAAGGTAAAAGTTATGGCCAGAGGAGATTTCAGACGCAGTCCTGAGAACTGCAATTTTCCTCCGCTGGCTCTCAACTTTAAAAAAAGTGAAGTAAAGAATACGCTATTCGATAATCAGGATAAAGTGAAACTTGTTTCTCCATGTCAGTTTGACAGGGATGTTATCGAAGAATACCTTGTTTATAAAATGTACAATAAAATAACAGATCTCAGTTTTAAAGTACGCCTGGTAAAAATACTCTACTATGACACATCCATTGGTAAAAAGCTTTTTGAGAAGTATAGCTTCTTCATTGAACGTGATGAACAGGTTGCTAAGCGGAACAATGCTGTTCAGATAGAGAAGCTCATGACTCCTTTTGATGTTGAAAGGAATAGCTTTAAGAAAATGACTCTTTTTCAGTACATGATTGGTAATAAGGATTGGTTTGTTACCTCGCGAAGGAATATAATTATCCTTCAGCCTAATGATACTTTATTGCCACCATATGTGGTTCCCTATGATTTTGACTTTTCTACAATAGTGAATGCTGCATATACCAAACCCAAAAATGTGCCTGACAGTTATCTTGAAGACAGACGGCAATATAAGGGATTATGCTATACTAATGTGGAGTTCAGGGAAGCATTTGATTTTTATAATAAACTCAGGCCGGAACTTGAATCCTTAATAAATAAAATGAAGCTGATTCCTTTCGCAGACAAACAAACGAATATCTACTATATCGATAGTTTCTATGAAATAATCGGAAACACTAAGCTTGTAAAGGAGAAATTTCTTGATATGTGTGAAACCAGGAAAGATTATAATCTGCCTGATAAATAAATAAAGAAGAGGATTCTGCTTTATCTCCTGTTATTGTTTTAAACGCAAGTTAAACCTCAGAATATTCCCTTTGTCATTTCTTCCTTCATTCGATATGAACATATCACCGGAGGGGGAGAAGCATATTCCTTCCGGCTGAATAAAAAGCTTATGGTCAAGATCCATAAAACTCAGTATTTTTCCTTTTCTGTCTAAAACAAGCAACAATTTATTAGTGCTTGAAATAAGGTATATATGCGGAAACCGTGGATGAAAAGAAATGCCCGAAGGCTCCAGCCGCAACTCATCTTTATCAGATCCTGACAAGTTATTGTGCAACTGTGAAAATTTCCTGAACGTTTCATCATCAATAAAACTTTCGGATTGCTTTAAATTTATGAGTATTGCCGGTTCAGTTCCTACATTAATCTCAGGTAAGCCTGATTTGTAAATTGCTTTATATCCCTTAAATTGATTTCCCTTTCCGGTTGAAGGTGATCCTTTGCAGGCAATTAGAAGAGAGTTTGATGAAATATCGAATGCAAGTCCTTCAACATCATTTTTTACAGATAGCGGGGTTTTATACTCTGTGACTTTTCTTGTCTTCATCTCGAAATTGTCAATCCTGAATATCCGGCCATCGCTTCTTGAAACCCAGGCAGTCTGTTTATCGACAGCTATATCCTCATAATCACCTTTTTTGCCAAAGCCATATTTGTTTATTATTCCTTTCCTGCCGAGACTTAAAACATATATTTCAGCAGTCTCATCCTGGATACAAAGGATCTTGTCATCCTTATAATACGCTAATCCTGAAAGCTCCCTGAGGTAATCCGGCATAAAGTATGTTTCGTCCGGATTGTCAAGATCATAGGGTATCAACTCTGGAGACTGTAAGCCTGGTGTTTCAGCCTTGCTTGTATCGGAAACAATGTCTGATGATAAATCAGCCTCTGTTGTTTTCAGGTAAGATGATTCAGTTACTGCTTTTCCGTTGGTAGGGGAATTGCAGAATGACAGGGAAATGACCAGAATAAAGGAAAGGAATATTCCAATAACCTTATAATTATGCTTTGAAGAAATAATATTCATATCTTATATCTATTATCTGCAAAACCTGACATTGCCAGAATTATCACAACGGCTGAGATAATTTTAAGACTTTTCATTTTAGTAGGGTTTATGATTCAAAGTTCGCTATAATATTAGCGATAATATTGCTTTCAAACAATAAGAGGCTGCTCTTTTGAGACAGCCTCTTAAAATTTGAGCGGGAGACGGGACTCGAACCCGCGACCCCGACCTTGGCAAGGTCGTGCTCTACCAACTGAGCTACTCCCGCAATTGCAGGTGCAAAAATAAGAATTTTTTTTTATCTGCAAAGAGACAGGAGAAAAATAACGTGGCAGAGACTAAAAATGGCTTATCTGCTGATTGGTCCCCATTCCACAAGAGTATTATTCTCAAAGTAGAGCCAGGTATTATTAAAGATCCACTCTTCCTTTATAATATTTCCGGAGACTACCCTATTGATTTTCAATGCTGTTCCCCAGCTGTCTTGTACCATTTCGGAGTTCATGCCCTTCCAGATCTTGCCTGAGTTAAGTCTGGCAGCCATGCTTGTTCCATATTTGTTTTCAAGATATGAAAACCTGCTCACTTCCTTTTCTGCAGGAGCTTGCGACTCCTGAACCTGCTGACGAGGCTGGTTCTGAACTGTCTGCCGATTCGAGGCTGGAGCTTTATCAATAAGGGCATGCCTTCTGAATATATAGCCCTCATTTTCTTCAAAGTTTACCTTGAAGTAAGTACTGTCAGAAGCAAGGAGGGCAACAGTTGAACCTGCAGGTATAATCATAATTACAGTTGTCAGATCATCCTTCGCTCCGAATAGACGGCTCGAAGACTTTAAAGTTGCAGTCTGGTTTCCGGTCTGCATTGCCACCTGTCCTTTTTCCAGGTCCTGAAGAAGAGCACTCTTGTCAGACTGGGCTTTCAATAATGTAAAAGGTACCAGTAAAAGGGCAAATACAATTATTTTCTTCATATTGATAATTTTATTTAATAACGCAAAAACTGTACCAATTAAAATATCATTGCTGTGTAGTTATATAACGGAGTAAAAGTATAACGTGACACGTCCTGGTTATTATTTCCAGTAATTTCTCCAGTCTCCCAGTCTCCCCGTCACCCCGTCAAAGATTGCCATTTCGCCTCTGCGCCTTTATGCTTTTTTTCTGATCAGCATCAATCCGTCCCTGAGTGGAATAATTACCTCTTCAATATTCTTTTCATTCCTTATCATCTCGTTAAACTCAATTACCCCTTTCGCCTGTGGATCAACTGTTTCTTTTTCAAGGATCTTTCCTCCCCACAATACATTGTCAGCGATAATGAATCCTCCAGGCTTTACCTTGTCGATAATTATCCTGTAATAATTAATATACTCTCGCTTATCACCATCAATATAAACAAGGTCGAACATAATATTGAGTGAGGGAATTATATCCAGTGCATTTCCGGTGAGTTGAGTTATGGATGAGGCAGCACCGGATTTTACGAAATATGAGCCGGCAAAATCTGTAAGTTCATCGTTTATCTCAATTGTTATAAGTTTCCCCCTCTGCTTTAATCCCTTTGAAAGGCATATAGCCGAGTAACCCGTATAAGTGCCTATCTCAAGGATATTTTCAGGAGATATCATCTTTGAAATCATCTCAAGAAATTTTCCCTGAAGATGACCCGACGCCATATTAGGGTTTACAAACCTTATATGTGTTTGCCTGTAGAGATCTTCGAGAATCTGATCCTCAGGTGTTGAATGCTCAGTTATATATTGTTCCAGTTTCCGGTTCATAATCCTATTCATTATAAACTACATGTACTTGTGGCACTCCGCATTCCTAATTATATATAAGTGTAGAAAGCTGAGATGTCTCGAATACCGTATTTGAAGTTTCCAGGATCTCCATGTCAGTTATGCAGTCAATTTTTGTGCAAATATCTTCGATAGTGTCGATCTTGTTAAAAGCAAGAAGACTTCTGCCAAAGCTAAGCATAAGGCTCTCATGATTTTCGTATCCTCTGGCGAGATAACCCTTTATCTGATTCTTGGCTTTGCTCAGCTGGATAGTTCCCATTTTTGAAGTACAAAGTTTTTTAAGTTCGGCAAGAACAAGCCGGGTGCTTTTTTCAAGGTATTGACTGTCAGTGCCGAAGTATATTGAAAATATTCCTGTGTCGGAGTAAGGATTATAGCCCGACTCAACATTATAGGCGAGACCATTTTTCTCACGGAGAGACAAATTCAAACGCGAATTAAGTCCCTGTCCGCCAAGAATATTATTCAGAAGATACATTCCCATTCTCCGCTCATCCTTAAGATCGTATGCTATGTTGCCAATTATGCAATGGTTCTGGAAGGTATCCATCTTTTTTTCAATGACTGATGGTTTATACTGCCATATAACAGTGTCTCTTTTTGACACTGACGATTCAGCTATGGACCCGAAGTGTATTTTAAAAAGTTTCAGAATTTTTTCATCAGCAATATTCCCGACAGAGCAAAATACCATCTCGTGGGTATTATACTCTCTTGCAATGAAGCGTGTGACAGATTTATGTGAAAAGGTTTTAACTGATTCGGGAGTTCCCAAAATGTTTTTTCCAATGGGCTGTCCTGCAAAGACTTGATCCTCAAAGTCGTCAAAAATAAGTTCGGCGGGATTATCGAGATAGGAGTTAATCTCTTCAATCACTACATCTTTCTCCTTTACAATCTCTTTGGAAGGAAAAACGGAATTAAAAGTTATATCACTTATAATTTCTATGGCACGTGCATAATCATCTTTAAGGAAGGAAGCATGTACTGCGGTCTCCTCCTTTGTTGTATATGCATTCAGTTCACCTCCTACATCTTCAAGTCTGCTGAGAATGTGGTATGCTTTTCGTTTTCTTGTTCCCTTAAAGAGCATATGTTCAATGAAATGGGCAATTCCATGCTCTTCAGGAGTTTCATCTCTTGACCCGGTGTTTATTACTATTCCGCAATGTGCTGCCAGTCCGGGTATATGGTGATGAACAAGTCTGATGCCATTATCAAGTGTATGAAGGAGAATTTCCATCTGATGTGTTTAGTGAAGATGTAAATGTAGCACAACAGCTAAATGATTCCAAATTGAGATCTCCGATAAATGGATGGAATACTTTTCCGGCTTAGCTTATTAACATTAATAATTCATACATGTTAATAAATATCATCTTAATTTAAATTAGACTAATTATAAATAGTGTTATATTTGTTTCAGCATGCTGATAGAATATTAATCTTTTCAGGGAGAGAGTCCCACTCCGATGGCTGGGGCTAAATACATCTGACAGAAATGGCAACAAAAGCTAGTGCTCAGAAGGCCGCACCAAAGACTGCAAAAAAAGCAGCAGGTGCAACAAAGGCCAAGCCAAAAAGTAAATAACAGGCTTATAATAGAAGAGGGTGTCAGATTTGACACCCTTCTTTTTTTCATCATTCCGGAAACTTTTTCTAAGCAATTCATTAAAATATTACACATTGACGTTTTTTTTGCAAAAGTATTTGGATACTCAGATTTGAGGTTTATATTTGCAGTCCGAAAAGGAGGTGCCATAGCTCAGTCGGTAGAGCAATGGACTGAAAATCCATGTGTCCCCGGTTCGATTCCTGGTGGCACCACTTCTTTAAAACGCAGACCGCTGTAAATTAATAACTTACAGCGGTCTTTTTTTTGGGATAACACTTATATTTGTAGTTGTTTGTTATAGCGGATATTAAAACCTGCTGGTAAACCTCACTTCTACTCCGGTAAAATCCAATACTTCGTAGCAAATACCAGCATTACATGCAGGTCCCCCACGTCGTTGCCCGGCAAATATCAGAAAGCTATTTTCAGGATTAATCTGATATTTAAAATTTGCTCCCAGCCATGTTTTGTTCTTATTCGCTGCAAAGAACGAATCGTTGCTGAATTCGCCTAAGATGCTAAATATCAATTTCGATGTATAGGCATATCCTAGCAACAAAGCATGGTTTTGAACCGTTTCGCCTAATCGCTTAAAGGCTTGAAACTCGTACTCGGTTTTTATGGTTGAAGATTCGATCACTTTCCATTCAAAGTAAGCTCCGGCTGAGATGCGTTGATTTTCGAGTCTGAATGGGTCTTCGGCATAGTCGGTAAATATCTTCACATCGTGTTTATCGTGTATCGAAAAATCGTACTCGACAAAATATTCCTGAAAATTGAACTTTTTACCAAAATTGTTAATTGCAAGGGTATGATTTAAAGTTAAGGTGGAGAGATTCTGGAATGTATAGAATAGCTCGAACTGGTAGCCTTTTTCATTCTGGGGTTGAAGAACATGCGTACTTCGGTTTAGCACTTTAAAGCTATGCTCCTTAACTAATGCTGGAGGTTCATTTATACCCGTCCCGATTAGAAAATTATTGTAGTTTTTATATTCTGCACTTAAACCCAAATTATCAAAAGCCAGGTTAATACTTCCATAGAAGGCATATGGAGCTTGCTTTGAAAAGTCAGCAATTGTATAATTGCTAACATTCTTTGCTAACTCCGTGTAGTAAGATAGATAGGAAAACAGATTTCCCGATGCGGTTATCATACTATAAACTTTTTTTTGGCCATTATTCGTAAGCCGAAGCACAGAAGTTCCTAAAGTTTGTTTACTAAATGAATAGTCGGAATAAATTGCTTCAACAATATCAGGTCTTCGTAAACGTTCGCTTTGTGTAGGAGGAAATACATAGTTAAGCGGTTGGCCGTATATTAATTTCGTCGTAAAATTTTTATGCCGGAAATTAGTGCTAAACCCAAGTATATCGTGATTGAAATAGTGACGCGAGCGATAACTTAAATCTTCGAGAATAGCTCCTGGTATTTCATAGGATCGCAGCAATAAGCCTCGACCAATGGTCTCATAAAAATTACCAATCTTTACTTGCAGCGGGTCCGAATCGTACTTAATTGAATACTGTGTAAGTTTCAAATAGTTTCGATTCTCAACCGGCGAATGAAATTGCTCCAACGAAACCGATGACTTAATCAATTTATAGTTGTAATTAACCACCGCACGGTCATATAGGGTTGAATGTGATAGGGTGTCAACGGGTATTTTGCCAAACTGATACTCCATAAGATTAGTACCATTCATTTGGGCACTAACCTCCAATACGGAGGTGAGAAGAATTAAAGCAACAGTAATTATTCTTTTAAAAATGCCCACAACTATCTCAAATTAAGATTCTTATCAATTTCAGCAATAATTACTTCAGTATCTCCCGTAACAAAACCTTCGTGTATCCAAACAATCAATCCTTGGGAATTTACCAGAATCAGGGATGGGAAAGCTTGTAGATTGAGATCGTTCTTAACCTCTGAGTTGATATCGAGTAAAACAGGATATTTAATTTGCAAAGATTTACTGAATGGTGCAACCTTTGCTATGCTTCGTGGACCATCGCAGTTAATACCGATTATCTCAACTCCTTTGTCTTTATATGATTTATAAATTTTGTTGAGTTCAGGAATTGATTTTATGCATGGTTTACACCAGGTTGCCCAGAAATCGATAACGGTAAGTTTCTCCCCCTTTAAGTCTGTAAAATTACGGGACACATTCTCAATATCCTTTAATTGAAAATTTTTTACTGTTTGGGCATTTAAAGTGGTACATGCCAAAAGAGAACATACCATAGCTATAATTTTCATGAGTTTTTATTGTTTATCAGTTTCTTGTGAATATAAAAGATTGAATAACCGCTCATTAAACCGAATAGTTATTCAATTTGAAAGATTTTAAGGTGAAAATCGACACTTTACTTAGCAAAAAGCATTTCAACCTTTTGTTTTACAGTGGCAACGTCTGCAGCCGCTCCTTGATTTCCGGAGAAAACAATGTTCCCGCTTTTATTAATTACCACAAGCCGGTCATAAGTGGTTTGGTACTTTGAAGCTACGCCTGCTGCGTTTAGAAGAAGTGGAAATGTTACCCCTGTAAGTGTTTTAAAGGCTTGCACCGAAGCAGAATTACCATTCCATTGGTCGAGACCCAAAATCTGATAATCAGTTCGGGAAGTAAATGGTGTATAAAGCATCTCCTCAATACTTGGAGCCGCTGCTTTACAAGATGGGCAGCTATTTCCGAAGAAGAACAATACAACAACCTTGTTGCTATAATCTGATAAACTTACCGGAGCTCCGCTTAAGGATGTAAGACTAAATACAGGGGCATTACCTTCTATCAAAGGTTCTGTCGATACTTCATCTTTTTTGCAGGAACCAAGAATGAGCATTAATGCCAAAACTAACGTCAGTCTCTTAGAAGCTGTAAAAAACATGGATTCAGTAAACTTATTGAATCGGTTCATAATTATAGGTTTTAAATTAATTATGAAACAAAATTAACACGAAGTGGTTCAGGTAGAAATGGATCGTTTTTCCTTAATGATGGACAATTTAGAGATTATTGCAATTTCAGGAGTTGTTTCTTATAATCGGTGGGTGAGATTCCTGTCTCTTTGTTAAATAAACGGCTAAAATAGTGTTGATCCTCGTATCCTATTAATATTGCTATCTCTTTAACCGATTTATCGGTGTACATTAATAGCCGTTTAGCCTCCGTTATAACCCTGTTTTTGATAATTCTTGATGGCGATTCTATGCCATATTTTTGCAATTTTTTGGTCAGGGAGGCTGGAGCAATACCAATCATACCGGCATACGCTTCAACCTGCTTTATTTCTTTGAAATGTTTCTCGACCATCTCGCTGAATTTTCTCGCAAAATCAATATTTACATTATCTACTTCATCTATGCTATTTTGACTACGGAATAATCTGTTTGAGCGAATAAGCAGGTTTTTTAATAGATTTTTTAACATTTCGGCCAATAAAGATTCATCTTGCTCAAACTCACCTGCAATTTCTTTAACAGTATTATTATAAACTGATTGATGCTGCGCATCCAGCTTAATTTGCACAATAGTAAAATTATTAACGAATAGTAAACCATTACACGATACCTCGCTATCATGGTATTCAATACAATAAAACTCTTTGTTGAATGATATAGCATAACCTTCTCCCCCGGTATACTCTGATATTAAAAAATGCTGCCCGGGAGTTATAAAAATTACACTTGGAAAAGAGCCTTGAACTTTTGTATCATCAATCAGTAACTCACCTTTAAATGAATTAGTGATTAGCATCGTAAACCATTGGTGTGGTTTGGTAAAATCTGCCTGCTTGCTCAGGTTGGCAATTGTTTGAACCGAGAAATAAGCATCAGTCTGCGTGTTGTTATATACGTGTTTCATTTTCAGGCTTTTCAGAATGACACTACCTTGTATCCTCTCTTTAGATAGCGAGTGAGCGGAACTCCCATCCCTTTAACATCAACCTCACAAACTTTTAATTCATTTGTTACACCATACATATTAGAACATGCAACACAAGCTTCAACTATCACACCATCTTTTTTCATAGAAGCAACTTTTTCTTTCAGCTTTTCATCTTCTGCCAGTAGTTTTTCAGACGGCCCCCATACTATTAATATTACCTCTTTAAACCATTTGTATTTTTTTGCTGCCTGTGCATACATCAGACATGCCTTTTCAGCTACTTCACGATCGCCACTTGACCAGAGCACAACCAGAGTATCAGCTGGTGAAGCGATCTTTACTTCCTGTGCTTTCAGCAATTTTGCGGAACTTATTAAAAAAATGAGTACTAATAAGAATAATTTATTCATATCTAAGATTTTAATTATTACTTTATTCATAATACTAACACCAGAAAAAGGTGAAAGTTATTTTACAAGGGAAAATACGTTTAAAAAGATCTTTTGCCTATAAACTGGTAAAAAATATTCATACGACATTTCAAATAAGAATAGTAACTTATTTATATAGCCTTAATCTCACTGATTATCCGGCTCTTTTTAACAGGATGCCAAATTTTCACATATACAGGTATGAAGAGTTACAATTTAATAAATATGACTTCAGAATTAGTAATGACAAGACTAGTTCTATAGAGGGACGTCACCTGTATATTGTATATTACCTTAACGAAAATGCTGCAGCACCTGGTGCAATCCAGATAGTAAGAAATTATTCAAATGCTATTAAAAAAGCTGGCGGGCAGATCGTTTATGAATATGAGGATGGTGGATTAGAAAATTCAATTATGAAACTTATTAAAAATGGGCAAGAGGTATGGGTGTATGTAAATGCTGGCGGGAATGGGATGTACTCGGTAAATATAATTGAAAAAGAGGCAATGGCTCAGGATGTCTTAGCTGATGCCAGCAGTATGGCAGCCAGCATTAAGCAAACCGGGAAGGTTGCTGTTTATGGCATTTATTTCGATACAGGCAAATCAGAATTGAAACCTGAATCAAAAGCAACTCTCGACGAGATTTCAAAATTGCTGAAAGCTGATAATAATCTTAAACTCAATGTGGTAGGTCATACTGATAATACTGGAACTTTCGATACAAATATTAAACTTTCGATGGACAGAGCTACATCCGTAGTGAAAGTACTTGTTGCACAATATCACGTAGTTACTTCAAGACTCAAAGCTTGTGGCGATGGACCAACAGCACCTGTAGCAAGTAATGATACCGAAGAGGGAAAAGCATTAAACCGCAGAGTGGAGCTTGCTAAACAGTAAAGGTTTTGCTGCTTCAGTCGTTCTCTGAATAATATGTTCAGTTGATCCGGAATGATCTGCTCAGAGTAAATGAAGAACTTACGACTCGTCTTTTGTAGTGCGTATAAGACCTATACCTGATACAAAAAATATTAGACCAAGTATTCCGAAAATTATCAATGATTTAATATCCCTGCCTGCACCCGAGGAATTGACAAACAATACAGCAGCATAAATTAGACCACCAATTCCAAGAACCGTCAATATTGCTCCGAAAACTCTTTTTAGATTCATTTTCTTTTTCTTTAAGTGATTGATAAAAGAGCGCCCTTATATCAGCCCCATTCTCTTTCTACCAGAGTATTTTTAACTTTTTACAGTTTTGCAATTAAACTACAGGACAAATGTGTGCAAGATTATTGCGTAAAGGATTACACAACTTTAGAATTTAGTTATAGAATTCACACATTAATTTTTAGTGCCAATTTAAAAATCGCAAATTCTGCATGATAAAAGATCTGTGAGATTTTGTATTTTAGATAGTGTTGTTATTTTTTTTAAAAAAGTAATATTTAGTTCACTTGTTCGTTTATTATTACCGGACCTGATTTTCTAAAGCCTATACACATGAGAAAAATGAATCAATTACAAGTCAGATATGTATTTCTTATTACTATCATGTTACTGTCAGTTAATGAGGGATATGGTCAAACAGCCTTGCCAGATGAACTCATTAAAGGCACTATAAAAGAACAGATAAGTTTTATTGATAAAAATACCAGGATATATGAAAATTTCAGGGCAATCAGAGAAGATATGTTCCAGAAGATCAATAGAAATTGCATAGATTCTCTTGCAGACAGCAAAACTAAGATTGCTGCATTAAATAGCCGGATATCAGTTCTAATACGGTCTAATGATTCGCTGAACTCTTCACTTGAAACGGAAAGGATTACTCTTAAGGAAGTTACCCGGACAAAAAACGAAATCAAAATATTTGGTTTGGAAATAAACAAGGGAACCTACAATTCTATAATGTTTACAATTCTTGCAGTATTGCTTGCACTACTTTTAATTGGATTATTTGCATTTTTAAGAATCCTGTTCCTTTCCAACAGAACTCAGAAAGATTTAGAGGAACAAAAAATTGAGTTTGAAGTATACCGGCAGACTTCAAGGATTGCCCGCGAAAAAATTTCGATGGACCATTTCAATGAGCTAAATAAGCTGAAAGGGAAATGATTAACATGTAAGCATTTTTTATTTATTTGGTTTCTGTTCAGGAACTTTTAATCCCGCCTCACTGGCTTCGCTGATGCCAATTGCAATAGCCTGTTTACGGTTTTTTACTTTTCCTCCTTTGCCGCCTTTCCCTGATTTCAACGTTCCTTCTTTGAATTCATGCATCACCTCTCCAATCTTTTTCGTTGCTGCTTTTGAATACTTTGCCATAATTAAATATTTTGAGTTTTTGAAATTTTAATTACAACAGAGATAGCCACTTAAACTTGAAAATATGTTACATAATTGTCAAAATAAATTGCATAATTCTTATGTTCTCCAGGCTTCCCAAAGGAGGCATATAATAGTGGCTATCCTGGCTACAGTAAATTTTTAAAGCGTGATGTATTTCTAAAGTGAGATTTATGCAATAATTTTAAAAAGTTATGTAAAGCTTTAAATATTATGATGTTGATCTTTGCTAAGTAATAATATTGTTACAAAAGTAATCTTAAGTTAAAATGAAAAAAATTCTAATGATTGCTCTGGTTGTCATAGCAGGTAGTTATGGCATAGTCTGTGCGCAACAGACAAAAGAAACAAAAGTAGTTATAAGTGACAAGACCGGTTGGCATAAAATCGGTGAAAGCACCGTAAACTTTCAGACTGAGCGAAATGAAATATCAGTTTTGGGATCAGACAGATTCGCCTCAATTAAATTTAAAGTTACGGAGGCCCCTATCGAGCTTTTGGATCTTGAAGTGTATTTTGAAACTGGAGATATTCAAAACATCAAAGTTAACACAAATGTCAAAGCACCCGGTGAGAGTAAGGAAATAATGCTAAATGGTGGAGAGCGAAACTTAAAGAAAGTAGTTTTTATTTATAAAACACTTCCTAATCGTAAGGATGTAAAAGCGCTCGTAGAACTTTGGGGATTAAAAACAAATACCGACAAAAAGTAAAAATCATTCCAGCACCACGTCTTTAAATCACAGACCGCAGTAAATTAAAAACTTACAGCGGTTTTTTTATTTTATCCTAAGGTATTTCAGGACATTATGACTATTAATCATTTTTTATCACTATTAACCGATAAAAACATCATATAAAGCGATTTAATTTTTATGTTGCTTATATTCAGTTTATTAAAAATTCATTTCCGGGTTTTGTAAAACCTACCTCCCCTTCAAAAAAGGGACATTTGTACATTTGCAGGACTATTGTTGCGGCATTTCCTGCGCTTTGTGTATGAGCGCCTGCCCTCGGCTACTACCCACATCAGGTCCAAATGGCTTATCAGGTGTATCCGGATTAGTGCCGCTACTGTTGAAAAAGCTTTCTTACTTTTCGATAATGCCCTGATCACGTTGAGCAACAAGTGCGCTATTAGTGTGCAGCATATCTGTGTTTTTATTCCGTTTTCCGTGTCGGAATAGAAAAAATGCTCAAGGCATCCCCAACCGTACTTTTAGACGGAGCACTGTCCATACCAAGATAATTTAGTTTCCCTGCCAAAGCACGCATACCATCACATACCTCGCCCATTGAATCGCAACGAGAAAATATTCCAAAGAGCATGACAATTAACACATTAATTCAGGTTCAATCAGCAATCTTGTGAAGACTTATGTGGACCTGGTGCACCACGCAGGAAGTGTGAATGTAACAGTTGTGCCTTTATCCTTTTGACTTTGTATTGTAATAGTTCCGTTATTTCTTTCAATGAAATCTTTAACAAGGATTAATCCTAAACCTGTACTTTTTTCGCCTTCAGTGCCAGTGTTATGGAGCGTATTGGACATATCAAAAATATTCGGGAGCGCTTCTTCCTCAATACCAACCCCGTTATCTGTAATACTAACAGTCATACTGGTTAAGTCCACGGCAGTTGATTCAATGAGAACTAAACCACCCCGGTTGGTAAATTTAATTGCATTACTGAGAATATTACGTACTATGATCTGAACCATGTTTGGATCTGCATAAACATAAAGCTGATCATTGTTTTTCAACTTAAGGTCAATCTGCTTATTCTCGGCGCTTTCCTTTAATCCTACTATTGTTGTTTGAAGAACTTCAGTCAGATTTAGCTTCATTGGCCGGAATTCAATTTTATTTAATTGTGATTGTGCCCAAATAAGGAGATTCTCAAGCAATCCACTTACATTTTCTGCTGATTTATAAAGTGTTATCAGAATTTTTTTTAATTCGTCAGGACTATGTTCATTAAACGTATTATTGAGATGTTCAATAAAAGCAGCAAGGTTACCAACAGGTCCCCGCAAATCATGTGCGATGATAGCAAAAAATTTATCTTTGGCAGCATTTGTTTCCTTAAGTTCAAAATTTTTAAGTCGTATTTTATTGTAAAACCAATATATTGTTAACGAAAATATTAATGCTATTAAGACTCCAATTATCATAATCTGCTGAGAAATCTTATGCTGTTTTATTTTAAGGGAATTAATTTCGTTTTGTTTTTCCAGCTCTATGATCTGCCCGTTTTGCTTATCAATTTCATAAATGGTCTGTAACTGCTCGATTTTAATATTCGCATCACCCACAAGAATTAAATCCTGAATTTCAATTTGCCTTTTCTGGCAGCTAATTGCATTCTTAAGATCATTGATTTTTAAATAGGCCTTGGTTAATTCTGAATAAATGTTCAACTGGATTCTTGGCTGGTTATTTGATATAGCCAATGATAAACCATAGTTTAAATCATTGAATCCATCTTTTATCTGACCTTTACCAATGTGACATAAACCGAGGTATTCATATACGGTGGGCATACTTAATAAGTCCCCAATTTCTTTTTTCACTTTAAGTGACTCATCTAAGTACTTTTGGGCCAGTTCATAATTTCCCATCGAATATGCAATCATACCCAGGTTCTTATGCGCGTTTGAGACCCCGTATTCAGACTTATTTTCGGTATAAATTTTTAGTGTACTTTCAATATAAGTAAGAGATTCATCGAAATTGCCAGAAGCTAACTTTAGCAATCCAATCTGTTCATAGCATATAGCTATTCCATTATTTTTTCCATCAGCTGCTGCAAGTCTGGTATAAATCTCCAGAGCTTCCTGAAAATACTCCAGTGCTTTTTGCGGAAGTTTTAAGTCTGAATAAATTCGTCCTAATAGATAAGCGGCCCAGGCATTGCCTTCCAGGGAACCAGCTTTTTCATAATTAAGTTTTGAATTGACAATGTGTTCTATTGCCCTGTCATACAGTCCGTTAACTCTGAATATAGTTCCCATGATTGAATAGGAGGAAGCCATAGTCTTGAAATTATTTGATAAGCGACAAGCCTGCAGTGAGGCATTAAAATACTCAAGTGCACTTACCTCTTCACCCCCGGCGCGTTTAATTGATCCTATTCTATACAGGATTTCTCCTTTGCACCAATTATCACCGATTGCCTCTGATAGTTTTAAGGCAGACTCATAATTAGACATAGAAAGGGGTATGCTATCAATTTCATCACTAATTCTACCAAGTAGGTAATAAGCGCGCATTTCAAGATTCTTACTATTAGCAGCCCGGGCTGATATAAGTGCAGAATCTGCAAGGATCTTTGCTTCAATTTTGTCATTTCCAACAACCTGAAGGGCTAGTTCCAGTTGAGTGGAAATTCTTTCCAGTCCTTCTTTGTTTTTCAATTCTTTACGGAGGCTGTCTATATGAGTTGCTCTGATTTTATACTGAGCACATACAGAATAGCTTGTCAGAATTGTAATTAAAATAAAAGACAATATATTCTTGATATTCATTTAATTCTTCCAATAATTGGCGGATAATAAAACTCTTTCTTTGAATTTTTTTGGCTGCTTTAAAATTTGCCTCATTGAGAATAATACTCAGAAAATACCTCAGTGGAAAGATATACTTATTTTTCAGAAATGTAAAGTTTTGTCAGCTTATTTCCTTTGATTTCTGGTCTAATCAGTGATGACAAATTCAATTGGGATGTTCAGAGATGATGATATATATTGTCCCCTTTCGAGCATATCCTCATCGTCTGATTCAATAACCCATTTTACTGCCAGCCCTTTTGATTGTAGTCTAACCTCTGCAAGTTTCTTTAATATCCCGGCTATTATTATTGAATTGTAGCTGTTAAGATATTCCAGCGCAATGGTTACCTCAGTTGTTTTTGCCGGTTTGAGGAGGTAAGAATCAATCCAGAGCATTATCTGATTAGAATATCGGGCCCTGTTTTCGTCTATTGCCCTTCCTTTTATTTTAATTGTTCCATTTGGATTTAGATGAACCTCAGGAGTGTTGTTGGTTGGTATAAGGTGAACGGCATCTATACTCATTTCAATAACGTATTAAATAGATTTTAGCCAAATCAAATAGAAAAAAACTGATATTTAAGTAATCCAAATTTAGTAAATAGTATTCAACTTAAATAAACAGTTGCCATTTAATTATGTTCAAATGTTGATTTTGCATTACAACATTACCAATTTAAGGACTGAAACCTGAATTTGATTTAGTGAAATATTAATTACATTTGACCTGATGATTACTATCGTTGATTATAAGACCGGCAACCTCGGATCGATAAGTAATATACTGAAACGCATTGGAGCAGAATCAGTTATAACTTCTGATATTCAGGCAATTGCAGACTCTTCAAAGTTAATACTTCCCGGGGTAGGCGCTTTTGATACAGGTATGAAAAACCTCGAATCACTTGGTCTTATTGATGTTATTAAAAGAAAAGCACTTCATGAAAAAATTCCGGTGCTGGGGATCTGTCTCGGAATGCAGCTTTTGTCATCCGGAAGCGAGGAGGGAACACTTCCCGGACTGGGACTTATTGATGCAGTAACATTGAAATTCAGGTTTAGAAACAGTGAGGAATATAAGATCCCGCATATGGGATGGAACTTCATTGAGCAGAAGAAGAAAAGTGCTCTTTTTGAAGGAATGTACGCTGATCCGAGATTCTATTTTGTCCATTCCTATTATTTAAAAGCCAATGATGAAGCTGATATACTGGCATCAACCAATTATGAAGATGACTTCACTTCTGCCGTTGAAAGAGGTAATATACTGGGCGTACAATTCCATCCTGAAAAAAGTCACAAGTTCGGAATGAAGCTCCTGAAAAACTTTGTTGACCTTTACTGATATGAAGATTAAGAGATTGATTCCCTGCTTGCTGCTTAGAAACCGGGGACTTGTTAAAACAGTCAGGTTCAGAGATTCAACATATATAGGTGATCCTATCAACACAGTAAAAATCTTTAATGAAAAGGAGGTTGATGAGATCTTTTTTCTTGATATTGATGCAAGCAAATCAGGAAAAGAGCTTCCGTATGATCTTATTCAGAATATTGCTGGTGAATGTTTTATGCCATTTGCCTATGGGGGAGGAATCAATTCACTACAGCAGATTGAAAAAATAATTTTATCGGGTGCCGAGAAGATTATAATAAATACACATGCATTTGTTAAAAAAGGATTTGTTAGTGAGGCTGTAAAGCATTTTGGAAGTTCCACTATTGCCGTTTCAGTTGATGTGAAAAAGGAGTTTCTCAAAGGTAATGTTGTGTATGTAAAAGGCGGAAGCCAAAGTACCGGGAAGAATCCTGTCGAATATGCGAAAATGATGGCAGATGAGGGCGCCGGTGAAATCCTCATAAACTCAATCGACCATGACGGGATGATGGATGGTTATGATCTCGATCTGATAAAAAGCGTATCAGGGGCAGTCAAGCTGCCTGTTATTGCCTGTGGCGGTGCAGGAAAGATGAGTGACTTCGGTGATGCTGTAAAAGCCGGCGGTGCCTCAGCCGCTGCTGCAGGAAGTTTCTTCGTTTTTCATGGTAAGAGGAGAGCAGTACTCATTACATACCCTTCATACTCAGAAATTTCAAATCTATTCACATTAGCACCATGAAATCAGATAATTACAGAATTTGCAACCGTTGCATAATGGATACCACTGATCCCGAAATTACTTTCGGCGGGAACGGAAACTGCAGCAACTGTAATTCAGCACAGGAACTTGGAAAAAAGATCTGGCATCCCGATGAGCAAGGTGAGAAAATGCTCGATAGCATTTTTGATAAGATTAAAAGGGAAGAGAAGAAAAATGAATTTGATTGTGTAATCGGATTGAGTGGCGGCGTTGATAGTTCATATCTTGCATATCTGACTGTCAAAAAAGGATTGAGGCCGCTTGTTGTACATGTCGATTGTGGATGGAATTCAGAACAGGCTGTCAAAAATGTTGAGAACATTGTGAAAAAACTCAATATCGAATTGCACACTTTTGTCGTTAACTGGGAGGAGATGAAGGATCTGCAAAGATCATTCTTCAAAGCAAGTCTCCCTGATCAGGATATACCTCAGGATCATGCTATTTTCGCTGCTCTCTATAATTTTGCCGATAAAAACAAGGTGAGATACGTTCTCAACGGGTATAATTTTGCAACTGAGAGTATCCTTCCTTCATCATGGGGCTTCCAGGCAATGGACTACCGGCATCTTATGGCAATACATAAACAGTTCGGCGATAATCAATTGAAAGATTACCCCCGGCTGAATTTCTTTGAGAGGTATGTTTATTTTACTCTGATAAGGAAGATGAAAATAATCAATCCATTGAATTATATTAACTATCAGAAAGAGGATGCTATAAGACTAATGAAGGATGAACTCGGATGGCAGTATTACGGCGGAAAACATTATGAATCGCGTTTTACCAAATTCTTCCAGAGTTATTACCTGCCGGTAAAATTCGGATTTGACAAAAGAAGAGGACACCTCTCAAGTCTCATTATGTCGGGACAAATGACCCGTGATGAGGCGATGGCGAAAATGGAAGAGGATGTGTATTCGGAGAAGGATATAAACTTCGATCTGGAGTTTGTTGCAAAAAAACTTGACTGGTCAGTGGAAGAGTTTAAAGCCATCATAGATCTTCCTCCAAACCGGCATCAGGATTTTCCGACGAGCGAGGGGCTATTCAGATTTGCAATGAAAGCTAAGAAATTTGCCGGTTTTTAGAAACTGTTTTTGTCTTTTTTTAACCGCAAAGTTCACAAAGATTTTTTTTTAAAACCCCCTCTTTTATTTTGTCATACAGCTTATTAACAGTCGTTACTTTAATTTTTTAACTCCCATATTCCAGAGGGTGAAGCCAAAAATATCAGCATACTGCTCAATGGTTTTACTTACAGGGGTACCGGCACCATGGCCTGCATTTGTCTCGATTCTGATAAGCACAGGATTATTTCCGGCCTGCTTTGCCTGCAAATGAGCAGCAAACTTGAATGAATGTGCAGGAACTACCCTGTCGTCGTGATCGCCTGTTGTTACAAGAGTTGCCGGGTATTTTAATCCTTCTTTTACATTCTGAACAGGAGAGTATCTGTAAATATATTCAAACATCTCTTTGCTATCCTCGGCGGTACCATAATCATAAGCCCATCCTGCGCCTGCAGTGAAGGTATGATATCTAAGCATATCCATAACACCTACTGCCGGAAGGGCCACTCTCATCAGATCGGGTCTTTGCGTCATAACCGCTCCAACCAGTAGTCCCCCGTTTGATCCGCCCCTGATTGCAAGAAAATCTGAAGAGGTATATTTATTTGTAATAAGATACTCTGCTGCAGCAATAAAGTCATCAAAAACGTTCTGCTTGTTCATTTTGGTGCCTGCGAGATGCCATTTTTCGCCATATTCTCCGCCGCCTCTAATGTTCGGAACAGCATATACTCCGCCCATCTCAAGCCATAGAGCCATAGGAGTGCTGAATGCCGGTGTCTCACTAATGCTGAACCCTCCGTAGCCATATAGTATTGTCGGGTTTTTGCCATTCATTACTGTACCCTTCCTGTATGTTATTATCATCGGAATTTTTGTACCGTCTTTTGAGTTATAGAAGATTTGAACAGATTCATAATCTGAACTAGAGAAGGCTACTTCAGGTTTTTTGTAGATGCCTGTGATGCCTGTTGCAGGATCAAGTTTGAAGATTGAAGCAGGCGTTATATAATTGGCAAATGAAAAATATAGCTCACTATCGTTCTTCTTCCCACTAAAACCTGATGCTGTACCAATGCCCGGAAGAGCTATCTCTCTTACCATTGTTCCGTTTTTGCCGTACTGCTTAACAAGCGATACTGCATCGGCAAGATAATTTGCGAAAATGTATCCCGATCCGCATGCAGTCTCAAGAACATTTTCTGTTTCCGGAATGAAATCTGTCCAGTTTTCGATGCCTGGTTTTGCTGCATCTGTCGTTACAACTTTCTGATTTGGAGCATTAAGATTTGTAGCGATGAAAAGTTTTGATCCTTCATTATCAATGATAGTATGATTATTGTCGAAATTGGCAACAACAACTGTAAAGCTGCTCGCTTTTTTAGAAAGATCTTTTATATACAATTCATTACCTGTTGTTGAAACAGAGGCAAGAACTACAAGGTATCTGCCATCTTCTGTAACATAACCGGTAACATATCTTCTTACAATATCAGCTCCGAAAACAATAGCATCTTCCGACTGTTTTGTGCCGAGTTTATGGAAATACAATTTGTGATGATCTGTTTTTGCTGAGAGTTCACTTCCTTTCGGCTTATCGTAACTTGAATAGTAAAATCCTTCATTTCCCTGCCATGACAGTCCGCTGAATTTGATGTCTTTAAGAGTATCGCCTAATATCTCTTTCTTAACAGCATCCATTACAATAACCTTTCTCCAGTCTGAACCGCCAGTTGAAATACTGTAAGCAATCTTTGAACCATCGGTTGAGAATTCCATCTCGCCCAGTGATGTAGTTCCGTCAGCTGAAAATTTATTGGGATCGAGGAATACTTCTGGTTCTCCGTCACCCTTCTGACGATAGACTACATACTGGTTCTGGAGTCCGTTATTCTTGGAAAAATATGTATAATCGCCCTCTTTATGAGGAGAAGTAAATTTTTCAAAATTCCAGATTTGCTCAAGCCTTTTCTTGATTTCTTCCCTGAAAGGAATAGATTCAAGATAGCCGAAAGTAACCTTGTTCTGTTCCTTTACCCATACAGCTGTTTCTTCCGACCTGTCATCCTCAAGCCAACGGTACGGGTCATTTACTGTGCTACCGAAATAAGTATCGGTAACATCTCCTTTTTTTGTTACAGGATATTCGATCTTTTTGTTCATCAGGCCGGTGCATGAAGTAATAATTACTGTTGCCATACAAAACACTAATACTTTTCTCATATGAAGTTATTTTCAGTTAATAATCCGGTTAACCATTTTAGGGTAAGGCTGCCTCAAAATTAATAAACCTGAGCGATTTATTCAAATAAATTGACGAATGGTATAATCTGACCAACATTAAACATTCATACATTTTGATTGTTATTTTGAAAATAATAAGGTTTTGTTTTTCTGTTTTATTTGTAAGTTTGTGCATTAATTTAAAAACGTAAATTATGAAAAAAGTTGTTTTAACATTATTATTGGCAGTAGGTATTGCATCATTTGTCAATGCTCAGGATTATAAAACGGGTGTTGGTCTTAGAGGCGGTTTAGGATATGGTCTTACTCTCAAGCATTTTCTTGGTGAAAAAGCTGCAGTTGAGGGAATCCTTGCAACAAGATGGGGAGGATTTGAAATTACCGGTTTGTATGAAGTTCATAATGTAGCCTTTGAGGTTGATAACCTGAAATGGTATTATGGTGGAGGAGCACATATTGGGTTCTGGGGGAGTAATGTTTCATGGGGAACTACCGGTAATGCATATACAGTAGTTGGTATTGATGGTATTCTTGGTATTGAATATAGTTTCACAGAGGCTCCCATTAACATAGGGCTTGACTGGAAACCTGCACTAAACCTTGTAGGTTATGGAGGTTTCTGGGGTGATACATTCGCTCTTTCAATCAGATATATTTTCTAGTAAGCAGTAAAGTAGGAACGTTTTCTTCCTATAAAAACATAAATGGTTGTTGAAGAAATTTTAACAGCCCTTTATGTTTCTGATATTTTGGCGGTCTGCACCTGTCAGTTTCATTCGGGATATCATCTTGTTATATACCCGGGATCTTAATTATTCAAAGTCAGATATAATTCTCCAGCCGCGAGATTCGGCAATTTTTCTGAGTTTTTTATCGGGTGAAACGCATACCGGATTTCCAACCGTAGCGAGAGCATGAAAATCATCTTTTGAATCACCATAGTAATATGATTCTGAGGGATTTATATTCTTGTATTTACAAAATTGGGTCAGCCTTACTGCCTTCTCCTTTCCAAAGCATAGATTGTTTTCTGTTTTTCCGGTATAAATACCATCTTTAGTTTCAAGAAGGGTACAGAGAATCTCGTCAATTCCAAGGTGATCAGCTACTCTGCTGCAGAGAGGCATTATCGATGAAGAAAGTATCACCGTTACTGCTCCATTATTTTTATGCCTCATTATCTCGGTTCTGATCTCATTCCTTATTGCTTTTTTTATGTGCTCACTAAAGACTTCACCGGAAAGATTGTCAAGAATTTCCTCGTGTTTGCCTTTAATCCAGCCAACCATCTTTCCGAGAAGTTTGCTTGTGTCGCCTGCCTTGAGTTTGTAAACTATTGAAAACCAAAATGCATTGAGCAGTTCAGTACGAGTCAGCAAACCTTTCCTGTAAGCCATCAGGATAAGCACCTTCCCGCTGTTTACATTCAGAATGGTATGGTCGAGATCAAAAAAAGCTGCATATCTGCCGCTGCTGATACTATCTGTTGAAGAAGTGCTTTCCATTCTTATTGTAAATTGTTGTAAGGGCCCCAGGTATAGTTTTTACAGTGAACTCTTTGGCGAAGTTCAGCTCTCCGTCGACATGGAAAGGCACCACCTCAGTGAATTCAAGATTTATTGAAGGTGTCTGGTAATAGTTAACTTTTTTGTCGTGAATATGCGTTCCCTTCGGAACTTTGAGCAGGATCCCGAAACGCTGGAAAAGCGATAATCTTTTTATCATGCAAACATCAAGCAGCCCATCGTCGGCAATTGCTTTCGGGGTAAGAAAAAAGCTCCCTGCAAATCTTCTGCCTATTGCAATAGTATTAATGAAACAATCTGTCTCATGGCGTCCTTCCGGACTAATTACTATCATTTTTTTCTCACGGAAGAAAAGCAGTGTTTTAACTATATGCCAGATGTATTTGTGTGCTCCGCCTTTCTTTACTTTTCCCGGCTCAGTGTAGTTTTCAGCAGCAACCTGTGCATCAAATCCCAGGCCCATTCCATTCAGGAATATCATTCCGTTACAGGAACCTGCGTCCATTTTCTTTACCCGGGCACTGAAGAATATCTCCCAGTCAGCATCTTTAAACCGGTTTGGAAATCCAAGTATCTGTATGAAATCATTTCCGGTACCTGCAGGAATTATTCCGGTTATTACATCCTTGCAGTTGATAAGTGATCTGGCTATCTCATTCAGAGTTCCATCTCCTCCTATACCTATTATATAGTCAAAACCCTTCTTCCTGAATATTTCGGAAAGCTCTGTAGCATGACCGCTTCTTTCAGTGTATGCAATCTTAGCTTCTATTTTATGCCTTTCAATCATCTCTTTCAGTTTTGGAACTAATGTCAGAGAATAACCGTTTCCTGCAACGGGGTTGATTATGAAAGCCCACTTCTTACCTTTTTCCATATAAAATATTAATAAGGTGTATTTATAGTGTTAAATATAAGCAGATTCAATGGCTGCTTTTACTATTTCAATTATCTCCTGATCACTTTTTCCGATAAGCTCTTCGCGGCTTATTGGTTTGTGAATTACAACATCAAGACTTGAGTCAAATCCTATGTGAAACCGGTTTTTAGGTTTCAGTTTGTAAAAGCCGTTCAATGTTACAGGAAGAATATTAAGGTCAGAAGATCTGAATAAGTATATGAATCCTTTGAAGAACTGTTTTATTTTTCCGTCGAGGGTCCTTGTCCCTTCAGGAAATATCGCAATAGTTTGATATTTGGCTTTCTCAACAAGCTGATCAAGCATTATTTTTGTGTTTCCCACAGTGGGTTCTCTGAATGGAACATAATCGGTCATTTTAAGAATTTTTCCGAAGAGTGGAATTTTCAGAAGCCTTTCATGACCGAACCATGAAACACCGGGATAGAATGACATTATCGCTACTATGTCAAAGAGACTTGAATGGTTGGCTAACAGGATATATCTTTCTTTCTTATTTATATTGTCTTTGCCCTTAACATTGAATTTTTTTCCCATAAGCGGGAATACCGATTTAGCCCATATTCCTGACAGAATGTGTATTGGCTTTTTCAGATTGAGCCATGCCAGTATCAGTATAACAAGGACAATTATTGCCGTGTAACAGTAAAGAACACCAAATACAGGTATTGTAAGAATTGCGTATAGTCTTGAACGCATATTTTTGTGTAATATCCGGTTGAAATATAACTATTTTTTCATTTAGTGTTCCTATTCGGACTCTTTTTCATATTTTTATAAAAAGATCATTTGGATACCGGATCTCTTAACCTGATAATATTCTGACTATGAAACCCAATGAAGATTTGAGCCGCCGTAAATTTATATCAAATACAGCTATCGCTACCTTAGGTACTTTAGGTGCCGCACAGCTGATTACCTCCTGTGCAGGTAACAGCTCAAAAAAAGATGAGATAAAACTGGAAAAACTTCTTAACCAGGCCCCCGATGGTAAAGTGCTCAGAGCAGGACTTATCGGTTGCGGTGGAAGGGGTACGGGTGCAGCTATCAACTTTCTTGATGCCGGACCAAATCTTCAGATTGTTGCTATCGGCGATGTTTTTCAGGATCGGCTCGACAAATGCAGGGCTGAGCTGAAAAAACAAAAAAATGTTGAGATTCCTGATGAAAAGTGTTTCCTTGGATTCGATAATTATGAGAAAGTGATTGATGCAGGTGTCGACATTGTCCTTTTGTGCACTCCCCCTCATTTTCGCCCTCAGCATGTTGAAGCAGCCGTAAAGGCAGGTAAACATATATTTATGGAAAAACCATGTGCTGTAGATCCTGTTGGTGCGCGATCAATTCTGGTAAGTTCAGAAAGGGCAAAACAGCAGGGACTTTCAATTATAAGCGGAACAATCAGGAGGGTACAGAAAGATTTTATGGAGACGCGCCGCAGGGTTTTAAACGGAGAGATCGGCGATATTGTAAGTGCTCATATTATCCGCAACGGCGGATCGCTCTGGGTAATAAAACGTCAGCCCGGAATGTCCGACATGGAATACATGCTTCGCAACTGGGCCAACTTCTGCTGGCTTTCAGGTGACCATATTGTTGAACAGTTTATTCATGAAGTCGACGTCATGAACTGGTATATAGGTAAAAACCCGGTCAAGGCAATGGGCTGGGGAGGGCGCCAGCGAAGAGTAACAGGCGACCAGTACGATTTCTTCAGTGTGGAATATCTGTATGACAACGGGATGCATACTCATTGTGCGGCCCGACAGATAACAGGATGCAGCAATCTCACAAAACAACATATCGTCGGCACTAATGGATTTGCAAATGCCAAGGGTCAGCTCTATAATTTAAAGGGTGAAGAAATCTGGACATACCCCTATCCAAAGGAAGGCGATGCAGACCAGTCAATGAAAGTAACTGACCCGTATGTGCAGGAACACATTAATCTGCTTACTGCAATCAGAAATGGAGTTGTAGTTAATGATGCTGATGCTCAGGTTCAATCAACTCTGGTTACCATTATGGGAAGAATGTCGGCCTATACCGGTAAGGATGTTACATGGGATGAGGTAATGAATTCAGATATGTATCTTGGCCCCAAAATTTACGAATTCGGGGCCATTCCCGGAATCCCTGAGACTATCCCGGTTGTTGGTGCAGAACCTAAGGTTTAGTCGTCCGCAATTTATTATCTCACAATATTTCAAAACTATGGATAGAAGACAATTTACCAAAAATACCCTGATGGCGTCAGCTCTGCTTTCAGTTTCATCTCTACCCGGGTTTCCCGGTATTCTTTCTTCGCCTCCCCGCACTTTGAAAAAGGGCATTATGTGGGGCAGCATTGGATTTGGCACAACAATTATGGAGAAATTCCAGGCTGCAAAAGCTGCCGGTTTTGAAGGCGTTGAAGTTATGAGCCATCTTGACCGCACTGAGGTACTTGCTGCCCGTGCTGCAACCGGACTTGTTATTCCAAGCGTATGCGGTGATAAGCACTGGAAACTATCACTCTCTGATCCGGATCCAAAGGTGAGGGAGGAGGGAGTTGCAGCGCTTAAACTTTCTCTTGAGGATGCGGCAGCATATGGAGCTGATACTGTTTTGCTTGTTCCGGGAAGGGTTACTGAATCGATAAGTTACAATGATTGCTGGAGCAGGTCGGCCGAAGAAATAAAGAAAGCTCTTCCTCTTGCCCTGAAACTTGAGATTAAAATTGCCATTGAAAATGTCTGGAACAATTTTCTTCTCAGCCCGATGGAGGCATCTGTTTATGTTGATCAGTTTCAGAGCCATTTTGTGGGATTTTATTTTGACTGCGGAAACATACTGGCATATGGATGGCCTGAGCAATGGATCAAAATCCTTGGAAAACGTATTGCAAAGGTTCACATTAAGGAATTCAGCAATATACTGGCCAATACCCAGGGAAAATCGGCAGGATTTAAAGTGAAGCTTCAGGAAGGCGATGTAAACTGGACTGCTGTTATGAGATCGCTTGACGAAATTGGTTATACCGGCTGGACAACTATTGAACAGCCCGGCGGTGATACTCCTGATGGCTTAAAAGACCTTAATCTGCGATTGACAAATATCCAGGCAAGCTGATGAGTTCCATCAGCTTCGCCTGAATATGTTTTGCATTTTACTTATTGCTTACAAAAGAGATCTGTTTGCTGTCGGGCGACCACGACGGTACGTTTATAGTTCCCTGTCCTCCCCAGAGATAAGCAAGTACTTTTGGCTCACCCCCGTTTGCAGGCATGATCCTGAGCATAACCCTTTTGTATGATGGGTGGCTGTTCGGATCAATGTCAGGAGGGAAAGAGATAATAACTATCCATTTCCCATCAGGTGAAATATGCGGAAACCAGTTATTATACTTGTCAAATGTGAGCTGTTCACGTCCTGAACCATCGGCTTTGATACGCCAGATCTGCATCAGGCCTGTATGATTGCCGTTATAATAAACATACTTGCCTGCAGGGTCATATTCGCAGCCATCAACATGCTCGCCTTCTTTTATATCAGTCAGGGCCACTTCTTTACCGCCTTCGATAGAATTCCTGTAAATATTGTAAATCTTCTTCCCATTTCTCTGGGCAACATAAACAAGATCTTTATTATTAGGTGACCAGCCATGCCAGTACGAAGGAGTCTCCTTTGTGATAAGCTTAGGTTCTCCTCCTGTCAGCGGAAGTATCCATACAGCCGATGAAGTACCTGTAGTTCCTGCACCTGAACTGCTGATTGCCAATAGTTTGCCGTTGAATGAAATGCCATGATCGTTATTGCATTTGTTCACAGACCCTGTGTTTATCTTTTCAATATCACCTCCTTCAACAGGTATTGTATAAATTAAACCGTCCATATTAAAAAGTAGTTTTCTGCCATCAGGCATCCAGTTTGGAGCCTCAAATCTTCCGGTCTTTTCAAGAATTACTTTTCTTTTGCCGTCAGCTATAGTCATTGTCTCCATTCTGCATCCCACAACTACCCTCTGCGCGGCTGCATTATCTGCCAGAGGCTGATCTATTCTGACATTCCAGATTTTTACCTCCTCTGTTACATCAGGATCGTGTGAACAGACAAAAGGGCCGGCAAGTAATTCAGCCGGAAGATTCTCAAAAACATGTGACCCTACTTCATCAAACGGCTTCCCTGTTCTTGCAGCACGCATTATTATTTTATTCCCGATTCTTTCAAGCTGAATAATATTATAAGCTGAGTCGGGTGCAAAAGCCTCATCCTGAGGATCCCTCATAGATACACCTGTTGACGGTCTCCACTGGAGTACCGTTAGTCCGTCGCCATGAACCGTTGCCGTGGCATGAACAGATTTTTCATCTGTCGACTCCCTTATCATCCAGCCGGTTTTTCTGTGAAGCACTTTACCTTTGCCGGCAAACTCAAAATTGGCGGTCAGCAAAAAATCCCCTTTGATCTTGTTATACATATAGTGGAATTCATCTCTTTCAAACCAGATGTTGTATCCGCCACCTCTTAGTGTATAGGTCTGATCTCCATAATTATAGGAGGATGATCCTTTCATTTTGGGATTTCCGATATCGGAGCTGCTCTGGAAGGCCCCAACAGATGATTGTCCCTGTGCAGGAATAATCAACAGCATTGAAAAAAGGAGGGAGAATAGGTATCTCATAATACTGATTTAAAGTTGAATCTGAGACTATCTTAAATTCAGATAAAGTTAGATTATTTTATCAAAAAGTGAAGCATAAAAATTTATTACTTGCAATCGGTTGCACTACTTAAATAATTCCATAAATTTGATTGTTTACAGTTTAAGATGGATTAAATTGGACATTCAAACAGATCATAACATTAGATAAAAACTGAATTATGGATGATATACTGAAAAAAATTGCCTTGTGTGTTGAATTTGGCAAGATTAATAAAGCCTCTCCGTATCCGCCTAATATGAAAGACCAGGATGGTGCTGATGAATTGACAAAGAGGGCATTGGAAGAAGGTGTCAGACCCGATGAGATTCTTGAAGATGCGTTGGTGCCTGCCATGGCAAAGGTTGGTGAGAAGTTCACCCGAAAAGAGATTTATGTACCTCAGATGCTTATGGCTGCCAAGGCGATGAACAGCGCTATGAATCATCTTAAACCGTTCTTTCAGTCAGGAGAAACTAAACGTAAAGGAAAGTTTATTGTGGGCACTGTGTCGGGCGACCTGCACGACATTGGAAAAAACCTGGTTGCAATGATGATCGAAGGTGGTGGCTGGGAGGTTATTGATCTCGGCGTAGATGTTGGAACAGATAAATTTCTGAAAGCTATCGATGAACATCCCGGTGCCGTGGTCGGATTATCGGCACTTCTGACTACCACAATGGAAAATATGAAGAAGACTGTTGATGCGATCAGGGAGAAACATTCAGGCTCAAAGATTCTTGTCGGCGGAGCACCTGTTACAATGGAATACTGCCGGAAAATCGGAGCCGATTTCTATTCACCAGATCCTCAGGGAGCAGTTAATTATCTGAAACAACTTGCTTTGTAGGTGTAAGTTTGCTCTTGTAAAATATTGAAAATTATCGATTTCCAGATCTCCCCTAACTGAAAGATGATTTTCGAATTAGGTCACTTCCCCCCTGGGGGAAAAAGAAAGGGGGTAAGAGAAAAAGAAATGAAAACAATACTGAAAGGAACTAAGACCGAGGTAATAATTGATACTTACGGTCCTGTTGTAATAATCGGGGAGTGTATAAATCCTACACGACGAAAAAAACTCGTCTCTTCATTGCAGGAAATGAACTTCGATTATGTTCATGAACTTGCTGAAAGTCAGATAAAAGCAGGTGCCGATGTTCTTGATGTCAACGTCGGGTTTCCGGGTGTTGACGATGTGATGCTTCTTCCCGCAACGGTTCGCTATATAAATGCAAAATTCGACATTCCTCTCTGCCTCGATTCACCAAATCCCCGCGCAATTGAAGCAGCTCTTAAAGTTGCCCATGGTAAATGCATTATTAACTCGGTGAATGGTGAAGAAAAATCACTCAAGGCAATACTGCCCCTGGCACATGAATATGGTGCTGCAATAATAGGACTTTGCATGGACGATGATGGAATTACACATGATCCGGTTAAGAGACTTGCCATTGCTGAAAAGATTCTGGAAAGGGCGATAAGGGCTGGCATCAAAGAGGAGGATGTTGTTATCGACCCTCTTGCAATGGCAATAAGTGCCGACCCTCAGGCCTGCATAGTTACACTTGAGACAATAAGACTTGTACATACAAAACTGGGCTTGAATATCACTCAGGGTG
The DNA here is from genome assembly GCA_038207725.1 of Bacteroidales bacterium. Taxonomy (GTDB): domain Bacteria; phylum Bacteroidota; class Bacteroidia; order Bacteroidales; family VadinHA17; genus LD21. The sequence goes on along the minus strand of JBBQZN010000012.1, from coordinate 23,142 downwards.
CGAGTAATATCTCATTCGGACTTCCAAACAGGGAGGTACTTAATTCTGCTTTCATGTCGCTGGCAATAATGAATGGCTTAACATGCCCGATTGCCAATCCTGAAAAGATAACAGCGGCGGTCAGGGCTGCCGACCTTATTCTGGGAAGGGACGATTATGCAGTTCGCTTTATTGAGAATTTCCAGATGACTAGCCTTTAATACATGTCGCGGTTTAATCCAGCACGGAGATGGCAGCCTGCCTTTTACCCTTTTAAAAAAGAGAGTTTTGGAAGGAGATTACTTGCCCGTACAGAACTTTGTATAAAGGGTCCGCTTTTTGGTTGCCGCATGTGTGGAAACTGTCTTCTTCAGGAGACTGCCCTGATATGCCCGATGGAATGCCCCAAGGGAATGAGAAACGGTCCGTGTGGCGGAATAACTCCTGAAAAAAACTGTTACGTCGACGAAACCAGGAAGTGTATCTGGTACACTATTTATAAACAGGCAATCAAGACAGGAAGAGAAGAGACTCTGCTTGAGGTACTTCCTCCTCTTGACTGGGATAAAGTCGGAACTGAAACATGGGGTGAGGTGCTTCGTCAGATAAGAAAGGTTGGCACAGGAAGATTCGTCTCATCGTTTTTTTCAAAGGATAAAGTACATAAGGATGAAATCTGGTCCTCCGTTTTCAAAACAATACGTCAGCCCGAATGGTGGCAGGGCGACTCTGAATATCATCCTTCCATGCAAGCAGAACCGGCATCTGAACTGGAAAGAAAGTTCCGTTCGGGTGAATTTGTTGTGGCAACAGAAGTCTCTCCTCCGATTGGTTCCGGCACTGATAAATTTGTAAGGGATCTGGAGTCAGTAAAATCATTTGTGACAGCTATTAATTTCACCGATTCATCCTCTGCACGTCCTAAAATGTCTTCAATTGCCTGTTGTAAAGTGGCAGTAGACCATGCTGCTGAGCCGGTCTTTCAGATTACTTCGCGCGATACAACAAGGACAGGTCTTCAGGCAACTGCAGTGGGATTAAATGCAATTGGAATTAAAAATGTTCTCTGTTTAACAGGTGATAATGCGGTTGTAGGATCATCTCCAAGATCAAATATGAACATTGTGGATGTTGATTCAGTTCAGATGCTCTGGATCCTCAGAAGAATGAGAGACGATGGCCTTTACCTCGATGGAAGGCAGATGAAGAATCCTCCACGTTTTTTCCTTGGTGCTGCTACATCGCCTTTTGCTTCAGATCCTGAATTACAGGCTATTAAGGATCATAAAAAAGTTAATGCAGGCGCTCAGTTTTTTCAGACAAACCTGATATTTGAGCCGGAAAAACTTGATATGTGGCTTGAGCAGCTCTATAAAAGGAATATTCTTGATAAAGTATATATTCTTATAGGTATTGCACCACTTAAAAGCCTAAAGGTTGCAGAATATATAAGTACAAAAGTCCCGGGTGTCAGGGTCCCTGAAAAAATTCTTAAACGGATGGAAAAAGCAGGAGAGTCGGCACCTGAGGAAGGGATTCAGATTGCTCTGGAGATGATAAGTGCAGTTAAAGGAAAACAAGGTGTAAATGGGATTCATATTATGACACTGGGATGGGAATCAGCAGTTAATCGATTAGTTTCAGAGTCTCGATTGAATCTCAGCCCAATAGGCCCCCCGGCCCCCTGAAGGGGGAGCCGAAACGGATGGAAAGTCCCCTTTAGAGCTTGCCCCGCTTAGGCGGGAGGATTCAGGGGCAGTATTTAAGAAATGAAATTTGCTATTTTTGTGAATTATAAATATGTACAACCAGGTATTCCATTTTGATTTCGATGAACTCAAACTCACTGTTTCACAGATTGAAAATATAATAGGTTTCAATGAAGGTGATGACCGTGAATTTGTGAAAAGTCTGATAGGGGAAGTTTTGAATGAATCATCGGAGATAGCAAATGTGAGGGCGCAATATTGCCTGTTCAAAAGGATCTGGTTTGATAAGGAAAATAAATCAGTTACTATCGACAATATCACTTTCAATATTAAAAACATTGTTTTCGGACAGATAAAAAAATCTGAATCTGTCGCCCTTTTTCTCTGTACGGCAGGAGAAGAGATAGGAAAGAGAAGCCGTGAAGCTATGCGAGAGAAGGATTTTCTTCGGGGTTATATTTATGATCTTATTGGCAGTGAAATAGCTGAAGCTGCAGCTGATCTGATGCAGAATAATCTTGAAAAATCTGCTTCCGGCTCAGGCCTTAAAATTACAAACAGGTATAGTCCGGGATACTGTGGCTGGAGCGTTGCAGAGCAGCATAAACTTTTCAGCCTGATACCATATAATTACTGTGGTATAAAGCTGAATGAATCAGCTCTTATGGATCCCGAAAAATCTGTGAGCGGAATTATAGGAATAGGTGCAGCTGTAAAAATTAATTCTTATACCTGTAAGATGTGCGATATGAAGGACTGTATCTACCGGAAAGAAAGAGAAAATTCTGGTAAAAACACTTAAGTGTTCGAAATATATCGTAATTTTGTTTGCGAATAATGTCGCAACGAATAATATCGCAATGAGATGAAGACAAATCCATTTAAGTTCGGCTCTGTAGTTGATGGTCCTTATTTTACTGACAGGGACGAGGAATTGATCCGTATAGCTTCCTATTTAAAAAGTGAGAACCACCTCATTCTGATAAGTCCCCGCAGGTTTGGAAAAACAAGCCTGATCAGGAAAATTGTAAATGAATCAGATCGCAAATACATTTTTCTTGATTTGCAGGTTGTACTTTCTGTTGAAGATTTTGCATCTCAGCTTTTGAAACGGATATATAGGATTTATCCTGCCCAAAAACTAAAAAACTATATTAAATCATTCAGACTTATACCGGTAGTAAACATTAATCCTTTGACAGGTGAGCATGAAATATCTTTTAAGCCAGGATCGAAGGAACTTGCTCCGCTGGAGGATGTTTTAAACCTGATAGAGAAACTTGGAACAAATAAAAATAAAATAATTGTAGTTCTGGATGAATTTCAGGATATATACAGAATTGGCGAAGGGCTTGACAGATTTTTGAGATCAGTAATGCAGAACCACTCAAATATCAACTATGTGTTTATGGGTAGCAGCGAATCGATGATTCGAGAGATTTTTGAAAAAAAGAGTTCCCCGTTTTATCGGTTTTGTACCTTGATGACTCTTGGGAAAATTCCCCGGGAGAAATTTATACTTTTTCTTGATGAAAAGTTTACCCTGCTTACCGGAAAAAGTAAAGAACTCTCAGAAGAAATAGTCTCCTTAACCGGATCACATCCTTATTATACTCAACAGATGGCATTTATGGTCTGGGAAAATATTGTTCGTTCTGGCTATTCTGCTGATATCATTAACAGTGCGGCGGCAGAGATTGTGATAAGTCACGATAATGATTATGAAAGGTTGTGGAATGGATTTAACCGGACGGACATGATGGTTTTGACTGGTATGTCATCGGGCAATATTTCACCACTTACTGATGAGTTTTCAAATCTATATGGAACCGGGCCATCAAGCACTGTGTTCAGTGCTCTTAAACGATTGGCAAATAAAGGTATATTGATTAAAGAGGGTTCATTTTACTATATTGATGACCCATTCTTTAAACGGTGGATAGTTTTGAGAAGAAATATCTGACATATAATCCTTATTTAGATAATGAAGCTTACTAATGATTATCTAAGCTATTTTATTAATAAACCTTTATGAGCCTTTGTGTTTAAACTTTTTATACCACGGAATAACACGGTATTACACGGAGTAAAAGCACGAAGTAATAAATCCGTGAAAACTTCGTGTAACTCCGTGGTCAATGAAACAACAGGTGCCTGGAGTTCTGCTTATTTAATGACTTTATATTTATCAAACTCCTCTGTTATTTTAGCCTGATTATGGTCGCCTGAATGAACCAGAACCCTGTAGCGAAGTGTTAGCACCGTCCCCTTTTTCATAAAGGTATCGGTGTCATTTGCCGGCCAGTACATAGGCGTTGGTGACATAAATCCGTAATCGCGGGTAAACCATGGTGATGGATACCATGGATTAGACGGGTGCTGTAAAATAGCCAGTCCCTCAACTGCATCTCCCCGTTTTCCGTAAAAATCAATCCAGGCAGACTTCTTCCCGAAAGTATCTTTTTCACTTTTCAATCCTTCAGCATTAATCATTGTACCTCCATTTTTTACAGATAGGTCAGCTGCCATCCTTGCACTGAAAAGTGAATGGTTGGTTTTTTTGATTGTTACATCTAAAAGCATCTCCATCTTAATCTCAACATCAATCTGGCTCATTGTTGCTGAAGGTGAGGTAATTGTTATAATTCTTGTATCCTTTACAGGAGAAACTGCACCCGGACGGCTCCAGATGCATTCATCTGTAATTACAACAGTATCGCCACCCTGTTTAAGGATCTCTGCATTTACCGAAATAATTTTTCCCCTTTCAAGACCTTCCTGCCAGTAGTTGCCTCCGTTAACAAGATCGCAGCCGAAAAAAAGTGAGCTGTGATGCGGGTATTCGCCATTACGCATAGAGGTTACTGAACCTCCTGAAGCCGGACCGTTTACCGGATAAAAGAAAGGGTACTTTTCATCTTCCGAAAAGATATAACTGGTAAAATATTTATTACCGATAGTAACATTAATTTTTGATCCGACCTTTACGGCTGTGATCTTGGCAGCAGATAAAGGAATTACAATCATCAGACAGGCAACAATAAAGGTTGCAAACCAGAGCTTTTTCATTTTTATCAGATAGTGAATTACATTTTAATATAGTCTGTTCCGTAAGGAGCCCTCTGCGGACGTGAAAGTGTCTTGTTGGCCTCTGCATCATTTCCGAATTTTTCGGTTTTGGGATCCCATGGCAGCTTTCTTCCAAGCTTCATTGCTGTATGTGTTATCAGGCAGATAGAACATGCGCGATGGCCTAATTCGACCGGTGATATAGGCTCTTTTCTCGATTTGATGCAATCGAGCCAGTTACCATGCTGATTATCGATTTTATAAAGATGAATCTCGTTTTCTTTTATTATGGAAGTCAGTATTTTAGGATCGCTTGCATCGAGTGATTTGGAATTTTTTCCAGCAACAACAGGATCACTGGCAGATGCCGTGTAGTTACCGCGTGTAACAAAGATCCAGCCTTCTGAACCTTCATATCTGATGCCATTCGGATAACCTCCGCTTGTGTACATTGTTATACCATTTGCATATTCAGCCTTCGCCATAAAATCTCCATGAACATCCCACATTCCTGATTTTGGGAATTCGGCAACTGCTTGTATTGAGATTGGTCCTGTTAATTCTGTATCCATACCCCATGCGGCAGAATCGAAATGATGTTGCCCCCAGCCTGTTATCATACCTGCTCCAAACTGTTCGCATCTCAGCCATCCCGGACGATCAGACAGACTATTCTGCGGATGCACGCGGGTTTCTGTATAGTATATTTCAGGAGTTGAACCAAGCCATGCCTTGTAATTGAGATTTTTTGGTATCGGCATCTCAGTTGTTACTGGTCCGGGAGGATCGCCGGGAAGCCCTATTTTAACAGTATGTAACTTACCAATCCTTCCATTTCTGACAAGCTCGGCAGCAATTCTGAACTGTGGCATAGCACGCTGTTGTGTACCGACCTGGAGAATAACTTTTTTCCGGAGCACCACATCTCTGAGCAGCTGTCCTTCCTTTATTGTAAGTGAGGTGGGTTTCTGTACATAGATATCTTTTCCTGCCAGAGCAGCTTCAATAGCCGGCTGTGAATGCCAATGGTCAGGAGTAGAAATAATTACAGCATCGATGCTTTTATCTGCAATTATTTCGTGATAGTCTTCATAAGTTTTAATATCAACGTAGCCAGGGCTTCCTGTTTTCTTTGTATAGTAATTCTCAATATACTGTTTCCCTTTTGCAACCCTGTTTGAGTCCCAGTCAGCAACTGCAACTACACGGGCAATATCGTATGGTAATGTTTCGGTCAGATCGTGACTGCTTGCGATCCTTCCAAAGCCTATCTGTCCGATATTTATCTTGTCGCTCGGAGGATTTTTCCCTATAACACTTGCAGGGATAATGGTTGGAAACCCGCTGAACACGACTGAGGAAAGGAGAGTTGCTTTAACTGAGGTGTTAATGAATTTTCTCCTCGAAATCTGTTTGGTCTCTTTTTTCATCTCTTTGATATTAAATATGTTAATAAGATTTATTGTTTCACTGCTTTGAAAAAACTCTCGGGTGGGCCAAGATAGCTTGGCTTTAAACCACCGGAATTTACAACTATTTTCTGCAATACAAGCCCCTGATCAACCATAAAAATTTTCAGAGTATGGTAACCCTTACTCTTTAGTGCACTTCTTTTTCATAAGCTTTTTAAGTTGTTGATTACCACATAAAAGTAATTATTTTTAAGTACTGAGCAATTGCGATTGCAAAATAATGCAACCGATTGCAGAATTTTACTATAATTATTTCACTTTAACTCTTTTTGGTGTAAATTTGGCATCAGCTCCATGATATGAAAAGCAATAAAGAGATTACAATATATGATGTGGCCAGGAGACTGGGATTATCACCTTCAACGGTGAGCCGCGGACTAAAGGATAATCCTCATATTCATAAAGATACTGCCCGAAAGATAAAAGCTGCCGCCAGTGAAATGGGCTATCAGCAAAATAAATTTGCCAGCAATCTCCGTCTGAAGCATACAAATACAATCGGCGTTGTTGTTCCAAAGCTCAACAGCTATTTTATGGCAACTGTTATTTCGGGGATGGAAAAAGTTACCAATCAGAATGGTTACGGATTAATAATCAGCCAGTCTCTTGAGTCTGTAGAGCATGAGATCTCTTGTGTATCCACTCTTTTTAACAGCAGGGTTGATGGACTTCTTGTTTCACTTGCCGCTAATTCAGTTAACAGCGGGCATTTTGATCTCCTTCATAAAAAGAACATTCCCATCGTGTTTTTTGACAGGGTATCGGAGTGCAATGGATGCATCAATATTATTATAGATAATTATTCGGCAGGCTACGAGGCTACAACTCATCTTATAAAAGAAGGATGTAAGCTGATAGTCCACATGGCAGGCAATTTATCGTGTAATGTTTATGCCGAAAGGTTTCGGGGTTACAAAAAAGCCCTTGCCGATAATAATATTGGATTTGATAAGAAGCTGGTGATCATTGGTGATTTAAATGCTGACTCAGGATCAGCTGCTGTAAAAAAAATATTACGGATGAAACCACGTCCTGATGCAGTTTTTACTTCAAATGATACATCGGCTGTTGCAGTTATAATTGATCTGACTAAGAATGGAATAAATGTACCGGGTGATATTGCAGTAGTTGGTTTTAATAATGAGCCTGTAAGTATGATAGTACAGCCAAACCTCACAACAGTTGATTATCCGGCTATGCAGATTGGGGAGATTGCTGCCACTTCCCTTATTAATAAGCTAAATAATATGAAGTCAGATACCCTGAGCACTATAGTACTGAAACATAAACTTGTAATTCGTCAGTCATCACTTAAAGGAGGCAGAAATTGAAAAACTGCCTGTAATGGTTCTTAAATATAGCATGTTATGGAGAAAGTTGCAGTAGTAACAGGAGGAGGATCCGGTATCGGATATGCAATAGCGCGAAAGTTTGTAGCGAAAGGGCTAAAAACAATAATAGTTGGCCGCGATAAAACAAAACTGAAGCTTGCCTGTGAAACACTTGGTGAGTTTTCTGATTTTGAACCCTGCGACCTGGCTGATCTTACAGAGATTCCTTCTCTGGTAAAAAAGATCATTGCGAAACACGGAAGGATTGATATACTTGTCAATAATGCAGGGATGCATCTTAAAAAGCCAATTTCAGATGTCACAGATGAGGAGTTCCAGAAAGTTATTTTGACAAATCAGACAGCAATGTTCTCCCTCACGCGAGAGGTTTCGATTGTTATGAAACCAAAATGCGGCGGGTCGATTCTGAATATCAGCTCAATGGCTTCACAGTACGGATTGCCTAATGTAATTGCCTATACTGCATCCAAATCTGCTATCGAAGGTATGACAAGGGCAATGGCAGTGGAGCTTGCTCAGTACGGGATCAGGGTTAACTGCATAGCGCCGGGATTTATTAAAACTAACATGTCGTCGCTAGCACTCGATAAAGACCCTGAAAGAAAAAAGAAAGTACTGACCCGAACTCCTCTTGGACGGCTTGGGAAACCTGATGAAGTTGCAGACGCCGCATATTATCTTGTCTCTGACAAAGCCTCATTTATTACAGGTGTTGTATTACCGGTTGATGGCGGAAACTCTATTGGATTCTGATATGAAGATTACAGATGCGAAAGTGATAGTTTGTTCCCCGGGAAGGAACTTTGTGACTCTGAAAATATTCACTGACCAGGGTGTGTACGGACTTGGCGATGCCACATTAAACGGCATGGAGAAATCAGTAGTTTCATATCTTGAGGATTACTGCATTCCTTCACTGATTGGCAGGGATCCCCGGAATACTGAGGATATCTGGCATTATTTTTACCGGGGAGTTTACTGGAGACGCGGTGCTGTTTCCATGACGGCTGTTTCAGCTATCGATATGGCTTTGTGGGACATCAAAGGAAAAATGCTGAATACTCCATTATATAATCTTCTGGGTGGTAAAAGCCGCGACAAAATTCTGGTTTATTGTCATGCAAATGGCAAGGATCTGAATGAGGCAATTGATAAAGTTGGTGCAGAAATTGAAAGAGGATTCAGGGCGCTAAGGGTTCAGTCAGGTGTTCCGGGTATTGAACACACTTACGGTGTTTCGAAGGATAGTAAGTCATATGAGCCTGCACACAAGGGATTGCCGGTTGAAGAGTACTGGGAAACAGCAAAATATCTCAATTTTATACCTGCTCTTTTCAGTAAGGTTAGGGAAGTATATGGTGAGGATCTGCACCTTTTGCATGATGTTCATCACCGCTGCACACCTGTTGAAGCTGCCCGCCTTGCGAAAGAGCTTGAACCCTCGCACCTTTTCTGGCTCGAGGATCCGGTAGCCGGAGAACTGCAGGAAGGATTAAGACTTATCAGAAAGCATTCGACGACTCCTATTGCTATCGGAGAAGTATTTAATTCGGTTTATGATTACTCAACACTCTTTACAGAACAACTTATTGATTATATCCGCATGCCAATTGTACACGGCGGAGGAATCACCCATCTTCTAAAGGTAGCCGCAATGGCTTCTGTATATCATATAAATACGGGCTTTCATGGAGCAACCGATCTGTCACCGGTAAACCTTGCTGCCTCACTGCATTTCAACACAGCTATAAATAATTTTGGCATTCTTGAGTATATGCCGCATCAGCCTCTTGTAAATGAAGTATTTAAAATAAATTATAAATTTGAGAACGGGTTTATGAAAATTGATGATTCACCGGGGATTGGCGTTGACATTGATGAGAAAGCTGCTGCTAAGTTTCCTTACTCAATGGCCCGTCTTCCTGTGAACAGAAAATCAGATGGTACAATGTTTAACTGGTAAATTTACCCTCATCCGGCTGGAGGAAAGCGGAAATTCGGAGTTATTGAATTAATTGTTATTTTTAGGTCTAATTTTTTTTGTATGTTACTATTAGGAATCGACCTCGGAAGTTCTTCTGTAAAGGCTTCTGTAATTGACGGAGGATCTGGAAAACTTATGGCCTCAGCTTATTTTCCTGCTGATGAAATGAAGATCATTGCCAAAAAACCCGGCTGGGCCGAGCAGGAGCCGGAGGTTTGGTGGGCAAACCTGAAGGCTGCAATAAAATCGTGTACAGGGAAACTCGGTAAGGTAAGTGATCAGATTGGTGCCATTGGGATCTCATACCAGATGCACGGACTGGTTGCCGTTGACAAGAATAATAAAGTACTGAGGCCATCAATAATATGGTGCGACAGCAGGGCTGTAGGCAATGGTGAGATTGCACTAATTTCGATGGGAAAAGACTTTTGTCTTTCACATCTTCTGAATTCTCCGGGTAATTTTACTGCCTCTAAACTTGCCTGGGTAAAAGAAAATGAACCTGACATTTATTCGCAGATTTATAAAATAATGTTGCCCGGTGATTATGCTGCTTTAAAATTCACAGGTGAAATAAGCACCTCTTATACAGGCCTGTCAGAAGGCATGTTCTGGGATTATACCTCGAACGGAGTTTCTGAAGACCTTATGAAATACTACAACTTTGATTCCGCGATACTCCCAAAGGCAAATCCTTCATTTTCTGTTCAGGGACGGCTTTTGAGTTCAGTTGCAACAGAGCTTGGATTACCTGAAGGTATTCCTGTCTCATACAGGGCCGGTGACCAGCCAAATAATGCTCTTTCGCTTAATGTGCTTAATCCGGGAGAAGTTGCGGCAACAGCAGGTACTTCAGGAGTAATTTATGGAGTTTCTGACCAGAAAAAGTATGACCCTGAGTCAAGGGTTAACACTTTTCTTCATGTAAACCATGATATGGAGTCTGAGCGACTGGGTGTGCTGTTATGCATAAACGGTACAGGGATTCTTAATTCATGGTTGAGAAGAAACAGTGCCGGAAATCTTTCGTATGATGAAATGAATATCCTTGCTGATCAGGTAGTTCCAGGATCTGACGGACTTAGCGTTCTGCCTTTCGGAAACGGTGCGGAAAGAATGCTGGGAAACAGAGACATAGGGGCACAGTTTTCGGGACTTAATTTCAATACACACTCTGCCGGACATATGTTCAGGGCAGCACAGGAGGGAATAGCATTTTCGTTCAGGTATGGACTTGAAATAATGAATGAGACAGGTATTGATCCGATGATTATAAGAGCCGGAATGGCAAATATGTTCCTCAGCAATATTTTCAGGGAGACTCTTTCTACAATTACGGGAACAACAATACATTTGTATAATACAGATGGTTCAATTGGTGCAGCGCGTGGCGCCGGAATCGGATGCGGATACTACAAATCGGAAAAGGAGGCTTTCCCGGGTCTTGTAGCATTAAAAGTAATAGAGCCTGATAACTCAAAACAGGAGGCAATTAATCAGGCATACAGTAAGTGGAAAGAATTACTAATGAAGATATAAGTATATTAATTTTATAAAGAATAATAGAAACATAACAGTTTTAATACTCATCAATATGATTTACAAAGGAAAAAAGGAAGTTTTTCCCGGGATCGGGAAAATTGAATACGAGGGTAAAAAATCAAAAAATCCGCTGGCATTCAGATGGTATAATCCTGAAGAGAAAATAGGTGGAAAAAAGATGAAGGATCATCTTCGTTTTGCAATTGCGTACTGGCATTCATTCTGTGGCGACGGATCGGATCCTTTTGGAAATGCTACAAGGATTTATCCATGGAAAGATGCTTCAAATGATGATAAGACTAAACAAAGACTCGATGCAGCATTTGAGTTTATTACCAAAATAGGAGCTGGTTATTATTGTTTTCACGATACGGATGTTGTTGGCGACGGTTCAGTTTTCGAGATAGAAAAACGTCTCGATAAAATTGTACCTGTAATAAAAAAGATGCAGGAACAAACCGGTGTTCAACTGCTTTGGGGAACTGCTAACCTCTTTTCAAATCCCCGGTATATGAACGGAGCAGCAACTAATCCCGATTTTAATGTAGTTGCTAATGCAGGTGCCCAGCTGAAAAATGCTATTTCGGCAACCGTTGCTCTCGGTGGGGAGAATTATGTGTTTTGGGGCGGCAGGGAAGGTTATATGAGTCTACACAACACGAATATGAAAAGAGAGCTTGAGCATATGGGAATGATGCTCTCAATGGCCCGTGACTATGGAAGGAAAATTGGTTTTAAAGGGACCTTCCTTGTTGAACCAAAACCTATGGAGCCTTCAAAACACCAATATGATTTTGATGTGGCAACAATAATCGGGTTTTTACGCGAGCACGGGCTTGATAAAGATTTTAAACTCAATATCGAAGTTAACCATGCTACTCTTGCCGGTCATACTTTCCAGCATGAACTTCAGGTAGCTGCCGATGCCGGATTGCTTGGAAGCATTGACGCAAACAAAGGAGACTATCAGAATGGCTGGGATACTGATGAATTCCCTACAAATATTTATGAGATAACAGAAGCAATGATGGTTATTCTGCAGACAGGTGGTTTTTCAACCGGAGGAATAAACTTTGATGCAAAGATACGTCGGAACTCAACCGATGCGGAAGATATCTTTATTGCGCATATCAGCGGTATGGATACATTTGCACGTGCCCTTGTTATTGCTGACAAAATACTGAAGGACAGCGACTATCTTAAGCTCAGAAAGAAAAGATATGAATCTTTTGATAAAGGTCAGGGTAAGGACTTTGAAAAGGGTAAATTAACACTTGAGAAACTCAGGGATATTGCCCGTGAAATTGGAGAACCTGAAACACGAAGCGGGAAACAGGAGCTTTACGAGCAACTGATCAATATGTATTTAACCTAATTCTAAATTTATGAAAACAAATCAATTGGTAATTGAACATCAGAGTAAATTTAAGTTTGATAAGACAGTTGATTTGCTGGTTGCAGAGGCAGAACGCAGGGAGTGGAAAGTCCCTGCTGTTCATGACCTCCAGCTTTCCCTGGCAAAATCAGGCAAAGAAGTTAAACCGGTAAAAGTTATTGAGATCTGTAAGCCCATGTATTCAGGCAAAATGCTCGAGCTGAATGATGAGCGCATTATTTCGGTTATGATGCCCTGCCGTATTTCAGTGTATGAAAAGGATGACGGACTTACATACGTGGGGCTGATAAATGCCGGGGATCTTGCTGCAGGATTGCCTGCCAACATTTCCGGTGTAATGAAAGATGCATCTGACGAAACCTTTGAAATAGTAAAAAAAGTTTCTGCCTGATTATTACTATTCTTTTTCTTTTTTAAGAATATTTCATACCGAGAATTTGCAGTTATAAAAAAAGAACATATCTTTGCATCTAAATATATAGATATATTAATATGGAAAACAATTGTAAGGTAACACCACGCCCGGAGAGTGTTAAGGAGATCTTCACTACCTGGTATTTCTGGAAACCATTCCTTGGTGTAGTTACCGGACTTGTTCTGGGCTTTATTTATAATTATTTTTTTGAAAGCAGGCCGGTGCCATTTGAATTTACCAGCGATACACTCAGCTCAATGTTCTTTGGTGGTTTACTGGGATTTTTTGTAACAGGAAGTCCGTGTTCGAGATTTGGAAAGTGATACTTAAAGAATGAAATACGAAGAAATAAATAAAAGATACAGCGATCTGGCTGAATCATCATGCTGCCTCTCATGTGGTGGTGCAATAAATCATTCGGAACCTTGTAAGGGAGAGATTTGTGTTGATCTGGGCAGTGGCAGAGGGACAGATGTGATGCGTCTTGCTGAGAGTGTGGGCAGCGGCGGATTTGTTTATGGAATTGATATGTCGGACGGAATGCTTCAAAAAGCACGCAGCACAGCCGAACGTCTTGGTGTTAAAAACGTAGAGTTTGTACAATGCCCTCTTGAGAATATAAAAATCAAAGATGGAATATCCGATCTCGTAATTTCAAATTGTACTATCAATCATGCAGAAGATAAGCAACTTGTATGGAATGAGGTATTCAGAATCCTGAAAAAAGGAGGAAGGTTTGTTGTTAGCGATATCTATTCGCTCAGCACTGTTCCCGATGAATATCGTAACGATCCTGTTGCTGTAGCTGAGTGTTGGGCCGGATCAGTAACCAGAGGTGAGTATCTCGAACAACTTAATAAAGCAGGTTTTGATTCTGTTCAGATAATCGAGGAGTCCTCGCCTTACGAAAAGGGAAAAGTTATGGTTTCGAGCTGGACAATTACCGGCAAAAGGCCTTAGTTTTTGCAGATCTGAAGGAAGACAAAATTTTAACTAATAAACATACAATATCATGAAACGGTTTTTTTTCATATCATTAATTGCATTTTCTTTACTTTTACAAAATTGTAAAGCTGAAAACCCGAAGAATAGTAATGATTCTAATTCAAAAGGAGTTATTGTTATTCATCTCACAGATGCTGAGTTTAAAAAGGCAGTATTTAATTATGAATTGAATAAGGAGTGGAAGTATGAAGGCAAGCTGCCTGCAATTGTTGATTTCTACGCTGACTGGTGCGCTCCGTGCAGGCAACTCTCACCAATAGTTGAGGAGATTGCAAAAGAGTATAAGGGTAAAATAGTTGTTTATAAAGTCGATACAGTAAAGGAAAAAATGCTGGCACAGAGCCTGGGAATTACAGGATTGCCCACACTCTTGTTTATTCCTGCAAAGGGAAAACCGCAGATGTCAATGGGGCTCCTTCCTAAAGCAGATCTTGTAAAAGCGGTAAATGAAATTCTATTAATAAATTAATTTTTAAACATGAAAACTGCTATCAGAAAAAAAGAGAAAAGAGCAACTGCAAAAGTGGCTCAGTGCTGTGCAAAAGTTTCGAAGACTGTTGTAGGCTGTCACGACTAACAAAAAAATGCGATACTCAAAGTATAATATTCTTTCAAAAATCAGGGATTCTGAAAACTATTTCATTGTTAACCTCCTGACCGGTAATGCTGATATAATTACAGCCGGTGAGGCAGCAAGAATTGAAAGCATCAGAATCGGAGCAGTTCACTCCGATGTTAATTTTACAGAAGAACTTGGTGAGAAAGGGTATCTGCTTGAGGAGTCTGACGAGAATCTGTTGTACCGGGAAAAGTATCTTGACTTTCTGGATTCGCGGGACAAGGATGAGATTCAGATTTTTTTTGTAACAAATTACAGTTGCAATTTTGCCTGCACATATTGTTATCAGGATCAATATAATAATCCTGCACTGGAATTGAATGATGAAATAATCGATTCCTTTTTCAGCTATGTTCAGAAAGAGTTTGCAGGACGGAAAAAATACATTACAATATTTGGAGGGGAACCTCTCCTCCCAAATCCCAAACAAAAAGCGCTTATTTCGCGGATCCTTGAAAAATCTTCAGAATCCTCACTGGAAGTGAGCATTGTTACAAACGGATTTGCTCTTGAAGAGTATACTAAGATTCTAGAAAAAGGTAAGATCAGGGAAATTCAGGTAACTCTCGATGGTACTGCAGCAATTCATAACAGCAGGCGTTTTCTTAAAGGTGGACAGGAGACATTCGACAAGATTGTAAGAGGTATTGATAGTTGTCTGGTACAAAAGATCGACATAAATCTCAGAATGGTAATCGACAAGGATAATGTTGATAATCTTCCTGACCTTGCGAAATTCGCTATTGATAAAGGCTGGGTTTCAAGTCCTTTTTTCAAAACACAGGTTGGGCGTAATTATGAACTTCATCACTGTCAGTCAACACCCGATAAACTATTTGACAGGATCTCCCTATTTGAAAAGATTTACGCGATTACCAGACAGCATCCGGAAGTTGCGGAGTTTTACAAGCCTGCATATTCCGTAGCTAAGTTTATTTCCGAAAACGGAGAATTGCCTGATCCGTTGTTCGATGCCTGTCCGGCATGCAAGACTGAATGGGCTTTTGATTATACGGGACAAATATATTCATGTACTGCAACTGTTGGGAAATCTGATGAATCGTTAGGTAGTTTTTATCCGGATGTTTCCCTGAAATCTGATTTGGTAGAACAATGGGAGAGGCGTGATATTACATCGATCCCGGAATGCAAAGAATGCTCTGTTCAGCTCGCCTGTGGAGGTGGGTGCGGATCAGTAGCAAAAAACAGGACGGGTAGAATTTGTTCAACAGATTGTCGTCCGGTAAAAGAACTGCTCGAATTAGGATTCTCAGCTTATATCGAAAACGAAGTGATTAATTAAAACCGAGAACCCCCTTCCCAATCTTCCCCTGGGTGGAAGGAGAAGACTTTTCCCTCTTGGGGGAAATAAGAAAGGGGGTACACACACACATACATTATTCATAAACTAAAAATGAAAACTATTAACTCATCAGAATTTGATGCAGAAGTATTGCAATCCGGTAAGGTTGTGCTCGATTTTTATTCAACCGAATGTCCGCCATGTGAAGCCCTCGCATCTAAGTTTGAGGACCTGTCAACTCTTTATGGGAACGATATTAAATTCCTGAAAATATTTCGGCAGGGAAATCGCGAACTGGCTGATAAGCTTGGAGTTAAATCTTCTCCGACATTGTTATTCTTTGATAATGGGAAAGAAGTGGGTGAAAGACTTACGGGTGGTGTTAAGAGAATTGACATAATCCGTAACCTTGATAAGCTATTGCCGGCTGAAAAGGTAAAGAGTATTAAATCCCTTATTAAACCAAGCGTGTCGGAGTTTGATGTTATAATTCTTGGAGCCGGTCCGGGAGGGTTAACAGCAGGACTTTATCTGTGTCAGTCGAAGATTAATACGGTACTAATTGATATTGCACTTCCGGGAGGCCATGTTTCAACAACTCATGAAGTTTCAAATTATCCGGGCTTTATTGAGCCTCAGGCAGGATATATGCTTTCGCACAATATGAGCGAACAGACAAAGCTTTGCGGCACTATTTATAAAGTAGCTGTTGATATTACCAGTGTTGACCTCGATAAGAAAGAGGTAATAATAGATGAGTACGAAACTGTTAAGGCAAAAAAGATAATTATTGCAACCGGTACTACTCCTAATCTTACCGGTGCCCCCGGTGAAAAGGAATTAAAAGGCAAGGGTATATCATATTGTGCAACCTGTGATGCGAAATATTTCGAAGGTAAAGAGGCCGTTGTAATAGGAGGTGGCAATTCAGCTGTAGAGGAATCTGAATATATTACAAGGTTCGCCGGCAAACTCACTATTGTACATCAGTTTGATAAGTTTACTGCTAATAAACAGGCTCAGGATAAGGTATTTAACAATCCTAAAATCAATATTCTGTTTGAGAATGAACCCAGATCCTTTACAAGAGAGGGAGACAAAATTATCACTGAAATTGAAAATGCCAAAACAAAAGTTAAACAAAAATTGTTTAGTGATGGAGTATTCATCTTTATCGGTATGAAACCAAACATAGATTTGTTCAGAGATAAACTTACACTTGATAAATGGGGTTATATAAAGACAGATGAAGATATGAGAACCAGTATACCAGGTGTTTATGCCGTTGGTGATGTTATAAGCAAAAAATACAGACAAATAACTACTGCTGTTGCTGATGGAACAATAGCTGCTATGGCAATTGCAAAAGAAATGGATTAGATTTCGAATATAATTAATAAAAAGAAAGTATTATGAAAAAGAACATGGGAACAATTGACAAGGTGATCAGAATTCTGCTTGCTATGGTTGTGGTGGTACTTTATTTTACGCATGTGATTTCAGGGACACTTGCAATAATTCTGTTGCTATTTGCAGGAGTTTTTATTGTAACAAGCTTCCTGAGTTTCTGTCCGCTTTACCTTCCTTTTGGATTGAATACCAGAAAGAAAGAATAAAAAAAGGAGTAAAACTCTTTTGCCCCTCGCTCTTTGCCCCTGCCCCCTGAAGAGGGTTCTTTATGATACAGATAATCAGAAAGTCATCCTTAGGGGATTTAGGGGCTAATAATGGACAGAACTTTTAAGTCTGCCTTTAGTTTTTACTTTTAATTATGACTGCATGTGTGGCCATGGTCATGCTTATGTCCGTCGCCATGATGTGCCTCATGCTGGTGGCAGCTGCTTCCGCTGTCTGCAACGAGCCCTTTCAGGTATAATTTTACTACTTCAGTTGCATCACCTGCGCATCCGCGTACGACTTCAATTCCGCTGCCATTTAGAACGTTAATGGCGCCGCCGCCAATTCCTCCTGCAAGCATAACGCTTACTCCGTCAGCAGCAAGAACAGAGGCTATATCAGATTTACAGCCGCAACCCTGTGGGGAGTCAACTCTCTTTTTCTCTGCAATTTCTTTTTTGTCTGTTATTGTAAATACACTATAAGATTCACAATGGCCAAAGTGGCCGTCAATCTGATTATCAGATGTTACCGGTACTGCAATTTTCATATTACTGTGTTTTTGAAGTTTTAATGTCAAATAAAGGAGGATTTAATATTGTCTTTTTTACTTTGCACAACTCAGCAACACTTATAAGCGAATTGAGGTATTTTTCGGGAAATCCTTCAGGAACCTGAATGTCAATGCTTATGCTTGTTGGCAGGTCGGTTATTTCATCAAAGACCGTTTTTTGTATCAGCTTAATTCCTTCAGTCGGAATCTCACGCTTGTCGCAGAATGATTTTACATATATTCCTGCACATGTCCCTATAGAAGCCAGGAAAAGATCGAATGGGGCAGGTGCTGAATCTCCTCCTCCATTATCAAGTGGTTGATCGGTTTTTATTATGTGCCCGTTAGTTAACGCTGTTACTACTTTGCCTCCTTCAAATGTTATTTCCATTTCGAATAATTATATTTAATCTTTACTAATCAACAACCTGCTGAGTGTTTTGTTTTATTTCTTTTTTGAAGTAATCAGAAATACCTCAAATTTTTTAGATTCCGTATCTGAAATCTTACGATCAATTACAAAACAGGTTTTCTCTTTGATGTCAATAAATCCGTACTTTTGCATAATTGATGTGAGTTCTTTTACATTAAATCCATTATGGCCAATGAACCCATCGCCATGAAAAGAACCATTCTCTTCATATAGGTCGGCGATTGCCAGATAAGCACCCTGATTAAGTAATTTACTGAATCTCCTGATTATTGCTTCAGTATCAGTTATATGATGAAGAACCATCTGTGTAAAGATTAACTCAAATGTGCTGTCATTATAATCCTCATGTTCCAGATCAAAATTAAGTGCCCTCATGTTTTTAACATTAGATGCCTTTATCTTCTCATTCATAACCTTAACCATTTCAGTAGAATTATCCATGAGGGTAAGATCCTTAACATGATCTTTCAGTAAAAAACTGGTTATTCCTGTTCCGGCCCCGTATTCAAGAGCTTTCATCTCTTTACTAAGAGGAATAAGTTTTTTAATCTCATTGGCAATTGCTTCGGAGCGATCCCAGTGCATGGGATTTTTGTCCCACTCAGCTGCTTTTATGTCGAATTCGTTCATTAGTATTTGTTGGTTAGGTATAAAAAAAATAGATCGCAGGCTTCAGTTTTTTTATTTAATAAAGGTAATTCTTTTAATAGGTTCTAAAGTTCCTTTTTATTGTTTATTTTGCCCTTTCCGGTTATTGAAAACGGAATTCTTACGCTTAAAGTAATACTTCTGCCCGGGTTATAGAGTCCGACCTCTTTTAGTGTCGATAAATGGTCAATGTATTTGATGTCGAATAAGTTGTTAATATTTATTCCGGCAGACATATGCTGATTTATGATTTTTATTTCTGCGCCTATTCCAGTATCAAATAGAGAGTACCCTTTTGTAGCTGTTTCATCGTCAGCTGAATTATTTTGGTTGAAAGCTGTGGTAGACTTAGCATAAACAAATGCATTATGCAGAAAGCCTAGTTCCTCTTTTTCAGCTCTTAATTCGAGCTGTATTTTGTGAGCCGGAATAAAAGGCAGGAACTCACCATTTTTCTGTTTCCCGATAACAAATGAAAAAACAGTCTCAATATGAAGCCATTCAATGTGTTCAGGATGAAAATGTATTCCGGTCTCTCCTCCAAAAAGTTGTGAATCGGTCTGTTTGTATTTATAGATATTCATCCCGGAAATAGTGGTATCGCCTGTTGGTGTGATGAAAATATAGTTATTTATTTTGTTATAAAAGACTGCCAGATCGAAGATCAGATTATCAATATGATAGTGAAGGCTTAAATCCATCTCTCGCGAATTTTCAGGTACCAGATTCTCGTCTCCTGTCTCGAATCTAAGTTCATGAGGACCTTTTGAAGTAAGTTCTGCCAGATTGGGTGTTCGGTATGCGGCGGCAAAGTTTGTCCTGAAAAGGAGATCTTCATTGCAATTAAATGTGGCGCCCAATGATCCGCTGAAACTTCCATAGGATTTGTTTATCGGTTGTCTGTAGCTTGCAACTTCTGAGGGTAGTCCGACTGATTTTGTTGAGATTGATTTATTATCGTAGCGAAGGCCGGTTTGTAATTTCAGTTTTCTGAAAACTGAATACTGCAATAGGGTGAACAGAGAAAAGTTATTTGCCGTAGCGTCAGGCAGCAGAATAATTTCTCTGTTATTAAGGTTTTTATTATTTTGATTAATTCCCTGAAAACCAATTATATATTCCGAATTGCTTGTTGAAGGAAGGTGAAGGATTGATTCATAAGTCAGTGTTGCCAGCCTCATTTCAATTTCGCGGATATCAGCATTACCATAATGTATAAGACCGGTATTCTGATATGCAGAGTTTATTTCAAGTCGCGACTTGCCAATATAAAGTTTGTTCTGAAAAGATATTAGATGAGTATTGAACTCCTGATACCAGATACTGGTTTTTCTTCCTCTTTCTGAGATATCTTCAATGGCTTCATCTTCAACCAATCCCAGTTTCTGATTGCTGTAATCATAAAAGAGCTTTGTTGTTCCTGACTTGCCGGTATATCCTGCATTCATTTTTACAGATACTTCATTGAAACGTGAGTTCGGAACAAAATCTCCTCCGCCCTGCAGGAAGTCCGAGTTTGTTTTATTACCAGCTCTTATTCCTCCGAATATTTTGCCCGTTGACCCTTTAATTCCGAAGTTGTTTGACATTCCCAGTGTATTGGAGAAAAGCTGCATGTTGTAATCTCCTTCAATAGTACCGACGGCAGCAGGCTTCTCCTTAATAAAGTTAATAACCCCTCCAATTGCATCAGACCCGTAAAGTAGCGAGGCAGGACCTTTGATTATTTCAACATTTTCGATACCGAACTCATCTATTCCCAGTGGATGGTGGCTGGAATACTGGTAATTTTCAAATCGGACGCCATTATTCAGTATCAGAATATCATTCATTGATAGCCCCCGGATTACAGGCTTTGATATACCACTCCCTTTGGAAATCATATCTACGCCGGGTACCCTTGTGAGTACTTCTGAGAAATTTGGTGTGCTTTTTATCGAATGCGGGTTAAGCCTCAGGACATCAACCTTGACAGCGTTACCATGCTGAGTGGAATTATATCCTCCTGATATTATTATTTCCCCGGCTTCAACTGTTGTAGGTATCAGGCTTATGTCTAATAATCTTTTTTCATTGTTAAGCTCAACAATTGCTACCTGGTTTATATAGCCTATAAATGAATACTGGATACTTATCTTTCCGTTTGGCAGATTTGAAATTCTGTAGGTTCCATCACTATTTGAAGTGGTCCCCTTATTCAGATCCGGAATGTAAATTGTTGCTCCGGGCAAAGGGACACTATCCTGATCTCTGATTATTCCTGTTATGATGCTCTGAGCATTTGTATTATGATAAATAATTATCATAATACAAACGAAAAATATCTTTCTCATCTGATTATATTTTAGTTTAGAAAAGTTATTTGAAACAAGTGCAGAGAATTCTGCAAATCAGCTAAGAAAGGAGGGAGGGGCTCTTAATAGAAAATTATACTGAGACAGATTCTGAAAATCTACTGAAGAATAATAATTTATGTAACGCTTTGAATGTTCATTTTCTTCAAAATACACTTCTCCGTTGACCGATAAAAAAAATGAAAACTCAAAGTTACATATAGCACAATTATCATGAAATTTTTGAGATGGATATTCATTATTTCCTGCATGGTCACCATGTTCATGGTGATGTTCAATCTTAACAACTGATGGCATAAGAAATACCATCAGAAGCATCAATGAGGCAATATTTTTTAGCTTAATACTCATATGAGATATTAGTACCCATCTGATTATGTTACTGAAAATAGTTCAATTGTCATTTAGTGAATCGAAAAGCTGAAAAGATTTTATGAAAGATCTCAGTATTCTCATAAATGCCGCTGAAATTTTCTGCACCCGGACCAAAAGCATAAACGGGAATAAGTATTGGGGTATGATCTTCTGAGGAGAAATTCAGTTTCACTTTATGAGTCTGAATATCGCCGCCTACAATCGTTACGCCTCCTGTTTCATGGTCAGCTGTGATTATAACAAGGGTATGTCCGTCTGCTTCGGCGAAATCAAGTATTTTTCCTACTGCATTGTCAAAATCGAGTGTTTCATCAACCAGGGTGTCAGCAACATTTGCATGGCCTGCCCAGTCTATCTGAGAACCTTCTATCATAAGAAAGAATCCTTTTTTGTTTTTACTCAGTATTTCTATGGCTTTGGAAGATGACTGTGGAAGCATATCTCCTCTTCCTTTAAGCCTGTAAGGAGTATGCACCGGGGCAACAAGACCGGCAAGCTTTGCTGAAGATGATCTGAGCACCTGACTTAGAGTGTTGCCAACTTCATATCCTCTTGCTTTAAGGCTGTCAATAAGGTTTAATTTGTCTTTCCTTTTTGCGAAATGGTCATAGCCACCGCCAATAAAGACATCAACGTCTGTCTTCAGAAAATCCATGGCTATGTCCTCATAACTTCCCCTGCTTGCCTGGTGAGCGATAAATGATGCCGGAGTGGCATGAGTGACTGAAGAAGTAGAAACAAGGCCAGTGGCGAGCCCGTTATCCTCAGCGATTTCGAGTATCGATTTTACGCGAATCCCTTTGGAATCCATACCGATTACCCCATTATTTGTTTTATTACCTGTTGCCAGAGCAGTACCGGCAGCAGCAGAATCTGTAATATAATTATTCGCCGAATTTGTCTTTTGCAGACCTATTGTCTTGCATCTTTCAATGTTGAGCGGGTGGTCAGAGACGGTCATGGCGGAGTACATTGTAGCCAGCCCCATTCCGTCGCCGATCATTAAAATTACATTTCTTATTTCAGCTTGCTTTTTGCCTACTGAGTATCTGGCTGAAGAACAGGTGATCATGGATAAGCTTAATACTGTTATAAGTACTATTTGTGATAACCTGCTCATTCTTCTTAATTGTTGGTCCATTTATCTTAATTTTTAAATTATTTCTCTTATTATATTCTTAAAGGTGTGTTGCAGCGGATGTCACAAAGATACTCAACACAATAAATCAAGTCATAATAAGTATCAATATTATTCCTCTTATATATTTTTATAACGGATTTTGAGTGGTTTTGTTCAGATGAAAAGGCTGGTCCGGC
>JBBQZN010000011.1:0-64617 GCA_038207725.1 Bacteroidales bacterium | reverse complement strand
TGCATTTCACGCGGAAGAAGAATAATTTCAACCGACAGTTTAATACCTAAAAATTTTCTTATTCTGTCGACACGATAAAACAGTTCTGAATTTCTACCGCTGATATATACAGGAATTATATCACGCTTATATTGAATTGATTTGCTTATAAAGGTTTTCTGCCATGCAGGGTCTTCGATTACCCAGTTTCTCCTCCTCGATACAAGTCCAGCGGGAAATATCATTATCTGTGAATCTGACTCAAAAAGCTGATTGAATTTTTCTACTGTGTCCTTTGTATTTGTTCCGAAAACATTAACTCCCAGGATTAAAGGCTTAAGGTTAGGAATATAGTTGAACAGATTATTTGAGGGTGAAATAACATTCGGGAAGAAACTATGTATTGCGCTGAGAAAGGAGAGAGCATCCATGCCACCAACAGGATGATTGGCAACGAATACAAACCTGCCGGAAGCCGGTACATTCTCTTTTCCCTTAATTTCAATTTTAACATTCCACTCATTCAATACATCATTAACAAAGGGGATCCCTGTTTTATGCCGGTGATTATGGATTGTCCCATTCAGATCATCCTCTCTGACCAGCCTGCTGATCATATTGATTACGAAACCTGGCAAATTTCTGACAAACTTTGATTTACTGCTCCTTACAGTTTTTCGTATGTCTATTATTTTTGTGGCCTTTTCCATCATTGAGGTAGTTCAGCAGTTTGTGAGTTTACATCTTGTGCATCAGGAAAAAGGATCGGTGTAAGCACCTCTTTTTCAGGACTGAAAAACTTACCGTGATTATAATTACGTAAATTCATTTTTTATCATTTTTCAGCTGATTGAGCAACCACTTTTCAGCCAGAAGCGGCCATGTCTCAAGATAAGCCGGATATATTAACATCGCAAATGCCGGCCCTGCAGGTCAGTGAATCTGCCCGTTGTGCATCCTGAAGAGCTCCCTCTTTTTTATCCGGAACCCGGTATTGCAATACGAAAGCTGCGAATCCAAGTTTATTTAGCCATACGGCAATTTCAGTTCCCTCTTTATCGTAGGCCAGTATGTTGTAACCTCCTCCCGGATAAATAATTACAGCGGTTTCGTTTGCTTTGGATCTTTCAGGAAGCCATACTTCAATTGCAGGATTTGTAATCTCAGAAAG
The DNA here is from genome assembly GCA_038207725.1 of Bacteroidales bacterium. Lineage (GTDB taxonomy): Bacteria > Bacteroidota > Bacteroidia > Bacteroidales > VadinHA17 > LD21. Next base: position 63,467 of record JBBQZN010000011.1, on the reverse strand, counting down.
TCTTAAAACATTATCATTCCTTGAAGCAGCAACAGCAGGTTCCTTTTTTTCTTTAGACTCTCCCGGAACCTTGCCGGGCCATAAGTAGATTAAATCTTTATTCTGTGAAAAAGAATTAATTGAGGAAATCATAAGGAAAAATGTTATTAAGTATCTCATTGTAAGTAGTTAGATGATTTCGTTACTCAATAATCTCTGCCTTGTCAAATCTTTCAGAACGGATGTTAACTTTTCCTCTGCGAACGCGGTTGGCGCCCTTGCTTCCGAAGAATCCCCATCCGCCACTGCCAAGAAGAAATCCCAGTGCATATAGACCACCGTTGTTGTTCTGAGCATACATGGTTATTGAATCATCGAAAAGCATTCCGATGAAATCAAATGGCGCAATAAAACCATGCCATAGTCCACCGAAAAAACCATACTGATGTCCGGTCAGACATTGTTCAATAGATTCACTGTCAGCACATCCTGTTATTAAAAGTGCTGCAAGAGCCAGGAAGACAGCGAGATACTTTATTGTGCTTAATTTTTTCATTTTGTCTGGTTTTATATATCAGGGTATATCTATTTTCAGAAAAGTGATAACTCGTGTGCTTTTCCGGAATAGTAATTATCATCAGCTCATCGGAGCAGGTGTCTTATTTTTTTTTGCCAGCCAGGAGTGCTGTAATTATCCCTGCAAGCATAACTGTAAAACCACTTGCAACCATTATCTTCTTCTTTCTCTTCTCCTCTTCAGATAGCTGATCCCAGGGCCGCTGGCCTTTGCTGAAAAGCAGCCAGGCAACAATGCCCAAGGCTGCAACTGAAACAACTATCGCTATAATCCTTATCATAATTATTTTACTATAATATTAATTATCAGGAACAGGTTTTGAATTTGTCAGACTTGATGAACTTAGCATTTCTGAAACGCAGAGCCGACCAGTCATTATCGATAGAAACCATTCTTATGCCATGAAAACAAGTATCATTCAGAACTTTCCATCCATGATCACGGTCAAGATCAGGATTTGCTTTTTTTGATGTTTTTTTAGGATAACAGAACCACAGAACCCCATCGGCAGTAAGATTATGCAGTACAACAGGTGTTATATTCTCAAGCTCTTTAACTGTTGTTACGAAGATTACCACGAATGTGTATGGGAACCGGGGATCTATCTCCTTGTCTATCCTGACATCTTTAAGTAAGTCAGAGAGTGTACCTGTAAAATCATCACCGGCATTTATCAGGGCAATTCTCTCCTGACCTTTATAATTAAGCTTTTCTGGTAGATCCTTCATTTACACTCCTTAGAAATAACTCCGCAAATGTATAAAAGATGAAGACACTAATTTATATTATTTTTAAACATATGCATCGTGTTGAATTTGAAAAATCTATCTTAATTGTAATTATATCCTCAGAAATGATATACATTTGCACTATCAAAATGGGGTGCCTTAATATTACGGGCTGAGATCATACCCTTAAACCTGATCCGGGTAATGCCGGCGGAGGGAATAAAGAGTATCTTATTAATCAGCTTCATTTAACGGCCTCATTTACTTGATTATAGTTTTTACTTATCATGTTTATTATGAGGAAAATTCTGTTATATATTTTGGTAGCGTTCTTACCTTACAGTGTCTGGGGATCTGAGTATAATACCGATGGTTCAGTAATCAGAGGGAAGGTAAGTGACTCTCAGGGCTCACCACTGGCAGGAGCATCGGTAACAATTGAGAATTCATTTCTCGGGGTTAATACCGCTTCAGATGGTTCGTTTTCCATTAAAGGTTTAAAACCCGGACAATATGCTATTAAAGCATCTTTTATCGGATATGAGGCAGAAACAATCTCTGTTGATCTGGATGGTGACGCAATTGTGAATTTTAAGTTGCAAACCGGATCATTCCTCACAGAGGATGCGTTTATCAGTGCCACAAGGGCTGGGGAACACTCACCACTTGCCTATACTTCAATCAGCAGTGAGGTCCTGAAAAGCATGAATTCGGGGCCAGATCTTCCTTTTCTTCTGACACTTACTCCTTCACTTATAGAGACTTCCGAAGCAGGTAACGGAGTGGGTTACACAAGCCTGAGAATCAGGGGAAGTGACGGCAGCAGGATTAATGTTACTATTGACGGTATTCCGCTTAATGACCCTGAATCGCAACAAGTTTTCTGGGTCGATCTACCCGATCTGGCCTCTTCAGTCGATAATATTCAGGTTCAAAGAGGTGCAGGTACTTCATCGAACGGTGCAGGGGCATTTGGTGCTACAATAAGCATCCAGACAAAGAGCCCTGAAAATGAGCCCTTCGCGGAAGTTAATTCATCTTATGGCTCTTTCAATACAATGAAAAATACAATTTCCGCAGGCACAGGCCTGCTGGCAGGGAAATATTCGGTACAGATGCGGTATTCCGATCTTAAGAGCGACGGATACATTGAACGGACAGGGTCTGACCACCGGTCGGCATTCATAAGTGGTCAGTATCGTACATCGCGCTCAAGCCTTAAAGCAAATATTATTCTGGGGGAAGAGCATACAGGCATAGGCTGGTGGGGTGTTCCGGCAGAGAAACTCAGCGAAAACAGGCGCTACAATCCGGCAGGAGAGTATACCGATGCATCAGGTGAAACAAGATATTACGAAAATGAAAGTGATAATTATACTCAGAATCATTATCAGCTGATATATGGTTTGAGCATCAATAAGAATTTGTCAATTAATGCCACTTTGCATTATACTAAAGGTAAAGGCTACTATGAAGAACACCGTGAAGACCAGGATCTGCCGGAGTACGGGATCTCACCGTTTTATACGGGTGATTCACTGATTTCTTCAACAGACGTGATAAGAAGAAAGTGGATGTCGAATGATTTTTATGGATCTGTTTATTCAATAAAATACAAGAACGATAAGTTTGAAGCTGCAGCAGGAGGAGGTATGAACCTCTACGATGGTGATCATTTCGGAAGGATAATATGGATGAGAAATGCCGGAATAACCGGGAAAGATTTTACATGGTATTTTAATAGTTCCCGGAAATCTGAAGTTAGTCTCTACGGCAAAGTGAACTATTCCGTTTCAGGCAGAATGTCGTTATTCGGCGATATTCAGTATCGGGGTATATCATACACTATGAGTGGTTTAGATGATGATCTGAAGAATCTCTCGCAGGAGCACAGTTTCAGGTTTTTCAATCCTAAAGTAGGGCTTTTCTACTCGATCACTCAGGATCAGGATGCATATCTATCATTCTCGGTTGTTAACAGGGAGCCAACCCGTACCGATTTCAAGGAGGCATCAGGTGATGCTGAGGCGACACCAAAATCTGAACGGCTGTATGATACAGAAATAGGGTATAAGTTTAGGAGAGAAAAAGGCTCATTTGCGGTCAATTTCTACGGAATGTTATATGATGATCAGCTGGTACCAACAGGGGAACTTAGTAATGTAGGCTATCCGATTATGACAAATGTTGAAAAGAGTTCGCGTCTGGGTCTTGAGTTTTCTGCAGGTGTCAAACCTGCTTATTTTATTGAGTGGAACATGAACCTTACAATCAGCAGAAATAAAATTCAGAATTTCAGGGAATACTATACAGAATATGACACCTCAGACTGGTCTTCAAGTTACAAAAGCAAGGATCTTGGTGAAGTAGATATTGCTTACTCACCTGCATTAACCGGTACCAGCGACCTTAAGTTTTTACTCGGAAAGAACTTTGGACTGCACATTATCAGCAAGTATGTGGGTATGCAGTATATTGACAATACTATGGACAATGAAAGAAAGCTCGATCCCTATTTCGTTAATAATATCCGTTTTGATTTTGAGAAAAAACTGAAGAATTCAATAGGTCTGCAGGTTCAGTTTCTTGTTAATAATGTGCTGAACGAAGAGTACGAAAGTAATGGTTATGGTGGAAACTGGTACGAGAGCGGTGCAGAGAAAAGCTGGTCATATTATTTTCCTCAAGCCGGTATTAATTATATGTTCAGAATCGGCGTAAGATTCTGATAATAAATATTTTACAATGAATATAAATAATTGGATCTCAGATAATTATATAGAGGTTTTCGGAGCAATAGCCGGAATTATTTATGTATTCCTTGAGATAAGGCAGAATATCTGGTTATGGCCTGTAGGAATTGTTACTTCAGCGGTTTATATTCTGGTGTTCTTTACCAGCAAGTTCTATGCTGACGGGTCGTTGCAGGGATACTATCTTATAATTAGTTGTATAGGATGGTACTGGTGGAAGAAGGGCAATGGGCAGGGGGCGCAGGGCACAGGGCGCAGAGCACAGGGAGAAGGGGAGAAGAAGGAATTGCAGGTTACAAGATTAAAATTCAGGACTGGTATTTTGCTGTCGACAGTATTCGTATTTTTATATGGTTTAATGTGGGTGGTACTTTCAGAGCTTACTGACTCACCGGTGCCTTTATGGGATGCGTTTATTACATCCCTCTCAGTTGTTGCAACATGGATGCTTGCAAGAAAAATTTATGAGCATTGGTTCTTATGGATAGTTGTTAATTTTGTATCGGCTGTGATTTTTATTGTTAAAGGACTATACCCGACAGTTGTACTTTATATCGTTTACTTCATTATGTCGTTTGTTGGTCTTGTGGCATGGAAAAAAAGTATCAGCAATGATGTCAGAGAAATTAAAAATTAAAAATCATGAAAAGTGTCGACATGTCTTATCCCAATACAGCAATAATTGCCAATGGAAAATTTCCTGATCATCCATTGCCGCTAAGTTATCTGCTAAATGCAAAAAGAGTGATATGTTGCGATGGGGCAGCAGATTCGCTTGTTGATTTTGGTCTGGTGCCTTTTGCCATTGTGGGAGACTGTGACTCTGTGCATAGAAAGATTGCCGAGAAATACATTGACAGGCTTTTCCGCGATGACGATCAGGAGACAAACGATCTTACAAAAGCTGTGAAATGGTGCTCTGAGAGAGGGTATGATGATATTGTTATTCTTGGAGGAACAGGCAAGCGTGAGGATCACACAGTTGGTAATATTTCTCTTCTTGTTGAATATGCATCTTTCACAAAAGTCAGGATGGTTACCGATGCCGGTATATTTTTTCCGATACTCGAAAGTACCAGAATTGATTCTGAAAAAGGGCAACAGGTTTCGGTCTTTTCTATTGACCCTTCAACTGAAGTTTCTTCAACCGGACTAAAATATAAGCTTGATCACAAGAAACTTCCAAGCTGGTGGACGGCAACCCTGAATGAAGCAGAAGAAACCAGCATAACACTTGAATTCGACAACGGAAGGCTGCTTGTTTTCCTGAAATTTGCATGACCGCACGACCGCACGACCGCACGACAATAACTACGTCTTAATTACTTCCTTCACTGAGAAATTCAGGAGCAGGTAACAGAAAACGAACCAGTTATTGTTTTTCCTGCCGGTTATGCCGCTTGCAAACTGAATCATCATCATCCATCCGAACACCAGAAAGGGGAGTCCGAGCAGCATTGCCAGATCTGTAAATTTTGTTATCAATTAACCCGTGGTCATGGCTGGAAAATATTCTTCATGGCATTCTTGTCAATTTTTATATGTTTATTCGGTCTGCTGATGCTAATAGTCGGAATCTTCCCTGCAATTATCTGGATCAGCAGTTCCTTCGCCGCACTTTATGAGTCTGTGCTGAAGGAGAAAGAAAACCCTGCAGAAGTTGCTGTTGTTTAGGCTGCTTTTGAATAAAGGGTACGGATCAGTTTTTAAATTTTGGTACGTGGTTTGTAAGTGAAAGAAAAAAATAAGTAACTTTGACTTTCAATCCTAAAATTTTAAAAGTATGAAAATCCGTACCCTTTTATTTTTAGTCGCTTTTGTATTTGTTTTACCGGTTTCTTCAGATGCCCAGGTTAATAATCTTCTGAAGAACAAGTTTAATAAGGTAGTTGGCGCCGGAGCCAAAACTGTTAACAAGGAAATAGATAATCAGATTGATACTGCTGTTAATAAAGAAGCAGATAAAGCCAGAGAGAAAGGAGATGCACGGGTAGAAGCCAACAGGAAGAGTAATAATTCGGGACAGCCCTCACAGACAGAATCAACAGAATCAGGAGCAGCTCCATCATCGGGTGGCATGAACCTTGGAAGGCTTATGGCTAATAAGGTAGACCTTAAATATAAAGAGGAATACGCCTTTACATCAAGAATATATATGGTTATGGAAACCTACGACAAGAAGGATGTCATGAAAATGGACTTTTTCATGTTTTACAGTGCCTCCACTCCGAGTGTAGGTATTGAAACCAAAACCATTAGTTCTCAGGAAGAGGGTGAAGTACCGGTTGCAGCTTCTATGGTTGTTGATGGCGAGAATAAGTGCTTCCTCATGCTTACCGATGTTAACGGAATGAAGATGGGTATGATCTCTGCAATGCCCGATGAGAACAGCACCACAACTCAGCCTGACGGAAAGAAGAAAGATACTCCACCTACTTTTACAAAAACCGGAAACACCAGATCAATTGCAGGTTATAAGTGTGATGAATACACTTATAAAGATGTTGATGATAATACTACCGGAAAAGTATGGTTCACCAAAGACGCAAAACTCAAAATAGATAAAAAGGGATGGAATAACACCAATATGTCAGCTTATTACGGCAATGCCGAATTCAACGATGGAATTATTCTTGCCAATGAGTCTTATGATGATAAAGGTAAACTGACATCGAAATCAGAAACAAAGGAGATAAATGAAAATTTCCCTCACTCTATTTCAGTGAAAGGATATTCACTGCGTCAGATGAATATGGGGAAAGGAAATAAAAAGTAAGAAATATGTTATGATTTACCTCCCATGCTCAAAAGCAGTATGGGAGGTTTTTTTTATATTTTTCTCAGTTTCGCAAACCTCAGCAGCAGCTTCTTGCTTCCTTCTTTGGCAAATTTAACTGTGGCTGTAGTATTCGGAGGATCTCCCTCAATCGATTTAATTTCGCCTTTCCCAAACCTTTCATGTTCGACAGAGTCTCCAACCGACAGTAGAGATGAATCACTCGCCATAAATGAACTTACAGGAGTCTGACTCGCTGTTGGAATTCTTTTGAGCTTATCGGTTTTAATATAGTTCTTTGGAGCTTCTCTTACAGTTTCCTGTCTGTTTCCGGAAGGCTTGTCGTTTTTTATTGTTTTTCCTGCAGTCTGAGGATAGCAGAGATACTGCTGATCAATCTCTTTGAGAAACCTGCTTGGACTGCATCTTTCCAGCTTACCCCATTTATACCGGTTGAGGGCATAACTCAGAGTTGCCTGTTTTTCAGCACGGGTCACAGCAACATAAAACAGACGCCTCTCCTCCTCAAGTTCCCTGGCACTGCCCGACGACATAGGTGAAGGAAAGAGAGTGTCTTCCATTCCTACTATATATACATGCTTGAATTCAAGGCCCTTTGCCGAATGCATTGTCATGAGCGTAACCTTATTGCGGTCTTCATCCGTATCGGTATCCTGATCTGTGAGAAGAGCCACATTAGCCATGTAGGCTTCCAGAATGAATGGTTCTCCGTTGGTCTCAGCCGCTTCTGTAAATATCTTGATGGCGTTCAGAAGTTCTTCCAGGTTTTCGTACCTGCTGATCTCTTCCTGCAGTTTGCCTTCTTTGAGTTCCCTCATTATACCCGAACCCATAGCAATCTCATTGGCCTTTGTAAATGCATCTGTTATGTCAGCATTATTCCGCAGGTTTTTTATAACATCGGCATACATTGAAAGCTTTTTAGCTGTTCCGGCATTGAAATGCTGAGGGAATTTGCCGGTCTCATTCAGGATGCTCCAGGGAGTTAAATTCAAATCTCTGGCAACTTCAAACAGTTTCTCTATTGTTGTGTCACCAATTCCCCGTTTAGGATAGTTTATTGATCTTTTCAGTGCCTCCTCATCCTCTGGATTAATAACCATCCTGAAATAGGAGAGGATGTCTTTGATTTCTTTCCGCTCATAAAATGACAGGCCTCCGTAGATCTTATATGGAATATTTTTCCTTCGAAGGGTCTCTTCAAAGATCCTCGACTGGGCATTTGTCCGGTAAAGAATTGCAAAGTCTGACCAGTTGAGTTTCTGCGAAGATTTCTTGTCATAAATATCAGCCGATACATTGAAGCCCTCTTCAGTATCAGTTATAGCCTGAAATACCTGGATCTTTTCACCCGGCTCATTCATTGAATAGACATTCTTCTGTATCTGCCCTTCGTTGTTTGCAATTATGGTATTTGCCGCATTTACAATTGTCTGGGTCGATCTGTAGTTCTGCTCAAGTTTAAATAGCTGATAATCTGAGTAGTCGTTCTTGAATTCCAGTATATTTTCGATACGGGCTCCTCTGAAGGAGTAGATACTCTGGGCATCATCGCCTACAACACAAAGGTTCTTATGTGATGCTGAAAGTTTCTTTACTATCAGGTATTGTGAGTAATTAGTATCCTGATATTCATCAACAAGCACATAATTAAATCTTTCCTGGTATGATTTCAATACCGCCGGAAAATCTCTGAAAAGGATGTTGGTATTCAAAAGCAGATCATCGAAGTCCATTGCATTTGCCTTAAAACAACGCCCTGCATACAACTTGTAAATATCAGCCATAAGTGGAATTCTGCCCGATCTGTCGTACTCCTGCATTGATGAGTCGGCCGAATACATTCCTGCTGTTACGAGGTTGTTTTTTGCAGAAGAGATCCTCGATGAAATTACTCCGGGCTTATATATATTATCGTCGAGGTTTAGCTCCTTGATAATTGATCTTATGAGACTTTTTGAATCTGCAGAATCGTAAATTGTAAAACTTGGCTTATAACCCAGTTTTTCTGCCTCCATCCTCAGTATTTTAGCAAATATTGAATGGAATGTTCCCATCCACAGATGCTTAGATACTTGCGGTGAGACAATTCTGGTTATTCTCTCCCTCATCTCTTTTGCTGCCTTGTTTGTAAATGTCAGCGAAAGAATTTTTCCTGCCGGAATACCGTTACCCAGAAGGTGAACTATTCTGTAGGTCAGAACCCTGGTTTTGCCCGCGCCTGCCCCTGCAATTACTAGTGATGGACCTTCAGTATTTATAACTGCTTGTCTCTGAGAAGGATTAAGCTCGTTCAGATAGTTAGTTGTCATTTAAATGTTGAATTACAGCGTAACGGGTCCGGCAAATTTAGCAATTTCATTATAAGGTACTTAATGTAGTGCTCTTAAATGCCCTAATATTTATTAACAATAGGTAGTAAGCATCGGATATACCTTTTAATAATAAGTTGTATTTTTATTGAACATATTAATCGAAAAATCATATGAGAAGATTTGGTCAGCTTATCGGTGTAAGACCCGGACATTTTGAACGGTATAAGAAATATCATGCGGCAGTCTGGCCCGAAATTCTGTCGATGATTAAGCAATGCAACATGCAGAACTACTCAATTTACCATAAAGACGGGATGCTTTATGCTTACTTCGAATATACAGGAACCGATTTTTCCGCCGACATGGCAAGAATGGCTGCCGATAAGAAAACACAGGAGTGGTGGGCTGTTATGGAACCTATGCAGGATCCGGTAGCAAATCGCAAAAAAGGTGAATGGTGGGCTGAAATGGAAGAGGTTTTTCATCTCGATTGAGATCAATGAAACAGCTGATTGTACTTCTAACTGCTGCTACTCTGATTATTTCTGGTTGCAGCGATAAAAGCAAGAAAGAAACTCTTTTAAGTTTCAGCGGCATTTATCCACACCTCGCCTATTATAATAATGAAGGCGAATGCGGAACAGGAGCAGTGGTTCCGTGGGCTGACAGGTTATGGGTAATCACATACGGACCTCATCTGCCATTTGGCTCTTCGGATAAACTATACGAAATTGACACTGAACTGGTTCGCCAGGTACGTTCAGAGAGTGTTGGAGGAACACCTGCCAACCGTATGATACACAAGGAAAGCAAGCAGCTTTTTATCGGTCCGTATGTTATTGATAGTAATAGAAATATAAGGGTTATCTCTTCCGGTATAATGCCCGGACGGTTAACAGGTAATGCCCGCCACCTGACTGATCCGGCAGGCAGGATTTATGCTGCAACTATGGAGGAGGGTTTGTATGAAATTGATGTTAAGACGCTTGCAGTAAATTGCCTGTACCGCGATGGAAATGTAAAATCTGATAATAAAAATAAACCAACTGCCGGTTATCCGCTGTCATTATTGCAGGGAGCACATGGTAAAGGTGTTTACTCCTCACAGGGAGTTCTTGTTTACTCGAATAATGGAGAACTTTCGGATGAGGCGTCAAAACGCTTTGATATTGAATCTGGCTCTTTAAGCGAATGGGATGGTAAGAATTGGAAACTTATCAGACGTAATCAGTTTGTGGAGGTTACCGGTCCGGGCGGAATTTACGGGAATGCGAATCCGGTAAATGATCCGATATGGGTAACAGGTTGGGATCATAAATCACTGCTTGTGGGTGTACGGGATAATTCGGGATGGAGCTTCTACAGGCTCCCAAAAGCGAGTCACAGCTATGACGGGGCGCATGGATGGAACACAGAATGGCCACGAATCCGTGATGTCGGAACTGCTGAAAAACCTTTTTACCTGATGACGATGCATGGGTTGTTCTGGAACTTTCCGGCAACTTTCTCATCTGTAAACAGTGCCGGTATACGTCCGCTTTCAGCCTACCTGAAGGTTATAGGTGATTTTTGCCGCTGGAACAATCTGCTTGTTTTTGGCTGCGATGATTCTGCAAATAAGGAGTTTCTGAACACTCGGGGAGAGAAGGGAAAAATAGCGGGACCGGGACAATCAAATTCTAATCTCTGGTTCACTTCAACTGATAAACCCGGGCAGCTTGGTCCCAATACATCTGAGGGAGCAGTATGGCTTTCAGAAGATATCAAAGCCAATGAATTTTCCGAACCGTTCATGTTCGCAGGATGGGAAAACAGGTCCCTCTGGCTGAAAAATGAAGGAAAAGAAACTGTTAATTTCACTTTTGAAACTGATTTAAACGGTACTAATAAATGGAGTACCCTTAAGAATCTCACTGTAAAGGCAAATGAATCCTTATTAATCCCGTTTGAGGCTATTGACAAAGGCGAATGGATCAGACTTTTTGCTGACAAACCTACAAAAGTTACTGCTCAGTTCTGGTATACAGGCGCTGATACCAGACCTTTCACCCCCGATAAAATATTTGATGGCCTGGCTAAAGCAGAGCAGCACTCTTCAACAGGCGGATTGATCTGGGGACTTGCCTCAAACACTCATAGACTTGGTCTGCTTTCCGGTGCCCTTTCTGACAGTTCATTCACAGAAACTGGTTATTATGAACTCGATTCCCTAATGAATCTGGTGAGAAAAGACAATGATGAGGCAGCTGAATTGATACGTGAAAAAGTATCAATCCCGCGCAATGTTGTAACAATTGACAGTGCCTCTGTAGTTATTGATGATGATCAGGGACGCCGATGGAGATTACCAAAGGGGAAGAGGGAATTCACTACCCTTACAAATAATTCATTGTTACGCATCTGCCGCGAGGTGGCTACTGAACGTGACCTGTTCAATTGTTGCGGAACCTTTTACGAATTGCCAGCTGAGAATGCTGATGGGTTTGCGAAAATAAGACCCATATCTTCTCATAATTTCAGAGTACATGATTATGCTTCTTACCGCGGGATGCTGATTTTGACAGGCCTTGAAGAAAAAAGCATTAATGTTAACAAACATATTGTCAGGTCGTCAGATGGTAAAGCATCACTATGGGCTGGTACAATTGACGACCTGTGGCTTATGGGGAAACCCGTGGGAGAGGGCGGACCATGGTATAATGCAAGAGTAAAATCAGGTGTTCCTTCTGACGCCTATCTGATTGGATTCTATGATAAAAAGACACTTACTCTGTCCCATGATGCAAACGAAAAGATAAATTTTATTATTGAGGCTGATCCGGTTGGGAATGGACAGTGGATGAGGTACAGAGAGGTTTCTGTGGATGCAGGAGATTCTTACATATTCGTTTTTCCTGAAACATTCCAGGCCAGATGGATTAGATTTGTTACTGAAAATGATTGCGTTGCATCGGCAATACTGAAGTATGAATAATTGAATAATTAACTCATCCTCATTTATTGCATATCAGAAATTTAACAGGTTTTTATTATACTTGCAGAAGAATATACCAAAGGTCTGAAGATTACGTTTTTTGTTTTTAAGAATTGATTACCAGTGCGTTATTTTTTACTTATCATTGCTTTATCAATACCTTTTCTTTCTGCAGCACAGCTTACTGCTCCGGGGATGAAGGCTGTCAGGTATACAACTTACCCTTCATCAGCTGTAAAAGATCCGGTTTTTATATATTGCAATGCATCAGGAACTCAAAAAGGGACTCTTAATGCATCAAGTCCGGGTGGCACAGCTCCTTTTAATTATTCATGGTTCAGGTGGAGTAATATTACAAAAAGCTTCAGCATTCCGGTAAAAACGGAGATTGGTGTAACTACATCTTCATCATCCAATCTTGACGAGGGAGGTTATCAGGTTGTAATATCAGGTGGTTTTAATGCTACGCTTGTTGGCTGGATTTCAATTGATAAGCCATATTCTTTGGCAGAACTTTATAACAGAACCTGTGATTATGTTGCTCTTAAGGGCAAAGCTGTAGCTGATACATTCTATTATAGTAATCCACTTACAGGACAACAGGCACGGCTTCCTAATGGAGTTAAATTTATGTGGACTTCTGAACCTACGTCCTCAATACCTTTCCCCGATCTCGAAATAAATCCCATAACATTCAGTCCTCCGCTTTTTGATGTTAAATACAAGATCCAGGTAAGTGACAGTTTCGCTTGTATCAGCGAATCATCATTTGATTATACCTCGATTCATGTCAAAGCTGATTTTACTGTAGAGCCGGATAAAGGAGAGGCTCCACTTGAAGTGGCATTTACTGATAAATCAATAAGGGGATTCAGGTACCGCTGGGAATTTGGTGACAGTAAAGACAGTATATCTGAACTGAAAGATCCTTTGCCACACATATATTATAAGCCGGGTAAATATTCAGTTAAACTTACAATTGAGAGCGAGAAATATTGTGTCGACTCTATGCGATTCGAATGGATTGAGGTCGAAAAGTCAGATCTCAATATTCCCAATGTCTTTACTCCCGATGGTGATGGATTAAATGACAATTTTATGGTAGATTCCAAATCGCTAAAATATATTATTGTCGAAGTTTTCAGCCGGAGCGGACTTAAAGTCTACAGTTTTTATGGCGACGGAGAGAGACTCAGAGACTGGACAGGCTGGGACGGGTATGTAAATAACTCCTCATCCAAAGCCGCTCCCGGAGTATATTTCTATGTAATAAGAGCTTACGGCTGGGACGACATCGATTATAACGGTAAGGAACAGAAAGGATTCGTTTATCTATACCGGTAAAAAGGCTTAAAGGCTTATCATTCATTATCTTACAATCGAATGACAATTAAATGACCACTTAATGACAATTGAATGACAATTCTCTACTGCCAAACCCCGATAATGAGTCCCATTATCGTTAAACTGACTATACTGTAAATTGCATTTATGAGGAAATGAGTAAATGTCCTTGATTCAAACAGGTAGATGATTCCCATATAAGTAAAGACCCATCCAAACCCTGCCATGAATCCTGCCAGCGCACCAAATGCAGCACCCGCATTTGGCCCTATAAACATTGCCAGGAAAAATGAAGCAATAAATGAAAGCAGGAAAGCCAGAGCTAAAATCTTCCCCATGTTTACACTTTTAGTTGAATCTTTAGTAATACCTGTCTCTTTAAGCCACCTGTTAATGAACATGAGAGGTGAATACCACAGGCCGCCAAGGATGAACGCACTGACTGCTGCAACAATTATTGCCAGCCAGTTCAGATTCTGAAAAGCATTTTGCATATCCATAACAAAGCATTTTTTAATAAACACTTAGTTATGAAAAATGTTTACTGTTAATACTTTAACACAATAAAATGGTATCTGCTAAGCGAAGTCTCCACGATTCGCCGGGTTATGGTCTCACGAGGGCAGGTTTTTTTTCAGGAAACGGATCCAGTTTTCACTCATTATGTTTGTGATATCTGTTTCGGAGTAGCCTATGTCTGTAAACATGTCAGGCAGTTTCTGAAGATCAGCAATTGTTTCAAGGTCTGCCGGACACTGTTCTTTTCCGAATGCCCCGTCGAGGTCAGATCCTATACCGGCATGGAGCGAATTTCCGGCAAGCTGACAAACGTGATCAATGTTGTCAACCATTTGTTTAAGCGTAACTCCCATTGAGATGGGATCCGATTTTCCCCTTATCCATCCGCTTACCATCATCCATGCATCAAGAGCAGCACCAATTACTCCGCCACGGCTTATTATTTCCTGAATCTGCTCATCGGAATACTGCCTGTTATGGGGAACAAATACACGGCAGTTATTGTGACTTGCCCATACTGGTCCATGAAAAATATCAAGCGTCTCTCTGAAGCTCTCATCGCATAAATGAGTCAGGTCGAGTATCATTCCAAGCTTATCCATTTCTCTGACAAATTTTTTCCCTCTGTTTCCCAGTCCCCCTGTTGAATCAGTTCCCTGTGCATATGTTCCCGGGCCGTAATGAGCAGGACCAATTGCTCTTAGTCCATACCGGAATGCTCTTTCAAGGTGTTTTAATGAGATTATTGAATCTGCTCCTTCGAGACTGAGAACATATCCAATGGGATTTTTGCCAGTACTCTTATTCCACTTTATCAGATGATTTTCAAGGTCTCTTTTACAACAAATCGATGCCAGTTCACCCTCATCTTCCATAGCTTTATACCATGCAAGCTGTCCCTGCGTTTGTGCCCATGCCTGCTCAGGCGATCTCCATCCGGGGAGTTTGCTTCCGGGTTTCACATATCTGCCAATTTGAGTAGCAACGCAAATACCTATATTTCCTGCACGCATCGATGGGAACGACACAGTCCCTTTCCCCCTGTCGGGTTTATCAGTTAACCCGGCTTCAGATTTACGAATTTCATCTACCGTCCACCTGAGATCCCTGTTCCATTCAAGTGCATTCATTGAAAGGTCAAGGTGGGCATCAAATATCAGGTATTCCTTCTTCATCTGAAAAACCGATCAGAAACTAATTTCCCTTCTTCTGGCTTCAACATTCCAGCGTCCGGTAACTTTATTATTCACAACTACCGATACTTTATCGTGTCGGTCTACCGTAGGACAAATATGCCATGGGATGCAGTAAAGCGTATCGCCCACATTGAAACTATCAGCATCCGGGGTTTTTATTACCAGATGTTCTTCGCTGTGAGTAACAAATGAATAATCGTTGATATCAGGAAAAATGGCCCTGGGATGTAGCATTTCCGAGGCCACGGCCTTATGTCCAAGATCAAGGCATAACAGATCTTTCCCTGGTTTACTGACGACTCTGGTAAGCAGAACTGCAGCATGCTGAAATTCAAGGTCTTTAAACTTGCTTCCATAGCCCCAGTCCCAAAGCAGAAGTGTACCCGGACTCAGTTCAACGTCTTTTCTGAGGGCATGCACTGGGAATGAAGGAGTACCGCCTGCGACAATTCCGATCTTTCCTTTTTCTGTCTTTTCCAGTTCAGCTATCATTTTTTCTACAGGGGCATATGCTTCGTTGCAGATTCTGACCCTGGCCGAAAAGTCCGGTTCATGCATATGACCGTCATATACATGGAGTCCTGCTGCTTTAAGCATGGGTAAAGTACTAATCTTTTTATAGAGTCGTATAGCTTCTGCCCCCGGCTGTGTACCTGTTCTGTTCATCCCTACATTGATATCGAGCCAGATCTGGACTTCGGTTTTTGCGACAGAGGCCTCTGATGAAATTTTTTCAATTACTGACTCTGAGTCGGCAATACATGAAATTAAAGCTTCAGGGAAGGCTTTCTTCAGCTTAAGAAACCGGTTAATATTAGGACCAACCGGCTGCATGGCAAGAAGGATATCTTTGGCTCCGCATGATGCAACCATTTCGGTTTCTGAAATAGTGGCACATTTGAATTTATTTATCCCGTGCTTCATTTGCAGCTTAACTATTTCAGGAGTCTTGTGACTTTTCACATGCGGTCTCAGCCGGTGGCTGCCTCCGGCAATCTCAATCATCTTTTTTATGTTGTATTCAATGCGGTCGGGATAAACCAGAAGAGATGGCGAATTTACCTCACTTATGTTATCAAGCTGATACCACTTAAGCTGTTTTTTTTCACTCTTTCCCATTATTGTTCCTCATAAAGTTCAAACATAGCTTCCACTTCAACCGGAATGTTTGATGGCAAAGTCATCCCGACCGCACTTCTCACCCCGATTCCATTATCCTCACCAAAAACTTCAGCCATAACTTCGCTGAAACCGTTAATTACAAGAGGCTGTTTTTCAAATGAAGGGGCACTGTTTACCATACCAAGGACTTTAACGAGCCTTTTTATCTTTTTCAGGTCGCCGAAATGTGCTTTTATTGTTGAAAGCATTGTCAGTCCAACTTGTCTGGCCGCAAGTTTACCCTCTTCAGTATCGAGATCAGCTCCAAGTTTGCCTTTCATCAGTGATCCATCGGTGTTTATTGGTCCCTGACCTGATACATAGAGAAATTTCCCGACAACCAGCACTGGTTTGTAAACGCCTGCAGGCTTAGGAGCCGGCGGCAAGATCAGGCCTAACTCAATTATTCTCTTATCCGGGTCTATCATTCTTTCCATATTTTATTTCTAGCTTTTATCTTTCGTCTTGCGTCTTGCGTTTTTCACTTCGCTCTATGCTCTGTGCCCTGAGCTTCTTCCTTGCGTCTTGCGTCTTTTATCTTGTCATTAATTCACCTTTTAATATTGTAACAGCTTGTCCGGAAATTTCAACTCTGTCGCCTTTTAATGATACTTTCAGAATCCCTTCCCGTTTTGAAACCTGATGCGATATGAAATCTTTCTTGCCGGTTTTTTCTGCCCAGAACGGGGTCAGAGCGCAATGTGCCGAGCCGGTTACCGGATCTTCATTAATACCGAATGCCGGAGCAAAGCATCTCACACAGAAGTCAAAGTTTTTGTCTGCCGAAGGTGCTGTTATTATCAGATCTCCAAAAACAGAATCTTTCATTCTGGCAAAGTCAGGAGAAACGTTTCTTACTTCGTCTTCATTTTTTAAAAGGGCAAAAGTCCAGCCATTTTCAGTCCTGTGCAGTTCAACAGGTTTTATTCCTGTGAGGGATTCAAATTCATTTGTTATTTCCATCTTCTCAAGCGAATATGACGGAAAGTTCATTGTAATCCATTCTCCACTCTTTCTTACAGTAAGTTCTCCGGCTTTCGACGAGAACAGTATAATTTCATCACTCTTTACAATACCGGTTTCAAACAGGATATGTGAAGCGGAAAGAGTTGCATGTCCGCATAACGGAATCTCTGCTTCGGGAGTATGAAACCTGATATTTCTGCAATTCTGACCAGGAAACACGAAAGCTGTTTCAGAGAGGTTCATCTCCATTGCTATATTCTGCATCCATTCTTTCTGTGGCTCACTTTCAAGTATGCAAACAGCCGCAGGGTTTCCCTTAAATGGCAGGGGTGTGAATGCATCAACCTGATATATAATTTGCTTCGGATTCATTTGTGTAATTATAATTAAAACATAAAAATAAGATGAATTGTTTTTATTGCAACATTTCGGGATTGAATTCGTCATTCACCGGTTGATTTTACCCTTTCAACTTACTTTAACCGGAAATTAGCCAATAAAACTATGTAAACTAAAAAAGTTTTCATATTTTTGTAGCTATCAATTATAAAGGATGGAGAATAGAGAGCGGATAATCGAAGGTGCAGCAGGTCTTTACAAGACTTACGGAATAAAATCTGTGACAATGGATTCTCTTGCAGCCCATCTTGGAATGTCGAAACGAACAATTTATGAGGTTTTTGCTGATAAGGATGAACTATTAATCGGAGTTCTTCAATGGATGGCTGAGAAACAAAGAGGCATGCTGAAAAGAATCCTGGAGAACTCGGAAAATGCATTAGTTGCAATTTTCAGACTTCTGGAAATAAGCCGGGATCATATTCAGGATATGAGTCCTGCATTTCAGGCTGACATGAAAAAGTATCATAACGATGTACTTAATAAGAAGAGCAATAATTGCGAAATGCCTGATTACCGTGATAATATAGCGGTTATTGAAAAAGGGATTAGCGAAAAACTGTTCAGGAAGGATATAAATGCTGAAATAGTTAATACTTGTCTCTCATCTCTTGGACGCTCAATTATGGATAATGACCTCTATCCTTTTGAGAATTTTTCAAGGAGAGTGGTTATGAAAAATATATTTATCAATTACCTGAGGGGAATCTCTACATCTGAGGGTGTTGAATGGATTAACAAGCTGGAATCGAATTTTTAGGAATGAATATATTAAACAAAAACAGATAATAATCAACAAAATGAAAAACAAAGGATTTCTGGCAGTGGTACTGCTATTCTTCTTTTCAGGAGGAATCTTAATTGCCCAGTCAACACCCGGTGAATTGAAGCTTTCCTTAAAGGAGGCACAGGACTATGCAATACAGAACAACAAGCTGATGATATCATCCAGAATGGATGTTGAGGCATCGAAAATTGCAGTTTGGGAGACAATATCAAGAGCACTTCCGCAGGTAGACTTAAGTGGCTCTTTTACCGACAACCTCAAACTGATGACAACTCTTTTGCCGGGTGACTTTTTTGGACAGCCCGGAACGAAGGTTCCTGTTACTTTTGGATCACAATTCAATTCCGGAGCATCTGTTCAGGCAAGTCTTCTTCTTTTCAATGCACCTCTTTATGTTGGTATTGAAACAACAAAACTCGCAAATAAACTTAGTCAGGAAAACCTAACCAAAACAGAACTTGACACAAGGGAATCGATCAGTTCAGCTTATTATCTTATTCTTGTTTCTGAAGAATCACTTAAAATCCTTGACGGGAATATTAAAAACCTGACAGAAACTCTTAAATCAACAAGGGCAATGTTATCGGCCGGTATGGCTGAATCAACTGATGTTGATCAGATGGTTTCAAATGTTACTATGGTTGAGAATACAAGAAGCTCAATGCAGAGAACGGTGGAGCTGAATTACAATATCCTCAGGTTTCAGCTGGGAGTTAATGTTGATGCCAGAATTACTCTTACCGAATCTCTTGAAACATTCACTGCAGGAATTAATGTTGACGCGCTTGTAGCTCAGGAATTTGACCACAGGCAAAACGTAAATTATCGTCTTATTGAAGGTCAGGAACAAATGTCAGCACTGGCCCTTAAGTCACAAAAAGCTTCAGTATTACCTACACTTGCAGGCTTCTACAATTATGGAACTAATGGTATGGGAGATAAAGTCAGTGAGCAAAGATGGTTCCAGAACTCAATGACAGGTCTGCAGTTATCAATCCCGGTTTTCGGATCAGGACAAAGGTACAGCGCAATAAAGAAAGCACAGATAAACCTTCAAAAAGCCAGAACAACAAAAGATATGGTAACTGAACAGCTTCTTCTACAGGAAAAGCAGCTCAGGTACAATCTTGTTAATGCAAACCTTCAGTATATTAGTCAGAAAGACAACATAGAAGTGTCGAAAAGGGTTTACGCCAGCACAGAGAACAAATACAAACAAGGAATGGCTTCAAGTCTTGAGCTTACACAATCAAATTCTCTGTATCTGCAAGCCCAGACAAACTATATATCTGCTCTTATGAATCTGCTGCAGACTAAACTGGCGCTGGATAAATTATTGAATAACATGTAATTAAAAATAATCAAAACCATAAATAACACGATTAATGAAATACTTAAGATTAATTCCGGTGATAATGATAAGCGGGCTGTTGATTGCAGCCTGTTCATCAAAAGATAAAAATGCAGCAACTACTGCTGAAGTAACTCCAGTTACTGAGAAAGCTGTTATACCAGTCAGGGTAGCAGAATTATCAAAGACAAAAATTTCGCGAACTATCGATTATACTGCTACAATTGTTCCATTTGAGGAGGTAAATATGGCTCCCGGAACTCCCGGCCGTGTTGATAAAATATATGTTGAAGTAGGAGACAGGGTGAATAAAGGAGATCAGCTGTTTCTTATGGACCGAACCCAGCTTTATCAGCTGAAATTACAGCTCAGCAGTCTTGAGAAAGATCTCAACAGACTTGATACTCTTCTCAAATCAGGCAGTGCAAAGCAGCAGCAGTATGACCAGATGAAGACGCAATATGATGTTACAAAAACAAATTTTGACTTCATGGAAGAGAATACCTTAATGACAGCACCATTCAGCGGAGTTGTAACCGGCAAGTATTTCGAAAATGGTGAACTGTATTCAGGTGCTCCAACAACACAGAGCGGAAGATCAGCAGTTGTTACTCTTATGCAGGTTAACCCGCTTAAGATAAATGTAAGCATCTCAGAGCAGTATTACCCGCTAATAAAGAGAGGACTAAAAGCAACTGTTACAGCAGATGTATACGACAATGAGGTTTTTACAGGAACAGTATTCAGGGTAGCCCCTACAGTTAATGCAGCAACCAGATCGTTTATTGCAGAAGTGGAACTTCCTAATAGAAATGACCTTCTTAAGCCTGGCATGTTTGTCAGGGTTTCAATGAACCTTGGTGAGGTTGAAACCTTCGTTGTAGGTGCTTCCGATGTTCTTTTTCAGGAGGGTACTAACTTAAGGTATGTCTTTGTTGAAGAGAATGGAATTGCAAAAAGGATAGAAGTGATTATCGGAAAGAGATTTGATGACCAACTTGAGATCATCTCTGATGTTTTGAAGACAGGCAGCAGACTTGTGACTGAAGGTCAGTCACGACTTATCGACGGCGATAAGATTGAAGTAGTTAAGTAGAAATCATATATCAAAAATACTAAAATGAGTATATATAGTACCTCAGTAAAAAGACCTGTAACAACCATCCTGATATTTGTCGGTCTGATGGTGATGGGTCTCTATTCCCTGGTCCAGCTGCCTGTCGATCTTTATCCGGAGATGGAGCTGCCTTTTGTTGTTGTTATGACAACATATCCCGGTGCCAGTGCTTCCGACATTGAATCAAATGTTACCAGGCCGATCGAGAACACCCTTAACTCAATAAGTAATCTTAAGGAAATAACATCCACATCAAGTGACGGAACTTCGATTGTATTTATGAATTTTGAGTACGGGACCAATCTCGACGAAGCCTCAAATGACATCAGGAGCAACCTCGGATTTGTAGAAAGAGCCCTCCCTGAAGATTGCGAGAAACCCGCTATTATTAAATTCAGCACAAGCATGATGCCTATAGTCTTCTATGCAATTACAGCTGATGAAAGTTATGCGGGCCTTGAGAAAATTCTGGATGAGAAAATCGTAAACCCGCTCAACAGGATTGACGGCGTTGGATCGGTGGCCCTCTCCGGTGTGCCCGGAAGAAAGGTTTATATCGACGTTGACCCACTTAAGATGGAAGCATATAACCTCAGTATTGAACAGATAGGAAACATTCTCAGGGCTGAGAACATGAATATGCCTGCAGGTTTCGTTGAGATGGGAAAGACTGACTATCCATTGCGTATTCAGGGTGAATTTCCTGAAAGTGATGTAGTTAAGAATATCGTAGTAAGTAATTTCAATGGCAGCAGCATTTATCTTAAAGATATTGCTGAAGTAAGGGATACGATAAGGGAATCAAAGTTTGATACCAAAATAAATGGTGCAAAGGGTATGTCTTTGTACGTTATGAAACAATCAGGCGGAAACACTGTGAAGGTCACAAAAGAGATTGAGAAGAATCTCGAAGTTCTGATCAAAGATCTTCCTCCTGATGTTAAAATTGAGAAACTGTTCGACAGTGCGTCGTTTATTAAGGACTCAATAAGCAACCTTTCAGAAACATTAATGTATGCCTTAATATTTGTGGTTCTGGTAGTCTTATTCTTCCTTGGGAGATGGAGGGCAACATTCATTATAATACTCACAATTCCGATTTCTCTTATTGTGGCATTTATATATCTTTTTATAACCGATGCCTCAATAAATATTATCTCACTTACCTCGCTGTCGATCGCTATAGGGATGGTTGTTGATGATGCGATTGTTGTGCTTGAAAATATTACAAAGCATATAGAACGGGGTAGTCAGCCAAGAGAAGCTTCAATATATGCAACAAATGAAGTGTGGCTTGCTGTTATTGTTACAACTCTTACTGTTGTGGCAGTTTTCTTCCCTTTAACTTTTGTAACCGGACTCACGGGAGTGCTCTTCAAGCAGCTTGGTATGATTGTTACAATAACAATTATTACTTCGGTGTTTGCTGCTATTACTCTGACACCTACCCTGAGTGCCCTCATGCTTAAGTGGTATCCTATTAAAAAAGATGCCGGCTTCTGGACATATGACGGAAGTATCAGGAAATGGCTCGATAAACTTGATCATTTTTATGAGAAAACAATTGTATGGGCACTTCATCATAAAACTATGGTGTCTCTTTCGGCACTGGTGATATTTCTGGCATCGATGAGTCTTTTTTTAGTGATTAAGACTGAATTTTTTCCGCAGGCTGATGAATCGAGACTGACAGCAACCCTAGAACTTCAGACCGGAACACGAGTTGATCAGACACTGAAAACTTCTGAAAAAGTTGATCAGCTCATCAAAGCCAAATATCCTGAAGTTCGTATTATTTCTACATCAGCCGGATCTGATGATCAGGGTGGATTTGCATCTATCTTTTCGGGAGGCGGAAGTCATAAGATAAGCTACAGTCTGAGTCTGGTGCCGGTTGAAGAAAGAACAAAGTCGGTATTCGAAATGGCTGACGAGCTGAGGGCTGATTTTTCAAAAATGCCTGAGGTTGTTGACTACACTGTAAGCACATCGGATAACATGGGAAGTTTTGGCGGAAGTGCTGTAGATGTTGAGATTTACGGTTATGACATTGCCGAAACAAATATCGTTGCAGAAAAACTTGCCGAAAAAATTAAGAACGTGCAAGGTGCAAAGGATGTCACAATAAGCCGTGATAAATCGAAACCTGAACTGCAGATCGTTTTTGATCAGAATAAGATGGCTGCCAATGGCCTTAATACGGCTACTGTGTCATCTATTGTCAAGAACAGGGTCGATGGGATGACTGCAACGCGACTACGGCAGTTTGGTGATGAGTATGATGTTGTTGTCAGATTCAAGAGAAGTGCAACCAGCACGCTTACCGATATCGAAAACATAGGGATAACAAATCCTATGGGCCAGACTGTAAGGCTGGGAGAGATAGCACAGATTAAAGAATACTGGTCACCTCCTAGTATTGAGCGTAAACGCAAGGAACGTATTGTAAAAGTTTCATTTACTCCCTACAAGAGATCATTAACCGATATTCAGATTGATGTGCAGAAGGCAATTGATGAAACAGAAAAACCTTCGGGTGTAATGGTTCAGATCTCAGGAGCCATAAAGGAGCAGATGGATGCTTTCATGGATATCGCAATGCTTATACTTATAAGTCTTGTCCTAGTATATCTTATTATGGCTTCGCAATTCGAATCTCTCAAGATGCCATTCATAATCATGTTCTCTATACCATTTGCATTTTCGGGTGTTGCAATCGCATTGTTTATTTCTAATACCGCACTCAGTGTTATCTCAGGCATCGGAGCAGTGATGCTTATTGGTATAGTTGTTAAGAATGCCATTGTACTTGTTGACTTCATTAATCTTATGAGAGAGAGAGGCCATGAGCTTTATGAGGCTATCGCAATTTCGGGCCGTTCGAGGTTAAGACCGGTTATTATGACATCTGCAACCACAATACTCGGGATGTTGCCGCTTGCACTCAGCAGTGGTGCCGGGTCAGAACTGTGGAGCCCGATGGGAATAGCAGTTATCGGAGGTCTGGTATTCTCAACATTGGTAACCCTTATTCTTGTACCAGTTATCTATGCAATCTTTTCAAAGCATGGTGAGCGTAACAAAAATCTGGCAGTTTATTCACATTTTGATTTTATGAATGATGAACCAAAAGGAAAATAATTCACTATCGTTTTATAACTTATTGAATATGAAAGCAATAATGATAATATACAACCAGGCACATACCGAAAAAATCGAGTATATGCTTGAAAAACTGGGTATAAAAGGATACACCCTTTGGGAGAATGTTCAGGGAACAGGAACCAGAACTGGTGTTCCACACCTGGGAACCCATGCATGGCCTGAAATAAATAAAAGTCTGCTGGCAGTTATTGATAATGATCTTGTAGATACTGTTCTCGATAAAGTAAAGAGGATAGATGCCATAAACGAAGAAGTAGGCATCAGGGCATTTGTATGGGATATATTGAAAATGGTGTAGAGACATTCCATGGAATGTCTCCACGGCATGTCAGAGATCCCCGGAATTGGCCGGGGATCTTTTTGTTTGTATCTGGAAAACATGTAGGGACCGGTCGCGACCGGTCCCTACATTTATAAAATATTAAAATCAAATTCCTATTCTTCCTCTTCTTCTTCAGAGTATGCTTTGATAACAGTCTCCTGAACATCGCCCGGAACCTGTGCATATTCTCCAAATTTCATTGTATACATTGCCCGTCCGCCGGTAATCGAACTAAGTGCGGTAGAGTACTTATTCATTTCAGCGAGAGGTACCTTGGCTTTGATTACCTCGAACCTTTTCACGCTTTCCATACCGAGAACCATTCCACGTCTGCCCTGAAGGTCACTAATAACGTCACCCATACGGTCAGCAGGAACCATGATCTCAACATCGTATACCGGCTCCATAATTTTTGGACCTGCATTTTTGAAAGCCTGACTGAATGCATTTCTTCCTGCAAGGCGGAAGGATATTTCGTTAGAGTCAACCGGGTGCATTTTACCATCATATACATAAACCCTTATATCGCGGGCGTATGAACCGGTAAGAGGTCCGATTTCCATTTTTTCCATAATACCTTTCAGGATTGCAGGCATGAAACGGGCATCAATTGCACCACCCACAATACTGTTTACATAAACAAGTTTACCACCCCATGGCAGTTCTATCTCTTCTTTATCACGTACAGCGATCTTAACATCTTTTCCGTTTATCTTCTGCATGGTAGCTTCTTTTGAACCCTCTTCGAAAGGTTCAATTATCATGTGTACCTCACCGAACTGACCGGCACCGCCTGATTGTTTCCTGTGACGGTAATCAGCTACTGCAGATTTCGTGATTGTCTCACGATATGGAATTTTTGGTGGGAAGAAGTTAGTGTGTATCTTATATATATTGTCAAGATGCCACTTCATAATATTAAGATGGTATTCTCCCTGGCCATGAATAATTATCTGTTTCAGTTCTTTTGAATATTCGATAATTATTGTAGGGTCTTCGAGATGAATCTTGTTAAGTGATTCACCAAGCTTTTCGTCATCGCTTTCACTCTGTGCCTTAATTGCGGTACGGAATTTTGGCTCGGGAAATTTCACTCCCTCATATTTCCAGTCATTTCCGGGTACATTAAGAGTATGTCCGGTTTTTGTGTTTTTCAGTTTTACAAATGCACCTATATCACCCACATGAAGTTCGGGTACTCTTGTTCTTACTTTTCCTGCTGATACATAAAGCTGTGAAAGTCTTTCTTTCGAGTTGTTATTGCTGTTTACAACATCGAGGTTCTCGGCTATCTTCCCTGAAAGAACCCTGAAGTAGTTGATTTCACCTATATGTTCTTCGATTGCAGATTTAAATACATAAACAGAGCCTAAACCTGTTGGATTAGGTTTGATCCCGGCTCCCTTGTTATTAAGATGAGCCGGCATATCGGCCAGAGAAGGGGCTTCGTTAACAATAAACTCCATCAGGCGGTCAACACCGATATTGTTTTTTGAAGAAAGACAAAGTACAGGGAAGAGGCCTCTTGATACAATACCTTTTGCGATTCCCTTTTTAATCTCATCTTCAGATAGCGAGTCATTAGTAAAGAAAAGTTCCATCAGGCTTTCGTCGCTCTCTGCTGCTTTCTCTACAAGTGCTCCATGAAGTTCCGCTGCTTTGTCGGTCTGATCAGCAGGAATATCAACGATTTCAGCTTTGCCGCCTTCTTTGGCATAGCGAAGCATTTTCATTTTTAGAACATCGATTATGGAATTGAAGCCTGTCCCTTCGTTCACGGGATACTGAATGAGAACAACATTTGAGCTTAGACGCTCTTTGAGCATCTCTATTGATTTCTCAAAGTTTGCTTTTTCGTGATCGAGACCATTAACTACAAATATAAGAGGTTTGTTATCTTTTTCGGCATGACGGAAATGGATCTCTGTACCTACTTCAACACCATTCTGAACATTTATTGTCATTACCACAGCATCGGAAGCAAATAGCGATGAGATAACTCCACCACTGAAATCATCCAGACCGGGGGTATCTAAAATATTGATTTTTGTGTTCTGATATTCGGCATACATTACCGTTGAAAAAATTGAGTTTCCGTTCTCGTGTTCGATTGGACGATAGTCGGAGACTGTGTTCTTTCCCTCGATAGTACCTCTTCTTTCGATGATGCCGCCATTAAAAAGCAATGCCTCTGCAAGGGTCGTTTTTCCTGAGCCCGAGTTACCAAGAAGGGCAATGTTTTTAATCTGGTCCGCCTGGAATGTTTTCATATTTTACCGGATTATATATGTTATACTTATTTATTATATATTCATATGAGGAGGGACAAAAATAATAATTTTTTAAAATCAACATAGGAAAGTGGTGAGAATTACAAAATTTTTATTTCCTTTGCGACAGTTTTTTGAAATACAGGAGTACCGGTTTTTCTCTCAAAGTAAGTTTACAAAACGTTTTTCATTGGGAAAGGTCGGGAAGGAACCTGTTGATAACTTACATTTTTACGTAAGATATATATTTTTCAAACATGCTTTAAGGCCTGAATTATATGAATAATCAGGTATCTGGAACGTGTATATTATTTTGTTTTAAAAAAAATAGGATAGTTGTTTGTTAATTATTAAAATAAATCAATACCTTTGCAAACCATTTTTTTGAGTAAAATTTAATGCTAAAATAATTGGAAATATGCCCACAATTCAACAATTAGTAAGAAAAGGCAGGAAGAAACTGGTAGATAAAAGTAAAGCTCCCGCTCTGGATTCATGTCCGCAGAGGAGGGGTGTTTGCGTTCGTGTATATACCACAACTCCAAAGAAACCTAATTCAGCGATGAGGAAGGTAGCCAGGGTAAGGCTTACCAACCAGAAAGAAGTAAACGCATATATTCCGGGAGAGGGTCACAACCTGCAGGAACACTCGATCGTACTGATCAGAGGTGGCAGGGTAAAAGATCTTCCGGGTGTACGTTATCACCTTGTTCGTGGTGCTCTCGACACCTCCGGAGTTGATGGTCGTACTCAGAGAAGATCAAAGTATGGTGCAAAAAGGCCTAAGAAGTAACAGTTTTAAAGGAATAAGATAATGAGAAAGTCAAAACCAAAGAAGAGGATTCTGTTACCGGATCCAAAATATAAAGATCCGTATGTAACGAGGTTTGTGAATAATCTTATGTTCAATGGTAAAAAGAACCTGGCGTTTAAAATTTTCTACGATTCACTCGAAATAGTCGCAGACAAATTCAAGAATGAAGGAAAAACACCTCTTGAGATATTCAAGCAGGCGCTAGATAATGTTACACCTCAGGTTGAAGTAAAAGCCCGCAGGGTTGGTGGTGCAACTTTCCAGGTACCAATGGAGATCAGAACCGACAGAAAAGTAAGTATAAGCATGAAGAATATGATCTCATTTGCAAGGAAAAGAACAGGCCACTCAATGGCTGATCGTCTTGCTGCTGAGCTTATGGCTGCTTATAAACTTGAAGGCGGTGCTTATAAGAAGAAGGAAGATACCCACAGAATGGCTGAAGCCAACAAGGCTTTTGCACATTTCAGGTTCTAATTGATATAAAGAGGCAGAAGGAATTAAGAGGATGGATAAAAATCTGAAATATACCAGAAACATCGGAATCATGGCCCACATCGATGCCGGTAAGACCACTACAACAGAACGTGTTCTGTTTTACACTGGTCGTACTCATCGCATGGGTGAAGTGCATGATGGCAATGCAACGATGGACTGGATGGTTCAGGAACAGGAAAGAGGTATTACAATTACTTCTGCCGCAACAACAACTTTCTGGAAATACAGGGATCAGGAGTACAAGATCAATATTATCGATACCCCGGGTCACGTTGATTTTACAGTTGAAGTTGAGAGATCATTAAGGGTACTCGACGGTGCAGTTGCCGTATTCTGTGCAGTTGGTGGTGTTGAGCCACAATCTGAAACTGTATGGAGACAGGCTGACAAATATGTTGTTCCAAGAATTGCCTTTATTAATAAAATGGACCGCGCAGGCGCAGATTTCTACAGTGTGGTTCAGCAGATACATGATAAACTTGGTGCCAATCCGGTACCTGTTCAGATTCCAATCGGAGCTGAGGAAAATTTCAAAGGCTTTATCGACCTGGTTAACATGAATGCTGTTGTCTATTATAATGATGCAGCAAATGCAACAACATTCGAGATTGAGCCTATCCCTGCAAATATGCTGGAAGAAGCAGAAGAGTGGAGAGGTAAACTTATTGAAGCTGTTGCAAGTGTAGATGATACACTTCTTGAAAGATTTCTTGAAGACCATAATTCGATTACATCTGATGAAATTATGGTAGCTCTCAGGAAAACTGCGATAGATGGAGTAGCAATACCCGTTATTTGTGGTGCAGCATTCAAAAATAAAGGAGTGCAGAGTCTCCTCGATTCAGTTATAGCTTATTTGCCATCACCAGTTGACAAGGGAGCTGTTACCGGAATTGATCCGAGAAATGACGAAGTAATAACAAGAGAGCCTGATGATGAAGAACCATTGGCTGCTCTTGCATTCAAAATAGCAACAGATCCTTTTGTTGGTCGTCTGGCTTTCCTTCGCATATATTCAGGTGTCCTCAAAGCGGGAGACACAGTTCTGAACGTACGTACAGGTAAAAGGGAACGTATTAACCGTCTCTTCCAGATGCATGCCAATAAACAGAATCCGAAAGAATTTATTGCTGCCGGCGATATTTGTGCAGGTGTTGGTTTTAAAGATCTTAAGACCGGTGATACACTTTGTGCTATAAACAAGCCTATACTGCTCGAAACAATGGATTTCCCCGAACCGGTTATCGGAGTAGCCATTGAGCCTAAAACTCAGGCTGATGTAGATAAATTAGGTCTTGCACTTAATAAGCTTGCAGAAGAAGATCCAACTTTCCAGGTAAGGACTGATCCCGACAGCGGACAATTAATTATCCACGGTATGGGTGAGTTACATCTGGAAATACTCCTTGATCGTCTGAAGAGAGAATTTAAAGTAGAGTGTAACCAGGGAGCACCTCAGGTTGCCTACAAAGAAGCAATTACCTCAACAGCCGAATTCCGTGAAGTATTCAAGAAACAGACAGGTGGACGCGGTAAATTTGCCGATATGACATTTGATCTTGCACCGGCTGATGCTGATGTAAGAGGTCTCCAGTTTGTTAATGAAGTTAAGGGTGGACATATTCCGAAAGAGTATATTCCATCAATTGAAAAAGGGTTCCGTGAAGCGATGGCAAATGGTCCGCTCGCAGGGTTCCCTCTCGACAGCCTTAAAGTAGTCCTCAAAGACGGTTCGTACCATCCTGTAGACTCAGATGCTCTGTCGTTTGAAATTGCAGCCAAACAGGCATTCAGGAAATTTGCGTCAAAATGCAATCCTGTTATTCTTGAGCCAATTATGTCAACAGAAGTAGTTACTCCTGAAGAATATGTTGGTGAGGTTATCGGCGATTTTAACCGCAGAAGAGGAAGAGTGGAAGGTATGGAATCGAAAGCAGGCGCAAGGGTAGTTAAGGCAAAAGTACCTCTGGCAGAAAAGTTTGGTTATGTTACAGTACTTCGTACCCTTACCTCAGGAAGAGCAACTTCAACAATGGAGTTCTCTCATTATGAAAAGGTACCTGCAGAAATATCAAACAAGATTGTAGAAATTACAAAAGGAAAAATTCTTTAAAATGAGTCAGAAAATTCGTATCAAACTGAAATCTTATGATCATAATCTCGTGGATAAGTCTGCCGAGAAGATCGTAAAAACAGTAAAATCTACTGGTGCAGTTGTCAGTGGTCCTATTCCGCTTCCAACACACAAAAAGATTTATACAGTGCTTCGTTCGCCGTTTGTAAACAAAAAAGCAAGAGAGCAGTTTCAGCTTTGTTCTTACAAAAGGTTGCTCGACATTTACAGCTCAACTCCAAAAACTATTGATGCTCTTATGAAACTAGAGCTTCCTAGTGGTGTTGAAGTAGAAATTAAAGTGTGAAACCAGTAAAGTAATAAAGAAATGCAGGGATTAATTGGAAAAAAGGTAGGAATGACCTCCATTTTTGATGAAAATGGAAAGAACATTCCATGTACGGTTCTGCAGGCTGGTCCATGTGTCGTTACACAGATCAAGACAATGGAAAGAGACGGCTACTTTGCTGTACAGTTAGGCTTCGAAGATAAAAAAGAAAAGCATACTACAAAGGCTGAAATGGGCCACTTCAAAAAGGTAAACACAACTCCGAAAAGGAAAGTTGTTGAATTCCTTGGTTTTGCGGAAGGTCAGCTTAAAGAAGGCGAAGTTGTTACAGCTTCACTTTTTGAGTCAGAAAATATTGTCGATGTAAGAGGCTGGTCAAAAGGTAAAGGATTCCAGGGTGTAGTTAAACGTCACGGTTTTGCCGGCGTCGGAGGACAAACCCACGGACAGCATAACAGGGGCAGGGCACCCGGATCACTTGGTGCATCATCATTCCCTTCAAGAGTATTACCTGGCATGAGAATGGCAGGCCGTACCGGAGGAAATCAGGTGATGGCTATGGATATGAAAGTTGTTAAGCTTATGGCTGACAATAATATATTAATTGTAAAAGGATCAGTCCCGGGTCCAAGAGGTGGTTACGTAATAATTACAAAATAATGGAATTAGCTATTCTTAATATTAGTGGTAAGGAAACCGGAAGAAAAGTCAATCTTGACGATTCAATTTTCGGTGTGGAACCTAACGACCATGCCATATATCTGGATACAAAACAGTACCTGGCCAATCAGAGGCAGGGAACTCATAAATCCAAAGAACGTGGTGAGGTATCTGGTAGTACCAGGAAGATTAAAAAACAAAAAGGTACAGGTACAGCCCGTGCCGGAAGCATCAAGAACCCATTGTTCCGTGGAGGAGGTCGTATGTTCGGACCAAAACCCAGGTATTATGGTTTCAAACTGAATAAGAAGGTCAAACAACTGGCCAGAATATCAGCACTTTCATATAAAGCGTCAGCAAATAATATTATTGTTCTTGAAGATTTCTCTTTTGAGACTCCTAAAACCAAGGAAATCATCAAAATGACAAATAACCTGAATATTGCAAATAAAAAATCAGTATTTGTTTTACCAGAACAAAATAATAATATATATTTGTCATCCCGAAATGTACAAGGGGTTGAAGTTGTAATTGCCAGTGAATTAAGCACTTACAAGATAATGAGAGCTTCAACAATAATACTTGTCGAGAGCGCAGTTGACGTTTTGCAGGCAACATTTGAAAACTAGTAAACTTTGAGTGATGAATATTTTACTTAAACCTATAGTAACGGAAAAGATGACAAGCCAGGGCGATAAATTTAATCGCTATGGTTTCTTCGTTGCCCGAAATGCAAATAAGTTGCAGATTAAGAAAGCTGTTGAAGAACTGTACAGCGTTACAGTTGATTCAGTGAACACCATGCGCTACGGCGGCAAGGTAAAGACACGTAACACAAAATCGGGACTTCTCGTTGGTAAAACAGCAGCTACTAAGAAGGCTGTAGTTACACTCGCAGAAGGAAACAAGATTGATTTCTATAGCAATATTTAATAAGCAGTATGGCAGTCAGAAAGATTAAACCTGTAACACCAGGTCAGCGACACAAAATTGCGAGCACTTTTGAGACAATCACAAGTGACACGCCGGAGAAATCCTTACTTCGACCGCACAAAAATTCAGGAGGAAGGAACGTTAACGGCAAACGGACTATGAGATACATCGGCGGCGGTCATAAAAAGATGTATAGACTTATCGATTTCCTCAGGGAGAAAGATGGTATGCCTGCAACAGTAAAAACCATTGAATACGATCCTAATCGTACTTCAAGAATTGCACTCGTTGTATATAAAGATGGTGAGAAAAAATATATTGTAGCACCAACCGGTCTTCAGGTAGGTCAGACATTAATGTCTGGTAAAGAGGCTTCTCCTGAAATCGGAAATACACTGTTTTTGAGTGACATTCCTCTCGGAACAATCATTCATAACATTGAATTGAAACCAGGAAAAGGCGGAGCAATTGCCCGTAGCGCAGGAACTTATGCCCAGTTATCAGCCCGTGAAGGAAAATATGCAACTATCAAACTTCCTTCAGGTGAAACAAGGATGATACTTGCAACCTGCCGCGCCACAATCGGTACAGTTTCAAACTCTGACCACAACCTCGAAAGATCAGGAAAAGCCGGCCGTTCAAGATGGCAGGGCCGCCGTCCAAGAGTAAGAGGCGTTGTTATGAACCCGGTCGATCACCCAATGGGTGGTGGTGAAGGAAGAGCTTCCGGCGGACATCCAAGGTCACGCAAGGGAATTCCTTCAAAAGGTTTCAAAACCAGAGACAAGAAGAAATACTCTGCGAAATTTATTATTGAAAGAAGGAAAAAATAACTGATATATTATGAGCAGATCAATTAAAAAAGGCCCTTTCATCGATTTCAAACTGGAGAAAAGAGTTGTTGAAATGAACGAAGGACAGAAAAAGTCAGTGATCAAGACATGGTCAAGAAGATCAGTGATCTCACCTGATTTTGTCGGACATACTATAGCAGTTCATAACGGGAACAAGTTTATCCCCGTTTACATTACCGAAAACATGGTAGGACATAAGTTGGGAGAGTTTTCACCTACCCGTACTTTCAGGAGTCACTCCGGTAACAAATAAGTAATGTAAACATTGAAAATCATTTAGAAATGGGTGCAAGAAAAAGAAATACAGCTGACGCTAAAAAGGAGGCCGCCAAAAGCAGGTATCAGGCCATCCTCAAAAACTGTCCTACGTCGCCGCGAAAAATGAGACTCGTAACCGATCTTATCAGCGGAATGGAAGTTAACAAAGCACTGGATGTCCTCAAGTTCAGTTCACAGGAGGCATCACGCAGACTGGAGAAATTACTCCTTTCAGCGATTGCCAACTGGCAGGCCAAGAATGAAGGCGTGAGAGTGGAAGAGAGTAATCTCTACGTGAAACTGATTCATGTCGACAGCGGCCGTTCATTGAAAAGACTGCAGACAGCACCTCAGGGAAGAGCATACAGGTTAAGAAAAAGATCTAACCATATTACTCTCGTGCTTGACAGTAAGATTAACGAAGTTGAAAAAACATCAAATTAGAACAGATGGGACAAAAAGTAAATCCGATTGGTAACAGATTAGGTATAATCAAAGGTTGGGATTCGAACTGGTACGGTGGAAAAGATTTTTCCGGTAAGCTGGTAGAAGATACAAAGATCAGGGAGTACCTCAATGCAAGGCTCGCAAAAGCCAGCATCTCTAAGATTATTATTGAGAGAACACTTAAACTTATAACTGTAACTGTTAACACTGCACGTCCTGGTATTATTATAGGTAAAGGTGGCCAGGAAGTTGATAAACTTAAGGAAGAACTCAAGAAAATAACCAAAAAAGAGGTTCAGATAAACATCTTTGAAGTTAAACGCCCGGAACTTGATGCCAACATAGTCGGAAACAATATAGCCCGTCAGCTCGAAGGTAAAATTTCATACCGCCGTGCAATCAAGATGTCAATTGCTTCTACAATGAGAATGGGAGCAGAAGGAATAAAAGTTATGATCTCCGGACGTTTGGGTGGTGCTGAAATGGCAAGAAGTGAATCATATAAGGAAGGAAGAATTCCTCTTCATACATTGCGGGCCGATATAGATTATGCACTGGCTGAGGCACATACGAAAGTAGGTCTTCTGGGTGTAAAAGTCTGGATCTGCAACGGTGAGGTTTATGGTAAAAGAGATCTCAGCCCTAATATCGGAGCAAGAAATGCGAAGAGTAAGAGCCTGAAGAGAAAAGCAAAAAAATAAGAGACTTAGTAGTATATAATTTTATAATAATATTTGAGCAATGTTACAACCGAAAAGGACCAAATTCAGGAGAGCCCAGAAGGGAAGAATGAAAGGCAATGCACAAAGAGGCAACCAGCTGGCATTCGGGTCATTTGGTATCAAAGCGCTCGAGGAGCATTGGATCACCGGCAGGCAGATTGAAGCAGCCCGTCAGGCAGTAACCCGTCATATGAAACGTGAAGGTCAGTTGTGGATCAGAATTTTCCCCGATAAGCCTATAACAAAGAAACCTGCAGAGGTTCGTATGGGTAAAGGAAAAGGAGCACCTGAAGGTTTCGTTGTTCCGGTAACTCCGGGCAGAATCCTGCTTGAAGCAGAAGGTGTTCCATATGAAGTTGCAAAAGAGGCACTCCGTCTGGGAGCTCAGAAACTTCCTATAACAACAAAATTTATTGTAAGACGCGATTACATTCAGGAATAATAATTTGAAATAATGAAAACTTCAGAAATAAAGGAATTAAGCACCTCAGACCTGGTCGAGAGAATCGATACCGAGAGGACAATGCTCGTTCGTATGAAGCTTAACCATGCAATCACTCCGCTCGATAACCCTCAAAAAGTTAAAGAAGTGAAACTTACGATTGCACGCCTGCTAACCGAATTGCGTACAAGAGAGTTGAATACAAAATCAAATAGCTAGTCAGCAATGGAAGAAAGGAATCTTAGG
Organism: Bacteroidales bacterium; assembly: GCA_038207725.1. Taxonomy (GTDB): domain Bacteria; phylum Bacteroidota; class Bacteroidia; order Bacteroidales; family VadinHA17; genus LD21. Next base: position 28,471 of record JBBQZN010000011.1, on the reverse strand, counting down.
AAAGAACGTGTAGGTGTGGTTGTCAGTACTAAAATGGACAAATCCATCGTCGTAGTCATAAAGAGGAAAGTTAAACATCCTATTTATGGTAAGTTTATCAACAAAACGAAAAAGCTGATGGCGCACGATGAAGCTAACACTTGCAATATCGGCGATACTGTACGTATATCAGAGACCAGGCCTCTGAGCAAAAACAAAGCCTGGAGATTAATAGAAATAATCGAAAGAGCTAAGTAATCATGATACAACAGGAAAGCAGATTAACCGTAGCCGACAACTCAGGAGCCAAAGAGGTATTATGTATCAGGGTTCTTGGAGGTAGCAAGAAAAGATATGCTAGCGTAGGCGATAAAATTGTTGTGAGTGTGAAGTCCGCACTTCCTTCAGGTGAAGCAAAAAAAGGAACAGTCAGTAAGGCTGTTGTCGTTAGAACCAAAAAAGAGATCCGTCGTGCCGATGGTTCCTATATAAGGTTCGACGATAACGCAGTAGTGCTTCTCAACAACGTAAACGAGGTTCGTGGAACACGTATCTTCGGGCCGGTAGCAAGAGAGCTCCGCGACAAGTACATGAAGATCGTTTCATTGGCACCTGAAGTGTTGTAATATATTTAAATACACAACGATGCAGAAGAAAACACATATTAAAAAAGGCGACACGGTTATGGTTATAACCGGTGAATCAAAAGGCCAGAAAGGCCGCGTTCTGGAAGTCGACAGAGAAAAAAGCAGGGCACTTGTTGAAAGCATAAATATGGTATCAAAACATACCAAACCAAATGCTAAAGCTCCCCAGGGAGGAATTATCAAGAAAGAGGCCCCGGTTCATATTTCGAACCTCATGCTGATGGATCCGACTTCCGGCAAACCAACCCGCGTTGGGAAGAAACTTAATGGAAAAAATAAATTAGTGCGTTATTCAAAAAAATCAGGAGAGGAGATCAAGTAATGTACATACCTGCGCTAAAAACCAAGTATAGTGACGAGATCGTCCCTGCATTGATGAAGGAATTCGGATATTCAACAATTATGCAGGTCCCTAAGTTGGAGAAGATTGTTATCAACCAGGGAGTAGGTCAGGCAATTGCCGATAAAAAACTGCTCGAATACGGAGTAAAAGAGTTGTCGGATATTGCAGGACAGAAAGCTGTTCAGACAATGTCAACAAAAGACATCTCTAATTTCAAACTTAGAAAAAACATGCCTATCGGTATAATGGTGACATTACGCAAAGAGAAGATGTATGAATTTCTTGAGCGTTTGATTTCTGTTGCTCTTCCACGTATCCGCGACTTTAAAGGTGTCAACTCAAAACTCGACGGTCGTGGTAACTACACGCTGGGAATTACTGAGCAGATTATTTTCCCTGAGATTGACCTCGATAAGATAGCTAAGATCATGGGTCTTCAGATAACATTTGTCACTTCAGCAAGTACTGATGAAGAAGCACATGCTCTGCTTAAGAACTTTGGTTTACCATTTAAAAATAATAAAAACTAGTAATATGGCTAAGATATCCATGGTAGCCCGCGAAGTAAAACGCGCACGTTTAACTCAGAAGTACGCTGCAAAAAGAGCTCAGCTTAAAGCCGACGGAGATTATGTCGGACTGAGCCGCTTGCCTAAGAACTCAAACCCAAACAGAATGCACAACCGTTGCAAATTAACAGGTCGTTCAAGAGGTTATATGAGACAATTCGGAGTCAGCAGAATCACTTTCAGGGAAATGGCATCATTCGGTTTGATACCGGGTGTAAAAAAGGCCAGCTGGTAATTAACAAGGAATAAATATAAACTACAATAAATAATAAAAGATGACTGATCCAATTGCAGATTTACTGACCAGAATAAGGAACGCCATTATGGCCGGTCATAAGGTTGTGGAGGCTCCAGCATCCAATCTTAAGAAAGAGGTTGCCAGAATTCTGTTCGAAAAAGGGTATATACTCAGCTATAAGGTTGTTGAAGGTGATGGACCGCAGGGTGTTTTGAAAATTGCGCTCAAATACAACGCAAAAAGCAAAAAACCTGCTATAAAAGCAATAAAAAGAGTTAGCCGTCCGGGTCTTCGCCAGTACACAGGTGTTGAAGAGATACCAAGAGTACTTAACGGATTGGGTATTGCGATTATTTCTACCTCTAAAGGACTTATGACAGACAAAGAGGCAAAAAGAGAAAAAATCGGTGGTGAAGTATTATGTTATGTTTACTAATTAGGAGGATAGCTTAATGTCACGAATAGGAAAATTACCTGTAAACCTGCCCAAAGGCGTCACTGTAAACATCAGTGAGTCCAATGTGGTTAGTGTGAAAGGCCCCCTGGGTGAGTTGACTCAAGTGGTCGACAAAGACCTGAAGGTGGAAGTGGTGGAGAACGAACTGTTATTGTCGAGACCATCAGAATCGAAAAATCATAAATCATTGCATGGTCTTTACCGCGCACTAATCCACAATATGGTGGTAGGTGTATCGGAAGGATACAGAAAAGATCTTGAGCTGGTTGGTGTTGGCTACAGAGCCGAAGCAAAAGGACAGAACCTTGAGATGAGCCTTGGCTTTTCTCACGAAGTAATACTTCAGTTGCCCGATGAGGTTAAGGTGGAAACCAAAACCGAAAGAAGGGCTAACCCGATTATTACCCTTACTTCAATCGACAAGCAGCTTATCGGACATGTTGCTGCAAAGATCAGATCACTTCGTCCGCCTGAGCCTTACAAAGGAAAAGGGATTAAGTTTGTCGGAGAACAGCTCAGAAGAAAGGCTGGAAAATCTGCTAGTGTTTAATCTGGTAAAAGAAAAAAAATCATGGCCTTAACCAAATTGGAAAGAAGAACACGGATCAGAATGAGGATCCGCAAGAAGATAAGCGGTACTGCTGAATCACCAAGACTCGCAGTTTATCGTAGCAATAAACAGATTTACGTTCAGGTTGTTGACGACCTGAGTGGTGTAACTATCCTGTCAGCATGCTCAAAAGAGAAAGAGATTGCTGCTCAGACAGGTATAAAGAAGACAGAACAGGCTAAACTGGTTGGAAAACTGCTTGCTACCAAATGTAAAGAAAAAGGTATCGAAAAAGTAGTGTTCGACAGAAGCGGTTATAAATATCATGGCAGAGTAAAATCATTGGCTGATGCAGCCCGCGAAGGCGGTTTAAAATTCTAATGAACTATGGGAAACGGTATAAGAAAAGTTAAAACCAGCGATCTCGAACTTAAGGATAGGCTTGTAAGTATCCAGAGAGTAACAAAAGTTACCAAAGGAGGACGTACATTCAGTTTTTCAGCCATCGTGGTTGTCGGAAATGAAGACGGTATTGTTGGACACGGCCTTGGTAAGGCAAGTGAGGTAACAACTGCCATTGCAAAAGGTATTGAAGATGCCAAGAAGAATCTGATAAAAGTACCGGTTCATAATGGTACAATTCCTCACGAACAGGTTGCAAAATTCGGCGGTGCAAAGGTATTTATAAAGCCGGCATCACCCGGAACAGGTGTTAAGGCTGGTGGTGCTATGCGCGCTGTGCTTGAAAGTGTTGGTGTACATAACGTACTCGCAAAGTCCAAAGGATCATCAAACCCTCACAACCTTGTTAAAGCAACTTTCGCAGCTCTGCTCGAAATGAGAGATGCTTTCTCAATTGCTGAAAACCGGGGCGTTTCAATGGACAAAGTATTTAACGGTTAGTAAAGAAAATTACGATGACAAAAATACGTATCACTCAGGTGAAAAGTAAAAACGGGAAACCCGAAAGACAGAAGAGAACTCTGGAAGCTCTCGGAATCCGTAAGTTAAACCACAGTGTAGAACATGAAGCTACCCCCCAGATTCTTGGTATGGTGGTAAAAGTTCAGCACCTGGTTAAAGTAGAAAATATTTAAGATTTAAAACATTTTTATAATACAAGGTTATGGATTTGAGTAACTTAAGACCTGCTAAAGGATCAGTTAAAAAAGGTAAGCGTCTGGGCCGCGGACAAGGTTCCGGTAGAGGTGGAACTTCCACCAGAGGACACAAGGGCGCTAAGTCCAGATCAGGTTATAGTAAGAAAGTCGGTTTTGAAGGGGGTCAGATGCCACTTCAGAGACGCGTTCCGAAATATGGCTTTAAAAATATCAACCGTAAAGAGTATAAGGGTATCAATATAAGTACTCTTCAGACACTTGCGGAAGCTAATAATCTTGAGAAAATAGATTTTCAGGTACTCGTACTTGCCGGTCTGGTTTCTAAAAATGCTTCAGTGAAAATTCTTGGGAAAGGAATTCTCGACAGAAAACTCGAAGTTCATGCCCACGCATTCAGCAAATCGGCTGTCGAAGCAATAGAAGCTAAAAAGGGAACCGCTGTAATACTGTAATTTCATGAGACTGATTCAGACTATAAAAAATATCTTTAAGATAGAAGATCTTCGCGCAAGACTTATCTATACTTTTAGTATCATTTTATTGTACCGGCTGGGTAAATATGTTACCCTTCCCGGTGTTGATCCATCGCAACTTGCAAACCTTCAGACCCAGACATCAACAGGTATCATGGGACTGCTCGACATGTTTTCAGGAGGGGCCTTTTCACAGGCTTCAGTTTTTGCGCTGGGTATTATGCCTTATATATCTGCTTCTATCGTAGTACAGCTACTAGGAATCGTATTTCCATACTTCCAGAAACTTCAGAAAGAGGGAGAGAGCGGCAGACGCAAGATGAATCAGTATACAAGGTATCTGACTGTAGGTATTCTTATTCTTCAGGCTCCTACTTACCTTTTAAACCTTCATGGAATCTTGCCACCATCCGCATTTGTTATTTCCGGTACTTTCTTTACAGTATCATCAGTTATAATTCTTACAGCTGGTACTATGTTTGTAATGTGGCTCGGAGAAAAGATTACAGATAAGGGCATCGGAAATGGTATTTCACTCATTATTATGATAGGTATCGTGGCCCGTATGCCTGCAAACTTCATTTTTGAGGCAGGAACTAGAATGAACGGTGCCGGTGGCGCAATAGCACTCATAGTTGAAATATTATTCCTTTTCGTTGTTGTTCTTGGAACAATTCTGCTCGTGCAGGGAACACGTCGTGTACCTGTTCAGTATGCCAGACGAATAGTTGGAAACAAACAGTATGGCGGCGTTCGTCAGTATATACCTCTTAAGGTAAATGCTGCAGGTGTAATGCCAATCATTTTTGCCCAGGCAATAATGATGCTGCCTATTATTATAGCAGGTTATTCAGATTCAGGATCAGGATTTGTTATTGCATTTTCTAACATGTACGGATTCTGGTATAACCTTGTAACAGCAATTTTAATTATCGTATTTACATACTTCTACACTGCAATCACAATTAATCCGGTTCAGATGGCAGAAGATATGAAGAAAAACGGAGGTTTTATACCTGGTATTAAACCAGGAAGGAAGACAGTGGAATTCTTCGATACTATCATGTCGAGGATAACATTCCCAGGTTCGGTATTCCTTGCAATAGTTGCTATATTGCCTGCAATAGCAGTGAAAGCTACGATCACACCTCAGTTTGCACAGTTCTATGGAGGTACATCACTACTTATTCTTGTAGGAGTTGTTCTTGATACACTGCAGCAGATTGAGAGTCATTTACTTATGCGTCATTATGACGGGTTGATGAAAACGGGTCGCGTTAAGGGAAGAGCCGGAGCTGTGACTGCAATATAATAAGTTAGCGTTCTTTGATGTTGTATTTAAAGACTGATGAAGAGGTAGGGTTGTTAAGAGAGAGCAATTTGCTGGTGTCGAAAACACTTGCCGAGCTTGCCTCACTTATAGAGCCTGGAATAAGTACTCTTTATCTCGATAAGATAGCCGAAGCGTTTATTCGCGATCACGGGGCAACCCCGGCTTTCAAGGGATATGGTGGATTTCCAAATACACTCTGTACATCTGTCAACGACGAAATTGTTCATGGGATCCCTTCAGACTATATTCTTAAAGAGGGCGATATAATATCAGTTGATTGTGGAGTGATATTAAACGGATGGTACGGAGACAGTGCCTATACCTTTCCGGTAGGAAGAATAAAGGATGATGTGAAACGGCTTCTCGAATATACCAGAGCTTCACTCGAAGAGGGTGTAAAGGAGGCATTGGCAGGAAGGCGGGTAGGTGATATCTCATATGCCGTTCAGACAATGGCTGAAAGCGGAGGTTACTCTGTTGTCAGGGAACTTGTAGGACACGGTTTAGGAACAAAACTTCATGAACAGCCTGAAGTACCCAATTACGGGAAACAGGGTTCAGGACCAAAAATGGAAAAAGGACTTGTTATTTGCATCGAGCCAATGATCAACTTGGGAAAGAAAGAGACATTGCAGATGAAAGACGGTTGGACCATAAAAACAGCAGACGGTAAGCCTTCGGCACATTTCGAATACGCCGTGGCTGTTGATAAGGGGAAAGCTGATGTATTAACAACCTTTAAATTTATAGACGACGTTTTAAAAAAATTGTAATCGAATGGCGAAACAATCATCAATTGAGCAGGACGGCACCATTATCGAAGCCCTTTCCAATGCAATGTTCAGGGTGGAACTCGAAAATGGACATGTCATCACTGCCCATATATCGGGAAAGATGAGGATGCATTATATTAAAATCCTCCCCGGTGATAAAGTGAAGGTGGAAATGTCACCATATGATTTAACTAAAGGTAGAATAACATTCAGGTATAAATAAGAAATACTCAAGGTAATGAAAGTAAGAGCATCTGTAAAAAAGCGCAGCGTTGACTGTAAAATAGTCAAGAGAAAAGGCCGCATTTACGTTATTAACAAGAAAAATCCCAAGTTCAAACAGAGACAGGGATAATTTTAACTAGTTTTGCACATTATTTAAGAAAAGTTTTATATGGCACGTATTGTTGGTGTAGATTTACCAAGAAATAAAAGAGGCGAAGTTGGACTGACTTACATCTATGGTGTAGGCAGAAGCATTGCTCAGAGAGTACTTGATGAGGCCGGCGTTGACAGAAACGCGAAGGTCGAAGAGTGGAATGATGATCAGATTAACTCCATCAGGAGAATTCTGAACGATAATTATAAACTGGAAGGTGAACTGCGTTCTGAAACACAGCTCAACATAAAAAGGCTTATGGATATCGGATGCTACCGTGGTGTTCGCCACAGAATTGGTCTGCCGGTAAGAGGCCAGAGCACCAAGAATAACGCCAGAACAAGAAAAGGAAGAAAGAAAACAGTTGCAAACAAGAAAAAAGCTACTAAATAAATAGATTATGGCAAAGAAGACTGGGGCATTAAAGAAGAGGGTCGTTAAGGTTGAACCTTCAGGCCAGGCACATGTTCATTCATCATTTAATAATATCATCGTTACACTGACAAACAATTCAGGTCAGGTTATTTCATGGGCATCAGCAGGCAAGATGGGATTCAAAGGTTCCAAGAAAAACACACCATATGCTGCCCAGATGGCATCAGAGGAATGTGGTAAAGTTGCTTATGATCTTGGATTAAGAAAAGTAAAGGTGTACGTTAAAGGTCCGGGTGCAGGTAGAGAATCAGCAATCAGATCAATAAGCAATGTTGGTATAGAAGTTACAGAGATTATCGACGTAACACCAATGCCACATAACGGCTGCCGTGCTCCCGGAAGAAGAAGAGTATAATATATAAAGTATTTATTATAAGAAAGTTATAAATTTATAGTGAAATGGCAAGATATACTGGCCCAAAAACAAGAATAGCAAGAAAATTCGGTGAGCCTATTTTCGGTCCCGACAAGCACCTGGAAAGGAAAAACTTTCCCCCCGGGCAGCATGGAATGAATAAAAAGAGAAAGAAGACTTCAGAATACGGTGTTCAGCTCAGAGAAAAGCAGAAGGCAAAATATACTTATGGAATGCTTGAACGTCAGTTCCGTAATACCTTCGAAAAAGCCTCAAGAAGCAAAGGCGTTACCGGTGAAGTTCTCCTTCAGCTCCTCGAATCACGTCTCGATAACGTAGTATATCGTCTCGGCGTGGCTCTTACAAGAGCTGGTGCGCGTCAGCTTGTCTCACATAGACATATCACCGTTAACGGAACAGTTGTTAATATACCATCATGCCAGATCAAGCCTGGTGATATAATCGGTGTTCGCGAGAAATCAAAATCACTTGAGATAATAGTTGATTCACTTGCAACCAGGAAATATTCAAAACTTTCATGGCTTGAGTGGGATGACACACAGATGGCAGGTAAATTTATGAACGTGCCGGAGCGTACCGATATCCCTGAAGATATCAAAGAACAGCTTATAGTTGAATTATATTCCAAATAATAATCTAAGATAAATTCTATGGCCATTTTATCATTCCAGAAGCCTGATAAAGTAATAATGCTGGAAGCGGACGACAAAAACGGAAAATTCGAATTCCGTCCGCTTGAACCTGGCTATGGTATTACTGTCGGCAATTCGCTGAGAAGAATACTTCTCTCTTCATTAGAGGGCTTTGCCATCACAACGGTTAAGATCGAAGGCATAGATCATGAGTTCTCGACCATAACCGGTGTTATGGAAGACGTAACCGAAATTATTCTGAACATGAAACAGGTACGTTTCAGAAGAATAGTTGAAGATGTAGACCATGAAAAAGTTACAATAAAGATAAGTGGTCAGGATGTTTTCAAAGCTGGTAACCTGAATAACTCTCTCAGCAACTTCGAGGTTCTTAACCCCGAATTGGTTATATTCAGAATGGAAACAGATGTAAAAATGCAGATTGAAATTACTGTCAATAAAGGCAGAGGTTATGTTCCTGCGGAGGAAAATGAACCTGTCGACAGTGAATTCGGACTGATAGCTATTGATGCTATTTTTACTCCTATCAGAAACGTTAAATATACGGTTGAAAACTACCGTGTTGAGCAGAAAACTGACTATGAGAAACTGCTTTTTGAGATCGAGACAGATGGTTCTATTCATCCGAAAGATGCTCTTAAAGAAGCAGCTAAAATTCTCATCTATCACTTCATGCTCTTCTCAGATGAGAAAATAACACTTGATTCTGATGATAAGATGGCGAATGAAGAGTTTGATGAGGAAGTTCTTCATATGCGTCAGCTGCTGAAAACAAAGCTGGTCGACCTTGACCTCTCTGTAAGAGCACTGAACTGCCTCAAAGCTGCAGAAGTTGAAACGCTTGGTGATCTCGTTAAGTTCAATAAGAATGACCTTCTTAAATTCAGGAACTTTGGAAAGAAATCACTCACTGAGCTTGATGAGTTGCTCGAATCCATGAGCCTTTCATTTGGTATGGATGTAAGCAAATATAAATTAGATAAAGATTAATTTGAAAACTGGTTAAGGAAATAGAGAAATGCGACATTCAAGGGTTATTAACCATTTAGGAAGAACAAGTTCACACAGGAAGTCGATGCTTTCAAACATGGCTGCATCACTTATCCTTCATAAAAGGATTGCAACAACAACAGCCAAGGCGAAAGCGCTTCGTACCTTTGTTGAACCTCTTATAACTAAATCGAAAGAAGATTCAACTCACTCAAGAAGAGTGGTCTTCAGTTATCTTAAAGATAAAACAGCAGTTGCTGAACTGTTCAGAGAAGTATCACCCAAAATAGCCGAAAGGCCGGGAGGTTATACAAGGATTCTGAAAACCGGACACAGAATTGGTGATAATGCCGATATGTGTATTCTTGAGCTTGTTGATTACAACACAGCAATGGCAGGAGGAGAAGCTGCAAAACCAAAGGCAGCAAGAACCAGAAGAGCTCCAAAGAAAAAAGAAGAAGCTTCTGCTGAAACAAAAGCTCCTAAAGCTGCTAAGGCTAAAGCTGAAAAACCTGCTGTAAAGGCTGACAAAAAAGCCGAAGAATAAGAAGCGGAAGTATAATAAAAATGTTCAAGGAAATATTTACCGGGAAAGGGATTAGTCATTAAGACTTAATCCCTTTTTTTTTGTATATTGCATTAATGTTTAATAATTAATTAATTTATTATGGGTCAGATAGTTAGTGTTCTTGCGCGTGAAATTCTTGATTCTCGTGGCAATCCGACAATTGAAGTCGATGTTATGACAGCCAGTGGTTACTTTGGTAGGGCAGCAGTTCCGTCCGGAGCATCTACAGGTGAAAATGAAGCTCTTGAACTCCGCGATGGAGATAAAGGCCGTTATCTAGGAAAAGGTGTCCTTAAAGCAGTACATAATGTTAATAATGTTATTGCAGAAGAGATTATTGGTATGGACGTTACCGATCAGGTTGGTATCGATAAGAAAATGATTGACCTCGACGGTACAAAAACTAAAAGTAACCTTGGCGCAAATGCTATCCTCGGCGTATCTCTCGCTGTGGCAAAAGCAGCTGCCTCATATCACGGATTACCATTGTTCCGCTATATTGGCGGCGCAAATGCAGTAACACTGCCGGTTCCAATGATGAACATCATTAACGGAGGATCTCATTCTGATGCTCCTATTGCATTCCAGGAATTCATGATCAGACCCGTAGGAGCTCCCTCATTCAAAGAAGGACTTCGTTGGGGTACAGAAGTATTCCATTCCCTGAAAAAGGTTCTTAAAGAGCGCGGACTCAGTACAGCTGTTGGTGATGAAGGTGGATTTGCTCCAAAACTCGATGGTACCGAAGATGCTCTTGAAACAATTATCAAAGCAATTACTGCAGCAGGTTACAAGGCAGGAACTGATATTACTATCGGTCTCGATTGTGCTGCTTCAGAATTCTATAAAGAAGGTCTATACAACTACTCAAAATTTGAAGGACCAAGAGGTGCAAGAAAAACTTCAAAGGAACAAGTCGACTTTCTTGAGCAGCTGGTTAATAAATTTCCTATCGATTCAGTTGAAGACGGTATGGCAGAGAATGACTGGGATGGCTGGAAAATGCTTACTGACAGAATTGGTAAAAAAATCCAGATCGTTGGCGATGATGTTTTCGTTACTAATGTTGAATATCTTAAAAAAGGTATCGATATGGGTTGTGCAAACTCAATCCTTATCAAAGTAAACCAGATAGGTTCGCTTACAGAAACACTGCAGGCTATAGAAATGGCTCACAGAGCAGGTTATACAACTGTTACATCTCACCGTTCAGGCGAAACCGAAGATACTACAATTGCTGATATCGCTGTTGCTACAAACTCAGGACAGATAAAAACAGGGTCTGCAAGCAGAACTGACAGGATATGTAAGTACAATCAGCTTCTCAGAATCGAGGAAACCCTTGGTGCACTTGCTGTATATGGATATAAAAAGTAAATTTTAATATTTATATTTGTCTGTAAGGACCGGTTTCGACCGGTCCTTTTTTTATTTGTTTACAGGGAACGGTCGATACCCTTCCCTCCATAATATGACAATTCCCGCCGTTATTAACAATTTCTGTTCATCTCTGTTTAAATCGGGTGAATAACAACACCGGTTTTTATGGTGTTTTTTCAGAATCCTGATGTAAATTTGTTTCATCAGGTGAGCGATAAAAGACTGCTCGAAAGATGTGGAGACGAAAAGAGTTACTTAAATGAAACAGGATTCGTTTCGGTCAGACCTCCGGGTCTGCGCACCATGAGAGCCGAAGACTGAACTAAAAAGACCAGGCGTCTGATATGTTCAGAAAATCGACGAAAACCGGAAACGTTCTTTCAGCGATTGAGTCACAGGGCTTCAGAACACGAAGGACTTCGGTTCCGGGTAATCTGAAACTGATGCCACATCCCTCGGGAAATGAGCAGCGGTGCCTGAACGACACTTCGTCCCGGAAATTCCGCTTCGGCGGGACAAAAGGACAGCCGGAAGGTTCTGCTGTAACAGGCAAAATCGGAAAGCCGCGGGCTGTAGAAAGGATCTCGTATCCTCCTATTCAGCCGGTCATAATAACAGTAGTCTGACTCCATTAACAGCCTCGGCTGAGAATGGTGGATGGGAGCTAATCGTAAAGAATAGTTCCCATTTTTGTTTTATACCCCTCTAATAAAAAAACCTTAAAGTCCTCCATTCGGGTGATTCATTGGGTTAATATTTTAACTTATTGAATATCTTTGAGCAATACAATAATTTAAAAAATGGCATATTCAGGATTAACAGACTTTATTTCGGCACTCGGACAAAACAACGAGCTGGTACGTGTAAAGGCGTTTGTCAATCCTGTTCTTGAGATCACCGAGATTACCGACAGGATAACAAAGTCAGGAGGTAAGGCCTTGCTTTTCGAAAACACAGGTACCGGCTTTCCTCTTCTGATAAATGCTTTCGGATCAGATTCGAGGATGGCAATGGCCATCGGACGAAATAACCTTAATGATGCCGGCGAGGAAATTGAATCAGTTTTTAACACGCTTTCAGATAATAATGGATCTTTTTTTAAAAAAATATTACGGCTCCCGAAACTTCTCAGACTCCTGACTTACCTGCCATCAAAAACATCAGCCAAAGGCCGCTGTCAGCAGGTAATACTAAGGATCCCGGATTTGGGAATACTCCCTGTGCTTAAATGCTGGCCACACGATGGTGGAAGATTCATAACCCTTCCTCTTGTTCATACAGTTCATCCTGATACTGGAAAAACAAATGTAGGCATGTACAGAATGCAGGTGCTTGACAAACAAAGCACTGGCATGCACTGGCAGCGACATAAGACAGGTGCTAATCACTTTGATGCATGGAAAAAAACAGGAAGAAAAATGCCTGTGTCTGTTGCACTGGGAGGCGACCCGGTTTATACTTATGCAGCAACAGCCCCTCTTCCCGAAAATATAAATGAATATATTCTTGCCGGGTTTCTGCGGAAAAAAAAGGTGAAGATGGTGAAGTGTATCACAAACGATATTTTTGTACCGTATGATGCTGATATTATACTCGAGGGCTATGTAGATCCTTCTGAGGAGCCAATTTGGGAAGGACCTTTTGGTGATCACACCGGATTTTATTCCCTGGCTGACTGGTATCCGAAGTTTCATGTAACTTGTATAACACATTCTGAAAACGCAGTTTATCCTGCCACAATTGTTGGTATACCCCCCCAGGAAGATGTATGGCTTGCAAAAACAACGGAAAGAATTTTTCTGGCACCGGTTAAGCTTACAATGCAACCCGAGATTGAAGATTTTCATATGCCTGATGCCGGTATTGCCCATAATCTGGTTGTCGTTAAAATAAAGAAAAGTTACCCCGGACAGGGAATGAAGGTGATTAGCTCATTATTCGGAGCCGGACAGATGATGTTCTCAAAATATCTTGTTGTTTTAAGCGGAGACATTAATATCCGTAATTACGGAGAAGTGATGAAGGAAATATTTGATAATACGAATCTGTCAAAGGATCTTTTATTCTGCCGTGGTCCTCTTGATGTTCTGGATCATTCTTCTGATGCCTTCTCCTTCGGAGGTAAGGCTGGTATTGATGCAACAATAAAGCATTCAGAAGAAAAAGCCGGAAGCAAATCCGCTTTGGTATATGATAATAAATATATTGCAACACTTAAGGCAAAATTGCTCAAAAATGGAGTCCCGGGAGGGTATGCTTATTCGCTATTTGTCAATAGTTTGCCTATTCTGATAGCCAGCGTTAACAGGACTGCAGAACCGGATATAATCGAAAAGTTAAACAAGTTCTTTGGTAAACTGGATCCTTCAGGCTCCATAAAACTTATCATTGCAATGGATCATACCGTCGACATTGATGATCTTCACATGGTCGCCTGGCAGGTACTTGGAAACAGCGATCCACAGCGTGATCATTCATATACAGAATCAGGCTCCTTGCTTATCGATGGCACAGTTAAAGTGTTCAGAAAAGGCGGTTTTACAAGGAAATGGCCCAATGTTGTATGTTCTTTACCGGAAACAATAACTGAGATTGACAGAAGATGGGATAGTTTTCATTTAGGTCCGCTTATTAAATCTCCGTCTGAAAAGTACAGGTCATTACTACATAAAGGAACAGATGAGATAATCAATAATTAGTCTCTTACTGTTTTTTTACTTAGATGCTTAAGAGATGTACGGATAATTAAATTATTTTTGTACTTTCTGATGGGAATTATTTATCTGACATATAGTTATGCACTATTATTTATTAGTGTATTGATCTCTGAAGGATTTGCAGAAAGCAACATACTTAACTCATCGCCTTCACCTTATCGTTTTATACTCTACAGTACTCTTGTTGTTGCTGTTGTATATATGTTTGTCAGGTCGCAGACAAGAAGCCTGATCAAAACTAAAAAGCTGCTTAAAGAGAAAGAAATATCGTATAACATTATTGAAAGGCAGAAGTCTGAACTTGAATACAAGGATAAAAATATTACTGATAGTCTTATTTATGCTCAAAGAATTCAGGAAGCCTTACTTCCGTCAGAATCCTATTTCAGGAAGTATATTGAAGATTCTTTTGTTTTTTTCAAACCTAAAGATATTGTGAGTGGCGATTTCTACTGGATAGGGGAAAATGAAGGTAAAGTATTTATTGTCGCTGCTGATTGTACCGGTCATGGTGTGCCCGGAGCACTTATGTCGATGATTGGTCTTGACATTGTTGAAAGAGCAATAAATATTCAAAACATTCAGTCACCATCACAGATACTTAATCTTTTGAATAATGATCTTGAAAAGATCTTCTCCAGAGAAAAAAATTTTGGAAGTGTTATCCGCGATGGTATGGATATAGGACTATGCATAATTGATCTGAAAAACAGAAAGATGAAGTTTGCAGGAGCATTCTTTCCTCTTTACCTCATAAGAAACAGTACACTTACAGAGACAAAGGGAGATAAGCTGATAATCGGAATGAACCCCGAATCACATCCTTATTCAGATAATGAAATTGATATCCTTGAGGATGATATCTTTTATCTTTTCTCTGATGGTTATGTAGATCAGTTCGGAGGATCAGAGATGAAAAAGTTCATGTACCGCCGTTTCAGGTACCTGTTACTTACAATTCATAAGTTTCCTGTAAACGATCAGAAGTCAATTCTTGATGATAACATCAGGACATGGATGGGAGGAGATACCCAGGTAGATGATATGATGGTTATCGGATTCAGGCCTTACGGTTTAAAAAACTAAATGTTTTTCTTAATAATCTCGATAAGTGCAGCAGGTTGAAATGGTTTGCTTATATAATCATCTATTCCTGCAGATAAACATTTTTCCTTATCACCAATCATCGCGTTTGCAGTGATGGCAATTATGGGGATGTGAGAATTTGTTGTAGATTCCAGCCCCCTTATTTTCTCTGCTGCCGTCAGGCCGCTCATTACAGGCATCTGAATGTCCATCAGAATGAGATCATAATTTGCAGTTCCGAATTTATCGAGTGCCTCTTTCCCGTTTGACGCCGTATCTATACTGTACACAAGGGGTTTAAGAGTAAGAAGGGTAATCTTTTGATTAATAAGGTTATCCTCAACGAGAAGGACTTTCAGATCTTTAAGTTGCTTTGTTGTTTTCTCCTTACTGATAAGCTCAGCTATCATTGAGGAACCTATATGTTCCCTTGGTTCGTCAACCGGATTTTTAAATGGCAACAAGATATTCAGAATTGTACTTTCTGTTCCGGATTCCTGGTTGAAACTGCCACCGACAGAAACTATGAGTTTTTCTGCCTGACTCTGCTCCTGATTTGCTTGGCTGAAGATCGGAATGTTATTGTTAGTTTGGATCTTCAGTTCAATGATGCTATTTGATTCAGATGATCTGTTTTTTTTGAGATTTATAGTAACCTTAGCAGGCTTGGCATTAAAAATGAGTTCAACACTGCTGAATAAGTCAAGAAAGATCTGCTTGATAATGATCGGATCACCCAAACACTCAAACTCAGCGCTATCATCCTTTTTAAAAATGAACTCTATGCTGCTCTTTTCCTTTAAACTGAAAAGCTCAATAGTATTCTGAATCGTTGATATCAGATTAAACCTGATTGAGTTCCGCTGTTCATATCTCAGGTTACCTGCTGACTGCATTGTAAGGTCATTCAGTATAGTAACCATATTGTTGGTCGATGCAATTAAAGTCTCAAGTAATTCACTTTGTTTCTTTTGCAGACCAGATTCACTCAGCATGTCAACAACAATAACAAGGTTATTGAGTGGTTCCCTTATCTTGTGGGAAAAATCTTTTATTACATCGTCTTTCTTTCCATTCAATGAAGAAAAGTTCTGAAGTGATTCCCTTAACTTCCTGTTTTCTGAAGAAGATTTTCTGAATGTGACAATACCAAGTGAAGCACCGGCTACAATAAGGCATCCGGCAATAAGATTCTGATTTAATGAAATGAGAATTATAGAGGCAATGAGAGAAATAAGGCCTATAATCTGGTAAGATTCAACTACATTCCTTTTCTTTTCAAAAAATTCCTCAGAAGACTTATTCAAACCACTGTTGTATTTTGGCTTTCCGGTTTCACTAACCATAAATCAAATTTTTGAGGTTTTGTAAATTTAAACAAAATAAGTAATAAATATACATTAACGGAAATTAATATCCTTTGAAGTAAAACGCTAAATTTGTCAATTCGGTACGGTATTTGAACCTGTTAGAAAAAACAACATTTGATATGGAAAGAGTGATATATAAACTTCTGGTTGTAATTCATGTATTTCTTTATGCCCCCCTTTTATCTCTATCAGGGCAGGAGAAGGAGGGGATGGTCAAATACACTCCTGACTTCAGGTTCAATGATGGTATATATGTTAATTTTGACCAGGTCAAACTTAATAAACCAATACCTAAAGCCAAGTTGCTGACTTCAGTTGATTATAACGACAGGGAATTTTTCAAGAAGATATTTGAGAACGATAACATCTATTTTTATGATGATCTGGGGATCCGTCAGGAACTTAGTAAAAATTCGATCTGGGGATATGCCCGTAACGGAGCACTTAATATTCAGATCCAGGGAAATTTTAACAGAATCACCTTCGTAGGTACAATATGTCATTTTGTTGCTGATATAACTACTTATGATTCAAGATATTCTAATTCTCCATATGGATATTATGATCCATACTATTCACCATATGGCTATAATAGTTACTATTCACCATATGGTTATAATAATTACTATTCTCCCTACAGGCAGTCGAATATGTCAAGAACTGAATTGAAACAATATCTTATTGATTTCGAAAGTGGTAAGGTTCTTGAATTCGATATTGATAATACTGAACTTCTCTTGATGAAGGATTCACAGCTTTATGAGGAATACGTACAACTTTCCAGAAAAAAGAAGAAAGAGCTTATGTTCGTTTATATCCGTAAGTACAACGATAAAACCCCATTGTTTATACCAGTAGAATAAGAAAATATGAAAAAGATCCTTTTACTTCTGTCAATGATTATTACAGTATCGTCGCTCAAAGGCCAGGCTCCATTCCCAAACAAGGATGAAATAAAGCAGTTTACCGGTTCAAAAACATGTGTTGTGATGGAGGATGATGTTTTCTCTGTCTATAACTCCTGTATAAAAGATGCCGTAAAAGCATTCTGGAAAATTACCCCTTATGAATTCATTGATGTTAAGGAGTTCAACTTAAGGAGAAAGGATCCGGCGTACTCATTTATTGTACTTACCCAGACCAATTTTGAGAAGGATAAAACAAATTCACTTTTCAATTTTGTTAACCTGCTCCAGGGGAAGGATGTAAATAAGCTCGGTGAATTACCTGAAATATGTGCAGTTCCGCTTTCATTTGCCGGGGAAGAGGATCTGGATTACAGCTATAAACTGGGTGCTATACTTGCATTCATGCAAAAACATGCTGCAATGATATCAGAAGATCCGTCGCTGACAGGGAGAAAATATCTTAAATATTACAATAAGTACATCCCCGATGTTGCCGGCAAAACTATACTTGTCAGACAAGAGGACCTGGTTCCTGAAATTGCCGTAATCGAAAAGATCAAAGCTATATATAACGGTAAAATTGAGATTGTGACAGAGGATGATATTATTAAGGCAATTGAAAACAAAAGTTCTAATACGCTCATCCTTCATAAAGTAGGTCCTGTTGGCGACAGAAATTCGGGTTATTGCTTCAAAATGCTTATCGGTACCGACGATGCCAATATGTACTATTATAATCAGCATATGATCGATAAGGCAAACCCTAACGGACTTCTGCCGGCTGATTTGAAAAGACTGGCAAAATAAATTGATGCAACATTGTCGGATTGCTCCCGTCTTTAAATAAACAATTAACGTCATGGAAGAGAACAGAGTATTAACGGAAACTGAAAGAAACTGGGCTATGTTATGCCACCTCTCGGCGTTTGCCGGTTACTTCTTTCCATTTGGAGCAGTCATTGGGCCTCTTATCTGCTGGTTGTCAAGAAAAGATGAGTCTGCCTGGGTGAATATTAATGGAAGAAACGCCCTTAATTTTCATCTGTCAATTCTGTTGTATATGGTTCTTGCAGTTCCTTTGTGTTTAATTATTATCGGGTTTCCCATAATAGGAGCTCTTCTGTTATTGAAGCTCATATGTACTATCATTGCCAGCGTAAAAGCATCCAAAGGTGAGTATTTCAAATATCCCCTGGTAATTCCCTTCATTCAATAGTTAAGTAATAGGTGTCTTTTTCTGCCTGATTTGTATTTTATAAATACGTGCAGTGAATTTTATTATCAGAAATTTCTGAATATCATTTTTTTTCTCTAAATTTCTTTTTCATTTAAAACTCTGAGTTTATGGCACATGATAAAGAGACTAAAAAGAAAAAAAGTAAGGCTCCTGCTAAAGACAGCCTATATTATGATATCGAACAGGTAAAGAAGGATAAACTCGAACGTAAAGAGTTTGATAAAAAGCTTATGGAGCTTGAGATTGAACTTGTAAAACTACAAGAGTGGGTCAAAGCGAAAAAGTTGAAAGTTGTTGTTGTCTTTGAAGGAAGAGACGCAGCAGGGAAAGGCGGTGTCATCAAAACTATTGCAGGTTGTCTTAATCCCAGGATTTGCCGGATTGTTGCCCTCGGTATTCCTACTGAGAAAGAGAAATCACAGTGGTATTTTCAGCGATATGTTTCTCAGCTTCCCGCCGGAGGTGAAGTAGCATTGTTCGATAGAAGCTGGTATAACAGGGCCGGAGTTGAAAAGGTTATGGGATACTGCACAAATGATGAATATGAAGAATTTCTCAGATCGTGCCCCGAATTCGAAAAGATGCTTACCAGATCGGGAACTATCCTTGTAAAATACTGGTTCTCTGTAAGTGATCACGAACAGGAAAAACGCTTCCAGGACAGGATTAAGGATCCTACAAAGCGATGGAAGATCAGCCCTATGGATGTGGAGTCGCGCGACAAATGGGTTGAATACTCAATGGCAAAAGATAAAATGTTCTCCTTTACAGATACCAAACAGTGTCCCTGGTATGTAGTTCATGCTGATGATAAACAGAGAGCAAGACTTAACTGCATTTCACATCTTCTTTCGCTTATCCCTTATGAAGACCTTACTCCAAAACCATTCAAACTACCACCACTTAAACACGATATGGCTTATGTAAGACCTCCTGTAACAGATCAGACATTTGTTCCGGAAAAATACTGAGAAAGGCTTTAAAAGGCGTTAGAGGCTGTAGAGGCTGTAGAGGCGTTAATGTTTCTATTGCTTTTACGGCCTCTAAACCTTTTACAGCCTTTAAAGCTTTTAGTGCCTCTAAAGCTTTTACAGCTTCTATTGCTTTTACAGCCTCTAGCTATTACATCCTTTTTTTATACTTTTGTCTTTTATCTTTTTATTTATGTCCTCCAAACCAACAATACCTAAAGGAACACGCGATTTCTCAACAGAAGAGATGCTGCGAAGAGAATATATCTTTGAGACAATTAAAAAAGTCTTCAGATTATACGGTTACCAGCCAATAGAGACGCCTGCAATGGAGAATCTGTCAACTCTTCTCGGAAAATATGGCGAAGAGGGCGACAAGCTGCTTTTCAGAATACTTAATTCAGGAGACTTTTTATCGTCAGTAAGAGATGAGGATTATTCAAAAAAGGAACTTTCAAAACTATCCTCTAAAATGTGCGAAAAAGGCCTCAGATATGACCTTACAGTACCATTTGCACGCTACGTGGTGCAACACAGGGAAGAAATAGTTTTTCCGTTCAAAAGATACCAGATTCAGCCTGTATGGAGAGCCGACCGACCTCAGAAAGGACGTTATCGCGAATTTTTTCAATGCGATGTTGATGTTATAGGCAGCGATTCCCTGCTGAATGAATTTGAACTGATTAAAATAGTAGACAATATTTTTCAATCCCTGAAAATATCTACGGTAATCAAAATTAATAACCGCAAAGTTTTATCAGGAATTGCTGAATATATAGGCGAGGGAGGAAGGATTACCGATATTACTGTTGCAATTGATAAACTCGATAAAATAGGGATTGAGGCTGTAAATGCAGAGCTTCTGAACAAAGGTCTGTCTGAGACTGCAATCTCCAGCCTCCAGCCTGTGATTCAGCTAAGTGGCACAACAGATGAGAAACTCAAGCAACTCTCTATTCTTCTGAAATCATCTGAGACAGGCATGAAGGGAATTTCAGAATTGCGGACACTGTTTGGATATATTCTCAAAAGTCAGCTCTCCTGTGAAGTCGAACTGGATCTTACCCTTGCCCGTGGTCTGAATTATTACACAGGTGCAATTATCGAGGTGAAGTCAAAAGATGTGGCAATAGGAAGTATCTGCGGAGGTGGCCGTTACGATAATCTGACAGGGGTCTTTGGGATGGATGGTGTTTCAGGAGTCGGAATCTCCTTTGGCGCTGACAGGATCTATGATGTTCTGAACCAACTGAATCTCTTTAATGATATTAAGGTGTCATCAACGGAAGTCTTACTCGTAAATTTTGGTGAAAAGGAGACAGAATATATACTCCCGGTGGCTGAAAGGCTTCGTACAATAGGAGTAAGTGCTGAATTGTATCCCGATGCTGCAAAACTCAAGAAGCAGATCTCATATGCTGATGCCAAAAAGATCCCGGTTATTATTATGGCAGGAGAAGATGAAATAAATGCCAACTCCTTAACATTTAAGAATATGACATCGGGTGAACAGACCAAAGTAAGTATGGAAGATCTGGAAACATATTTTGCTGATTTTATTAAGAAACGAAAGACCGCTTAACCTTCTCTTCAAAACAAGGAAAATGATATTTAGTATTTCTCCTCAGAATCTGACATTCCATCAAATAGATACAATCCTGAAGTTTGATACCACACTGGTGCTATCAGGAGAATCTGTAAAATTAGTAAATGCCTGCAGGGAGTATCTCGACAAGAAACTGGAGAATAATACTTCACCGATATATGGTATAACTACCGGTTTTGGTTCGCTTTACAACAGAACTATCAGTAATGATCAGCTCAATAAACTTCAGGAGAATCTGGTAATGTCGCACGCATGCGGTACAGGTCCGGAGGTGAAAGTTGATATTGTGCGGCTTATGCTGCTGCTGAAGATTCACGCTCTTTGCCTGGGAAATTCAGGAGTTCAGCTTGAAACAGTTCAGCGTCTTATTGATTTCTTTAACGAAGGGCTTAGCCCGGTAATCTATGAACAGGGTTCCCTGGGTGCCTCGGGTGATCTTGCTCCCCTGGCACATCTCGTTCTTCCGCTTCTGGGGATGGGAGAGGTAAATTTTAAGGGTGAGAAACTCTCTTCAGAGGCAGTACTAAAAAAATTCGGATGGTCTCCTGTACAGCTCAAATCCAAGGAAGGCCTTGCACTTTTGAACGGGACTCAGTTCATGAGTTCATTCGGTGTATATATAATAGGTATGGCCGAGAGGCTGTCGGCTTTGGCGGATGTCACTTCTGCCATTTCACTTGAGGCATATGACGGAAGGCCTGACCCTTTCTTTGCCAGCATTCATGCCATCAGGCCTCATAATGGGCAGATTGAAACAGCAAGGAACATCAGAAACCTGCTAAAGGGAAGTGAACTTATCTCACGCAGCAAAGAACATGTTCAGGACCCCTACTCATTCAGATGTATTCCACAGGTTCACGGTGCCAGCAAGGACGCCATAAGTCACGCGAAATCAGTTATCCTTACCGAGATAAATTCTGTTACCGATAATCCAACAATATTTCCTAGTGAAGACCTGATCGTATCGGGAGGGAACTTCCATGGTCAGCCTCTTGCTCTTATTTTTGATTATATGGCTATTGCACTCGCTGAATTGGGAAGTATTTCTGAAAGAAGGGTTTACAGACTCATTTCGGGACAAAGGAATCTCCCTGAATTCCTGGTAGCAAATCAAGGACTCAACAGCGGCTTTATGATACCACAGTATACCGCAGCGTCGATAGTGAGTCAGAACAAGCAGTTGTGTACTCCTTCGTCGGTAGATTCCATTCCATCATCGAATGAGCAGGAAGATCATGTGAGCATGGGAGCTAATGGTGCTACTAAGCTTCTTCGTGTTGCTGAAAATCTGGAGAGGATAATAGCCATTGAACTGTTTACTGCCATTCAGGCTATTGAATTCAGAAGGCCGCTGAAATCGTCACTTTACCTTGAATCAGTAATAGAATCATTCAGGAAGGATATTCCTTTTATTAAGAATGACAAATTGATGTACGGAGATATAGCAAAGTCAATAGAATTTGTAAGGAATTTCAGGCCTGTAGTTTTTGATGAACTACCCTGAGTTATGGTCTGAATGCTCTGCCCGGATTGACCCTCTGTTGTTGTCTTGGTCCCTGTAATTCGTTAAGCAATTGCGCTTTATATTGATTTTCTGCCTGGTAAAAACTTATTACCTTGGCAGGAGGCAATACCTCTTTAAGCTTCTTATGAAAAGCTACCTGAAGTGATGATTCCTCAACAAAAGTAGCCACAAGTTTATCACCTATCTCAGTCAGCTGGTTATCGCTTAATGAACCCTCATTCTGGTTAAAGTTTCTTATAAGTGAAGCTTTTTCAAGCTGGATCTGATTCTTTTGCCTCTGGTATTCATTGTAAACAGGCCAGAATTTCTCAGCTTCCCGGGAGGTCAGATTAAGTTTTTTTGTAAAGAAACCTACTTTATAGGCATTGAGCTTCTCCATGGCCGCTGTCTGTGCGCTCAGTACTGATGAGATAAGTAGCACCAGAGTTGCTGAAATAAATAGCATTCTTTTCATTTTGTCTGACTTAAAGTTGTTCGTAAATATCGCTTATTTCTATATTCTCGAGAAGAAGATATTCAATAATATCTGTTTTATTTACATCAGGACCATCATCGGCAAGCATCATATCTGCTGCATTACCTTCCAGGGTAAGTATGTCAAGTTCGGTAAATAAAGGATTCTGAAATTCTTCCTGGGAAAATGCTGCCGCATGAATGGTCTCTTTTTCTGAAGAAAGTAATCTCATAGTTGTGTAGCCTAATATGATAAGCCCGGCAACAGAAGCTGCAACCATGAGGTATGTTCTCAGGCTTCTTACTTTCACCGGGTATCTAATCTCCCGGGTAGTTTCCGGAATGGAAGAGATAATTTTATTGTTAATCTCTTCAAAATAGTTGTCAGGTACTTTGAAAGGACTTTTATCAGCTATGTTATTTAAGCTTTTCATCTATCCTTTAGATAATATTGATTAATAAAGGTTTAATCTTCAGTGATATATTTTTCAATTTTCTTTACTGCATGATGATACGAGGCTTTAAGTGCGCCTTCGGAAGTGGATAGAACTCTGCTCATCTCCTCATACGGCATCTCATCAAAATATTTCAGATTGAAAACGATGCGTTGTTTTTCAGGAAGCCGGAGAATGGCGTTCTGGAGTTTTTTCTGTGCTTCATCTCCGTCGAACCACGTGCTCCCTTCCTGTGAATTTGCAAAATAGCTGCCCAGATCGTCAAGTGAAACGGCAGAGTGCTTCTTCCTTTTGTTTATAAGAGCAAGAGCTTCATTGGTTGCAATTGTATATAACCATGTATACAGAGAACTTTCACTTCTGAAATTGCCCATCCCTTTCCATGCATTTATAAAGGTATTCTGAAGCGCATCATCGGCATCCTCATGTAGTATTACAAGCCGGCGTATATGCCAGTATAATCTTGAACTATACTTCTCTACAACAAGTCTGAATCCTTTATTCAGATCACTTTTCAGTAATTCAGTTATATTGTTGTCACTTTTTAAAATATCCAATTGAACTCCATATTTCTTCTTAGATGCAAGATAGGCACAAAGGTTTAAAGATAGGAAATGAAAATTATAACAGGAGGCTGTTGAAAAAGTACATATTGTTTAATTGCTGCCTTTGTGTTACTTTGTGTTGTACTTCGCGATCCTTTGTGGTTTAATGATTTATGTTTTACCACAAAGATACACGAAGGTTATCACGAAGGTTCTCAAAGGACTTTTTCAACACCCCCCTAACAAAAAACATATTGAATTATCACCGGAATTATAATAAATTTGCACCTTAACAAATTAAAAGAATCTGATGGCTCTTCAATGTGGAATAATTGGCATAACAAACGTTGGCAAAACGACAATCTTTAACTGTATCTCCAATACAAAAGGTGAAACTACGGCTTTTGCATATAGCGCAACAAAGTCAAATATGGGAGTTGTTCAGGTTCCCGACCCCAGACTATACGAGCTTGAAAAACATCAGGTTACCGACAGAATTGTTCATGTAACTGTTGAAATTGTTGATATACCAGGACTGGCCAAAGGTTCGAATAAAGGTGAAGGAGTAGGAAATAAATTTCTTGGAGATATAAGAAATACTGATGCCCTTATCCATGTTCTCAGATGTTTTGATGATGAGCTTCTTGCGCATATTGACGGGTCGGTTGATCCGGTAAGAGACCTTGAAACAATTGACCTCGAATTACAGGTAAAAGACCTTGAGTCGGTGGAAAAGAAGATCCAGAAACTTGAAAGAGCAGCTAAAACCGGCGATAAGGATGCTAAACTGGGTCTTGAGGTGCTCATTCGCTTCAGAGATCATTTCGAGAACTTCAATAATGCAAGAACACTTGATATCCGTGATGAAGATAAAAAGTACATTGATGACATGTTTCTTCTTACTGTAAAACCAGTAATTTATGTGTGCAATGTTGATGAAAAATCAGCAACCACAGGCAACAGCTACGTTGAAAAAGTCAGAGAATTTCTTAAGGATAAAAATGCTGAAATACTGGTGATTGCAGGTGCTATTGAAGCCGAGATTGCCGACCTTGAGAACAAAGAGGACCGTTTGGCGTTTCTTAAGGATGCAGGGCTCTCTGAACCCGGAGTTGATAAACTTGTAAGAGCTGCTTATAAAATGTTAAACCTTCAAACTTTTTTCACTGTCGGGCCAATGGAAATAAGGGCCTGGACCATAAAAACCGGAATGACGGCGCCTCAGGCTTCAGGGGTAATTCACAGTGATCTTGAGAGGGGTTTCATACGTGCAGAAGTAATGAAGTACAATGATTTTATCAGACTTGGCTCAGAACATGCCTGTAAAGAGGCAGGGAAGTTCTATGTGGAAGGAAAAAACTATATTGTTGAAGACGGAGATATTCTTCACATCAGGTTTAATGTATAATAATTTATGAGGAGAAGTTTCCTTATATTATCAGTGGTTCTTCTGGTTCTTATGCAGAGAAGCAAAGCTCAGGAGAACGGTGATGATTTGAGGTTGAGGCAGATTGTCAGGGAGTACGGACAGGCAGAGGTTGCGGTTCCTTTCTCCGGGTCAGTGGCACTGGATAAGCTGACAAAAAGAGTTTCAATTCTTTCAGTAAAGGAAAAAACTGTCTTCATAAGTCTTTCTCCACTTACTGTGGAATGGTTCATTCTTCAGAAATATTCTTACTCAGTTTTAGAAAAAAATGCAGCCAAGGGGATTCTCTCAGCTGAATCTGTGGCGGCAGCAATGGAATGGGATAAGTACCCGACACACACCCAGTATGATTCAATAATGCAGAGTTTCAATACACTATATCCAACTATTTGTGACCTCGATACAATCGGCACGAGTGTTAACGGAAAGCTTATACTGGCGCTGAAAATCTCTGATAATCCGGATAATGATGAGGATGAACCTGAGGTTTTTTATTCATCAACAATTCATGGCGATGAGACTGGAGGCTACATACTCATGCTCAGGCTGGCAGATTATCTTCTTAAAAATTACAACTCAAATGCTAGAATAAAGAACATGGTTAATAATCTGGAGATCTGGATCAATCCTCTGGCCAATCCCGATGGAACCTACCGCACCGGAAACACAATCTCTTCCCCTACACGATATAATGCTAACGGAGCTGACCTGAACCGGAACTTTCCTGATCCGCTTGATCTTTCAATAGTTCCGGTAAAAGAGAACATCGATATGATTGCCTTTTTAAGGAAACATAAGTTTGTCATTTCAGCCAATTTCCATTCCGGAGCTGAGGTTGTAAATTATCCATGGGACAGGTACTTGTCAAAGCTTCATGCTGATGATTCATGGTTCTTTAACATATCACGTGCTTATGCTGACACAGTGCATCTGTATTCTTCTCCGTACTATATGAATTTTATGAATAATGGGATTACAAGAGGGGCAGTATGGTACCGGATTGAGGGTGGCAGACAGGATTTTATTACCTCTGAGCTGCAGGGCAGGGAGGTCACAATAGAGCTTGATGACAATTTTGTCACTCCTGCTGCTCAATTGTCCCTTCTCTGGCAGAATAACTATCGCTC
This sequence comes from Bacteroidales bacterium, assembly GCA_038207725.1. Lineage (GTDB taxonomy): Bacteria > Bacteroidota > Bacteroidia > Bacteroidales > VadinHA17 > LD21. The sequence continues at coordinate 1,781 of JBBQZN010000011.1, read as the reverse complement.
TCTTCTGGCATATATCGGGAATGCCCTTTATGGGATACATGGAATTGTAACAAATGTTACAAATTCTGCCCCGGTTGAGGCAAGGGTTTTTATTGCTGGTTATGATAAAGATAGTTCCCATGTATATTCCAATGCCGTTAACGGAAGTTTTTACCGCTATCTTTCACCCGGTTCGTGGAACCTCACTTTTTCTGCACCCGGATATACTGCGCAGACAGTCAGTAATGTACTGGTTGTTTCGGGCCAACGAACTGACATTACGGTAAGCATGACACCAGCAACAAACAGTATTGACACCACAAATCCTGAAGTGCCGGTATTATATCCCAATCCGGCATCTTATGAAATCAGAGCTGTTATTCCTGATATTCTGCTTGGGGATATTGATGTTAGGATTTTCAATATGTCAGGCATGAAACTCTCTGAATATCAGACAACTACTTTTAAGGGTATTCCTGTAATTATTGACTTAAACGGACTGGCAGCCGGGTCGTACCATGTTGTCTTTACAAATTCTAATACCAGGGCTTCATCACATGGTAAATTCGTTGTGATTAAATAATCTTCTTCATTTGCAACTCTTGTTAAAACAAGTATTTTTGCACCTGACCTGAATTTATGGTGCAGTCTTTATATTATAACAGTAACAGGGGTTTATAAAAATGAACTACAGAAGATTATTACCGGCAAAACTTTTATTCACAATAATACTGTCATTATCATTTAAAATGGCAACCGGACAGGGAGCGTATCTTCCTCCTGAAAAGCCGAGGCTCGTTATCGGAATTATAGTTGAACAGCTTAAATATGATCAACTTGAAAAATTCAGAGACAGGCTGGGGGAGAATGGAATAAAAAGACTTATTAATGAGGGATCATATTTTAAAAATGCCGCTTTTGAATATATGCTTACCCAGTCGGCACCCGGACATGCAACAATATCAACAGGAGCTGAACCTTCCTTTCATGGCATAACATCCGATAACTGGTATGTTCCATTAAAGAATGAACTCATATATTGCACAAAAGACATTTCCGTAAATCCGGTTGGTGGCAGTTACGAGGCCGGACTTTATTCCCCGGTCAATCTGCAGGCATCTTCTTTTTCTGATGAACTCGAGATGTCTACCAATAAGAAAGCGAAAGTTTTCGGTATCGGTATAAGGGAGAGCTCAGCAATATTATCAGCCGGACATGCAGCTGATGCCGCTTATTGGTTTGATAATACTTCAGGTACGTGGATGTCAAGTACATATTATATTGATTCTTTACCGGATTATGTGAAAGATTTCAATGCAATGAAGTATCCTGACAGTTACCTGAATGGCATCTGGAGTCTGTTCAGGCCTGCTACCGAATACCTTGACTGTGTTGCAGACTCGAACAAATTTGAGGCGGGATTCAATGGTGTTGGATATTTTCCGTATGATCTCAAAAAACTAAGAGCAAAAGGAGCATTTAATACACGTAATGATTATTCACTGCTTCGTGAAACGCCTTTTGCAAATACTCTTACTACCAGTTTTGCCAAAAAAATAATAGAAAAGGAAAAAATGGGCAAGGATGATGTGACTGACTATATTTCAATCTGCTATTCCGCAACTGATAATATCGGACACCGTTTTGGTCCTTCATCAGTAGAAACCGGCGACGCTATTCTTCGTCTTGATAATGAGGTAAAGGAATTGCTTACATACCTTAACGACAGCATCGGAAAAAGGAATATTCTAATATATTTTACTTCTGCTCATGGCATTTCAGAGATCCCCGATATACTATCC
>JBBQZN010000010.1:0-67233 GCA_038207725.1 Bacteroidales bacterium | reverse complement strand
TTTTCGACAAAGTCTGTTCTGAATCCAAAATCTTTTAAAACAAGACTGTCAACAAAAAGGTCGATTACCCTCACTTCATTTTCGGGATAAATTGATTGGTCAAGCGAAACAGGGAAAAGATTGATCTGTGTTCTGTTATGTCCTTGTATGAATTTAATCATAAAGTAATTTTGATTTTAAAGGTATGATTGAACCACACATGTTTTTTCAAATTATTATTAAATATTAATATCTATATAAAACATGTGGGTTTCATGTAGTTAAGGTACAAAACAGACAGTTTTTGCAAGAATCACCGGCCTCATAGTTATGAACAAAACGGATAAGTTTTTAGACAGTCTGACGCCCCGGCAGGTTTCTAACATCTTCAAGTGTATCGGCATTATGTAAGTCAGCCCTGTGCCCTTGACGGTCATGCTGAGCGGAGTCGAAGCATGACCTCCGCTCCTCTTTGTTTAATCGCTCGCGAACGTTTTGAAATATCAGTCAGGGTTTACTATTTTTGTCCTGATACGGAACATCAGGTAATATTGAGACTTTAATAACTATGCCTACCCTTCATTCATCACCGCTTCAGGGATTTACTGATTTCCGGTTTCGGAATGCCTTTCAAAGTTTTTTTGGAGGGATCGACCAATATTATGCTCCGTATATAAGGGTAAACGATAAACTCGTGATTAAGCCGGGCAATGAACGCGATATATTACCGGCAAATAATCAGTTGCCTGACCTTATTCCTCAGATAATTACCAGAGATGCCGGTGAGTTTTTGTTTGTGGCAAAATACGTTCAAAAGCTTGGATATACTGAGCTGAACTGGAACCTGGGATGTCCATATCCTATGATAGCAAAAAGAGGAATGGGCTCAGGTTTGCTAAGCATGCCGGAGAAAATTGACGAAATTCTGTCCAGGGTAAGCGCTGAGTCAGATATTAAGGTGTCGGTAAAAATGCGCCTGGGATACGAAAATCCGCAGGAGATATTTCGTGTATTACCTGTACTGGAGAAATACCGGCTTGCTAATATCACAATACACCCCCGGATTGGAAAACAGCTATACAAAGGAGACGTTGATTTGAATGCCTTTGAAGAGTGCCTCCGACAAACTTCTCATAAAATCATTTATAATGGGGATCTTACCTCAGTCCGGCTCTTTCGCGAAATAAAAGAGCGTTTCCCTGCCGTCACTTACTGGATGATAGGCAGAGGCCTGATTGCCGACCCCTTTTTACCCGCTATGATTAAGGCTGATAGCACTGTCTATCCTGAAAACAGATACGAAGTGTTTAACTCTTTTCACGAAGAACTGTTATCTTCATATGAACAGGCCTTATCGGGTCCCGGACATCTTCTGATAAAAATGTATTCGTTCTGGGAGTTCTTCATTCAATCATTTCCCGGCTCTCCAAAAGGTCTTAAGAAAATTAAAAAATCGCGGAGCATAAGTGCGTACAGGGTGGTGGTTAAAGAAATAGTATACAACGAACATTGAAAACATTAACAATTGTTGATTGTTTCTTCTAAGTAACTACTTTTATACCTTATCATAATTAAACCTATGAAAATCATATCCTGGAATGTAAACGGAATACGCGCCATAGCAAAAAAATCATTTTTTACTGATCTTGAGATTCTTGGAACTGACATCCTGTGTCTTCAGGAAACAAAAGCCCAGGAACACCAGGTTGCCGAAGTACTTGCTCCTCTGAAAGAATATCATATCTATTCAAATTCTGCTGAAAAACCCGGTTACTCAGGCACGGCCATTATCTCAAAAATCAAACCTCTGAGTGTCACAAAAGGGATTAATGATAATAAGCACGATACAGAAGGACGGGTATTGTGTCTGGAATATGACTCTTTTTTTCTCGTGAACGTATATGTCCCTAATTCAGGCAGTGAGCTTAAGAGGCTAGGTTACAGACAGGAGTGGGATAACTCCTTTTTTGCCTTTCTGAAAGGTCTTGAAAAAACAAAGCCTGTAATTGTTTGCGGCGACCTGAATGTTGCACACAAACCAATTGACCTGGCTCGTCCGAAAGAGAACTACAATAAATATGCGGGCTATATGCAGGAGGAGATTGACGGTATGGACAGGTTTATTAACGGAGGACTGGCAGATACTTTTCGCCACCTGCATCCTGAAGAGACAAACAGATACTCGTGGTGGAGTTACAGGGCCGGAGCACGAACAAAGAACGTGGGCTGGAGAATCGATTATTTTCTTACAAGCGAATCCTTCCTTCTTTTTGTGAAAAACGCATTTATCCTCGAGAACATCGAGGGATCTGATCATTGCCCTGTGGGGATTGAGCTTTAGGGGCGAAAACATCAGAAATACACCTCTGTCAGTATTTTTTCTGCAGGCACAGATTTGTCTCTTAATATATGGCTCACCTCGTAAATCATGTTGTTGTTTCCGCATAAATAAAACAACATATCAGATTTCACAGGGAAGGCGGGCAAAAACCGTGTAACCCTTCCTTTATGATCTTTGCTGCCTTCTTTCGAGGTACATAAAAAATACCTCCGTGGATCATATTCTTCACTTTCATAAGCCTCATTATTGAACCTGACTCCATGAAAAATGGTATAATCAATTCCCGGATATGATCTTACAAAGCTGTGAAATGGAGAAATACCCGTACCTGATGCAATGAATATGTGTGTTTTTGAAAACAGGTCATATTTTTCAATCCCGTAAGATCCAAATGGTCCGTTAACCTGTAAAAAATCTCCCGGCTTACAGTTTTTTAATTGAAGTGAGACGTTTCCTTCGGGTACTTCCCTGACAAGTATTTCAAGGTAATCTTCATTTTCTCCACTATAAACCGAGTATTCGCGCTGATTCAGTTCTTCTTCCAAACCAACAATAATATGCTGCCCCGGTTTAAATTCCATCCCTCCACGGTCGAATCGCAAAACAAAGACGTCTTCGCTCAGAAAACGGATCGCGGTGATCTTATGCAAGTCGGTTGAAGACACAGAATTATTGTTCAATTTCAACTATGACCTCTACCTCCACTGCCATATTAAAAGGTAAAGCATACATGCCAACTGCCGACCTGGCATGTTTTCCCTTCTCACCGAAAATTTCAACCATCATGTCGCTGTACCCATTTATTACTTTAGGCTGGTCTTTGAAATCTTCAGTGCAGTTTACCATGCCAAGTACTTTTACAATTCTCTTTACTTTATTCAGCGAGCCCAGCTCATTTTTGATCACTGCCAGATGATTTATGGCTGTTAAGCGGGCTGCCTCATAACCCTGTTCTATTGTCAGGTCCCGGCCTACTTTCCCGGTTATATTTGTATTATCAGGTTTAGTGGGACCTTTGCCGGCCAGGTATAACAGATTGCCTACCCTTACTGCATTTACATAATTTGCAACCGGACTCGAAGGTGTTGCCAGAACTATTCCCTTTTCCTTAAGTTTTGCTTCTGCATCCTGTGCCCGCAATCCTGTTGACAAAACCAAAATCGCGATGGATAATAATAAGATCTTTCTCATGTTTTGTATTATTTAAGGTGAGTTTATTTTAATTCTTTAAGTGCCTTTACGAGCACATCGAGTTCTTCTGTTGTCGTATATACATTGGGGGTAATCCTGCACCCGTGAACTCCGGCATCGTCGATAGCTGCGGTATAAATTTTATACTTGTTGAATAAGGCGTCTGACATATCACCCGGTTTCATGTTCCTTATTCCGGCGTTTGCAATCGCGCACGAACGGGCCGGGTCGGCCGGAGTATTCAGAATTACATTAGGCAGATCCCTTACTTTTGATGTCCAGTAATTTTGTAAAAACCGCAACCGGGCTTCTTTCCTTTCCACACCGATAATATTATAAAAATCAATTGAATCGGATATGGTAAGATCGGTATGAACAGGATGAGTTCCGATGTGGTTAAGCCTCGAAATATCATCAGGCTTTCTTTCTCCCTCAGCAATTAGAGGCCATACCCCGGCAATTCTATCCTTCCTTACATATAATATTCCGGCACCGAGCGGAACACTGAGCCATTTGTGAAGACTGCTTCCGTAGTAATCACAATTCAGGTCAGGAATATTGAACTTAATATGTGCAAATGCATGCGCCCCGTCAACCATCACCTGTACTCCCCTTTCGTGCGCCATATCACAGATCTTCCTTATGGGCAGGATCTGTCCTGTAATATTGATCATATGACACACCATAAGAAGTTTTGTCTTATCTGTAATGGCTGATTTATAGAGATTTACAATTTCATCATCGTTCACAGGATGATTCGGAACCGATAGCACTTTATTTACAACACCATGTCTTTTTGCAACCTGTTTAAACATCTCCAGCATTGCGCCATAATCCTGCTCTGCCATTACAGCTTCATCGCCCGGCTTCCAGTCAAGACCGCCGATAATCATGTCGAGCGATTCCGTTGTATTCCGGGTAATAATAAGCTCATCAGCAGGGCAGCCGGCAAGAACTGCCAGCTTTGCAGCAACAGCTTTTTTATTTTCAAACTGAACTGTACGCATGTAATACGAACCCTGATAATTAACCTCTCTGACATGTCCGATAAACTTTTCAAGAACCTGTTCGGGCAGATAATTATAATAGCCGTTTTCGAGATTAATAAAATCGGGCTTAAGTTTATAGCCTTTTCGTACAGAGGCCCAGAAATCCTCCGCGCCGGCCAATTCAGATGTAGAGATGGAAGCAACCCTGCTGACAAGTTCTGTAAGACTATCAATGCCAAGCATACCTCCTAAGCCAACCATGCCGGCACTCTTAAGAAAGGTTCTCTTATCCATAGTGTTTTTTATAAAGATAATGATCAATTTTAATTCGATGAACACCCTTTAAAAATATAATAAAAACTGGGGTAAAAACTCCCGGCAATCGCGAGAGGAATTGCAGACCGCTCTTTTTTAACCTCTCTTGCTGTTTTTATAATAATCAATATATTTGCGCAAGAGAGAAACAGATGAAAATGAATTAGTTTGACTCGTTGATTCAAAATAAGATAAGGGAGCAAGCTAAGCACAGCAGTCTCACCTCTTTTGATGCTCTCCGTACCGCACTTAAAAAGCAATAACCTGTGTTAAACCATAATTAATATGGCAAAAATACTTGTACTCGATAATTACGACTCTTTTACTTATAACCTCGTTCAGTATGTTCAAAACGCAGGAAATAACCGGGTAGATGTTGTTCTAAATGACCAACTTTCTCTTGAGGACGGTGAAAAATATGACGGCATAATACTTTCACCCGGACCGGGCCTTCCATCAAAAGCCGGATTATTACTGCCTCTTATAAGCAGGTATAAATCAACGAAAAGAATTCTTGGCGTATGCCTCGGACAGCAGGCCATTGCTGAGGTATTCGGAGGAACACTTATAAACCTTGATAGGGTTTTTCATGGAATCGCTACCCCCGTTACATTCAGTAATCCGCGTCATTATTTGTTTGAGGAGCTGCCTGAAAAAATAGAGGCGGGCCGCTATCATTCATGGGTTGTCGATCCGGCCACGCTTCCTCAATGTCTTAAAACAGAAGCTGTTGATGAAAATGGACAGATAATGGCAATGAGCCATAAGGATTATGATATCTGCAGTGTCCAATTTCATCCCGAATCAGTTTTAACACCTGAAGGCTTTAATATTATATCAAACTGGGTAAAAAAATTTGTGTCGAATGAGTCAGAAGCCCGAAGTCGGAAGTCGGAAGTTTGAATTTCTGGTCCGGATGAGTAAAGTAATAATGGCTTAAACGGATTTAAACTTTAACTTTGGAAACTTATTGTTTTATTGTTAATATTTCATAGTTATGTCAAAACTGTTTTCTCCACTTACAATAAAAAACATCACACTTAAAAACAGGATTGCTATGGCGCCAATGTGCCAGTATTCGGCAAAAGACGGAGTTGCAAACAACTGGCACCTGACACATTACGGAAGCAGGGCAGTAGGAGGAACAGGCCTTATTATCGTTGAAGCAACTGCAGTCTTGCCCGAAGGACGAATAACTCCTGCCGATTTGGGAATCTGGAACGACGACCATATTGAAGGATTAAGCCGGATCGTGAATTTTATACACAGGCACGGTTCTGTTGCCGGCATACAGCTGGCCCATGCCGGCAGAAAAGCCTCCTGCTCAATCCCTGTTGAAGGGGGAAAACAACTTGATGTGAATAAGGGAGGCTGGCTTACAATTGCCCCGTCCAATATTCCTTTCCTGGTAAGCGACAGACCCCCGTTATCGCTTGACAAAGACGGTATAAATAAAGTCATAGCTGCATTTAAGGCTGCAGCTGCACGAGCCCTGTCTGCCGGTTTTAAAGTGATTGAAATTCACAGCGCACACGGATACCTTCTGCAGGAGTTTCTTTCACCGGTAAGCAATCACAGAACCGATGAATATGGTGACTCTTTCGGGAATCGCACACGACTATTGTGTGAAGTGATTGATGCTGTAAAAACGGTGTGGCCGGACTATAATCCTCTTTTTGTGCGCATTTCCACAACCGAATGGACTGAAGGTGGGTGGACAATTGATGAAAGTGTGAAGCTTGCCGGTTTATTAAAACAAATGGGGGTTGATCTGATTGACTGCTCCTCAGGGGGTAATATTCACGATGCGAAAGTTCCGGTTGGTCCCGGATTTCAGGTTCCTCTCTCCGACGCTGTTCGAAAGAGCGGAATACTTACCGGCACTGTTGGATTGATAACAAGTGCAACTCAGGCTGAATCAATACTTCAGGAAGAAAAAGCAGATCTTATTCTTTTAGGAAGGGAGCTGCTCAGGAATCCATACTTTCCCTTAACTGCCGCAAAAGAACTGTCGGCCGATATAACATGGCCCGATCAATATCTAAGAGCCAAATAAACCGTTCAGATACACTGCATTATTTCCCTGTAATACAGAACAGACGGCTTTCCCTGTGAATTTTTACTCAGGCTTACCATCGCCTTTGCAAGTTTATCTGCAGGCATGCTCCTGAATTTTTTATAATAGCCTGTTAACATCGGATCGATCACCTTAACAAAAACAAAGGCAATCTTCTCAGCCAGCCTGAAATCTTTTCGCTTCCCGATTAAGAATCCCGGTCTGAAATGAAATGTGTTTCCGGGAAAAAAGTCTTCAGTACCCTTTTCCATTTCAGCTTTCGTTTTAAGGTAAAAATTGCCCGTACTGCTTGACCCCACACTTGAGATATTTAGCATCATCTTCACTCCGTTTTTCGATGCATTCCTTGCAAAAGCTATTGGTAAATCGCGATCGATCCGCTGCTGCTCTCTCTGACTACCGGCCTGTTTTATTGTTGTACCAAGCGCATTAAAAAGAACATCTCCCTTAATTTCAGAACTCAGGGCATCTATATCTGTCATCGGACTGACAATTTCTATCAGTTTGGGATTCACAATGCCTGTGCTTTTCCTGACAAAAATCCTCACTTCCGAAAAATCGTTGTCATTCAGAATTTCTTTAAGAATCAGATCCCCGACAAGCCCTGTTGACCCTGCTATTATTGCTTTCATTTTTGCTTTCATTTTTGCAAAAATACGAATAAAAAAAGAAGATGTCTCAAAAGCTACATTCAATTAAGAGCCCCTAAATCCCCCCACCGTCAAGCTAAGCATAGTATTGAAACTTAAAGAAATTGAAAACTCTCCCCCTTTTGAAGGAGAGTATTATTTTCGGACCATATTCAATTATTAAGTAATTATGCCCGCATAATCTGTTTTATTATAGCATTTTCAGATTCCTTAGCTTGACGGCTAAGGAATTAATGGGCAAGAAGATCCGGTACTCTATTTTATCTGATAAACCATAAGGGCATCTCCGTGCCTGATATATAATTTCCCTTTACTTATTGAAGGATGTGCCCAGAAGGGGCCAGATCCTTTTGTTATCTGAAACTCGCTGACGATATCAAGTTTGGCAGGATTAGGGTTTACAAGAGCCACGTTTCCTGATTTCTCCTCATACAGATACAACATTCCGTCTGCAGAGATCATCGATCCGCGACTTATCCACTTCTCCGTCCAAAGGGTTTTTCCTGTTGTCCAGTCAACACATGTCCAGCTATCAACCGGCTTATTTGTGTGTGTACTTCCATAAATATAATTGCCAAGGAGAACAACTCCGCCATGCTGAGGGTCAAAATTTCTGTTTTCCCATACTGTCTCAACAGAGGTGCCGTCAGCCGATAATTTAAGCTTAAGTGAAACCCAGCTGTATCCGTTTGCTATGAGAATATATCCATCTTTATATAATGGTGTAATAGCATGATTTTTCATAACTCTTCCGGTACCTGCATTCACAGCAGCATAATCAATTGTCCAGAGAATCTTTCCATCTTTCGAGTCAACTGCAAATATGTGCTGTCCCATAACACTCACAATCATTTTCTTTCCACCATGCTCTACGAGCTTTGGATTTATATACATCGGACCCTCCTCAGCAAAAGGAGCAGCCTCCCATAGCACCTTCCCGTCGGAAATGCTGAATGCAACAACTGAGGCTTTTTTACCGCCGGGAGATGCAATTACCATGTTGTCAATTACAAGCGGAGACTCACTTATGCCAAACATAATTGGCTTACTATCGTATAAAACATAATGGTTTTTTGTCCATTTTATCTTTCCGTCACTGCTAACACAAACGATATCCCCGCTTCCGCTTATCAGGAAAAGATTTCCCTTATAATATGTAGGTGTGCATCTCGATCCGTCGTGATTTGCTGTCCATGCATTACCATAAGCTATCTCCCATTTCTTTTTACCATCAAGGGTAAGGGCAGTCAGAACATCTGATTTGTCTTTCCTTCCTGTAATATAAACGGCATCATCCGTTACAAGTGGTTGTGAGTATCCAAATCCCGATGCCTCATATTCCCAGAGAAGTTTTGGTCCGCCCTGGGGCCATTTTTTAAGTAAGCCTGTTTCATTATAAATACCGCTTCTGTCAGGTCCTCTCCATTCATAAAGCTGACTGAAAAGTGCAGATAATGATGTTGTAAGAAGAACAAGGATTATGAGCGTTTTCTGACAGATAGTTTTCATAAAAGAAGTGGTTTTATATTTACAAAATGATTGAAATTCCTAAATCAATATTTGTTCTGTTATGCCCGCTGTTTGGAAACTGTATATTAGCATTTTAAACGTGCCTGACTCCGGGACGGATCTCAAATGGGGATATTTCTTATCATGCATCTTGTTTCGTGTTTTGCCAAATGTAATTAAGGGAGTTGTCAAAACCAAATCAATCAGTACGTTGAATGCAGTTTTAATAAATATTTAACTATTTTTAGTAAACGACGGCCCTATCTGAAAAGTGGCTGATAGCCCCATATCACACAAATGGAGAATTCAAAAAGCAACTGATATTCAAAAAGCCCCCTTTATTGATGTATCTATTTGAATATTAACGAATTTTTTCTCCCCTTCGGGGGGCAAGGAGGGGTTTTACTTCCTTACCCCATCCCACGGAACAAGCTTCGATGGATAGAAATTAATATCCATAGCCTTGAGCCTCTCACTATGATTTCCTAGTCTGACTTTATACTCATCCCATGATCTGGCCGAAGGTGCTGTCCAGCCGATTTCAGCATAACCGGGAAGACGCGGGAATACCATATATTCCATCTCCTCCATATTTGTAATGGTCTCTGTCCATAGCGGAGCCTCAATTCCGAAGACGCTTTCCCTGCCAATGCCCGGTGCAATTGTTGCCGGATCCCAGTTGTACCCTTTGTCAACTTCTATATAGCCAGCCCAGTGCAATCCGAGTGTTGTTGTTGAATCATACTGCATGTCAAGATATGCCTTTGCGGCAGGCGACATAAGTATTTTAGCCCCCTGTGAAACAGCCAGATTGGCATTTTTTACGTTTGCCCACATCTGTGCAACAACCCCGGGTTTCAGAGTCGAAATAGCTATGTCGTCCCAGCCCATAACCTTTTTGCCATGTGACAAAACTATATCCTGAACTCTTAAAATAAACGGGATATAATCTTCCTTCTTTGTTGAATGCGACTCATCTCCTCCAATGTGAATATATGGTCCGGGTGTTATTGCAGCAAGCTCCCTGATAACGTCATCGAGAAACTTATAAGTGATCTCCTTTTTTGTACATAGCGAGCTGAATCCGACACGTGTTCCTGTATACAGTTCTGTAGCCTTGTCGTCACAGTTAAGTTCAGGATATGAAGCCAGTGCCGCATTTGTATGTCCCGGCATATCAATTTCCGGGACAATCATAATATACCTTTCTCCGGCATACTTAACAATTTCAGTATACTGCTCCTGGGTATAAAACCCGCCTTTACCCCCGCCGACTTGCGTACTACCTCCTATTTGTGTAAGATTCGGCCACGACTTAATTTCAATCCTCCAGCCCTGATCGTCGGAAAGATGAAGATGAAGTGCATTCATCTTGTAATATGCAAGGAAGTCAATGTATCTTTTTACATCCTCAACTCCGAAAAAATGACGGCATACATCGAGCATGGCTCCCCTGTACGAATAGTCAGGGAAATCTGTAATTGTCCCTGTTGCAATCTTCCATGGTCCGGCCTGCTTTGAGGCAAGCTCAATTTTTGCCGGAAGAAGTTGTCTTATTGTCTGTACTCCCCTGAATAGTCCTGCAGGTGTCGCGGCAGTCAGAGTAAGAAGTTTATCTGTAACTATAAGCTCATAGCCTTCCTCTCCGAGTTTTTCATTTCCCGGGGTAAGATTGAGATAAATATTCCCCTTTTTGGGTGTAACAGAAGTACTTTTTACTTTCAATCCAAATCCGGTAGCCGGAGATAGTTTCCCTGCCAGATAAGCAGCAATCTGCTGAACTTCAGGAGTTTCTCCCTGAATAAAAATTGAAGTGGCTGGTTTTACAGTAAAATATTTACCTGTTGCTGTAACAGAAACAGGTTTTGGGATAATCCCTGGTGCCGTAATGTCAGAAGGTGCTTCTGCAGTGCAGGAATTCTGAAATGCCATTGTAATAATTGCAAGTAGCAGGATTGCTCCGCGGTAAAGTATTTTTGTATTCATGTGTATGAAATTTATTTGGGATTAAGATATATAAATAATTTTTATTTCACCATGTTCTAAACAATGGTTTTGCCTGTCTGTTATTAATGTAGAACAATTAATTATAGCTGATGTCCGATTCTCCATTTTTATCAGAAAAAGAGCTGGCCTTAAGTCCTTTTGTTCAGTTCGGCAGATGGTACAAAAATCATCTGGAATCAGGTATTCATATTCCTGAAAGCGTAAGTCTGGCAACAGCATCAACAGAAGGCAGGGTTTCTGTCAGAACCGTTCTTCTTAAGGAATATAATGAAGAGGGTTTTGTTTTCTTTACTAACTATAAAAGTAAGAAGGGTTGCCAGATTGAATCAAACCCCAATGTTGCCATGCTCTTCTACTGGCCAGAATCGGGCAGACAGGTAAGAATAGAGGGTGTCGCAAAAAAAGTTACTGAGGAGGAATCAGTTTTATATTTCCATTCCCGGTCAAGGGAAAGTCAGATTTCAGCATGGGCCAGCGAACAAGGTTCGACGGTTCCCGGCAGAAGCTATCTGGAAAACAGGTTTGAACTGTTCTCTGAAAAATACAAAGGGAATGTTGTTGTAAAACCTGAGTTCTGGGGAGGTTTCAGAATAATTCCCGACTGGTTCGAATTCTGGCAGGACGGCAAACACAGGCTTCACGACCGCATAAGCTATTCCAGAAAAGACGATAAATGGCTGATTCAGAGACTTGCCCCCTGAAATATCTCAGATAGCTTTTAATTATGTTTTGCCAGCCTGAAGGGATGAATCACAATCTTCTTCCAGACACCATTTGTTATATAGGGTTCATCTAAAAGCTTTTGATCCAGAGCATCGCGGTCAGGAAACTCATATACTATCACCGACCCGATCATTTTGCCGTCATCATCAAGTATTGCTCCCCCGAATAAAAACTCACCGCTTTTTTTTAAAATTTCTACTTTTGCCAGATGCTCACCCCTGACAGCCATCCTTCTGTCAAGAGCTCCTTCATCCTTACCGTCATAACCCATTAAGATAAATTGCATGATCTGAAGTATTAGATATATTTTCAATTATTAAAATCATTTTTAACGAGTTGCGCAGAGACAGCGTAGGGCCTCTATAATTAAATATACATTTCGCTCAGCGGTTCTCAATTATTTTCTCTGCGGTTCGAAAAACTCAGCGTTCTCGCGGTTAAAAATAATTACAACACCATTGATATGTGGGTATAAAGCTAAAAAATTATACGTAATTTTTACAGCACCTTTGATTATCTTTGCTATGACGGCATTGTCATTAATAGAAGTTAAAAATGAATTTCTAACAGATTCAAAATGTTAAATATTAAAAAAATATTTAATAGTCTGGGATTAATTAAAGATCTGAAAAGGACAGACCACACTCCTACTTACGGAGCTCTGGATATCTTCAAGTATATTGGTCCCGGTCTGTTAGTTACTGTCGGATTCATCGATCCTGGAAACTGGGCAGCAAATATCGCTACCGGCTCAGATTATGGGTATACACTTCTATGGATAGTTACCTTATCAACAATTATGCTGATAATCCTTCAGCATAACGTTGCCCACCTGGGCATTGCCACAGGCTTGTGTCTTTCAGAAGCAGCAACAATCTACATACATCCAAAAATATCAAAATCAATACTCTCTTTTGCTGTACTTGCATCAGTATCAACATCTCTGGCGGAGATCCTTGGGGCCTCAATTGCATTGAACATGCTCTTTGACATCCCTATTAAAGCCGGTGCTGTTCTGGTTACAATATTTGTTTTAATAATGCTGCTGACAAATTCGTATAGCAAGATTGAAAAATGGATAATCGGTTTTGTTTCTCTTATAGGTATCTCTTTCCTTTATGAGCTATTCCTTATTGATGTTGACTGGGCAGCCGCAGGTGTGGCATGGGTTAAACCCTCTATACCTGAAGGATCGATGCTTCTTCTTATGAGTGTGCTTGGCGCCGTTGTTATGCCTCACAATCTCTTCCTTCATTCAGAGGTGATACAGAGCCGGCAATGGAATCTCCAGGACGAATCGATAATTAAAAAACAGCTGAAATTCGAATTCGCAGATACCCTTTTCTCTATGATTATCGGCTGGGCAATAAACAGTGCAATGATTATTCTTGCCGCAGCTACATTCTTTAAAAACGGCCAGTCGGTAAGTGAGTTGCAGCAGGCAAAAAGTCTTCTCGAGCCCCTTGTGGGAAACAGTGCGTCGGTAATTTTTGCCCTTGCTCTTCTTCTCGCCGGAATTGCGTCATCAATTACCTCCGGAATGGCCGGCGGTTCGATTGTATCGGGAATGTACAAAGAACCGTATGATATAAATGACAACCACTCGAGAATTGGGGTGCTTGTATCGCTTGTCGGTGCTTTGGTAATCATCTTTTTTGTTGGCGATCCTTTTAAGGGACTTATTTTATCGCAGGTATTTCTGAGCATACAACTTCCATTTACTGTCGCAATACAGATCTACCTTACTTCATCAAAAAAAGTTATGGGTAAATATGCAAACTCTCGTTTTCTGGTTGGCCTTTTATCATTTATTGCGGCAATTGTGACATTTCTGAATCTTAAATTATTATACGATATTATCTTCTGAAATATTATGCCGGATAAAAAATATAACATCGGTTTGGTTTTAAGTGGTGGCGGGGCACGCGGTTTCGCACACCTGGGTGTATTAAGTGCCCTTAATGAGGCAGGAATCTATCCTGATATTATTTCCGGAACTAGCGCAGGAGCACTCGTTGGTGTACTTTATGCCGATGGTTATAAGCCGGATGAAATTCTCAAACTGCTAAGCCACGGAAGCCGGCTTGATTTTATGAGGCCCGCCCTGCCGCGCGAAGGATTGCTTCAGATCGGAGGAGTTGTTAAAATTCTAAAAAGCTCTCTACGGGCAAAGACTTTTGAGGATCTTAAAATCCCCTTGTCTGTAACTGCCACAGATCTCAATAACGGAAAAGCTGTTTATTTTAACACCGGCGAACTTATTGACCCGGTTATTGCCTCTGCAAGCATCCCTGTTCTTTTTCAACCTGTTATAATAAACAATATTTGCTATGTCGATGGCGGAGTTCTCGATAATCTGCCAGTTAAACCCATTGAAGATATATGCCGCGTACTTATTGGATCATTTGTAAATCCGGTTGGATATATTGACAAAATAAATGGACTTATAAGTATCGCCGAAAGAGTTTTTATGCTTAACATGTCGAAGGAGATAATGGAAAAATCAAAAAAAATTCACCTTCTGATTGCCCCGCCCGAACTTAGCAATTTTAAAATTCTCGACCCCGAAAAGGCTGAAGACCTTTTTGAATTAGGCTATAAAGCCACAAAAGAAAAGCTAAAATCAGTTGATCCGGAGCTATTTACTCCTTATCTTTCATGCTGAGCGGAGCCGAAGGAGCGGAGCTCCCTGCACTAATAATAACTCGTCCCATCCCAGCAATGTGTACACAACTTTTCTTTGGGTAATCCTATTGCCAGTACCAGATCATCAAGCCTCTGATATATAAGAGAATCAAGATCAAGGTTTTTCGCAATCTGTGCAACCATTGCTGCATATTTTGGTGAATCGGGATCGCTGTACTCAGCTAATTCGCTTTCGTCTCCCCCTAACTGCTTAATAGCCTTTCGTCCGGCAAGTTCCATTATCGATCTGGATTCTGAAAAGTTAAGGAAATTGCAGGCAAAGAGTAATGGAGGACAGGCAATCCTCATATGAACCTCAGCTGCACCTGAAGCACGAAGGTCCTGGGTGTTATCCTTCAGCTGTGTTCCTCTTACAATACTGTCATCAAGAAACACCATCTTCTTGTCTTTAATAACAGCCTTGTTGGGGATAAGTTTCATTTTGGCAACCAGATCTCTCTGCCCCTGATTCTGAGGCATGAAACTGCGGGGCCATGTTGGTGTATATTTTGAATATGCCCTGTTATATGGCAGCCCCTTTTCATTTCCATAGCCAACTGCATGCCCTACACCCGAATCGGGGATTCCGCATACAAAATCAGCCTCAACTTTATCTCTCCTGGCAAGAGTGGCACCGCAACGGTAACGGCACTGATCTACATTGATACCTTCGTAATATGATGGCGGGTATCCGTAATACACCCATAGGAATGAACAGATCTGCATTTTCTCACCCGGAGCCCTCAATTGTGTATATCCTTCTGCAGTTATGTGAACAATCTCGCCCGGACCAAGAAAATATTCAAGTTCAAAGCCGGTGTTAGGAAAGGAACAAGATTCCGAAGCTGCGGCAAAAGCACCATCTTTTTTACCTATAACAACCGGTGTTCTGCCCAAACGGTCACGTGCTGCAATTATACTATTGCCGGTAAGTATCAGTAGTGAACATGATCCTTTTATTGTGTCAAAAACGTATTCTATTCCTGCCTCAAAACTCTCTTTTTCACAAATCAGATTTGCAATTACTTCTGTTGGATTAATATTGCCCTCGAAATTTTCGGTAAAATGTTTCTTCTCCTTAAGAAATCTGTCAACAATATCCGGAAGATTAACAAGACGACTAACCGTAACAATTGCAAAATGACCAAGATGTGAATTAAACAATATGGGCTGCGGATCAGTATCGCTTATTACCCCCAGTCCAGAATTACCCTGAAATGACGGCAGCTCATCTTCAAATTTCGTGCGGAAATAGGAGTTTTCAAGGTTATGTATTGATCTCCTGAATCCCTTACCCGGAACAATAAAGACCATGCCCGCCCGTTTTGTTCCAAGATGAGAATGATAGTCTGTTCCATAAAACACATCGTTGACACAATCACTCTTTGATATAACACCAAAAAAACCACTCATATTATTCTATATCAATTAATTACTAAACCATGGTCCTTCTGTAAATTTAATCAATGAATCGGATATTATAAATATTATTAGGATATTATTATTTTTGCATACCAAATCTTTTAAACACAAGAAAATAAATGACTGAACAAATCTCTAAAAAGAACGCACCTGTGGGGATGATTGCAATTTCAATCATTCTGGCTGCTGCCCTTGCCTATCTGGTGTATATATATTTCGACCAAAAGACCAAAATGGTCGAAATGGAGACGGTTCTAACACAGGAAAAAGATTCGCTTGCGAACGAACTTAAGCAGATGATTGTTGCCTATGATACTCTCCGCACAAATAACGATAGTCTGAATGCAGGTCTGGCTAAAGAGAGAAAAAGAATCGTACAATTGCTTTCTGTAAATGCATCAAACGTTCAGCTTATAAGAAGATACAAGAGCGAGATTACAACAATGAGGGATATAATGAAGAGCTATATAGTTCAGATCGACTCTCTAAATACAAGAAACCAGGTCCTTGTTGCCGAAAATACCGAAATAAAACAGCAGATAACGCAGGTAAAAAACACCAATACCGTGCTTACAAAGGTTAAGGAGGAGCTTAGTACCAAGGTAGAAATTGCTTCTGTTATACAGGCAAAAAACATACTTGCAGTTTCTCTTAACAATAAAAGAAAAGAGACAAGCCGAATCAACCTGCTTGATAAACTCAGGATCTGCTTCACCCTCCGTGAAAACCCGCTTGCCTCTTCCGGATCAAAAGATGTATACATGAGAGTGCTGAGGCCCGATTCTCTGGTCATTACAACAAGTCCCGACAACCTCTTCTCATATAAGGGAAATAAAATTATCTATTCAGCAAACAGGGTTGTCGACTATATGAATCAGGATGTTGAAATGTGTATCTTCCTTGATAATACCGGTGATTTTATTATAGGAAACTATAGCGTTGAGCTTTATCTGGATGACAACATTATAGGTCGTACAAACTTCATGCTAACAAAGAAATAACAACTTGCTTCACGGCATCATAAACTCTGAAATAATATTATCAGATATCATTTTACCCTGGTTCGTCAGGACCAGGCTTTTTTTATTCAGATTCATAAGACCATAATTTCTGAACTTGCCTGAAAGGTTCACAACATAATCATAACCTTCCTTATCAAATGCCGTCTCAACATATTCAAGATCAATGCCCCACATTGTTCTCAGGGAAGTCATTATATATTCATTGAACCTTGTCCTTTTGTCAAGCTCCTCGCTTTCAAAAAATGGTTTTCCCCCGTTTATTGCTTTTATATAGGCCTTCAGATCACGCACATTCCACTGACGGGAATACCCGTTGAATGAGTGGGCAGAAGGGCCCAGGCCCAGGTAAGAAACCTGCTTCCAGTAATTTGAATTATGAAGCGAAAAGAAACCTGGTTTGCCAAAGTTCGATATCTCATAATGTATAAAACCCGCCTCTTCCGACTTTTCAATAAGCAGGTTAAACATCGCCGTGCTATCATCTTCGTCAATTTCCGTAAGGTCGCCTCTCTCATGCATCTTGCCGAAAACGGTTCCCGGCTCAATAGTAAGATGATAAGCCGAAAGGTGTTTTATAGGGAATTTGAAAGTAAAGTCGAGTTCTGCACTCCAGTCCTGCAGACTCATCCCCGGAATTCCGTAAATAAGATCCATTGTCACATTTTCAAAGCCGGCATTAAATACATCCCGTAATGAATTTTCGGCCCCCGCAGAATTATGACGCCTGTTTAGTTTTTTGAGGACTGAATCATTCCACGACTGAATTCCAAGGCTGATTCTGTTTATACCGTGTAGTTTTATGCCTTGAAGGTAGGCAGGAGTAACATCGTCGGGGTTTAACTCAATTGTAATCTCGCAGTTGTCTTCAATAGCAAACAGTTGCCTCATCCTTTCGAGAATGCGACCAAGCTCTTCTGTAGAAAATACAGATGGTGTTCCGCCTCCGAAATAAATTGTTGAAATGGATTCACCTTCAGGATAGCTGCTTCTTAACTCTGCCTCTTTAATCAGCGCCCCAATAAATTCTCCGTTTTCTTCCTTTGATATAACGTGATAGAAATCACAGTAAAAACAGAGTTTCTTACAAAATGGTATATGTAAATAGATCCCTGCCATACTTTAAATTACAGACATGAAAATTATAAATAAATTGCCACTATATTGTCTAAATTTGCGGAAACTTTTAAAATGATAAAGAAGAATTTTTTATCCTTACTTGTGGCCCTGATTATAATGTTCCTGAGCCTGGCGGGTTCAGATAGTTTTGATGGTGTTCCTTTTTTAAATATCCCTTATTTTGATAAAATAGCACACTTCGGAATGTATTTCGGATTAATGTCGGTACTGTTGTTTGAGAACAGAAAACAGATAACCGGGAACAGGCAGATATTATTACTTTCTTCCATTCCTTTTTCTTATGGAATAACGATGGAATTGTTTCAGACTATATTCACAGTTAGCCGCACTGGAAGTATTTATGATGTTATATTTAATACCGCGGGAATTCTTGTCTCTGCCCTTTTATGGAGCTTAATAAAACCCTTTGGTAATAAAGCAATCAGATAGTTATAAATTCCGAGTTGTCGGCGCGAAGGGCCAGATCGTAAATCGTTTTTTCGCTGAATAATCTGATCATTTCTTTCCTTGTCTTCTCATAATCTTCATGCATCGGACAGAACTTTTTTTCTGTTCCTATCTTCTCACACGATCCGTTATGCATTATACAGTTAGTGAAAACATCACTTCCGTCAATTGCATTTATTATGTCAAGTACCGAAATTTTTTCAGGCGACCTTAAAAGAGAAAAACCGCCGTGAGGTCCCTTTGTTGAGGCAAGTATTTTTTGTTTGGCAAGCTGCATCAGAATTTTGGCAAGAAATGGAGAAGGCAGACCAAGATCCTCACTGATCTTGCGGATTCCCGTTTTACCCGCCTCCTGCTGTTGGCTTGCAAGATAAATTACAGCCCTGATCCCATACCTGCATGAATTTGATAACATATTAATACATTTTTAAAGCAATCTTGTCAATTCTGGGTTTATGCCTGCCTCCTTCAAAAGATGTGTTAAGAAAAGCCTTAACAATAAGATATGCTTCAGATTCAGAAATAAATCTCCCCGGTAATGCACAGATATTTGCATCATTATGCGCCCTGGCCAGTGTGCTTATCTCTTCATTCCAGCATAAAGCACCCCGTATGCCCGGATGTTTGTTGACAACCATATTTATTCCGTTACCGGTTCCGCAGATCGATATTCCAAGTTCAAATTCTCCGGCCGAAACCGCATTTGCCAGCGGATGACCAAAATCGGGGTAATCAACTGTAGCTTCAGATGAACAGCCTAAATCCTTCACATCATACTTCTCTTTGATAAGGTACTTGAGGATCTTCTCCTTAAGGTAATACCCGGCATGATCTGATACTATTGCTATCTTTTTCTTTTTCAATTACTTAGTTTTTAAATAATTATTCAGAATTACGCCGCAAATTAATATAATTGATTAACTAACTCAAACTGAAAACAATAAATTTTGTTTCAAAAGGTTATCGGTCATACATACAATTAACAAAAGAGTTGCTAAATTGTTTTCTCTGCAGACACTGTTTAACCAATTGTTAATAACCTGTAGAGAATTGATAACTAAATAATGATAACTCACGTTTTGTTAACTGAAAGGACACGTTTTAAGCCAAAAGGGACATGACAAATAAAGATTTGAGAAAATAAAGTCAATTTATGAACCGGAAATACACCTTAAAAACTCTACTTTTGTTTCAACTTTATAATAAACACTGCGTTCTTAACAATTGTTAATTATTTTACTAACCGGCTGATAATCAAAAATGGTATGTTTTTTGATCTGTTGATAACCTGTTTACCGGAACATGATGATGAAAAAAACAATGAAATCCATAAATTTCTATTAACACAATTAACAGCATAACATAAGCATCATACATAAATTTAAATTTAAAATATTAAGAATATTATAGTGTTAATAACAACTCTGTTTAGGAAAAACTGAAAAACTGATCTGACAAATTTGATTAAGTTTACATCCGTAAAATATGAGAACATTATATAAAAAGAGTATCAATAATCATCTATATTACCTCAATGATTTTCTTCGATTACCGCGAGCCCAAGGGGAGCGAAGAAAATCAATTTACTTCCGCTTAGGAGGAATGGGGTAAATAAATTGATTTTCAAGCTTTTTTAGGTTTTATATGTATCATAACCTATAGTCAAATTAAATAAAGTGGAAAAATTAACATCTGAGTTCTACATATCTGAAATTAAAAGGTTAAAAGCAGAGAAAAATGCGATTATCCTGGCTCACTATTACCAGACAGGTGATATTCAGGATATTGCAGATTTTGTGGGCGATAGCCTGGCTCTGTCGCAGAAAGCTGCAGCAAATAATGCCGATATTATTCTTTTTGCAGGCGTTAAATTTATGGCTGAAACAGCGAAAATTCTTGCTCCTGAAAAGAAGGTTCTTCTGCCTGATATGAATGCCGGATGCTCACTGGCTGATTCGTGCAAACCAGAAGATTTTAAAAAATTTATTGAGGCTAATCCGGGACGAACTGTTGTTTCATACGTTAATACAACGGCTGAAATTAAAGCACTTTCTGATATTATATGTACTTCCTCAAATGCCGTTCAGATAGTTCAGTCACTTCCTCCCGGCGAGAAAATAATATTTGCCCCCGATCGTAATCTGGGTAATTATGTACTAAATAAGACAGGCCGTGATATTGTTATATGGAACGGAACATGCCATGTTCATGAAGAATTTTCTCTCGAAGCTATTCTTAAACTTAAAAATGAAAATCCGTCAGCCAAAATTATAGTTCATCCCGAATGTGAGCTGCCTGTAAGACTTGTTGCCGATTTTATAGGATCTACGTCTGCATTGCTTCAGTTTACAAAAAAAGATCCGGGTGATTGCTATATTGTTGCAACAGAAGCTGGTATAATACACCAAATGGTAAAAGAGAATCCAGGTAAAACTTATATTCCTGCTCCTCCCCGCGATTCAACATGCGGCTGCAGTGAATGTAACTTTATGAAACTGATCTCAATAAAAAAAATATACAATACTCTTTTATCAGAAACTCCTGAGATTTTCGTTGATAAAGAAATTATGGCTAAAGCCAGAAAATCAATAATAAGAATGATGGATATTTCGGCAAAATTGGGACTTTGAATGAAAAGTATTACTTACATACTCTCTTTTTTATTTATTATAACCTATTCTTTATCAGGGCAGGAAGCTGGTTCTTTAAAGGATGGATATCAGATTTTTAAGTATCCGAATGGAACCATTTCCAGTGAAGGCCTTATTAAAAACGGCAAACCGGAGGGATTATGGAAAAGCTATTATGTTACCGGTGTTAAAAAATCAGAAGGAAAAAGAAAGATTTTTCTGCTCGACAGTATCTGGGTTTTCTTTGATCAGTCAGGAGATACTATTGAAAAGATAAATTATTTGTACGGCAAAAAGAACGGCTGGTACTATAAGTTTAAAAAGGAACCATCAAGAGGTGTTTACGTCTGGACAAAAGAGTTGTTTGCCGGGGATAAAAAAGAGGGAACGGCTTTTACATATTTCACCGATGGAAAAGTACAGCAGACAATTGCTTATAACAATGGAAAAAAGCAAGGTCTGGCAAAAGAGTTCGATAAGGAAGGAAATATTATTACGCTTCTGGAATACAGTAATGACTTCCTGGTTAGCCGTGAAAGGATTAACAGAATTGACAATAAAGGATTTAAGCAGGGAGAATGGAAAGAATTTTATCCTAACGGAAGAAAAAAGGCTGAAATTTCATACAGGGATAACTTAATGCATGGTTATTACAAAGAGTACGATGTTTCCGGAAAACTTATTCTTACAATGCTTTATGAGAACGGCGCAATAGTAAAGTCAAAAGTAGATGATGAAGCTGACATAGAAATTTCTAATAAATACGATCAGGATGGTAAGCTGATCTATAGTGGCCCTTTCCGAAATAAAATTCCTGTCGGTGTACATCGCGAATACAACAAGGAGGGCAAGGTCATTAACTCATTTCTCTATAACGATAACGGATTAATGATCTCAGAAGGAATAGTTGATGAGGCAGGAAAATACAACGGCAAATGGAAAGACTATTATCCTAATGGAAAAGTGCTGGCAGAAGGTCAGTATACCGACAGCAGACGAACAGGCACCTGGAAATTCTATAATGCGGCACAGAAAGTTGAACAGACAGGCTCTTATAATAACAGCCGTCCTGATGGTCTTTGGAAATGGTATTATGAAAATGGTGCGGTGCTAAGGGAAGAAGAATATTTTCAGGGACAGCGCGATGGATTATGGACAGAGTATTCAATTACAGGTGAGGTAATTGCACAAGGGCAGTACTCAGATGGAGAAAGAAATGGCGACTGGAAATTCAAAACAGGCGATTATACCGAAGAGGGTAAATATATCATAGGCCTTAAGGATGGAGTATGGAAATCATATTATTCCGATGGCAAACTGAAGTTTAAGGGTAATTTCGCGCAGGGTAACCCGGATGGCACTCAGACAATTTACTACGAAAGCGGAAAAGTAAGGGAAGAACAATATTACCAGATGGGTATTAAGGAACGAACATGGAAAAAATTTGATGAGGAAGGTATTCCTTTTCTGACAATTTCATACAAGAATGATGTTGAGGTTAGTATTAATGGAGTTAGAATAAAGCTTCCTGAAAGCGATATTAAGCTGATAAAATAGTTACTTTGATCTATGGAAGACGGCCTTGAGATCCGAAAAGATATAGTTACCGGAACTGATAAAGAGTTTGAAAGACAGCTCAGACCTCTGAGTTTTAACGACTTCAAGGGACAACAGCAGGTTATTGATAACCTTATGGTATTCGTAACCGCAGCAAAACAACGTTCCGAATCACTCGACCATGTACTTCTGCACGGCCCTCCCGGATTAGGAAAAACAACCCTTGCAACAATAATAACAAATGAACTTGGAGTTAACCTCAGGGTTACATCCGGACCGGTTCTTGATAAGCCCGGTGATCTGGCCGGTATTCTTACAAACCTTCAGGAAGGAGATGTGCTTTTCATCGATGAGATCCATCGCCTTAGTCCTGTTGTCGAGGAGTATCTCTACTCAGCAATGGAAGATTTCCAGATAGATATCATGATTGATAAGGGACCGAGCGCCAGATCGGTACAACTTACTCTTAACAGCTTTACCCTTATTGGTGCCACTACCCGTTCAGGACTTCTTACAAGTCCTCTCAGAGCGCGTTTTGGAATCAAGTTTCATCTCGAATATTATGATCATGAAATACTTACAGGCATTGTCAAAAGATCAGCAGGCATACTTAATGTGAAGATTGAAGAATCGGCAGCTGTTGAAATTGCCAGGCGAAGTCGCGGAACTCCAAGAATTGCAAATGCCCTTCTCAGAAGAATACGCGATTTTGCACAGGTGAAAGGTTCCGGCGTAATTGATATTGAGATAACAAGATATGGTCTGAATGCCCTGAATATTGATCAGAATGGCCTCGATGAAATGGATAACAGAATCCTTTCAGCTATAATTGACAAATTTAATGGAGGACCCGTTGGCTTAACAACTATTTCCACTGCAGTCGGTGAAGAGAGCGGGACAATAGAAGAGGTGTATGAACCCTTCCTTATTAAAGAGGGATATCTTAAGAGAACACCTCGTGGCCGTGAGGCAACCGAGCACGCCTACAAACATTTAGGTAAACAATTCGGAAACCATTCTACAGGAAGCCTGTTTTAGGTATTAAATTAGTCTGCAGAAAATAACCCGCTTCAGGGTATTAATTGAAGACATTACTTATTTTCTCAAGACCTTTCATATTAAGGATCCTGATCTTCCGGCCATTAAGCTCAACAAGCTTATCTGACTTGAATTCTGAAAGCAGTCTGATTACTGACTCTGTTGCTGTACCTACAATGTTTGCCAGCTCCTCTCTGGTAAGTGAAATATTGAGATATTGTTCATTATCGAGCCCAAAATCATTCACAAGGAAAAGAAGTACTTCGGCCAGCCTCTCTCTTACTGTTTTCTGAGCAATATCAGTTATGAATGAATTTGCCTCTCCAAGTTCATGGCAGGCAAGTTTCATTAATTCAAGAGCATATGTTGGATTTGTCTTGATAAACGAAACAAGAATTTCTGAAGGCAGAAAGCATACCTGACAATCTTCAATAACTTTTGCCGAGGTACAGGCCAACTCATTGCTGAGTACACTGCGGTATGCTATTATATCGCCCTTCTTTGCAAATCTGATTATCTGCTCCTTGCCGTCAAAGCCGGTTTTGAATACCTTTATTATTCCACTGCTGATACAGAAAAAACCACTTATCCGGTTTCCCTCCTGGTATAAAATATCACCCCTAGTATACTGCCTGAAATCCTTTTCAAGATTCATGGTATCCTGTTCAGCGGGTGTAAGATGTTTAAAAATTGAACCGGACTCAAAAGAGCATTTCTGACATCTCGGAATAACTATCTCCTGCTGTTTCATTTCCTTAAATCAATTAGTATTCAAAGATTAAAAATATCTGACAATTAAATTAATGCTAAAAAGCAGTTTTAAACTGATCCAAAAATCTGATATCATTTTCAAAGTAAAGCCTCAGGTCATTTATCTGATATTTAAGCATCGTCATCCTTTCTATCCCCATTCCGAAAGCAAAACCGGTATATTTATTACTGTCAATACCGCAAGCCTCAAGAACATTAGGATGAACCATACCACAACCAAGTATTTCAAGCCAGCCTGTGTATTTGCAGACATTACAGCCCTTGCCGCCACAGATCTTACAGCTTACATCCATCTCTGCAGAGGGCTCGGTAAACGGAAAGTATGAGGGTCTTAGTCTTATTTCAGTCTCTTTGCCAAACATTTCACGGGCAAAGAAAAGTAGTGTCTGCTTAAGATCGGCAAAAGATACATTTTTATCAATATACAAGCCTTCAACCTGATGAAATATACAATGTGCCCTGGCTGAAATAGCTTCGTTTCTGAATACTCTTCCCGGGGAAATTGTACGTATCGGAGGTTGCTGTCCCTGCATAACCCTGACCTGTACTGATGAAGTTTGGGTGCGAAGAAGTATATCTGCCGGGTTTGAATCCTCAGGCGATATTCTGTTTATGTAAAAAGTGTCCTGCATGTCTCTTGCGGGATGCTCGGGAGCAAAATTAAGCTTGGTAAAAACATGATCATCGTTTTCAATCTCAGGGCCTTCAGAGACAGTGAAGCCAATTCTTGAAAAGATCTCAATGATTTCATTCCTTACAATAGAAATAGGATGACGCGACCCTGACTGAAACGGAAATGCAGGACGGGTATGATCAGTACCATCGGGTCTCTCCTCTGTTGTCAGAATCTCTGACTTTACGGAGTTATAGATATCCTGAGCTGTCTGCTTTAAATTATTGAGCTTCTGCCCTACTTCCTTTTTCTCCGGTCCCGGTACATTGCGGAAATCTTCAAAAAGTTCAGATATAAGCCCTTTTTTACTTAAATACTTTAATCTGTACTGCTCCAGCTCTTCATCTGTCTTAATTTGAAGGAGCGAAATTTCATTAAGTAATTCTGTTATTCTGTTAAGCATCAGACAAAAATTATTGTTTTACTACCTTGATTTTAATTATTCTGATATCACTAAGCGGCTTGTCGGAACCATCAACAGGAACCGCTGCAATTTTATCAACAACATCGAGCCCCGAAACAACTTCACCAAAAACAGTATAGGCAGCATCCAGCCTTGGAGTACCACCTGAAGATTTGTAAGCATTACTCTGTTCTTCAGTATATCTGAAATCTTTGTAGGAAGCCAGGAATCCAAACATTTTTAATGATACAGCCTGCTGTAAAATGCCATCATTAGGTGGCTGTCCTGTCGCCTTAATGCTGTCGGCAGTTTCACGTATAACTTTTGCATATACCTGCTGTTTGATGCTGGAATTGATTTGAATTTCTGACATATGTAATTCGTCTGTTGTATATTTTTTACCCTGAACAATATAGAACTGGGTACCCGATGAACGCATTAAGGGATTCACTTCATTTCCCTGCCGGGCAGCTGCAAGAGCACCCATTTTATGAATAAACTGACGGTTAATTTCAGCCGGAATTGTATAGCTGTTCAACGAATCAGCAAGGAGAGCTGATCCGGCCGGTTTTGTTTTAGGATCTCCGGTTTGTATCATGAACTCTTTAATTACCCTATGAAATGAAACACCATCATAAACTCCTGAATTTACTAGTTTGATAAAATTATCACGATGTAAGGGTGTCTCATCATATAGCTTTAGTTTAATATCTCCCAGTGTTGTTTTAATCTCTATAAAACTATTGGTATTGTCGCCGGCTGTGCTGCACGAAATGGCAAATATCATTACCGGCACAAGAAGTAGTTTTTTAATAAGGTTGTTCATGAATAATTAAGTTTGGTTAATAACGTTTAAAAATCTGAATGCAAAGATATTTAACTTTGGACGATACACGAAATTTTCGGTAAAAGGAGTTAAATATCTTATATGATTCCTTGTTTAAAAGTATATTTGTCAACAAAATTTTCTTGTGAAAGAGGTTAGAAAACTCGCAGGACAGACGGTTATTTACGGACTTGGTACTATTGTTCCAAGGTTTCTTCATTATGCTGTGCTAACACCTTTTTACACAAGAATATTTACTGATACCGGAGATTATGGTGTTGTAACAGAACTGTATGCCTGGATGGTTCTTCTGCTGGTGGTTCTTACTTATGGCATGGAAACAGGTTTTTTCAGATTTGTTCAGAAGAAGGAAGATGCCGATAATGTCTACAGCACTGCGCTTATCAGTCTGTTTGTTACCTCACTTCTATTTGTGTTACTGGTAAATTTATTCATTAGCCCTGTTGCGGCAGCAATGAATTATAGCAGCAATCATGACTATATCAGGATGTTTGCAGCTATTGTTGCTCTGGATGCATTTACGGCTATCCCTTTTGCCAGGCTAAGAAAGGAAAACCGGCCGGTTTATTTCAGCGCAATAAAGCTTATTAATGTTCTTATTACTCTTGGACTTGTCGTTTTTCTTCTCAGTATTGCGCCGCGAATCTATGAAAACAGTACAGGATGGTTTAGAAAAGTTTATAATCCTGATTATAAGATTGGATATATTTTTGTCGCCAACCTGATATCAAGTGCTGCCACGCTGGTTATGCTTATCCCATATATTTTCAAAATCAAATTCAAATTCGATTTTGGTTTGTGGAAAAGAATGCTTGTCTATTCTTTTCCGCTGATGCTTGCAGGATTAAGTGGTTCGATCAATGACGCAATAGATAAAATTCTCTTGAGAAGGATGATAGGAGGTGAAGAAGGACTGGATGCC
Source organism: Bacteroidales bacterium (assembly GCA_038207725.1). Classification (GTDB taxonomy): domain Bacteria; phylum Bacteroidota; class Bacteroidia; order Bacteroidales; family VadinHA17; genus LD21. The sequence continues at coordinate 39,898 of JBBQZN010000010.1, read as the reverse complement.
GTTGGTGTTTATGGAGCTGTATATAAAATAGGTGTTCTGATGGCTTTATTCATACAGATGTTCCGTTTTGCCGCTGAACCATTCTTTTTTGAAAGGGCTAAACACTCCGACGCTAAGGAGACCTATGCTTTTGTTATGAAGTATTTTATAATCATTATGCTAATTGTTTTCCTGGGAATTAATTTGTATATATCAGTATTTCAATATATTGTAGGAAAGAACTACCGTGAAGCAATTATAATAGTACCAATTATAAGTATGGCTTATCTTCTTTACGGTATATATGTAAACCATAGTATCTGGTATAAACTTAACGACCTTACAAGGTATGCTGTTTATATTACTGTTGTAGGAGCAGTTATTACAGTTATAATTAATGTAGTTTTCATTCCTGTTTTCGGCTATATGGCTTCTGCCTGGGCTCATATAGCCTCTTATGGGTCGATGATAATATTGTCTTTTGTTTTTGCCGAAAAGCATTATAAAGTTAAGTATGATATGGTAAAGCTACTGCCCTATGCAGGTTTAGCGATAGGATTTGTAGTTTTTGGATTAACATTCAATTACCCTAGCATAACGTGGGAGATTAGTATAAACACAGTTTTAATATTAATATTTATTGCATTCGCACAATACAGGGATAGATTAATTACAACATTTTTTAGAGCGAACGCAGAGGAAAAGTAAGATTATGAAATTGATATATAGAGTATTACTGTTTATGGTATTTGTAGTTAGTCTTTCTTCATGTGGAAGAAAGCTTACGCCGTCATCTTCTTCGGTAAAGAATTCTAAAGATGGAGATCTTTCCGCTTTCAATTATGTTTATGTGGAAGCACTGAAGCAAAAGCTTATGGGAAACACAGGCGATGCTTTGAAATATTTTGAGCAGGCCTTAAAATTGAACCCTAACAGCGATGCGTCATGTTTTCAGATTGCACAGATTCTTATCGCAAAAGAAAATGCTAACGGTGCAAAACTATATGCGAACAGGGCCAGCTCTCTCGATCCTTCTAACCTTTGGTATATGATGATGTTATCAGCTATTTATTATCAGGAAAGAAATCTCGACAGTGCTATATATTTTTACGAGAGAGCAGTAAAGGTTTATCCCGAAAAGGAAGACCTGCAGCTTACTCTTGGAAACCTGTATTCTGAGAATAAGAATTACGATCAGGCTCTAAGTCTTTATGATAAATTAGATATTAAGTATGGTGTTAATGAGAACTCTACACCAGCTGCAGTAAGGAATCTCATGGAAAGCGGTAAGCTTGATGAAGCTCTTCGTAAGGTTAATCTGCTTCTGAAGAATAAGCCCGATGAGATACTGTATAATGGTCTTTTGGCGGAGGTTTACAGGGAAAAAGGTGAAAACGCTAATGCCAGAAAAGTTTATAGCCAGCTAATTGAACGCAATCCTGATAATCCTCAAATACAGTTAGCTCTATGCGGATTTTTGCTGGAAGAAAAAAGTTATGCGGATCTTATGTCCTTGCTTAATACGGTTTTCATTAATGATAAGGTTTCACGTGAAGAAAAAATATCACTTCTGGCTCAGCTAATTGAAAATGAGCAGATTATTAAAGAGCATTCTGATCAGATGATTTTAAGCACTATGATTCTCGAGACTGAATATAAAAATGATCCTATAATAGTGCTTTTAAAGCCAGAAATTCTTATTAAGGAAGGAAAGCCTGAAGAGGCAGCTGAAAAGCTTGAGGAGTTGATTAAAATTCAACCGGATAATTATTATGCCTGGGAAAAATTGTTGATCGTCTATCTGCAGATTGAAAATTTTGATATGCTTATGAAAAGAGGCGAGGAGTGTTCAGCAAAATTTAACAGATCTTTTTTGGCGAAAGTGCTATATGCAAGCGGAGCAATTGAAAAGGGTAAATTTTCTATCGCCGAAGAGGAGCTTAGGAAAGCTGAAATCCTTGCAGGTGATAATAATGATCTGTTATTGCAGGTACTTACAATGAGGGCTGATCTTTATTACAAAAATAAACAATTTGATAAGGCATTCGCCGTATTCGATGAGGCGGTAAAAAAGAACAGCGATGATCTTACTGTCCTTAATAACTATGCATATTACCTTGCTGAACAAAATGTAAGACTTAAAGAAGCAGAAGCGATGGCCAGAGAAGTGGTTGATAAGGCTGAGAAAAACACTACTTTCCTGGATACCTATGCATGGGTACTGTACAAAAGAGGTAAACTTAAAGAAGCCGCTGCAATTATGGAAAAAATAATAGGAAGTGGCGAAAAGGCTGATGCTGAGTGGTATGAGCATTACGGTTATATTCTGAAGGGCCAGAAGAAATGCTCTCTGGCTGTCGAGAAATGGGAGATTGCAATAAGTATAGATTCATCTAAAACTCATCTGATTCAGGAGATAAAAGATTGCGAAAAATAGGAAGCATTATACTGATTTTTACAATTATTTCGTCATGTTCAGTAACGAGAAGGAATCTCATGTCTCCTGATTTTACAGATTCTGATAGTACATGGTCTGAAGCAAAATTATCTGAATCAAATCTTACCAGAAAGAATTTTTTTATTGAACGAGCAGATGTTGACTTTGTTTCAGAGGGAAATTCACAAAGTTTCTTTGTCTCAGTTAAATACGAAGTTGAGGGTAAGTACCTTATAAGCATAAGGAGCAAAACAGGTATAGAGGCTGCAAGAATTTATTTAACAAAGGATACTGTTCTGGCAAACGACAGAATGAATCAGATTTTTTACTACGGAGAAATAAATAGTTTATCACGAAAATACGGCATAGACTATTTTATGATTCCTGTTTTATTTGGTGATCTTAATATTGGCAACTCAGCAGAATCAATTGAATCAGAATGTGTTGCTAATTTAAAGACTTATATTGTGAACATAGGGGGAAGAAAGCTTAATTACTTGGTTAATTGCAGGAACAACAAACTGATTGAAACAAATATTTTAAAAGAAACAGGTCTGTCTGTGTTGAAAGTAAGTTATAGTTCATTTGTGAGATCTGATTATGGAATTTTCCCTTCTTCAATCGTAGTGGATTATAAAGAAGGTGCTGCAAAAGTGGAGATTAAAATTAAAAAGATTAATTTCAATTATGCAGGGAAAATAGAGTTTATTCCGGGAGCCAGATATGAAAGGAGAGAGCTTTTATGAAGGTGTTTATTGTATTATTCAGTGTATTGATTTTTAGTACTTCTCTTAGAGCTCAAAGCAAAGCTGAACTTGAGGAACGGCGTACGAAAACTTTAAACGAAATCGCTTATGTTGATAATCTCTTGAAGACAACCAGCAAAGAGAAATCGGAAAGCATGAGCGCTATAAAAATTATTGGCAATAAACTAGTTCTGAGAGAATCTGTTATTAAGGGAATGCGCGATGAGATTTCATTATTGTCTTATAGAATCGATCTGAATACACTGGCTATTGATATGATGGAAGATGATCTGATCGACTTAAAGCGTGATTATGCCAGAGCAGTTATAAATTCATATAAATCTTCAAAAGGAAATCCTGAATTGGTTTATATTTTATCTGCCAGAGATTTCAATCAGGGCTATAAACGGTTGAAATATCTGCAACAGATCACTAAATTCAGAAGGCGCGAGGCTGAAATTATAATTGAGCTTAAAAGTCAGATAGGTATTACCAAAACAAGGCTGCAAAATGATTTATTTAAGATATCAGATTTAAAATCCAGGGAGGAGCAGCAGAAAGGTATTTTGCAGTCTGAACAGGAGAGAAAGCAAAAAATGGTTAAATCATTGAACAGCAAGGAGAAACAGTTGAAGAAGGAACTGGAGGATAAGAAAAAGCTGGCAAAGAAAATAGAGACTGAAATAGCAAAGATTATTGAGGAGGAGAGAAAGAAGGCATTAAAAGCTGTAAGTACTCCTGAACAGAAACTTATTGGTGATAATTTTGCTGAAAACATGGGACGAATTCCCTGGCCTGTTGAAAGGGGCATTATTACCAGTCATTTTGGAGTACAGAAAAATGCTGTATTGAAGTATGTTTCAGAGAATAACATTGGAATTGAGATAACAAGTGCGGGGAAAACAATGGCACGATCTGTTTTTCAGGGGGAAGTTGTAAGAATTTTTCAGATGGCAGGGGCAAATATGACAGTCATGCTGCGACACGGAAAATATTTTTCTATATATACCAACCTGATTAATATTAAAGTAAAAAGCGGCGACAAGGTGACTGTAAAACAGGAGCTGGGTGAGGTCTTTTCCGATGCCCGGGAAAACAATAACTGTATCTTAAAGTTTATGATTTTCGAAACCAAATATCAGGATCCGGAAACGTGGATCTCTAAAAATAAATAGAATTTTGTAACAAAAAGCTGATTATTCAGTATAAAGGTTCTTTATAGTTGTATGTACAAAAAAATCAGAATAGAATCAATAATCAGCAATATCAGAATTGTTGAGAATGCTATTGACACAGCTATTGGAGAAATTGGAATTTCCGGAGAATGCTATGGAAAGATCCTTGTTTCAACACTCGAAGCCGTTAACAATGCTATTTTACATGGTAACCGTTCAGATCCCTCAAAGAAGGTGAGCATCATCATTTCTTATGATGAGGAAATTCTCAAAATTATGGTTAGCGATGAGGGTCCGGGTTTCAGGCCGGAGGAAGTTCCCGATCCTACATTTCCAGAGAATCGTGAGGCATTGAACGGGAGAGGAGTATTTCTGATGATGAAGCTTGCTGACAAAATTAAATACAGTAAAAAGGGTAATATGGTTACCATGACTTTCAAAAATATTAAAGCTTGAGCATAAAGATTTTTTATGATAATACAGACTTCAGACTTAAAGGCTGGAGAAAAATTAGAAATGTAATTATTGAGGTCATCAGAAAAGAGGGTAAGGTTTCAGGTGACCTTAGTTTTATTTTGACCGATAACAGTACATTAAGAAAAATTAATGTTCAGTTTCTTAAACATGATTACAATACAGATGTTATAACATTTGACTATAACGAGGGAAACTCTGTAAATGGTGAAGTTTATATAAGTTTAGATACCGTAAAGGAGAATTCTTTAAACTATAATGTTAGTTTAAGACTGGAATTAAACAGAGTAATTATTCATGGTGTGCTTCACCTGGCAGGTTATTATGATAAAACAGCCAGGCAGAAAAAAGTAATGAGAAACATGGAGGATTACTGTCTGGGCTTACTTTAATATGTGATAGATGAGTTTTAAATACGATATAATAGTTGTTGGTGGAGGGCATGCTGGTTGTGAAGCAGCACATGCGGCCGCTGTTATGGGTGCAAAAACTTTGCTCATAACAATGGACATGACAAAGCTTGCACAGATGTCATGTAACCCGGCGATGGGAGGAATTGCAAAAGGACAGATTGTTCGCGAAATAGATGCTTTGGGAGGAATGAGCGGAATTGTTACAGACCGCAGCATGATTCAGTTCAGAATGCTTAACAGATCTAAAGGTCCTGCTATGTGGAGTCCGCGGGCACAGTGCGACAGACAGAGATTCACTGTTGAATGGAGAAAGGTGCTTGAGAATACGGAAAATCTTAATATCTGGCAGGAACAGGCAAAAAAACTAATTATCGAGGATAGTAATGTTGTTGGTGTTGAAACTGCATATGGTAGCAGGTTTTATTCTAAAGCAGTCGTTTTGACAAATGGAACTTTTCTGAATGGTTTAATGCATGTTGGATTTAGAAGAATCACAGGCGGACGATCGGGAGATGAAGCATCAACAGGATTAAGTGAACAACTTTTGGAACTTGGTTTTTCTGTTGAGAGGATGAAAACGGGCACAAGTGCAAGGGTGGATGGACGCAGTATAAATTTCGGAGACCTTGTAGAACAAAAGGGTGATGATGAAGGACGAACATTTTCGTATCTTGATGACAATAGAATTTTACAGGACCAGATGAGTTGTTTTATTACTCATTCAAATCCTGAGGTTCATGAGGAGCTTAAAAAAGGATTGGAGTTTAGTCCTTTATTTAAAGGTATAATCAAAGGCAGGGGACCCAGATATTGCCCGAGTATAGAGGACAAAATAGTTACTTTTAAGGACAAGGATTCGCACCAATTGTTTTTGGAACCAGAAGGAAGAGAAACTGTAGAGTACTATGTTAATGGTTTTGCAAGCAGTTTGCCTCTCGAGGTTCAGTTAAATGCTTTAAAGAAAGTCAAGGGACTTGAGAATATAAGAATTTTCCGACCTGGCTATGCCATTGAATACGATTTTTTCCAGCCAACACAGCTAAAGAATACTCTGGAAACGAAAAGAATATCTAATCTTTATTTCGCCGGACAGATTAATGGAACAACAGGTTATGAAGAAGCCGCTGCCCAGGGTTTGATTGCCGGAATTAATGCGGTTCTTAAATTTAGAAGCTCGGAACCCTTTGTTATGGGACGTGATGAATCTTATATCGGGGTCCTTATTGATGATCTTGTTACTAAAGGAGTGGATGAACCTTATCGTATGTTTACCGCCAGAGCTGAATACAGAATTCTTTTACGACAGGATAACGCTGACGAAAGACTTACAAGAAAAGCTTTCGAACTTGGTACTGCAGATATTTCCAGGGTTAACAGACTTGAAGAAAAGGAATATCTGATTAAGGAGATCATAGATTTTCTTTCAAAGGTAAGTATCAAGCCGGATGAGATTAATGATTTCCTTGAGAGTATTAATACAAGCAAGATTACCCAAAAAGCTAAGGCGATAACTATTGCCTCACGACCCCAGGTAGAAATAAGAGCGCTTCTTAAATTGATTACCGGAGGTCCGGAGTTAAAATCAGTAAATTCACGAAGATTCTCAGAGGTAGCAGAATCAGCTGAAATCAGAATAAAGTATGAAGGCTATATCGTAAGGGAAAAGATTGTGGCCGATAAAATTAAAAGACTTGAGAGTTTAAAAATTCCGGATGACATAGATTATAGTGAACTGGTTTCAATTTCTACTGAAGGCCGGCAAAAGCTCAAGAGAATTAAGCCTTCAAATATTGGACAAGCGGGTAGGATTAGCGGAGTTTCTCCATCAGATGTCAATATACTATTAATGTATCTGGGAAGATAATTGTTCCACGTGGAACAATTATTTTAAAAAACAAAAATATTAATTATGAAAATCTCCGGACAAATTGTGGATATTCACAGCAGGAGCATATATCCGGGCATTGTAACTGTTGTCGGCGGAAAAATTGCTGATATAGAAAGAACCGAAGTTGAGGGGGGGCTATATATTATTCCGGGACTTATAGACTCTCATGTACATATTGAAAGTTCTATGATAACACCTGGTGCATTTGCTATGGCGGCTGTCAGGCATGGAACAACTGGCGTAGTTTCCGATCCGCATGAAATAGCAAATGTTCTGGGAATGGAAGGTGTCAGATTTATGATAGAAGATGGGAAAAAGGTGCCACTAAAGTTTTGGTTCGGTGCCCCATCTTGCGTTCCGGCAACCTCATTTGAAACCAGCGGGGCGGAACTCAACCATGAAGCTGTTGAGCAGCTGCTTGATGATCCGGACATATATTATCTGTCAGAAATGATGAATTATCCCGGTGTTATTTTCAGGAATACTGAGGTAATGAATAAGATTTCAGCAGCTGGTAAGGCCGGAAAGCCTGTTGATGGGCATGCTCCGGGACTGAAAGGAGAGGAGCTTAGAAAGTATGTTCATGCCGGAATTACTACTGATCATGAATGCATCTCAATGGAAGAAGCCAGAGAAAAGAGTTCTCTTGGAATGAAGATTCTTATCAGGGAGGGCAGTGCCGCCAGAAATCTCGATTCATTGAAGGAAATGATAGCTGAAAGACCCGAAATGGTTATGCTTTGCAGCGATGATCTGCATCCTGAAATGCTAAAGAAGAGGCATCTTAATAAGATAATTGCCAGGCTGATTAAAGAGGGATTTGATAAGTTTGATGTGCTGAGATGCGCTACAATTAATCCGGCATTGCATTATAATCTTAATGCCGGATTACTAAGAAAGGGAGATCTGGCCGATTTTATTCTTTGTGACAGTCTTGAAACAATGAATGTTGTCGAAAACTGGATAGACGGGATAAGGGTTTTCTTTGATGGGAAAGAAACATTTACGTACAATCCGGGGGCAGGAGTCAATAAATTTAATTGCAATGAAATTAAATCCAGTCAGATAAAAGTACAGGGGAAGCCTGGAAAATACAGGGTAATTGAAGCCTTTGAAGGCGAGCTCCTCACCAAAGAGATCTTGCTTGACTGGAAAACTTATGATGAAATCAGGTCAGATGCTGATGACGATGTTCTTAAGATTGTAGTAAAAGACAGATATAATGACGCCCCGCCAGCTGTCGGTTTTATTATGGGATTCGGACTTCAGAAGGGAGCATTTGCCAGTTCGGTAGCTCACGACAGTCATAATATTATTGCGCTTGGAACAAATGATGACGATATTGTTTCTGCCATAAACCAGGTTGTCAGAATGCATGGCGGACTGGCAGTAAGTGATGCAGGAATTATTAAATCGTTGCAACTCAATATAGGTGGCATTATGACAACCAGGTCATGCGATGATGTTGCCGCTGATTATGAAGAGCTGAACGGACTGGTTATAAGTCTGGGCTCAAAAATGAGAGCTCCGTTTATGACATTGTCCTTTATGGCTCTGCTTGTGATACCGGAACTTAAAATAAGCGATAAAGGACTTTTCGATGGAAAGAGATTCGGCCTGGTACCAATGTTTGTATAATAGTAAAATCTTTACCTGCTTACCCAATGCCACCAGAGGCTAAATTTAAATCAATACTTTCGTTACTTCCCGATAAACCCGGTATATATCAGTTTATTGACTCAACTGATACAATTATTTATGTTGGTAAGGCCAAAAACCTCAAAAAAAGAGTCACTTCTTATTTTGCTAAAAATCAGTCGGGGAAAACAACGGTTCTTCTTCGCAAAACGAACGATATACGGCATATAGTTGTCGACAATGAATCTGATGCATTATTGCTCGAGAACAACCTGATAAAAAAGCATCAGCCCCGCTATAATATTCTTCTTAAAGACGATAAAACATTTCCATGGATCTGTATAAAAAAGGAGCCTTATCCCCGAGTATTCAGTACAAGAAATCCGGTAAGAGACGGATCTCTTTTTTTCGGACCATACACATCGGGACTTATGGTGAAGACCCTTGTGGAACTTATACGACAGCTTTATAACCTGAGAACATGCCACCACTATCTTTCCGCTTCAAACATTGAAGCAGGGAAATTCAAAGTCTGCCTAGAATATCATCTGGGAAATTGTCAGGCACCCTGTATCGGTAAGCAAACAGAAGAAGACTATGGTGTGAATATTCAACAGATAAAGGAGATTCTTAAGGGAAATATTTCAGCCGTTATTGATCAGCTGAAGGACATAATGAAGAAGTATTCTTCGGAGCTCAGGTTTGAAGAAGCACAGATTATCAAGAATAAAATAGACATACTGGCAAGCTTTAAAAGCAAATCTACTGTAGTAAGCAATTCTATTAGAAATGTCGATGTTTTTGGATTCACTCAGGAAGGAGATAATGCTTATGTTAATTATCTCAAAGTTGTTCAGGGTGCTGTAATACAGGCATTTACCGTAGAACTCAAGATCAGGACTGAGGAGGAAAAGGAATCAATACTGGGCTTTGCCATGACAGAAATACGTCAGCGGTTTTCAAGTGATTCGCCTGAGGTAATCGTCTCTTTTAAGCCTGATATTCTGATAGATAAGCTGAAATATACTGTTCCTTTGGCAGGAGAAAAACTCAAGCTTCTTGAACTTGCAGAACGGAATGCTATCTACCTCAAGCTCGAGCAAAAGAAAAAGAAACTGGAACATGCTCCGCAGCTGCGCACTGGTAAAAACCTCGAGAAACTGAAGAATGATCTGCACATGGCAGATATTCCCCAGCATATTGAGTGTTTTGATAATTCAAATATCATGGGAACAAACCCTGTTGCTGCTTGTGTTGTCTTCCGTAATGCCCGTCCGAGTAAGAATGAATACCGTCACTTTAATATAAAAACCGTTACCGGTCCCGATGATTTCTCCTCAATGGAGGAAATAGTCTTCAGAAGATACCGTAGAATGCTCGATGAAAACAGTAACACGCCCCAGCTTGTGATTATCGACGGCGGAAAAGGTCAGCTTTCCTCAGCGATGAAAAGTCTGGATAAACTGGGACTGCGGAATAAAATTACCGTAATCGGAATTGCAAAAAAGCTAGAGGAGATCTATTTTCCGGGAGATTCTGTTCCCATCTATCTTGACAAAAATTCTATTTCCCTTAAAATAATCCAGCACCTTCGGAATGAAGCTCACCGTTTCGGTATAAATTTTCACCGCGATAAAAGATCTGCCGATATGATAAAGTCAGATCTCGATCAGATAAAAGGAATTGGTCCCCGTACAAAAGAGATTTTACTCCGGCATTTCGGATCAGTTGAGAAATTGAAGACTGCAACAATGGAGGAGCTGGAAAACCTTGTTGGACCCTCAAAAGCCTCTGTTTTGCTGGAATATTTCGGAGAATAGCTCTGGTTTCCACGTGGAACAATCTAAATTCTTTCTGACATAGGTAACAGACATACTGATATATAAGACTAGCTTCCTCTCTTCTTAACTCTGCCAGAATTCATTATTTTCACCAATACAGGGAGACACCCGTAAATTTTTGAGCCTGAGCCTACAATTCTGAAGGAATTATTTTTATCTCCCGATTTAAAGTCCGGCTCTTTTAGCATGAGAGGGGGATTTTGACAAATTTCCGGCAAGTATTAAAACTCCACCCTGAAATTAAAAACCGGTATCATGCCAAGACTTAAAATGTCATTTGAAATAATTTGTCCGTTCTCATAAGTGAACCTCCTCCTGAAAACATTTTTGCGGTTTCCGGCATTTTGAACGTCGAGCATCACTATCCAGGAATATTTCCGGTGATTACTCCGGAAATTGATTCCTGCATCAAGTCTCATAAAATCGGGTAACTGACTTTCGTAGGTTGATGAATTTAAATAATAGATTTTTTTGTATTTCAGGGTTTTGGTTCTGTCAACAGGAGTATAGCGGTATCCTCCCCGTAGGGCATATTTTAGATTCAGTCCTATGCTGTTTCTTTTATCTTTACCAACATATATATCCTTGCCAATCATGAAGTTAGATACATATTTAGTGTTGTAGTATGTGCTATATCGTATATGATCACCGGCTTTATACCATGAATCGAACAGCGATGCGGTTAGAAGAAAATAGTAGTTTTTTGAGAAGGCTTTTTCCAGGGTTATCTCAATACCGCTGTTTTTTCCTGTTCCTTCATTTTCGAGAACAGCATCGGGTAAACGTTCTGAGCTGTTTATTGTTGAATACTGACTTGTTACCTTATTGACAATAGGAATGTTATAGAGATTCTGAAAATATATTTCAGCCCTTAACCTTACGTCCGCGGAGAGTGAAAGATCAACTCCGGCCACCCAGTGAACAGCTTTTGAAAGATCCATTTTCCTGTTGAGGGTCCTTCTGATTCCGTCAGCATCTTTAATCAGAGCATTATATACCGTGGGCGATTCAGACCGGGAGTGCAGACCAAAACCGGCAATAAACGACCTTCCTGGAGCAACTTCCCACCTCAGACCTATCCGGGGTTCGAAACTCGCTTTTCCATAGGGAGTTGATTCAAGTATATGCACACCGGTATTTATTTCCAGTCCCGTTGCAGGCTTATATTTCCATTGAGCATAACCCTGAAAAAGGCTAGCGTGTGCAGACGGACTTACAAGTGTATCAAATACACTTAATTTATTCAGTTGGAAGTTTCCCATTTCAGCAGTCAGGTAATTGTAGTTGAATCCTGTACGGATACTGTTTTTGGAGTTAACTTTATGGTTGACAACAACAGAGGTTCTTAATGAAGGAAAATTATAATTGTTGTAATATGAGTTGTCGCGCACGAGAGCCGAATCAACATAACCTTCACTGTATGAACTGCTGAAAGAGGTATAGGCGATCACCGTTTTAATGTAAGTTTTAGCCGACGGAGCCATATACAGATATTTTAATCCGATTGTGCCCGAACTTTGTTTTTCCATTTCCTCCCACCTGTCGGCCTGTGTAGTCCATTCGGCGACATTGGGGTTTGCAATTTTTCCCAGTTCACTCGACCCAAGTACACTGAATAGATTAACAGCGCCGCCCTTTTTTAATGGTAAATTCAGATTAAATACAAGATCTTTCGTTCGGGGTGCAAAATTCGATTCGCCCAGATCTATCAGATTCAGATCGCTAAGAATTTTGAAATTTGTATATCGTGCATTGATAAGAAATGATGCTTTTCCTCCTGCAGAAAAGGGACCTTCCGCAGCTAATTCTGCCCCAATCATTCCAGTCTGAAACGCAAATTCATGTTTGTCAGAATTTCCCTTCCGCAAATTAAGATCCATTACCCCGGAAAATGCATTTCCAAACTCAGCCGGAAAGGCTCCTGTAAAAAAGTCAAAATTGGCAATTACGTTGGATGTGATTGCTGAGAAGGCACCGCCACTTCCTCCCTGACCATCGCTAAAATGATTTGGATTGGGAATCTCTATTCCTTCAAGCCGCCATAATAATCCACGCGATGAATTTCCCCTGATTACAATATCGTTGCTATAATCATTGTTCGACGTAATTACTCCGGCAAATGCATTTACAATTCTTGAAGGATCATAAAACCCCCCTGCATAACGCAGTGCATCTGCTGTCCTGATAGTATTTGTGCTGATTGTTGCCATCTGATTTATGCTTCTGGCTCCGTCCCTGTCAGACCTGATTACAACATCAGATGTTTTTATTAACCTCTCTTCAAGGAGAACCTCTAGCACAACCTCTTTTCCTGTGGCAACAAGTATATCCCTGAGGATAAGCTCTTCATAACCAAGGTAAGAGATCTTTAAAGAAATTCTGCCAATACCGGTTGTAAGCCTGAATGACCCAGAAACATCTGTCGCTGTTCCGTTTGATGGTGATGAATTCAGTTCTGTAATATTGGCTCCGGCCAGGGGAGTGCGTGTTTCCCTGTCGGAAACGGTTCCTTTAACGATCTGGGTAAGTGATTGTGCCTGCGATGATAATACACTCAGATACAGCAGTATAACAATAAATATCTGCTTTCCCATATAGAGGCTGGTATTTCAGAAAAGGAGTCTGAGAAAATTTATTATTTACTATGTAGATTTATTGCGTCGTTAATTTTATCATCCAGTTCAAGCGAACCGAATGTTACCAGTCCCTTCATTCCAAGTTCCTCAGCAGCATTCACATTTACTTCAAGGTCATCTATAAAAAGGCATTCTTCGGAATTCAGCTCATATCTCGACAGCAGCAGTTCATAAATTTGTCTGTCAGGCTTGGAGAATTTTGCTTCGGCAGAAATAACCCCGCCGAGAAAATATTTAAAGAAATAATAGTCGTTTTTAACCCCTTCAAAGAGATCCATAGGGAAGTTTGACAAAAAGTACAGCCCGAATCCCCGCTTTTTAAGCCCGGGGAGGAGTCTTACGTTTGAGTCAAGGGGAAATATCAATTCGGTTCGAAGATTGAAAATATGCTCTATTTCCTCCCTTTTAAGAGATGATTTGGATGCGATACCCTCAATTGCCTGCAAGGTGTTTATTTCTCCATTGTCGAGAAGAAGCCACTCCTTGCTTGCGAAAATATCGGCAAGAATGGTTAATTTCATTTTTTCAGGATAGTTCTTTTTATCGAAAAACTCTGATGGTCTGAAACTTATAAGCACATTGCCAAGATCAAAGACTAAATTTTTTATCATATTACGGGTTCTTCATGCTTATTGGCTGGCCTGTTGCTTCGAGAACATTCCACCACAACTCGCCCTCAACGTCTATTTTTTTTCTTTTAGCAACAGCCATTGGTATTGGCAGAAGGGTAAACTGGTTATTCCAGAAACCTACAACGAAGTCTGTTTTTCCTGACAGGGCTGCATGAACAGCATTCTGGGCAAGCAGGTTGCAGAATTTACTGTCGTTGGCATTAGCAGGTGCGCTTCTGATAATATAACTTGGATCGATATACTTAATTGAAAAAGGAAATTCTTTGTTTTTGAATTCCTCGGAAATTTTGTCTTTCAGATAGATTCCGATGTCCTTGTGTTTCACATTTCCGGAAGCATCTTTTTCATTATCCTGATTCTCAAAAAACTCCTGACCCGCTCCTTCAGCTACAACAATGACTGCATGTTTTCTTTCCTCAAGTCTCTTCCTCAGTACCTTTAGAAACCCTCTTTGTCCGTATAGATCAAATGTGATCTCGGGTATAAGAACGAAGTTTACTTCCTGAATCGAAAGAGCAGCACTTGCAGCGATGAAACCGGAATCACGTCCCATAAGCTTTACCAGTGCTATACCATTAAAAGCGCCCGAAGCCTCATTATGGGCATTTCGTATTATATCATTTGCTATTGAAAAGGCCGTTTCGAAACCAAAAGATTTCTGTATAAGATTTATATCATTATCAATTGTTTTCGGGATGCCGGCAACACTGATTTTCAACTTTCGTTTTTCAATTTCAGCATGTAAATCATGGGCTCCTCTAAGTGTTCCGTCTCCGCCAATGCAGAACAAAACATTGATATTCATTATCTCAAGGGTATCTACCATCTTTTCAACATCCTGGTCTCCCCGCGATGATCCCAGAAATGTACCGCCGGTCTGATGAATTGACCTTACCATTGAAGGGGTAAGTTCAATAACGGCATGGTTGTATTTTGAAATAAGCCCCTCGTATCCGTACTGTATTCCAAGCACCCGGCTTATGCCATACCTGTAATGCAGTTCATTTACAATGCTGCGTATAACATTATTCAAACCGGGACAGAGACCACCGCAGGTAACAATGCCCACTTTTGTCTTTGCAGGTTCAAAAAAAAGATTTTCACGGGGTCCCGCTTTTTCAAATGAAACAGGCGTCTCTCCTGTTTCGCGGCAATGTAAAAAGTTCTCCAGCGAAGGGTCATGAAGAATCCTTTCACTATCGTTAACAAACTTATAAACAGGACTATCTGCCCGTTGATTGTTTTTAAGCGGTGAAATAACATTTCCCCTGCCAAGGGATGTAACAAGAAAGTCCTCGTCTTTCATCTTCTGCAAATTTTATCAGAATAAATAACTTCAAAGTTGAAAAGCCAGAGCTTCCCACCGCATCAAATTTAGAAATTTTTTCGGATGATTGCAGAATAAGAAATATCAGACAATCTGTTTTATCCTGCCAACAAGCCCGTTTTCCAGCATAACTTTTATGCCGTGGGGGTGGTTAGGCGAGGAAGTAAGTATCTCTTTTACTACGCCTCCCGTAAGCCGTCCTGTCCTTTTGTCTTCAGCCAGTTCAACCATTACTTCAATTCCTGGTTTTATCTCTGCTCGTCTTGTTCCTTCCATAATCAATAAATTCTAATTTTTTCCGCACAGTTTTCTTATCCCCGGGTACCTTTTATCTTTAGCCTGATCCTATAAAGACCTTTGCTTGCAGTAATAAAAAGACTCTTCAGATCCTTGTCTCCGAAGCAGACATTTGCTGTCCAGCTTTCCGGAATTTCAATATTCCCGATCTGTTTCCCATTCTTATCAAATATAGTAACTCCTTTTCCTGTAAGGTAAATGTTCCCTTTTGAATCAATTGTCATCCCATCAGAACCCATTTCACAGAAAAGGGTTTTATTGCCAAGGGTTCTGTCTTTATTAATTGTAAAAGACCATGTTTTTTTATCGCCAATATCTGCAATAAAAAGCTTTTTGCCGTCGGGTGTTCCTACAATTCCATTTGGCTGTTTAAGACCTTCTGCAACTTTTATAATGCTTTTATGATCGGGCGTAAGGTAATATACCGCCTGTATCTCCTGCGGCATTGTTGAGTGGTCCCACCAAGCTCTCTTATAGTATGGATCAGTAAAATAAACCCCGCCATCTTTCGTAATCCAGAGATCATTTGGCCCGTTCAGAACCTTATCGTTGTATTTTGACGGAATAACTGTAACTTTTTTATCCGGACCAATCATCCATAATTCATTTTTCTCGTCGGCACACGACCAGAGGTTTCCCTTGTTGTCGAAGGTGAGACCATTCGACCTGCCGCTGGGCTGCATATAGGTTGAGAGCCCTGCCGACTCACTCCAGAACAATATCCGGTCATTTGGCTGATCGGTAAAATATACATTTCCTTCAGCATCAGCCGATGGACCTTCCGTGAAAAGAAAACCCTCAGCAAGTTTTTCAGGCTTTGCTCCCGGCTGAATTATCTTTTCAAGGCCTCCCTGAGGAACAAAGGAAATGAAAGCACATACAGTAATAATTACCAGTATTGATAGAAAAAACTTAGTTGTTTTCATTTCTTTCTTAAGGAGTTAGTCTATTATAAGTCTATTTCTGTTTTCTGAGCTTAAGTGCTGCCTCAACCCTCGCAATATAGTTGTCAATTTGTTCCGGAAGCTCAAACCCTACAATTATTGAATCAACTGTTCCAAGTCCAAGTACAAATCTGAGTGATTCATCTATTTTGTCAGAGTCATTTCTGAATTTCCCGTTTCCGATCAGCTTCATGCCAATAACTCCTTTCCCTGCGTCGTGAAGTTTTTGTATAACAGCAGTCACTTCTGCAACATTTTTCTTATCCATCGCTTCCCCGAAAGGATTTATTCTCACGTGTACAACATCAACCCAGGGATTGTTTACGCATGCCTCCATTGCCTCGAGTGAATGAACAGAAACCCCGTGAGCCCCGATAATCTTTTTAGCTTTCAACGTTTCAAGTTTATCCATCTGCTCCTTCTGCTTGTCAGTCCACAAAGCATCTGTCATGCAATGGATCTGAACCATATCAATATAGTCGGTATTCAGTTCCTTCCGAAACCTGTCCACAACAACATCTGCTCCTGGCCGCTCCGGCTCCGGAATTCCACCCTGGCCAACCCACATCTTTGAACTGAGAGTATAGCTATCTCTCGAAAAACCCTTAAGCGCAGATGCAGTATAAGGATGCGTACCATAGCTATCGGCACAGTCAAAAAACCTTACACCCTTTTCGTATGCCTGCCGTATTAGTCCTTCTGCAACACCGGCACGTGTAATGTTTGACGAACGGTTATAGCCGCTGAACCCGGTTCCCATTCCCAGAAAGGATGTTTTAATCCCCGATTTACCCAATTTTACAGTTGCAAAAGCATCAGAAACAGCAGCTTTTTTATCAGCTGCAAAAGCAAAAGAAGGTTTAGCAAGCAAAACAGTCGCTGCACCTGCCGTAACAGTTGTTGTAACAAATTGTCTTCTGGTAAGTTTCTTGTTTGCCATATGCTTTTCTTTTAAATTCGTCTAATCTAATCCGAGTTGCTTAACCAGTTTTCCCGGTGGTACCGGCCGGCCGTTTTTTGTAGCAACTCCTGTTACTCTGGCATGTACAATATGTTTTTCATCAGAAAGTCTGTAAATATCCTGATTAAAAAGAAGCCTTGCATTTCCTTCCCTGGCTATATGAAGTCTGACTATAAACTTGTCTAAACTCCGAAGAGGGAATTTATAATCAATCTCTACTCTTGTAACTATCAGATCAATGCCTTCGTTATGTAATTGCACAAAGTCTATTCCCTTTGAAATAAGGAACATATGCCGGGCATGCTCGAGATAATGCTGGTAATTTGCATTATTAACAAGTCCCTGCAGATCAAGTTCATAATCCCTGACAATGAATTCAACTGTATATGTTTCTGTTGCAGCAGCCATAATGAACAAAAAGCCTCAATATATTATCATCTGATAAGTTGCAATTTTACAAATTATTAGTGACTTATTTGCAGTTATTAATACTTAAAAAAGCCGTAGCTTATATCCGGAAGAACGATAATCCTCAGCCCGCTTTGTTTATGTAAGGAGGAAATTTTATTTTGGAAATTTCCGGAAGAATTTGTTGATGGCTCTGTGAAACTTATGAATACTGTGAGGTTTGTAATGCATCAGAATGCATTCGCCCGTTATATAATTTATATCCGAATCTTTCAGATCATCAAGTACTTCGCGTGTCTCAGCCATCTGCTGAATCCATATTTGCTTAATACCTTTCTCCCTTGCCTCTTTTACTACACCGGACGTTTTTTCTTTTTTTGTCATTATGATTATTGCTTTTACCTCAGCCGGTAATTTGCTTACATCGCTGTACGATTTTTCTCCCATTATCTCATCCGTTTCGGGGTTCACCGGAATAATACTCATCCCCTTTTCCTTTAGCTCTTTAAAGGCAGTATATCCAAACTTTTTTGGATTCCTTGAAACTCCTACCAGCGCAATTGGCTGAAAACTGAGAAATTCATTTATTTGTTTTAGTGTTGACATGGCTTTTAAATGTTGTGAAGTTGTTATAACAGGTTAATTGAATTAAACCCAATAATAAGTATAAAGACTTAAAAATACAACAAAAAAGCCAACTGACATTTATTTTTATTTACTTGGTTGGGGTTTTTAAAAATTCAAAGAATGATGGCAAAAACAGAAGATCGTGCGGGTTATCTCTTTTCAAAAGGGTACTCTAATTATGTGTTCATACTTCTTTTTCTGTTGTATATGTTCGACTATATCGACAGAATGGTTGTTACGTCAATGTTTACATCAATAGAAGCAGACTGGGGTATTACTCACACACAAAGCGGATTGCTTGTTTCGGCTGTTTACTGGGCCATTGTTCTTCTCACATTCCCAATCTCAATACTTGTTGACAGGTGGAGCAGGACCAAAACAATAGGAGTGATGGCCATCATGTGGAGTATTGCCACAGCCCTGTGTGCTCTTACCGGAAATTTTGCCCAGCTGTTTTTGGCACGTCTTCTTATAGGTGTGGGTGAAGCAGGTTATGCTCCCGGCGGGAGTGCAATGATCTCAGGGCTTTATCCTATCGATAAAAGAGCCCGGATGATGGGAATATGGAATGCCGCAATTCCGCTTGGATCGGCAATAGGCGTTCTGCTTGGAGGAATAATAGCAGCCAAACTTGGTTGGAAACATGCTTTTGGAATTGTAGCCATACCTGGATTGATTGTTGCGATTCTGTTTCTTTTTGTAAAAGATTATAAAACCGTTGATCTCTCCTTTGTCGACAGTAATAAAAACACTGTAAAGATGGAGAGGAAAGATCTTGTAAAGGAATTCATTACCAAGCCATCGGTTCTTTTTACTTACTTCGGTATGGCTGCTGTAGTTTTTGTTACAACTTCATTGCTGACCTGGCTGCCTACATATTTTCAGAACACAAGAGGCATTGCACAGGACAAGGCGGGTCAGATGGCAAGTTCAGTTATGGTTCTTGCTATTGTCGGAGCACCTCTCGGCGGGTACTTAACTGATAAGTGGCGCAAGACCAGGATAGATGCACGACTGATGTTTCCTGTTGTGACAACCGTTCTCTCGGCAATTGCATTGTTTACTGCTCTGGCTCTTGGGAAGGGGAGCATGCAATATGTTGTTTTTCTTGTTTTCGGTGTGCTGGTTCTGGCCTTTATTTCAGGCGCCGCTGCTGTTACTCAGGATGTTATACACCCGGGACTAAGAGCGACCTCGTATGCAATAGCCGTTGTTGTTCAGAATCTTCTTGGTGCTTCAACAGCGCCAGTTGTAATGGGTAAAATATATGACCTGACAAATATACAGACTGCCTTGTCAGTACTTCCGTTTGTTCTTCTGCTCGGAGCATTTCTGTTCTGGCTTGGATCAAGGCATTATAAGAAGGATCTTGAGAATGTAGCACATGTTCAGCTTGAGGCTGCCTGACACTATTTTTTTCTGGAGCTAGTGTAATTTACAAACTCCTTTAACGACTCTTTTACGTCTGATTCAGGATAAGAATCAAGTATTGCCAGTGCTTTGTCTCTGTACTGATTCATTTTATTCTCTGCATACTCCATTCCGCCGTTCTCAGCGACAAATGTGATGACCTCATTTATCTCCTGCTTTGTTTTTTTACGGCTCTTTACAATTCCCAGAATGTGCCGCCTTGCTGAGCCTGAGGTTTGTTCCAGAGCATGTATAAGGGGAAGAGTAATTTTTCTCTCCTTTATATCATTTCCGGCTATCTTCCCTGTAATTCCGGTTCCTTCATAATCAAGAAGATCGTCTCTTATCTGGAATGCCACACCAATGTTCTCTCCGAAATCTTTCATAAGCTGAATAGCGTCAGAATTATCAGTTACCGAACGGGCACCACAGGCGGTACATGCAGAGATCAGGGCTGCTGTTTTACTTACAATTATTCTAAAATAATCTTCTTCTTTTATATTCTGTTTTCTGGCCTTCTGAAGTTGAAGAAGTTCGCCTTCGCTCATCGATTTTACTGCTTCAGAAACAATCTCGAGCATATCGAACCGGCCCTTCTCAACACTTATAAGCATCCCCTTCGAAAGCATATAATCCCCTACGAGTACGGCAATTTTGGAATTCCATAACGCATTTATTGAAAGCGACCCGCGTCTTTCATGAGCATCATCCACAACATCATCGTGAACCAGCGATGCGGTATGAAGAAGTTCAATAAAAGTTGCTGCAACAAAAGTGGGTTCTGAAATAGTGCCATTTAGCTTAGCTGTCAGAAACACCAGCAGGGGTCTCATCTGTTTTCCTTTCCTGCGTAGAATATAATTGAGAATTATATTTAACAGAGGGATCTCACCGCGCATAGTTTTGGCAAAGTAGGCTTCAAACTCAGCCATCTCCTTTTCAACCGGTCTTTTAATTCTGGTGAGAACAGGCATAGGAAAAAATTTCGCTCAAATATACTAAAATCAGTTGTTCGTGAATAACGTATCGCTGATTTACTAAGGATTAAAGAGGATCTTTTATCATATCAACATATTTATATATATTTGTGCGAAGAAAAACTATCATGACGGAATTTAAAGATCTCAGTCCCGAAAGTCTGGAAAGGGCTGCAAATATGCTGAAAGCAATTGCTCATCCTGTTAGGATTTCAATTGTGGGCTGCCTCGAGGACGGACAAAAGCGAACAGTAACAGAAATACACAAACAGCTTGGAATAGAGCAATCTACAGCATCTCATCATCTTGGAATACTCAAAGATCGTGGAGTTTTATCGTCAAAGCGTGATGGTAAGAACACATGGTATTTCCTTAAGCACGATAATCTCAGAACAATTCTGAGCTGCGTAAGTTCCTGCTGTCAGGAATAGAAGATTTTAAAAACGCGCAGGACTTTTCAGGAGAGTTCGTGGAACATTTTTTTCTGAAAAAGGATTATCGAAATTACCCCACAGGTAATAGCTGAATCAGCAATGTTAAAGACCGGTCTGAAAAAGATAAAGGTCTCTCCTGATCTGAAAGGCGACCAGTCAGGCCAGTGTGTATTTATAACCGGGAAGTAAAACATGTCTACTACTCTTCCGTGAAGAAATGAAGAGTATCCTCCATCAGGTGGAAACATCACTGCCGGCTGATGAAAGCTTTCACTGAATATTAATCCATAAAAAGCGCTGTCGATCATATTTCCGACAGCCCCTGCCATAATAGCACTTACTGCAAGTATCAGTCCGGGATAGGCATTCTTCTTTATGAGTGAGGCCAGAAAAAATCCTATTCCGAATATAGCTACTATCCTGAATATGCTTAGAACTAACTTACCTGTTCTGCCGCCCATTTCCATGCCGAACGCCATTCCGTTGTTCTCAATGAAATGTATAATTCCCCAGTTTCCGAATATATGAAACTCCTGACCTATTGTCATATGGGTCTTAATCCATATTTTCAAAACCTGGTCAACAAACAGTATAAGCAGAATAAATAATACAGCTTTTTTCCCCAATGACATCATACTGGTTTTAATTATTGGGGCGCAAATTAATAAAAATTAAGTTTTTGAGACAGCCTCTTTAGTATTTTAATTCCCTCTCAGGGACATATTATATTCAGTTTTGTTGCACTCCAGCAATACCAGTTGCTGTCTCCAAGATATTCGAGACATTTTACTCTTCCGTTTTTTGCTGTTGTATTCCATTCCACATTAACGTCGGAGAACTTTATGTCGTTATAATAATGAATAGTATAATATGC
Organism: Bacteroidales bacterium; assembly: GCA_038207725.1. Taxonomy (GTDB): domain Bacteria; phylum Bacteroidota; class Bacteroidia; order Bacteroidales; family VadinHA17; genus LD21. Next base: position 17,780 of record JBBQZN010000010.1, on the reverse strand, counting down.
ATTTAAGGCAGCTGAAGTTAATCCGTATTCTATATAGCTTCCTTTGAAAGGAGAAAGGTTTTTAACACTTGTATAGGTGATCTTTCCAATGGAGGTACCTGATTTTGTCCAGTCGATCTGCAGATATGGTGCAGGAGTAGCAGCACTCTCATTTAAAATCCACTGACCTCCTGTTCCGTTAAGTTTTGATGTCCCTTCAAACCATATGAATTCAGTAGCAGTTCCCTGAGTGATGTACATCTTCCAGGTAACATTGGCAGCTCCGATCAGACCGGTAAGCCTTGCTTTATATGATACACCAAGAACACTTACGTTGTAACTCCACTGCCACGAGTTTTTATCAAGATAAACAGGTTTCTGGTCAACAGCAACCTTGAAAGCTGCAACAGGAACGGCCAGAGTATTGGCAATTATCAGTTTCCATATTACAGCAACACTTGCTGCGAATTCCCAGTTGCTTGTGTTGGTTCCCTTAACAGAAAAGTCCTGCCCGCCTTTGGTCAGACTTGTAAAGTTTGTGAAATCAATTGTCATTGTTTCATATGGAGGAAGCACAGGAGGATCTCCTTTGTCTTTCTTACATCCGGCATAAAACCCGGCAGAAAGTAATATTATCAGACAAACAAAAAGTACTTTTTTCATAGTATAAAGCTTAAATTATTAATGAACCATAATTTTACTGAACATCTTATATAAACGTATAATTTTAATAAAAGTTGCACTTTCCCTGCAAAGATAAGCAGACTATTGCAAATAATGAAATAAGAATCATACATTTATGAATAAATGAAGTGCAAGTATAAATGGCAGATCTTTTTGCCGCCAGTCTGATCATGTGTTAAATATCAGCTATAACATCGGACTGATTAATTCTTTTTTATTATTTTTGACTTGGAAGGATTTTGAGAGCCGGATATTTATTAACCGCCTGATCTGAAGTAATTACTTTAAAAAATTGAGCTGATGGGTAATTCATATTATTTAAAATATTTACGGTATTTACACCTTTCCATTTTTATTTCATTTTTCTTATTTTCCTTCCCGGTAGTTATTGCCCAGAATGCAGATTCAATACTTAATAGTCCAAGATCATTAAAAGCAGAAGAGCTCGTTCGTGGTGAGAGGTTATTTTACGGATTGGTTTACAGGGGTGACAAATCAGTAAATTGTGCCGGCTGTCATAATACGGTTTATTCTGATACCCTGAACTGGAATCCTGATGCTCTTGATATTTCGAAAAAGTACCTTGATAAGAGTTCCGCCGATTTAAACAAAGTATTGCTGAAGCCATCCGGTGAAAAGATGGTTCAGGTTCATAATGGGTTTCAGTTTACTCCAGAGGATGTAGTTATGCTAAAAGGCTACATGGATGAATTTACGACTATCGGACTTAAACAGAAAAAGCCTGTTGTAACTAACCTTTTTCTCTTCGTTGTGGCCTCAATACTTATTCTTTTTTCAATTACCGATCTGCTTATTACTAAAAAGTTAAAGAAATCCTGGATTCACCTCGTCATAATCCTTATTGCCGGAGGATTTATAACAAGAACTTTTGTCGTTGATGCAATAGCCATCGGACATTCGCCTGATTATGAACCCGATCAGCCCGTAAAATTTTCGCATGCTGTTCATGCCGGACAAAACCAGACAGATTGTATTTATTGCCATAGTTATGCTCCGTATAGCAAGTCGGCCGGGATACCACCGGAAAATGTTTGCATGAATTGCCATCTTCTGGTTCGTAAAGGAACACGCTCGGGAACTTTTGAGATAGCTAAAGTCATCAGAAACTTTGAGGAGAAGAAACCGCTTGAATGGGTAAAGGTTTATAGCCTTCCCGACCATGTATTTTTCAGTCATGCCCAGCATGTTGGAGCCGCAGGATTGAACTGCACTGAATGTCATGGTGCCGTTGACAAAATGGACAGGATCAAACTAAACAACGAGCTGACTATGGGATGGTGCATCAATTGTCACCGAACAAAAGATGTTAATTTTAAGGAGAATAAATTTTATACTGAATATAAAGAATTATACGGCAGAATGAGCAAGGGAGAGATAGACAGCGTTACAGTATCCATGATTGGAGGTACCGAATGCATGAAATGCCATTACTAATTGCTGAATCTTGAAAATGAAACAGATGACAAAAAAATACTGGAAAAGTGTTGAGGAATTTCATGGTGTTCCTGCTCCTGACAACGGAAAGGTTGAGGCAGGTCACAAAAATGAAGTTCTCGAATTGTTTGAGGATGATTTCCTGAAGCTGAGTTCTTCCAGGAGAAATTTTCTTAAAGTATTCGGTATCAGTGTTTCATCAGCTGTAATTATGTCGGCATGCAAGAGACCGGTGCAAAACGCCATTCCTTATATAATACAGCCGCCGGAAGTAACACCCGGGAAAGCATTATATTATGCAACAACATTTTTTGACGGACATGAATATTCAGGAATCCTGGTTAAGACCAGAGACGGGCGGCCGATAAAAATTGAGGGGAATAATCTCTCTTTATTCAACGGTGAAGGTACTTCTGCAAGAGTACAGGCTTCAATATTAAGTTTATATGATGATTCACGTCTTAAAAACCCGGCTATTTCCGGTTCTCCGGTAACATGGGAGGTCATAGACGGACAGATCTCCTCTGAATTAAGAAAAATTGACGATGAGGGAGGGCAAATTGTTCTGATGACATCAACAATAATTTCGCCGTCTACTAAAAGGCTTATCGGCGAATTTGGTGCAAAATTTAAAAACTTTAAGTGGGTACAGTACGACGCTGTTTCATATTCTGCTATTCTTGAAGCAAACTCCTTATGCTTTGGGAAAGCCGTAATTCCCGATTATAATTTTCAGAATGCCGGAATGGTAGTATCGGTTAATGCCGACTTCCTGGGAACCTGGGGTTCTCCGGTTCATTTTATTCCAAAATATGTATCCCGGAGAAAACCCGGTAATAAAGAAAAAAAGATGTTGCGCCATGTTCATCTTGAGTCAGGGATGAGCCTCACGGGAAGCAATGCCGATAAAAGAATTAAAATAAAACCATCGGAAGAAAAAACACTACTGGCAGGGCTTTATAATCGGATCGCTGAAAAAAGTGGCAATGAGATACTCCCCGGAATTAACTACACACAGGATATTTCAGATCTCGCTGATAATCTTCTGGCCTCAAAAGGCAAATCATTAGTTTTATCAGGGACCAATGACCTTGAAATTCAGATAATTGTTAATGGAATAAACAACTTATTGGGTTCTTACTCAGAGTGTATAGATCTTAATAATCACATCAATATTGCAGCAGGAATTGACAGCCAGACTGAAGAGCTTGTTAATGACATGAATAGCGGAAAGGTGAAAGCTCTCTTTATGTATAATGTTAACCCCGCATATGATTACCCCGAATCAGAAAAGTTTTTAACAGGACTTAAGAATACTACACTTACAGTTAATATGGCCGGCTCGCAGAATGAAACTGTCGGGAAAGCAAAATATGAATGTCCGGTTCCTCACTATCTCGAAGCGTGGGATGATGCAGAGATAATTCCGGGTCAGCTTAGCCTTAGCCAGCCTTGTATAAATCCTCTTTTTGACACACGATCTTTCCAGGATTCTCTTTTGAAATGGGCGGGCAATATGCTTTCATGGCATGATTATCTGATGGCAAACTGGGAAAAGGAATATTTTCCGAAATCATCAGTAAAGGCTTTCAAAAACTTCTGGGATCTTTCTCTCGGTAACGGTGTGTTTAATTATTCAGTTACAGATATTAAACCTCTGGTTTTTAACACTACAGCACTTTCAGATTCTGCAAAAACAAGTGGAACTACAACAGGCAGTGCTTATGAAATTGTCTTTTTTGAGAGTGTTGCTTTAGGCTCCGGGATTCATTCCAATAATCCATGGTTAATGGAATTGCCCGATCCTGTGTCGCGTCATTGCTGGGACAATGTTGCAGCGATATCGACAGCCGACGCACAAAAACTTGAGATAATAACAGGTCACATAATCAGAATTGGTGAAAATCTTGTACTGCCGGCATTTATACAACCAGGTCAGGCTGAAGGAACAATTTCAGTTGCCGTTGGTTACGGACATACAAATTCAGGTCCGGTTTCAAATAATGTGGGTGTAAATGTCTATCCTTTAATAAAGTCATCGGGGGGAAACAAGGTATACGGTTTTGTTACCGAAAAGATAGAAAATACGAAGACAGATGCCGGATTAGCACTTACACAGGTGCATCATTCAATGGAAGGCAGGCCTATTGTCAGAGAAACGGTACTGAGCAAATATAAAGAGAATCCTGCATCAGGAAATGAAATGCATGAAGAATATGAATCAGGTCACCAGACACTTTATCCTGAAATAAAACATGATGGATTTCACTGGGGAATGGCAATTGACCTGAACGCATGTACTGGCTGCAATTCCTGTGTTATTTCATGCCAGGCTGAGAATAATATACCCGTTGTCGGTAAGAAAGAGGTGCGAAACAGAAGAATAATGCACTGGATAAAAATAGACAGGTATTATTCAGACACGCCAGAAGATCCGAAAGTTTTCTTTCAACCTATTACATGTCAGCATTGCGATAATGCCCCGTGTGAGAATGTTTGTCCTGTATCGGCTACAAACCATAGCAGTGAAGGATTGAACCAGATGTCATACAACCGCTGTATTGGAACCAAGTATTGTATTAACAACTGCCCATATAAAGTTAGGCGGTTTAACTGGTATCGCTATACAAACAATAAAGCATTTGATTTCAATACATCTTCTGACCTTGGAAGGATGGTTTTGAATCCTGATGTCACAGTAAGGGAACGAGGCGTTGTTGAAAAATGTTCTTTCTGTGTTCAAAGGATTCAGGAGAAAAAACTTCTTGCAAAGCTTGAAAACAGAACTCTCAGGGATAATGAAATAAAGACTGCCTGTATGCAGGCTTGTCCTGCAAATGCAATTGTATTCGGTAATCTGAATGACAAGAACAGTCAGGTATCTAAATTGTTCGAAGATCCGCGGCGCTACCATTTACTTGAAGATTTGCATACCCTGCCTGCAGTGGGGTTCCTGACAAAAGTCTGGAATGATGAAGAAACAGAGTCATAAATTATCATAAGGTAATCGATGTATAACAGGAATATCCGCGGACCACTTGTAGAAGGAAATAAGACATTCGGTCAGATTTCCAAAGAGATTCTATCTCCGATGGATACCACCCCGGGTCTATGGTGGTATATAGCATTCGGAATATCATCACTGGCGGCCTTATTTGGGTTTTATGCCATTTATATGACCGTTTCGAAGGGAATTGGAACCTGGGGTGTAAATAACTCTGTTGCATGGGGTTGGGAGATTGTAAACTTTGTATGGTGGGTAGGAATCGGGCATGCAGGGACGGCATTTTCTATATTCCTTCTTATATTGCGGCAACGATGGAGAACATCCATAAACAGGGCTGCCGAAGCAATGACAGTTGTTGCCGTATTAATGGCGGCACTTTTTCCCGCATTGCATATGGGGAGGGTCTGGCTGGCTTTCTATATTTTCCCTTATCCGAATACCCGCGGACCTCTCTGGGTTAATTTCAACTCACCACTATTCTGGGACTTTATAGCAATTACAGCTTATCTTCTTATATCAATTTCCTTCTGGTACCTGGGGATGTTGCCAGATTTTGCAACTATCCGCGACAGGACAAAATCGAAAGTCAAAAAAGCTGTTTATGCATTCTTCGGAATGGGATGGACAGGCTCAAGCCAGCACTGGATACGCTTTGAATCGCTTAGCTTCATACTGGGAGGTATAGCAGCTGTTCTGGTAGTTTCCGTGCATTCAATTGTTTCGACCGACTTTGCAGTAAGCGTTCAGCCGGGTTGGCATACAACATTATTCCCACCCTATTTTGTTGTGGGAGCAATTTTCTCCGGATTTGCCATGGTTATGACTTTAATGGTTATCGTGAGAAAGATTTATAAACTTACTGATTATGTTACAGATAATCACATGGATGCGATAGCACGCATTCTGGTGTTTATTTCTCTCATAATGGGAACAGCGTATGCTACTGAAGTATTTGTTGCATGGTACTCAGGAAACGAGTATGAGATGTTCACCTTTTTCAGAAACAGGATTACCGGTGATTATACAATTCAGTTCTGGGGAATGATTATCTGCAATGCTCTTATTCCACAGCTCTTCTGGTTTAAAAAGATAAGAAGAAACTGGGTTGGTCTTCTTGTTGTTTCGCTTTTCATTAACCTGGGGATGTGGTTTGAGCGATTCAATATAGTAATAACATCTCTGAGCAAAGATTTCCTTCCATCTAACTGGGTTTCATATACTCCGACCCATATTGAAATAGGTGTTTATTTAGGAACAATAGGATTATTTGCACTCGGAATACTGCTTTTCTTCCGCTATATACCGATTATGGCTATCAGTGAAGTAAAGAGTGTGGTTCATATAGGGAAAAAAGCAGAAGATTAAAAAGATTCATTTATGAGCAGATCTTTTATTATAGGAATTTTCGATGAAGAGGAAAAATTTCTTTCCTCAATTAAGTCGCTCCAGGAAAAGGATTTAAAGATTCACGATGTATTTACTCCTTATCCGATGCATGAGGTATTTCATCTTCTTAAACGAAAATCAAAGCTTCCTGCTGCCGCATATTTTTTCGGGCTGTTTGCTATTATTGCAGTGCTGGCCTTTCTGTATTACATCTCAGTAATTGACTGGCCTATTGTATATGGCGGAAAACCGTTCAATTCTTTTCCTTCGTTTATTGTAGTAACTATAGTCCTTACAATTTTTATAGTTACAATTTTAAGTCTGGCTGCTTTCTCAGCGCGATCAAAACTTTATCCTGGTCGTGAAAACACAATTTTCGATTACAGGGCAACCGACGATAAATTCGTGATTGTCGTTGAAACTGAGATTTTGGACAAATCTTCTGCTGAGAAGGCAGGAAGCCTTATGAAAGATGAAGGTGCAGTTGAGATTCTTGATAAAGAATTTGAAAACGTTAGTGTATGAAAAACAAAATTATGTCGGGAAATATTTATAGGATAGTTATTCTCATTCTTTTTGCAGTTATTCTGAATGGCTGCGACAGGAACAGGAATGATACCGGATGGGATTATTTCCCTGATATGTTTTACTCCACAGCCTACGAGTCATTCACAAAGAATCCGAATTTCAAGGACGGAATGACAATGAGAACTCCTGTGCCGGGTACCGTACCACGTGATTTTACTCCTTTTAACTATACAATTGATGCTGAATCGAGAAAGCTTGCCGGAATTGAATTAATAAATCCGATGTCAGTCACCTCCGGAACTCTGGAAAGAGGAAAGAAGGAATATACAATTTTCTGCATGGGATGCCATGGGGCAGGCGGAGCAGGGGATGGACACCTTTATAAAAGTGGTCTGTATCCTTTGAAACCAAGAACTCTCATAAGCGACGCGGCAGATTTACTTAAGGATGGTGAGATATACCACTCAATAACTCTCGGTTTTGGTTCCATGGGAGCTCACGGATCTCAGATAAGACCTGAGGACAGATGGATTATAATTAATTACATAAGAAAACTTCAGGAGGAGGCAAGAATTGCTTCGGCAGCTTCGCAAGATTCAAAAACTAATTAGCTACAGAGACATTAAAATATGATGATCTCAGATATTACTAAAACTTAAAATAATGAAGGAGCAATTAACCGTTTCGAAAACCTTCAGAATAATAACAATAGCATTAATTTGTATTGGTGCGGGATCAATGATTTTTGGCCTGGTTTCGGATCAGCAGAGAACCTGGGCAAATTATCTGCTTGTAAATTATTATTATTTGTCGCTGGCAATCGGGGCCGCTTTCTTTCTGGCAATTCAAAGTATTTCTCAATCCGGCTGGTCGTCGGCGTTTAAACGAGTACCGGAGGCAATGATGGCTTATATTCCTTTTGCTGCTGTTTCCTTCCTGTTACTTTATTTTGGCATTCACGATCTTTATCATTGGTCCAACAAGGCGGCCGTGGCCAGCGACGCATTATTACAGCATAAATCTGCCTTTTTAAATGTTCCTTTTTTTTATTTAAGACTGATAGTATTCTTTATACTTTGGATAATTTTCACCCGTATACTAAGGAAGCTTTCACTTAAGGAAGACTCGTATGATCCTTCAGATCATAAAGGAATTATGGGCCTGTTTGGTAAAAGTGAACTGTATTCGAAAATATTCATTTTCATTCTTGCCATTACCTTTTCATTTTCAGCATTCGACTGGATAATGTCGATTGATGCCCATTGGTACAGTACAATATTTGCTCTCAAAAACTTCGTGGCAGCATTTCTTCATGGTGTTTCGGTTATCACCCTCATCGTTTTCATACTTTATAAAAGAGGATATTTCCCATTTTTAAATAAATATCACCTGCACGATTTTGCAAGGTATATTTTTATCCTGTCAATAATCTGGGGATATTTCTGGTTTGCCCAGTTCATGATAATATGGTATGGCAATATTCCTGAAGAGACAATCTATTATTCTGCACGCTGGCAGGAAGGCTGGAAAGTATTGTTCTTTCTTGAGATCGGACTTAACTGGACCATCCCATTCCTTGTACTTCTGCCAGTTAAGACAAGCCGGAATATGACCGTGATAACAATAGTAATATTCTTTCTGTTAATCGGACAGTATCTTGACCTGTATGGCCAGGTTGTACCCGGTACTACCGGATTACTTAAATTCGGATTGATTGAAGCAGGAATCTTTCTGGGTTATGCCGGTCTTTTTGCTCTTGTTGTTGGAAACACACTTGGAAAAGCAAAAATTATGCCTTCAAACCATCCATATATCGAAGAGAGCCGTAATCACCATTTCGTATAGAAAGTGTCTTAAACACGGCTTAAAATTACCCAAACGATCAGGCAATTATTCTGTCGCAGATAAGTAATATAAGGACAAGTAAAAAATAGGAATCAAGCAAAACGGAGTATTTCTTAGTTTTTGTGTTGGTTTCTGTTATACTTATTAATTCTGAAAACTGCCAGACAAGAACGGCAGAGGCAATCATCAGAATGCCGATTATTACTTTGCTTTGAATTATTTGGAAATAGCATAGGAATAAAGCAGACATTGCGGAAGTTACAACCCAGGTAAAAGTAAGCCGGTTAATCTGTGGTCTGCTAAAGATATTTGTAAGGCTTGGCATACCGGCATTTCCATACTCTTCTCCGTACTTCAGAACAAGCAGCCAGAAGTGAGGTATCTGTCCGATAAAAAACAGAAACTGAAGAAAGATAATTGGTTTATCGAGCAATCCGCCGCCAGCTGCCACCCAGCCAATCAGGGGAGGCAATGCTCCGGTTAAAGCCCCCGGAACTACAGCAAAAGCGGTAATCCTTTTGGCATAGGTATATATGCCGTTGTACCAGGAAATTGTAAGTATTCCGATAACTGCTGCAGTAAGATTACCTGCTAAATAAACTAATAAAGTACCTGAAATCAGTGTTATGAAAAAATATACCAGAGCATGTCGGGCACTTATTTTACCGGTAGGAAGTGGCCGGCCCTGAGTCCGTTTCATTCGGCGGTCAAGATCAACTTCCTGTATCTGGTTAAGTACCGAAGAAGAAATGGCAAGAAACAGAATTCCTAAAGTTACAAGAATGATATCATCAGAAATATAGGGATCAAAAATAAAATATCCGGTGAAACCTGTCAGGCTCACCGGAATCATTATCTTTATTTTACTTAGAACAAGGTATGTCTTAACCTTGTCGATGAAACTACTTATCATGAAGGGTTTTCAGATATTCAACTATCTTGACCAGATCATCAGCAGTAATAATATCCTTATAGCTCTGCATCAGGTCTTTAGGATATCCCTTAACCACTTCCACATTAGGATCATAAATTGCTTTTTTGATATATTCTTCATCAACCTTGACAGGGAACTCTTTTCCGTTGCGGACAACTATCTGCTGTTCGCCCCAAAGATTCAGATAGCTTGGACCAATAATCTTTGATCCGTCTGTTGAATGACATGCATCACAACCATTTGCCTGCATAATAGCCTTGCCTGCATCACCCGGAGCCGCTCCTGCAGTAACGGTAGTAACCACAACACTATCAGTATACCACTTATTATAATCTTCCTGAGAAAGTACCTTAACAATTGAATTCATGTATGAATGCTGAAGTCCGCAATATTCAGCACAATAAAGATCATATTCCCCTTCTCTTTTCGGAAGGAACCACATCATTTTTTCTCTTCCGGGAACCATATCAGACTTTATCCTGAAGGCAGGAATAAAAATGCTGTGAATTACATCGAGAGAGACAAGATTAATTTTAACAGGAGTATTAACCGGAACTACAAGATCGCGGCTTTGCTTACCGTTTTCATACTGAAACGAAAAACTCCACATCCTTGCGACACTTTTAACTACCATTGCATTGTCCGGAGCCTTTGTCATAGGCGTGTATCCGGCCCAGCCGAAATAAAACATCACCAGAGCCAGTATTGTTGGTATTACTGTCCATATTATCTCAAGACGGTTATCTCCTTCAATCTGGGTAGCAACTTTATTTTTCTTATTGTTATAACGGAATACAAAATACAGCATCAGCACAGTAAGCCCGATAAGGAATACCAGAGATACTCCCACCATAAAGTAAAAGGCTGTGTTAAAAGATGATACGTAATTTGAAGCGTCGATTCCGGTTGTTGGGTGCATACTTATTATCTATAAAGGTAGTCAAGAAGAGTTATAAAAATTACCAGACAAATCAGAATAATTATGGCCAGAGCCATAATAGTAAACATCCTGTTCTCAAACTTTAGATGCATAAATATCCTCAATACAAATGTAGATTTGATTGCTGCTATTAAAAGAGCAATTGCAACAGTTAATGTCCCCAGATAAACCTTAGTGACTAAAACCGAAACAAGTGTCAGAATTATTAATAATGCAAGCACTGACAGAAATGTCCGATATGGTACTATATGATGTTTTTCGTGTTCCATTCTCTGAGGCAGGTTTAAGTGATAAGATAAAACAAAGGGAAAAGGAATATCCAGATTAAGTCAACAAGATGCCAGTACAAACCACTGTTTTCAAGCAGAACAAAGTTATCGAAGGTTACTTTATCGCGTTTAATGTAGACTGCAATAAATACGATGAACACTAATCCGACAATAATGTGAAGAGCATGCAGGCCTGTCATGAAGAAATATAAGCCATAGAATAATACATCGCCCTGTCCACGAAGGGCAAGAACAGACGATCCGGGATAGATCTGATCCTTAATATGATGCCCCCACTCGAAATACTTGTTTACAAGAAACACAATTCCCAGAAGAACTGTAATGCCAAGAAGTATAAGTGAGAGTTTCTTATTCTTTTTCTGCAGGGCTGTAATTGACATGGCTATAGTCGAACTGCTGATCAGGAGAATAACAGTATTTACTGTTCCAATAACGACATTCAGTTCATGGGCGGCAAGATGAAAGGCTTCGGCATTGATATACCTGTAAACAGAGTATACAATAAAAAGACCGGCAAAAAGCAGCATTTCTGTAAATAGAAACAGCCACATCCCAGTCTTCGAAGCCAGATCGTCTCGGTGAATTTCCATTTTCAAACTTTATTATAGTCGTATGGTCCTTTTGTTATTACAGGTATTTCTTCAAAATTTTCGACAGGAGGAGGAGAAGGGATTGTCCATTCAAGAGTACTTCCTCCCCATGGATTTGCAGGAGCTTTTGGTCCTGATTTTAATGACATAAATAAATTGGTAATTACTATAATTAATCCGCTGTAAAGCACCCACGATCCCATTGTTGATATTATATTCCCCGCATGGAATACTTCATCATAGTCAAAATACCTTCTTGGCATGCCTTCTACACCAAGATAGAACATTGGGCCATATAGTGTTATAAAACCAACAAATAATAAAAGCAATCCTGTATTTGCCCAGCGGGTATCATACATCTTCCCTGTTATTTTAGGATACCAGTAATGCATTGCCCCGAAAAAGGCAAAACCGGTTCCTCCAAAGACTATGAAATGGAAGTGTGCAACAACAAAGGCAGTATTATGCAAGTGTACATCGGCGGCAAGCGAACCAAGAATAAGTCCGGTAAATCCGCCTATCATGAAAACAAATATAAAAGCAATTGCCCAGTAAAAAGGCGTCTGTAAATCTATTGAACCTTTATACAGTGTAGATACCCAGTTAAATACCTTTATTGCACTGGGAATAGCGACAAGAAATGTAAGCAGTGAAAAAACATAAAGGGCTTGTCCGCTCATCCCGGCAGTGAACATGTGGTGTCCCCACACGAAATAACCTACAAAAGCAATTAAAAGGCTTGATGCAACCATGAATTTATAGCCAAAAAGAACCTTTTTGGAGAAGGTTGGAATTATCTCCGAGATAGCACCCATTGCAGGTAAAATCATAATATAAACTGCCGGGTGGCTGTAGGTCCAGAAAAGATGCTGATATAGAATCGGATCTCCTCCAAGGGTAGGATCGAAAAACCCTATGTGAAATAATCTTTCTGCAGCTACCATCAATAGTGTTATCCCTATAATCGGAGTTGCAAGAAGCTGAATCCAGCCTGTAGCATATAGGGTCCATGGGAATAACGGCATTTTTAACCAGGTCATGCCCGGGGCACGCATCCTGTGTATTGTGACTACAAAATTCAATCCTGTAAGTATCGATGAAAATCCAAGAACAAAAGCACCAAAAATTGCCGGAAGCATAGTTCCTGCAGTTCTGAAACTGTAAGGTGCATAAAATGTCCAGCCTGTATCCGGCGGACCGTCTCCTGCAAATTGTGAAATTACAACAAGAGAAACACCAGCGACATACAGGTACCATGAAAAAAGATTTAGCCTTGGGAAAGCCACATCTTTTGCTCCTATAAGGATAGGCAAAAGAAAATTACCAAATACAGCAGGTAATCCGGGTATAACAACAGCAAAAATCATTACAATTCCGTGCAGGGTAAAGAATGCATTATAGGTCTGTGCATCCATTATTGTCTTTCCGGGGGCTAGCAGTTCAAATTTCATTAACAGCCCGATTGTGGCTCCCACCGCAAAGAATGAAAGGATAGAAAAAAGATATAGCAATGCTATTCTTTTATGATCTGTGGAAAGGATCCAGGCACGTATGCCTGTATATTTTCCTTTATATTCCAGATAGCTGGGTTCTGTAAAACCTTCCTTAGCACTCATATACTAACCTTCCTTTTTTGTTTTTTTCCGTGTCACGATGAGGTATAAAAAGAACATAGTTATGATGAAGATGATAACTATTGCTGAAACCCTTGTAACATTGAACACAAACTGGTTTCCTTTCTCATCATAAGAATAACATACTGCCAGAAGACGATTGATGCTTGGTCCGATTTTTCCATTGGCAGCCTCAACCATTGTGATTTTTATTTCAAACGGGAGAAACTCAATACCTCTGAGATATCTTGTAATCTTACCATCCGAAGCCAGAGCAATCAGACCAGTCGGATGAACGAACTGATTGTTAATATATTTATAATCGAAACCAACTGACTTTGTAAGCCTGGCAATATTCAGACTGTCGGAAACAAAAAACTGCCAGCCGGAAGCTAATTCCTTTTTCTTCATTGTACTGACGTAGCTTGCTTTCTTTTTGATTCCCAGATCAATGCCTTCAGTATAATCAAAACTGATTGTTATAACCTGATAATCGGTACCAAGCTTAAGGTCTACTTCATCAATAAATTTAGATACTCCCCACATCAACGGGCTGCAGGTTCCCGGACATCTGAAATAGACGAGATTGAGGATAGTCGGTTTTTTAATAACATCTTTCAGAAGCACAGTATCTCCTGTTTCATTAACAAGCTTAACATCCATGGCAGCATATTGCCCCTGTTTTTCCTCAAAACCCACCTGCATCTGCTGTTCGTACAGAGTTGATTGGGAATATGATTCCAGTCCTAATAACCAAAGAAAGACAATGCAAAAATATTTAATCTGACTCATAAGGGAAGGTTTAAATATTATAAAGCATAAAGTTAAATTTTTTTTGCAATCTTATTCTTCAAAGAAAAGTATTGTAAAAGTACTATTTGATCATTTTGCTTTTCTTTTCAGATTCTTCTTCCGAATATATACCTGCAATCATCAGTGAGCCCCCCATCAGGCTTATGTCTTTTAACAGGGCAATTATAGTAATAGTATTGTCAGCATCATGAAAGAGATGAGGAATATGAATAGTTACTATGAAGAAAAAGAGAAGAATTGCAAGAAGTATAGTTGTAATTTTCACATACTTTTTCAAGATTATACTAATACTGGCAGCTATAAGAAAAATACCTGTAAGTATAATAGTATAAGCCCCCAATGGAATAAACGAAGTAAGCATTCCAACATAATAATCCTTCATTATAAAATGGTTTATACCAAAAACTGCAAAAGGTATTGCAAAAAGAATTCTCCCAATTGTTGTAAATTTTTTCATAATTCCTTGATTCATTTGGCAACTTCCTCTGTTTGCATAGGAACGATTTTTTTAACCGTATAGCCTGTGCCCGTAATCGTTTCTCTTATCTTAACTGAATCAACAATTTCGGGATAGTATTCCACCAAGGCATTTCCTGAGGTAAAAGATGCTTTAACCGACTTGATTCCCTCAAGTTTACCGACAACGGTTTGAATTGTCTGCTCACATCCCGTACAAGTCATACCACCAATCGATACTTCTATGAGTGAAGCTTCCATCACAGATTCTGTTTTTTCATTTTTTTTGCCATTACCGCTGCATGAAACAACAATAAGCAGGTATGCAAAAAGAAGAAGCTTTGTGAAGAGTTTGTTTTTAGACATTTTGAAGAAGTTTTAGGTTAAGATGTTGCATATAAATTAACTAGCATAAAAGTATGAATAATTTCCTGATACTGTTAAAAAGTGTCAAAAATCATAGCAATAATATGGTGTTAATTGTTGGAAATTGAACAAACGTAAAAATTATCTGTTACTCAGAAAAATGCTAATCATGGAATATAAAAAAATTTTAAAACCGATCGGACTGTCTGCGATGGCTCTGATCATTAGTTTGAATCTTCTGGCCGGTGATCCGGTTATGGCAAGAACAAATGTTGCTGAATATGCCGTGGCACCGGAGTTTCCTGCGCTTCCGTATGCCTACGATGCTCTTGAGCCTTATATTGATGCCAAAACAATGGAAATTCATTACGACAGGCACCACAGAGCATATTATACCAATTTTGTAAATGCAATTAAAGGCACTCCCCTTGAATCGATGCCGCTTAATGAGATTTTTGCCTCTGTTTCCAAACAAACAGATGCCGTCAGAAACAACGGTGGAGGTTATTATAACCATGTTTTTTTCTGGAACAACCTTGGTAAGGGCTCCTCCGGACCGTCTCCCGAGTTGTCAGCTGCAATAACAAAGGCTTTCACATCTTTTGATAAATTCAAGGAGGCCTTTAATAATGCTGCCAAAACAAGATTCGGAAGCGGATGGGCATGGCTTTATGTTAATACTGATAAAAATCTGGCTGTCGGAAGTACCCCCAACCAGGATAATCCGCTTATGGACGTATCTGCTGTTAAAGGAACTCCTCTGCTAACGCTTGACGTTTGGGAACATGCCTATTATCTTAAATATCAGAACAAAAGAGCTGATTATGTTGATGCATTCTGGAATGTTGTAAACTGGGATGAGGTTAATAAAAGATACCAGGCAGCATTGAAGTAAGCAACAATAAAAGAGGCTGTCTCAAAAGTTACATGGTATTGCTTTTGAGACAGCCTCTTTTATTGATTATCAGGTATAAAGAAATCTCTTTATTTTCAGAGTCGCAGTCTTCTGGAACGGATCAGGCTGAAAAATAACTTTCTGGATCTGGCTGAATTTATTTACATGTGTATTTACATAGAGCTGTAATTCATTCAGAACCTCCTCAACTTTTTTATCAAACTGCTTGGTCATATCCTGTTTGAGATCAAGATATTTCTTTTCCAGTTCATCCATGTTAATATGCACCAGAGCAACTAGCTTTCCTTTCTGCTGAATGACAAGAGATTCGGCAACGAAACGGAAATTGTTGATTATTGATTCAATCTCCTCGGGATAAATATTCTCTCCTGTAGAGCTGAGTATCATATTCTTAAGACGGCCTTTTATGTATAGATTCTCTTTTTTATCAAGAGCTCCAAGATCTCCTGTTTTAAACCAGCCATCAGGAGTAAGTACCTCACTAGTCATCTCAGGTTCCTTATAATAGCCCTTCATAACATTCGGACCTTTTACCCAGATTTCACCTTCTCCTGTTTTTTTGTCAGGATTATTTATTATCAGGTCTATTCCCTCAATTTTCGGGCCTGTTGACTCAAAAGCACTCTTGCTTGGATTTGTTCCTGCAAGAAGAGGGGCCGTTTCTGTAAGTCCATAGCCAATAGCATATGGAAATTTTGCTTCAATAAGAAATTTCTCAACGGCCCGGTTAAGTTTCGCGCCACCGATTCCGTAAAATTTCAGATGCCCGCCAAATGTTTTATAAAGTTTTTTCCCGGCAGCTTCATTCAGTTTCTTCCTGAAAAAAGGAACTTTATAAAGTAATCTGAGAATGAACTTTTCCCTGAAGGCAGGCATAATCTTGTTGAAATAGATCTTTTCCATTATAAGAGGGACCGTAAGCATAACAGTCGGCCTGACTTCTTCCATTGCAGGAATGAGAACAGCAGGGGTAGGCGGTTTTCTGAGATAATAAACACAAGAGCCACAGAGCATTGGCAATATTAAACCAAGAGTATTCTCATATGTATGCGATAATGGCAGAACAGATAAAAACTTGTCATTTTCATCCATAAGCTGAATAACCTTGCCTTTCAATGCATTAAAAGTAATATTCTTGTGAGTCAGCATAACCCCTTTTGAACGTCCTGTTGTTCCTGAAGTATAGATAATAGAGGCAAGATCATCTTCTTTAACATCATAACTACCCGAAGGAGTAGCTGATATGTCAAATACTGAAGACCCCTTTTCAGAAAAGACAAGGGAAAAATCTTCAACAAGTATTCCTGTTTTAAGTTCATCAGACTTATAGCCTTCAATCCTGGCGAGAAGGGAGGTTGAAATAAAAATTGCTTTTGCACCTGAATGATCCAAAACGTTTCTTACTTCAGTTGCTGAAAAATCAGGCAGGATAGGTACAATTACCGCACCCATAAAAGTAACGGAAAAGTATGCGGCAGGCCAGTTTGGCATATTTGAACTTAAAAGCGCCACTTTATCACCGGGGCGGATCCCGTTCTTTTCGAGAAAAGCTATTAAGGCCAGAATTTCTTGATAAACAGTCTCATAGTTTTTTGGTTTTTCTCCGACAAATGCATAAGCATTCTGCTTCCCGAACTTTCTCAGTGTTTCATTAAACATTGCAGGAAAAGTCATCCTGATACTCTTTTCTTCCATATGCCTTATTGTTAAGCCAATTATAAAACGCAAAGGTACGGAAATAATGCTTTCGCGATCATTTTCGTGATATTTATTACTTTGTTTAGCCAAAACAGACCTTAAACTTTAAACCTTTCTCCTGTGGAATAGTTAAATTTGTATCATTGTTGTCCGGTAAAACCGGTATATAGTTAATTGTTCTTTTTATGTGTCTGATAATCAAATGTAATTTTTTATTTTCTAAAAGTAAGCCCTCTGCATTTCAGGGAATAGTGAATTCTGATACTCATTTTTATTTTCA
>JBBQZN010000009.1:0-67237 GCA_038207725.1 Bacteroidales bacterium | reverse complement strand
TGATTAAGAATCGGCTGTCCGCTAAAATTTGTACTTTTACTCATGGTTACTTTTGGTTGTGTAGTAACTCCAAAGATAACCATCTGGGTTGGTCTTAACCGGCCAACCCTCTTTTTAAGTTTTTACCGGACAACAGTGAATTTGTATATTAATTTTCAATCTGAAACTATGGCTTCAATTATAAGAGTTACTAAGGAATTTCCTTTTGAGATGTCGCATGTTCTGTCAAATTACGACGGTCCATGCAGAAATGTGCATGGTCATTCATACCGCCTGTTTGTAACACTTTCAGGCACACCATTTGACGATTCTGAAAATCCAAAGAACGGGATGGTGATAGATTTCACCGATCTTAAAACGATAGTAAGGCAGGAAATTGTCAGCAAATTTGATCATGCGGTAGTTGTCAGCAGGAAACTTGACAAGGAACGCTCAGTGATGTTTACAAAACTTTTCGGAAACACAGTTCTTGTTGATTATCAGCCAACCTGCGAAAATCTTGTTGCTGATTTTGCAGGAAGAATTATTCCTCATCTTCCTGAAGGCGTGAAACTTCACAACCTTAAACTTTATGAAACAGCAAGCTCTTACGCTGAGTGGTTTGCTTCAGATAATGAATGCCCCCCACCCCCCCTAAAGAGGGGCTAAACCCACTTATATATATGAAATACAGGCAATTACAGGAACATACCCCCCTTCAGGGGGAAAGGGGGGCAAGATTAAATGTACTTTGAAATTACTAATTTAGATATGACAGACAACCACTCTAAAAAACTCTTTCTTCTCGATGCTTATGCCTTGATCTTCAGGGCATATTATGCCTTCATCAAGAACCCAAGACTGACTTCCAAAGGACTGAATACTTCAGCAGTATTCGGATTTCTTCTGGCACTCGAGGAGATACTTCAGAAGCATAAACCCACACATATTGCAGTTGTTTTTGATACACCCACCCCGACCTTCCGCCATGATATGTTCAAGGAGTACAAAGCCAACCGTGATGAAACACCGGAGGATATCAAAAAGGCAGTGCCTTACATAAAAAGGATGATTGAGGCGTATAAGATACCGGTTATTGACTTTCCGGGCTTCGAGGCTGATGATATTATCGGTACTCTTGCAAGAAAGGCATCAGAAGAGGGTTTTGTAACGTACATGGTTACTCCTGATAAGGATTTTGCCCAGCTTGTTTCTCACAATGTTTTCATGCTTAAACCATCAAGAAGTGGCAATGAGTCGATATTATGGGGAGTTGATGAAGTGAAGAGTCAGTTTGCTGTTGACAGACCGGAACAGGTAATTGATGTTCTTGCTCTTATGGGAGATACGGCCGATAATATTCCGGGTGCTCCGGGTGTAGGGCCAAAAACAGCAATGAAACTTATCTCAGAATACGGAAGCATTGAAGAGCTTTTCAGAAACACTGATAAACTGAAAGGAAAACTGAAGGAGATAATCGAGGATAACAAAGCGCAGATAGAATTTTCAAAAAAGCTGGTTACAATTGAACAGTATGTGCCGGTTGAGCTTGAAGAAAGCAAACTGATACTGGAAGTTCCTGATCCTGAAAAACTTAAAATTCTTTTTGAGGAACTTGAATTCAAAACCATTGCTGCAAAAATTCTTGGTGAAATAGATAAATCAGAAAAGCCACGGGCAGCACAACATAAAATAGCCCCTCCTGCTGACTCTTTCCAGGGTACTCTTTTCGGGGACGCTGAAATTGTTCCGCTTAAAGAAAGAGTCACAATTGAATCAGTTGATCATAAGTATACTTTAATTGAGGGAAGGACCGAGCTTAAGGAGTTTGTAAGCAATGCAAAGAAACTGAATGAGTTCTGTTTCGACTCCGAGACAACAAGCATTAATCCTCTTGAAGCTGAACTTGTCGCCCTCTCCTTTTCCTGGGAAAAAGGGAAAGGATATCTTGTTTATTTTCCGGAATCACGTGCAGAAACTACCGAATTGATTGAAATACTGCGGCCGCTTTTCGAAAACCCCGGATCACAGAAATCAGGACAAAATCTTAAATTTGATATTCAGGTTCTGGCAAACTACGGAATTGAAGTTAAAGGGGCTCTATTTGATACAATGATAGCTCATTATCTTCTTGAGCCCGATATGAGACACAACATGAATCTTCTATCTGAAACCTATCTTTCCTACAGCCCCGTCCATATTGAGGAGTTAATCGGAGACAAGGGTGTTAATCAGAAAAATATGAGGTCTGTTCCTCTCGAAAAACTGAAAGAATATGCCGTTGAGGATGCTGATGTAACATTTCAGCTAAAGAAAATATTTGCACCGAAAATCGAATCAGAAGGACTGGGTGATCTCGCACGGAATATTGAAATGCCTCTTATTCCCGTACTTGCCTCAATGGAACGTATAGGTGTAAGGCTCGATCAGGAGGATCTGAAGTTAATTACAATAAACCTTAGGGATGACATTATTTCTCTTGAAAAAGAGATTTATGATCTGGCCGGAACAGAATTTAATATTTCCTCCCCAAAACAACTAGGGGATATATTGTTTATAAGGTTGAAACTTGACGATAATGCGAGGATGACCAAAACCCGCCAGTTCATAACAAATGAGGAGATACTGCAAAGGTTAACCAGTAAGCATCCGATAGTTGAAAAGGTTCTTGAATACAGGGGATTGCGAAAACTGCTTTCTACTTACGTTGAGGCTCTTCCTTTGCTGATTGATAAAAAAACAGGCAGAATACATACTTCATATAATCAGGCTGTTGCAGCAACAGGAAGACTTAGCTCAAACAATCCAAACCTGCAGAATATCCCCGTCAAGGATGCCAGGGGACGAGAAATCAGAAAAGCCTTTGTTCCTGAAGCAGGACATGTTTTTCTCTCCTGCGACTATTCACAGATTGAACTTAGGTTGATGGCTCATCTGAGTAAGGACAAGGGAATGATTGATGATTTTCTTTCTGGCAATGATATCCATTCAGCGACTGCAGCCAAAATCTTCGGCGTTGATATAAAGGATGTTACACGTGATATGCGCTCGCGGGCCAAGACTGCTAACTTCGGGATTATTTACGGGATCTCTTCTTTCGGACTGTCAGAACGGCTAACAATTGGAAGAAAGGAGGCCAAAGAACTTATCGATGGCTATTTCAATTCATATCCCGGGGTAAAGGTTTACATGGATGAAAGTATAAGAAAAGCGAGGGAAACAGGCTACGTAACAACAATGTTCGGACGTAAAAGATATCTTCGGGATATTCAGTCGGGAAATCAGGTGGTAAGGGGTAATGCTGAACGAAATGCAATTAATGCTCCTATTCAGGGAAGCGCGGCAGATATTATTAAAATTGCAATGGTAAGAATTCATGAACGCCTTATCAGGGAAAAATTCTCTTCGAAAATGATACTTCAGGTGCACGACGAATTAATATTTGAAGCAGAGATGAGCGAACTTGACAAGCTAAGGGAAATGGTGCTCTCCGAAATGTCAAACGCAGTTAAACTGGATGTCCCCCTGCTTGTTGAGTCGGGCACCGGAAATAACTGGTTTGAAGCACATTAGAATCTCAGCTTATTACAAATTTTAACGGGGGTATTGAAAAAGGTTGCCCTCTAAAGAAACTTTTATAAATGTCTGTAAATCAATAAGTCCCCTTTAGAGCTTGCCCCGCTTAGGCGGGGGAATTTAGGGGCAGAAAGACAGGAAGGAACTTTTTAAGCAGTCCCAAAAGTGGGGAAAGAAAGCGGGAATTAGGTTAGCAACTATGGAAGTTAACGTATTATTTTTTGGGGTTTTGGCTGATGTAACAGGTACCGGATTTAAATCATACCGGGAAGTAAAATCATTTGGCGACCTGCGTTTAAGGATTCAGGATGATTATCCTGAAATTGCACATTATAACTACCGGATCTCTCTTAACAATGAAATTATCAATGATGAACCGGTTCTTAAAGATGGTGATGAGGTTGCATTTATGCCTCCTTTTGCCGGAGGATGATAATCACACGGGAATATGAAAGCGAATTACCTTATAAGCGGTCCGGTTACTCCCGGAATTATGTCTGCATTAATTGAAAGTTCAGACAGAACTGACACCGGAGGCGAGTCTGTATTTATCGGCAGGGTAAGGGCTGATGAAAAAGATGGAAAGAGAGTTGCTGCTATCGAATATACTGCCTATGAGAATTTAGTGCAGGTTGAGGCAGAAAAGATAAAAAGTACAATACTCTCTGAATTTTCTGATGCCATTAAGATTGAGATCATTCACTCAACAGGGATTGTAAAAGCCGGGGAGATTTCTCTTCTGGTTATTGCGTGGGCTGGTCACAGACATCACGCAGTTGAAGCATGCCGAAAAACAGTGGAGCTTATAAAAGAGCTGCTTCCTGTCTGGAAAAAAGAGATCTTCGATGATAATTCCACTTCATGGAAGGAGAATGATCTTTCTCAGACAGCCTCCTGATTAAAAGTCAGCTGAGGATATTTTGGCTTTTCCTGGTTTTTCGTTCCTCTGCCAGTAACAAGGGTTGATCCCGATTTTCCGCTCAGTGCAGAATTATATTCCTCTCTGTTATTAAGAATCTTAAGAGCTCTGTTTACCTGTTCGTCTTTCTTTATTGTCCAGGCAATAGCCCCCTCCTCATAAAAATATCTGCTTATAATCTCATCCTCAATCATTTCACTAATCTCTCCCCTGAATGATGAAAGATCCTGATCGAGAGTATGTGAGAGATCCTTCTCAAGCGCATCGAAAAGATCCTTATGCACGTCATAATACTTTTCCTTTTTTGCGTTTGAAACAAGCTCATTCAGAGACTCTTCGGTTACTGTTTTATAACTGAAATTTCTGCTTACCAGGTAGTTTTTAAAGTCATCATATTCTTTATCGGTAAATAAAAAATCTTGCGGGGTTTTTAATTCAGGATGCGACCAGTAATAACTGGTTGCAAAATCAAAAATATAGTTTCTCAGATATAGCTCTGCCGAAATCTGACTAAGTGTTTCCGGAAGCACTTCTATGTCGGGTGCAATTCCGCCTCCGTCGCTAACGCTTCTTCCGTTTCTTGTTTTAAACAATTTAATAAGTGAATCCGGAATTATTCCTACACTACCGTCTTCATTTGGATGAGAAAAATCGCGGGCCTGAATGCATCTGCCGCTGGGGATGTAGTATTTTGCTGTTGTTACTTTCAATTGTGTGTTGTAGCTGAGCGGACGAGTAATCTGAACGAGACCTTTTCCATACGATCTCTGGCCTACAATTACTCCGCGGTCGAGATCCTGAATAGCTCCGGCAACAATCTCCGAGGCTGAGGCAGAGCCCCTGTTTATAAGCACCGCCAGTGCAATTTTATCATCAACAGCTGCTTTTGTTGTTTTGAAACTTTCGTCAAACTGCTTCACTTTTCCTTTTGTTGAAACTACTTCATTTCCCGGTCCAACGAAAAGGTTTACTATCTCAACCGCCTCAGTAAGAAGGCCTCCGGGATTTCCTCTGAGATCGAGAATTATCTGCTGAGTATTATTTGCTTTCAGAGAGACGAGGGCATCCTTTACTTTTTCGATACAATCCTGCGTAAAACCTGTAAATCTTATATAACCTGTTTTTGAATCGATCATTCCGAAATATGGGACAGGAGGAATGGCTATCCTTTCCCTTTTAAGATGATAATCTGTCTCCTTCCCGTTTCTCTCAATTGTAATTGCAATATCGGTACCCGGCTCGCCTTTCAGTTTTTCACTTACCTTGTCGGTTGAGAACCCTTTGAGTGATATTCCGTCTACTTTTTTGAGAATATCCCCTGCTTTCATTCCTGCCTTATCAGCGGGGAAACCCTTATAGATCTCATTTATAACCGTATATTCGCCATTCCCACGCACCAGAGAACCTATTCCGCCATATTTGCCAGTTGTCAGTACCTTGAATTCATCAGCCTCTGATTCAGGATAATAGACAGTATATGGATCAAGCGTTTTGAGCATGTTGTCAATACCTGATTTAATGGCTTTGTCAGGATCAACCTCATCTACATAGAATGTGTTTAGTTCTCTGTAAAGGGAAAAGAAGATATCGAAGTTCTTAGCTATTCTGAAATCGCGGGTTTCCTGGGTAAAAAGAAAGCCGGTACTGAGGGCTGTTATCAGAAGGAGGGCAACTCCGGTTAATATTTTGGTTTTGCTTAAATTTTTCATAAAAGATCTGCTTTGTATTAATCGACGAAAATATGAAGAATAACTGTGAACCGGATTGATAAAGAAATAATTAAATAAACTTTAACACTTTTGTGAGGCTTCGTTTATCTGGGTATTCAGCCTCAACATCATTTCTATAATTGATTTCTCCGTCCTTTCGTAAACGGGGATAGAGCTCCCCCTGAGGATTACTATAAAAACAATCTGTTTTTTTTCATTAATAAGATTGTCATAAAGAAGCCCTTTGTTTTTCCTGTAAGCTTCTCTGAGTCTTCTTTTAATAAGGTTCCTTGTGACAGCCAGTCTGAATCCTCTTTTTGATACGCTGAATGCGACCTGAGCGGGATATTCAAGAAGCACAGGGCTGAATCCCCAGACAATTTTGAAAAGTGGGGTGTAATATACACTTCCTGTTTCAAATAATCCTGAAATAATCTTGGTGCTGCAGAGCCTTTCTGACTTTTTAAATGTCTCCCTGATGGTATTCATATCGGAATTTGTCTTTAAAGCTATGCCGACATAAGTTCCGGAGCCCTCCGACAATTCAGTGTGGTAAAAGTTATCTTATGTTTCTGTTATGTTCTTTAAGAAAATCGTCGAGAGCCATTGTCATTGACGGTGCCTTTGGATTCGGAGCATTTATATCGAGTCTTAATCCTTCATGCTCAACTGCGCAGGCTGTCGTTGGTCCAAATGCGGCAATTTTAATGTCTCCCTGAACAAATGCGGGAAAATTCTCTTTAAGTGATTTTATTCCTGACGGACTGTAGAAGACCAGGATATCATAATCGAACTCTTTTTCATTTGAAAAATCAGTACTGATAGTTTTATAGAGAGTTCCGATAGAGTAACGAATGCTGTTTTTCTCAAGAAGGTCAGGAATTTCTGCATTATGAGGTTCAGACAGAGGAACAAAAAAGTTATCCTCCTTATGTTTGATTATTACATCAATCAGATCCTGAAATTTGGCTTTGCCGTGAAAGATCTTCCTTTTACGATAAACAATATATTTCTGCAGATAGAATGCAACATTTTCTGTTATACAAAAATATTTCATTGTGTCCGGAACAACGGTACGCAGTTCCGTGCAGATTCTGAAGAAATGATCTATCCCGGTTTTGCTTGTAAAAATTATCGCAGTAAAATCAAGTATATTGATTTTTTGTTGTCGGAAATCTTTAGACGGAATCCCTTCAACCTGATTAAAGGGTTTAAAATCAATTTTAAGATTGTATTTTCTTGCCAGTTCGAAATATGGTGATTTCGGATTTGACGGTTCTGGCTGCGATACTAAAATCTTCCTTATTTTCAACTCTTTACAGTTTACGTTTTACCCTCAAAAGTAACACCCGCCAATCTATATAAGGCCTGTTAAATATTTCACTGATATCAGTACAGGCAGAACTTCCAGCGCACAAAGGTATAAAATCAAATAGAATATCGAAATATTCCTGTTTAGAAAAATTATTAAAAGGCGAAAAACACGGAATAAATAAATTAGGCCGATAAGTACGGCTCCTGTAATAAACCCTGTATTTGACGGAAAAAAAACAGTATAGGAAATCAGAAAAATCAGTATAAATAAAAATATTGCGCTGTATTGGTAGGATTGATAAACGCCGTGCAGATACTCTCTGAAAACATCATTTTCCCCACTTAGGCCCCCGGCCAAATAGCATATAAAATGACGTATTGTAACTGCTGCAATAACAATTCCGGTAATAATAAGCCACAGCATGATCCCGGGATATTTCTCAGGAACAACACCATACCATACTGCTGCACTATATATAAACAGACTTAAAACAATAAAGGATATAAGATTCAATATAGTTGACTGCCAGTTAAAGATTCCGGCAACGTCTCTTGATGACGAGTCGTTTATGCCTCTGAATAAGAAAAACCTTGCCAGTTGTGGCGCCATGTTTTTCGAGGCGGCCTGCACCATTGCAAATAAAAATGCTGCAAGAATTAGTATTCCGGTAATCCAGTCTTCATGAAGAGGTTTCAGGGGAAGATTCTTGCCCTGTCTGAGATGCTGGGTAATTTCAGCGATCGCCCTGTCGTTCATTTGCCTGGTTTTTTCAGTAAAGATGACAGGGAAATTATCACTTGTTATAACTCTCCGATCAAGAATAAAATTGCTTGAGTCAAAAAAGGTGATATCAGAAATGCTATTTCTTGTGCAAACTGAAGTTGTGTCAATTATGGCAATCGGTTTCTGAGCAACTGCTTTCAGAATCCGGGGATGAAGGGTGTCTTTTAAAAGTACGGGTATTGGCTTAAGCGATGAATCAGCCTTGAAACTAAGAGAATCCTGAATGAGAGGATTGTTAAGTTTCAGTGTATCCTGCTGATGTTCCCCTCTGTCAATAATCATAATTTTTGCTCAATAAAAAAGCAAAAGTAATGATATTAGATGAGCAATCTCAACCCTTTTTGCCGGATTTTCTAAAAATGGTCAATTCTGCAGCCTGATATTTCCGACAGAATATTATTTGCCAGCTTGCTTGCCCCGATTCTGAAAAGATTATTATTCAGCCATTCTTCTCCCAGACAATGCCTTACAATATGGTAATATTTAATGGCATCCGGTGCAGTAGCTATTCCGCCGGCAGCCTTAAACCCAACCTTAATTCCGGTCTCGGCATAAAAATCTGAAATTGCCCTGCACATGACAAACGCTGCTTCCGGAGTTGCAGAAATCGTAGTTTTCCCTGTTGATGTTTTTATAAAATCAGCACCAGCATCCATTGCGATCATGGAAGCCTTGAAAATAAGTTCATAATCAACAAGTAGACCTGATTCAACTATTACCTTCAGCTGTTTACTTCCTATTGCGGTTTTAATTTCCCTTATCTCATCGGCTACGGCAGCAAAGTTATTGCCGAGGAAAGCTCCAACAGGAATTACGATATCGATCTCATCTGCTCCCGCTTCAACCGCAAGTTTGCTTTCGGTAACCTTTATACTTCTGAAAGTCTGTGAGGTAGGAAATGAACCTGCAACGGCTGCAATTCTGACATTCCTGGCTGTAAGTTTTTCCTTAACTACAGAAACAAAATTCGGAAATACACATATTGCCGCAACATTTGGAATATTGGTATATCTTCCCGAAAAGCTGTTTACCTTGCCGGTGAAGTGCAAAATCTGACTTCTGTTGTCTGTTGTATTAAGACTTGTGAGGTCTATCATGTTCAAAATACTCATCAGCAGACGCTTGTCCGGTGTAAATTCGGCATTAGCCGAGACTTTTTTGAGCCCCTTTTTAATTTCCGCTTCTGAGGGACAGGATTTTATCAGTTTTTGATATAGTTTTGTCATACCGTCATTTGTTATGTTAAACTAAAAAGTATGCTATGTTAAAAAAGTCCGGTGTCAATATAATGCTTTTTGTATTCATAATTATTTTAATTGCAAATATTAGTTGTGTAAAAGTGACTAAAAATTACAGTGCGGGAATACTGTTGCAGACAGATCGTGATTTTTCTCCGGCACTTTAAAACATACTAAATGCAGCTACAAAGAGGATTTATTCCCCAGCTTTTGATTTCGTGCCAGAGAGGCAAATATCCCCAAAACAGACAGTACGGAAAATATCATAAATCCTGTACGCATTCCTGACAACAGTCCCGTATAGGTTGACGGATTAATAGTCTGTTTTCCGATATACAGTGAGATGAGCATCATCGCAATTCCCATACTCATCATTTGTCCAACCATTCTCATTGTACCTACAACTCCTGAAGCTACTCCAAGATGTTTTTTCTCAACAGAGCTCATAATTGCATTTGAGTTTGGCGAGGAAAAGAGCCCGAATCCGATTCCCATCATTACAAGGAGCATCACTATAAGATAAGTAGGAGTGGTGATTTTCAAAAAGCACAGAAGTATCAGACCGGTAGCAGTAAGTCCCATTCCGATTGAGGCAATTACTCCCGGGTTTTTTCTGTCTGACAATTTCCCCGCAAGCGGAGAGAGGATTGTCATTGCAATAGGTTGTGAAATCATTATCAGACCTGCTGTTCTGGCATCAAAGCCTTTCAGATACTGGAGGTAAAGGCTTATAAAAAAACCGGTTGCACTTGTAGCTGAATAATGAATCAGTGCAGCCATTCCGGAAAATGCAAAAACCCTGTTGCGGATGATAAGCCTGACATCAAAAACAGGATTGCTGAGTCGTTTTTCGAAAAGCAGAAAGATAACAGCCATAACAGCACCTGCGCTTCCGAAAATCCATCCCTGAAGAGAGGGAAGTTTTGAGAATCCGTACATAAATGATGCCAGAGCAATGCCATAAATAAAAGATCCTTTCCAGTCAAATTTTTCACCTGCAGAATCTGCCCATTCAGTTTTAATTTTCCTGTTTATCAGAATAAGAGAGACTATTCCGAATGGTACCAGAAATGCAAAGATGCTTCTCCATCCGAAATACTGAGTGAGAAGCCCTCCTATAACAGGGCCTAATGATAGTCCAAGATAGACTGCCGTAATATTGATCCCCATTGCCTTCCCCCTTTCACCGGGTTGGAAAACGGAGGTTATTATTGCCAGACTGGTCCCGAATATCATCGCGCTTGCCAGTCCCTGAATGATGCGGAGGATAATCAGAGAAGTTATACTTTGAGTAAATATTATGAGAAAAGTAGAAATAGTAAAGATCAGTATTCCGGTTGAAAAAACTTTTTTTCTCCCGATTATGTCTGCAAGCCGCCCGAAAGGAAGAAGGAAAATCGCTGATGAAAGAATAAAACTACTGATTACCCATCCAAGGCCAATTGCCGTTGCGTTGAGATCTTTTCCGATGGAGGGCAGCGCCAGATTGACTGCAGAACCAAGAAACGGAGTAAGAAATGCAGCAAATGTTGCTACCAGTAAAATTGACCCTTTTGATGTTTTACCATCTGTATTGTCGTTATTCATATTAATTGTTTTTCCGTCATTTACTTCGTGTCATTCGCTGCGCTGTCATTTGGCTTCGCCGTAATTCAATTGTCACTTGCCCTGCGGGCGTCATTTGCTGCGCTGCCATTCAGTTGTCATTTATTGTCTTCCTTAATGACTACTTATCCTTCGTATCTATAATAATGGTAACAGGTCCGTCATTAATAAGATCAACCTGCATCATCGCCCCAAACTCTCCTGTTATTGTTTCTTTTTCCATTAACTCCGATAGCTTTTTAACAAAACTGTTATACACAGGAATAGCTCTTTCAGGTCTGGCAGCCTTTATATAGGATGGCCTGTTCCCCTTTTTTGTTTTAGCATGCAGCGTGAACTGACTTATTGCTAAAATACTTCCGCCGGTTTCGCGGACTGAGAGATTCATTGCTCCGTCGATGTCGTCAAAGATCCGAAGCTGTACTATTTTGTTGCTGAGCCATTCTATGTCAGCATCATCATCAGATTCTTCGATGCCTGTAAGAACAACCATGCCGCTCCCGATTTCCGACTTTACCTTGCCGTTTATTGAAACGGAGGCCCTTGTCACACGCTGGATAACAACCCTCATTTTTGCTGTTTTGTTGTGTTCAAATATAAGTTATATTTGCGCAACCTACGACTCAACAATGGACTATTTCACAATCCTCGCAATTGCGCTGGGCCTATCATTCGACACATTTGCAGTCTCACTGTCATACGGTGTTATAAAAAGTGGCATTCTCTTCCGTCAGGCTGTCTGGGTTGCTGTTGTTCTTGCTATTTTTCAGGGTGGACTGACAATTGCAGGGTACTTTCTCGGCACATTTGTTTCAGGAGCATTGAAGTCAACAGATCACTGGATCGCCCTTGGCCTTCTTTCATTTCTTGGAATAAAAATGATTATAGAAGGACTTAAGAAAGACAGTGGCGAAGGGTCAAAGGACTTCAGCAAATTTTTCATCCTTCTCACCATCGCTCTAGGAACAAGTATTGACGCATTTGCAATAGGTATAAGCTTCGCTCTTCTGGATGTAAAAATATGGGAATCAGGTGTTCTTATCGGTGCTGTAACATTTCTTGCCTCAATGACAGCGATACGGATCGGCAAATCAGCAGGGGAGCGACTTGGTAACAAGGTCGAAATTATTGGAGGTATTATATTAATTGTAATCGGACTAAAAATATTCCTCGAACATACGCTTGCTTCCTGAAGTTTTTACTCAAATCGCTCCTTCACCCAAAACACAAAGGATTTCAAAATAATTTCACTTTGCAACTGATAATCAGCAAGCATTTTGTAGGGGATTAAAGGGCCAATGAAAAGGAGTAAAGCTGGTATTTAATGGATTGATTTTCAAAAGGAGACCATCCTTCTGACTCTCTTATCGAATACAGCCATTTCGTTATAGCCGGTATACCTCAGAAGTTCATATGCCTCATCAAAATATTGTCCGACACGCGATGGCATATGGGCATCGGAATTTACGCATACAGGAACATTTTCTTTTTTGAAAACAGACAAAAACTTCCTATCAGGATAAAAATCGGCAAGTGGACGGTTTCTGCCGTTTGTATTTACTTCGAAAACGACATCGTGTTTTTTCATAGTCTTTGCAAGTTTCCTGTAGAGATGTTCCATGTTGCCATCAGTCTTGTAACCGAATATCCTTATCAGGTCGCAGTGGCCGATAATGTCGAATATTTCTGATTGAACAGCCGCACAGACTATTTCAAAATATGATTCAAAAAGTGTGTCATAGTTTTTTCCCTCATAGAACCCGGGGCCAGAATCTACAGTTTTTTCACCCATATAATGAACCGAGCCAATAATATAATCTAACGGAAGATGTTCGACAAATGTGCGTATTTCTTCTTCTTTCCCCGGAAAAAAGTCGAATTCAAGTCCGGTTTTAATTTTAATATTCAGAGTTTGTTTGCGGAGTCTTACCAGATGGTTAATATAGCTTGTCATTTTCTCCTGATTCATATTCCAATCCTCAGGCTCGCGAAAAAGAGTAAGGTGTTCAGAAAATCCTATCTCGCTTAGTCCGGCATTAACTGCGGGCCCGATATACTCTTCAGGTGATGATCGCCCGTCGCTGTATGTTGAGTGTATATGGTAATCTGTTCTGTAGATCATTACGGCAAAAAATATAGTGCATGAATATTCTGTATTTCAAATTAGGATTAAATTTGCCAATAAAACAAATCGAAATTTGTCAATATGATCAGGAAATTGGTAAATTTGTGAAAACTGAAAAGAGTGAACGAAAAGAAAAAGCCCTGTCAGTGTGCAAGTTGTGACTTTAAGGATGTTGTTTTTTCATTCCTTGATGATCCTTCTGTGGACGAATTGTGTATCAATAAAGAGGAGCAGTTCTTCAGAAAAGGAGAGGTAATTAATCATGAGGGAGAGAAAATTTCGAACTTTAAATATCTGAAAAGCGGACTTGTAAAGCTCTACAGAAGAACCTCCACGGGTGAGGAGCAGGTTATCACAATTACACGACCATTTGAGTTCGTAAGTAATATGAGCATTTTCTCAGAGGAGCGCTACCAGTACTCTGTTTCTGCTCTTGAAGACTCAACCGTTTGCATGGTAAAACTTGATTTTATTAAGCAACTTTTCCTGAAAAACGGGGCTTTTGCAATGGGACTGCTTACCAAGATCTCAATGATCAACGATAAGATTATAAGTCAGACACTTGATATACGTCAAAAGAACCTGGTTGGCCGGGTGGCTTATGTCTTGCTCTACTTCACAAATGATATATACAACTCAAGGGTATTCGATCTTCCTGTCTCCCGGAAAGAGATTGCCGATTATATTGGAATGAGCACTGCAAATGTGATCAGGACTCTCTCTGATTTCAAGAAGGAGGGTATTATCAGGGTGTTTGGAAAGACAATTGAAGTTGTCGATATTGAAAAGCTTGAGATCATCTCCAAGAGAGGATAATACTTTTTTTATTTGAAAAAAGATCTACGTGTTACAGCTTATCTGATTAGTTTTTTCCTGGCACTTTTTATATTCACAAGAGCCTCCTCTGCTCCGCTCTCATTTGAGCCGTTTACCGGAAAACTTCCCGACGGAACTGTAATAAATATCTTCATGAGCGGAGATGAGTTTTTTAACTATCTTCATGATTCAGAAGAATTCCCTCTCGCTGTCGGACCTGACGGTTATTATTATTACCTTCTTCAGGAAGGGGATAACTTCACTTTAACATCTTACCGTTTTGCTAAGGCTGACCCTCATAGTATATCGGGTTTAAAGAGGGTTAAAATTCCATCCTATGTCAGTGAAAAGCGAGCCGCTTTTTACAGAAAAACAGAAGAAGAATCCGTAAAAAAGGGGATAAAAGACCAGACCAAATCGACCGGCACTTTCAATAATCTGGTAATCTATATTAAATTTCTTAATGAAGCCGCCTTCTCAGTTTCCAGGGCTACGTATGAATTAAGGCTTAATAATCTAACAGGCAGCTCAATGAGATATTATTACAGGGAGGTTTCATATAATAAATTGGATGTTGTCAGCTATAGTTTTCCAGGAGGCGCCACTTCCGATATCTGTTATACCGATGTAAACCCCAGGAGCTATTATCAGCCATTCTCTGTTTCTAATGCAAATGGCTATCAGTCTGAAAGCGAAAGAACAACCCGCGAACATGCTCTTCTGGCATCAGCGGTTAACTGGGCAAAGACGAATTATTCTATTCCTGTAGGTGTAAACTTTGATTCTGACAACAATGGGGTTGTTGATAACGTTTGTTTTATTGTTAAGGGCACCTCAGACGGATGGAATGACCTTTTGTGGCCTCACAGATGGGTTCTCTATTCACAAACCGTTATGCTCGGAAACCTGAAGGTTTATGGTTATACCTTTCAGCTTGAAAATGTCAGCGTTAATACACTCAGTCATGAAATGTTTCATGCTCTTGGAGCCCCTGACCTATACCACTACGATAATACCACTGTTCCTGTTGGCCCTTGGGATATTATGGCCAACGGCTCTTGCCATATGAGCAGCTGGATGAAATACCGTTATGGGGGATGGATTCCCCGGATTACTGAAATTAACGGGTCCGGAACTTACACACTTAAGCCGCAGGACAAGGGAGAAAAGAATAGTTATATTTTGCGTTCACCATTAAATAAGGACCAGTTCTTCGTGATAGAATACAGGAAAAAGTCAGGACTATATGAAAATAACCTTCCGGCATCAGGATTGGTAATACACAGAATTGATACACGTTACAGAGGAAATTCAACCGGCCCTCCTGATGAGGATTATGTTTTCCGGTTAAACGGAACCCCTTCTGCCGGAGGGACAATAAACTCTGCAGCCCTTTCAGATCTGTTTGGCAGAACAGCCTTTTCAGATTTTTCGAATCCGTATTCCTTCTTTCAGGATGGAACTATCACAAAAGTTAACATATCGAATATTGTTTCGATGGTTGACAGTATATCTTTTACTGTTGAAATGGATCTTCCCTATGACCTCATTCTTGCACCGGTTGAAGACACAAAAATGTCAGTTTCATGGAGCTGCATGAGTCAGAAAAACTTTATTGTTGCGGTATCGCCGACTTCTGAAATACTTACTGTTTCTGACGGATTTAATTATGTGCCAGGCGATAAAATAGGAGTCAACGGCACAATTGTCTATTCCGGCCCTGAAAAGTCATTCCTCGACGACGGGCTTATAAGCGATGAGAAATATTATTATACAGTCTGGACAAAGTACAGCGAAGCTCCGGCAAGATATACATCATCAGTTACCGGCAGTAACTCAACTGGAATATTTTCTCCGGGAGCACCACCATACGAACAAAACTTTGATGAAGTAACTACTGAATTACCAAGAGGATGGAAAGCCCTGTCAGGTACCTCCGGATGGCAGCCTGATATGAATGATGCTTATTCATTACCAGGGTCAATTCTTCTGCAACCCCCTGCATCAGTTCCGGCAGAAAAACTTTATACTCCCGGATTTTTATTGTATGCCTATAGTACATATATGATATCGTTCAGATACAAAAATGCAGACAGAGGTTCTGTCGAATCGCTTTCGCTAAGCGGGGGTGCTGACAGATCAGAATCAGGACAAATGTTGTTCAATATATTCTCTTCACAAACAATAGATTACAAGGAATACTATATTTACAAGGCAGTAGTCAAGCCCCCGTTCTCAAAAACTTATTATTTTGGGTTTAAAAAACCAGCAGGGGGCAGCGGAGTGCTTATTGATGATTTCAGGATTGAAAATGTACCTGCAAAAACAGGGAATCATATTTCGCCGGAAGATTTTTATCCAAATCCTACAACAGGCAAAATTACAATACCTGCAACCGGAAGAGTGAAAATATCTGTTTATTCAACCGACGGCACCCTGGTATATGAAACTGAGATTGAGGCGATGCAGATAATTGACCTTTCGTTTCTCGGAAGAGGGGTTTTTCTTATTAGATTTGAGACTGAGAAAAAAACAACAATCGGAAAAATTATTCTTCTCTGAAAAATTAATCACATAACCCGGAAAATCATATATAATGAAAAAAACAATTTTTACTACACTGGTATTTCTGATGTCTGTCATTGTTTCAGGACAGAATATTGTTCCGGCTGCTATTCAGATCAGAACAGAATCAGATACGCTGAAAAAATACTACACCCTCTCAGGAGCGCGTCATGGGGTAAATTTCTTTCCGAAAGTCAAACTCTCTGCCGTGGAGTATGTGCCGGGAGCAAAACTTACATTCGACAAATATCATTCAGCAAATGTTGTCTATTACTGGATGAAGAAATGGGCAGATCAGTACCCTGAACTTCTTGATCTGTATGAGGTTGGAAAAAGCTTTGAGGGAAGACCCATATATCAGCTTACACTTACCAATAAGAAGACTGGTAAAGAAACTGAGAAACCGGCTGCATTTTTTGAGGGAGCCCGCCATAGCGGTGAGGTAACAGCTGCAGAGTGTGTTCTGTGGATGACAAACTATCTTCTTGAAAACTATGGAAAAGATGCCGAAATAACCAGGATAATTGATACAAAAACAATTTACCTGCGACCGATAAATAACCCCGACGGACACAATCTCTACATGAATACTGCCCAGAGTAACAGAAGTACTGTGCGTCCGGAAGACAATGACAACGACGGCCTCCTTGATGAAGATGCTCCTGACGATCTCGATGGTAACGGGGTCATTCTTACTATGAGATGGAAAGACGAGAAAAAGGGGAATATGATATTAGACACTGCTGATCACTCAGGAAGAATTATGAAACGAGTTGCTGCAGGAAAGGGAACATATATGACTGCATCAGAGGGTATTGACAATGATAATGACGGCCGGATAAATGAAGACGGAGTCGGAGGTCTTGACCTTCACAGAAACTATCCTGAAAACTGGAGACCTGCTGCTGAGGCGAGCGGAAGAGGCAATACTCAAAGTGGTGCCGGCGAGTTTCCTTTAAGTGAAACAGAGTCAAGGGCAGTTGTTCTCTTCCTGCTCTCACATCCCAATATCTATGTTGTGAACTCAATGGACACCAGTGTTCCAATGCACTTGCGCCCTCCATCTACATCGGCTTCAGAAGACAGAATGTATCCTGAGGACCTGAGCTTTTACAAGATCTTTGATGAGATAGGGAAGAAAATAACCGGTTATGCAAAAGCCGGAGATGTGTTTAATGATTATGGAAGCGGAACACCAATATTCGGACATGGCCCCGATTTCGGGTACTTTTATTACGGTGCAATATGGTATGGTGATGAGATCTGGAATAATGCCAGAAACAAGGACTATAATGGCGATGGAACCATCGACCAGGTTGAAGTATTGAGATGGGACGATGAGGAGAATGGCGGTCTTGGTTTCTTTGAATGGAAACCAGCAAAACACCCGGTTTACGGAGATATCGAAATTGGTGGTTTTGATCCAAAGTTTCTTAGTCAGAACCCCCCTGCAAAACATCTTGAGTCATGGATCAAAAATGAAGCCATGTTCAATTTTGCCATGATAAAATATCTGCCCGATCTATCGTGGGAAAACATTGAGGTAAAGAAGGTAAAATCGTATAAAACTGATTCAGCAGATTATCAGGTTAAAGTAAGTTATCGCAACAATGGGAAACTTCCAACTGCTCTTAAACAGGCATATCTTGTAAAAATAGTGAAGGAAGACCGGATTGTACTCGACTTTGACACTACCGGTGCCGGAAAAGGGAAACCCGATTATAAAGTTATTCAGGAAGGTACTCCTGCAAGGGCAAGAGAAGGGCGTGGCGGATATTCTGATGAAGAGAGAACTGCTCCTCAGAGGTCATTCTCAAAAAATGTCCCGTTTACACAGGGCGAAAGCACAACAACTTCTGCAATAACTGTGAGGCTTTACAAAAGAACCGAACTCAGCGGAAAAGCAAGTGTTTTTTCTACAAGAGGAGGAGTTCTTAAGAATAAAGAATTTGTTATAAAATAGTTGTTCTCTAAAGAATTGATGAAGGAACAAAGAAAATAAGTTGCGGAAGCACTCCGTTTGACTGAGAAGGTTAACTGAAAATGGCATTTTTAAGGGCATCATGCAGGTTGCTGAATATGAAAGAGTAACCTGCATGTATTATTTTCTCAGAAGATACCCTGCTTCCTTTGAGTACTACATCTGACATCTCTCCTAATACCATCTTTAAAACAAATGCCGGAACAAATACAGGAAAAACAGGTCTCTTTATAACATGTCCAAGCGTCCTTGTAAATTCTTTTTGTGTCACTTGCTGAGGTGAGGCCGCATTATAAGCCCCATTCATATTCTGGTCTTCAATAGCCTTCATATATATATTGCAAAGATCAGTAATGTGAATCCATGGCATATACTGCCTCCCGTTTCCTGTCTGTACAAGAAAACCAAATTTTGCCGGCATCATCATCTTTGATAAGGCACTGTCACTTTTTTCCAGAACAACCGCAGTCCTGATCTTTACTGTCCGTATTTCTAAGTTAAGAAATTGATCAGCAGCCTCTTCCCATAAGCTGCAGGTTGTTCCAAGAAAGTCACTAGCAGGCTCTTCCTTTTCATTGAAGATCTTTTCAGTAGTAGCAGACCCATAGTATCCTACTGCTGAGGCAGATATAAAGCCTTTTAATTTTATTTTATTAGCAGAAACGGTGTTGTAAAGTAGTTTTGCCGAATCAACTCTGCTGCTGACTATCTCCTTTTTTCTCTTGCTGGTCCATCGCATCTCCCCAATATTTGCCCCGGCCAGATGAACAATATAATCTATGCCAATGAGTGCAATCGGATCAAGAATTCCTTTTTCCGGATCCCATCTGAAAACCCTGACCTTTCCAAACTGATTGGCTTTTCTTGAAAGGTGAGATACTTTATAACCCTTGTTCAACAAAGCAGATGTCAGATATCTTCCAACAAGTCCGCTGCCACCGGTGATAAGAACTGAAGGGAGTGCAGATGCAGTTTTTGGGGATTGACTTTCAGGCATTTTGATGGTTATTTTTCCAAAATTATAAATAACAGACGGAAATTCGGACTTTCTTAATTGTGAATATCAAAAAGATATTGTCATATTTGTGTCCGAAAAAAAATAATACTAAAACAACTACAAAGAACAACATAAATTAATCATCAATTGTATAATCAGTAATGAAAAAAGAACCTATGAAAGATGCAGTTGCTATTCTATGTGCCGGAGGCCCAGCTCCCGGAATCAATACAGTAATAAGTGCTGTCACCAAAATATTTTTACAGAACGGGTATACTGTGCTTGGTATTAACGGTGGGTACAAGTCGCTATTTGCGAGCGAGCCTTCTTTTGACTATCTCGATTTTGAATTTGCTGATCAGATATACAGCAGGGGTGGTTCTGCCCTCAAGATGAGCAGGCACAAGCCAAAGGATGATGAGTTCAAGGTAGATTTCTTTAAAAAGAATAATGTAAAACTACTGGTAACTATCGGAGGCGACGATACTGCTTCATCAGCAAACCGTCTCACAAAGTACCTGAAGGAACAAAAGATGGATGTTAAGAATATTCATGTTCCGAAAACTATTGATAACGATCTTCCTCTGCCTGAAGGGACTCCTACATTCGGCTACCACTCTGCAAAAGAGGAGGGTGTTCGTCTGGCTACAACTATATATGAAGATGCCCGTACGAGTGGTAATTGGTTCGTGGTTTCTGCAATGGGCCGCGAGGCTGGTCACCTGGCCTTTGGTATCGGCACAGCCTGCCATTACCCGATGATCATTATCCCTGAAATGTTCAACAAAACTAAAATCACTTTCGATAAGATCACCAAACTGGTTATCAGTTCAATGGTTAAGAGAAGGCTTCTGGGAATTGATTATGGTGTTGCAATCATTTCTGAAGGAGTCTTCCATTTTATGAGTGAAAAGGAGATCATCGATACAGGTATCAACTTTACTTATGATGATCATGGTCATCCTGAACTTGGAAATGTGAGCAAATCACATATTTTCAATATGCTTACCCAGCAGGCTTTAAAAGAACTCAGAATAAACGTTAAATCGCGCCCGAACGAGATGGGCTACGAATTAAGATGCTGCCGTCCGGTTGCTTATGATCTCAACTATGCAACAAGGCTGGGGCTTGGTGTTTATAAACTATTCAAGGAAGACAGGACCGGCTGCATGGTTACTGTCGACAGAGGTGGCCGCATTTTACCTTTGTACCTTAAAGATGTGGAAGATGAAAATGGTAAGGTTAAACCGCGACTTGTAAATGTTGAAACAGAAAATGTCCAGCTCATTTTCAGGAACAACCTGCACTTTTTAACCAAGGCTGATTACCGTGGAGCAAAGAAATTTGTCCCCAATCCGGAGGAATATGATTTCTATAAGATTCTGGAATGGGATGAAAACCCAATATCCTGATAATCCCGGTTATAATACTATGTGAATAGGCTGTCTTAAAAGCTTTTTTTGCCCCCTGTCCCGTCGAAGCGGGATTCTGTAAGTTGCTGATAATCAGAAAGCCCTCTTTAGAACTTGCCCCGCTTAGGCGGGGGGATTTAGGGGCTCTTTATAGAAGATGACTTATAAGACAGCCCCTTTTTTGTCTCAATAATTTCAGAAAAAAAGAATTCATTGTTTTCTCACTGAATTACTTTAATTTTATAGCTCAGCAAGTTCTTTCATTTTTTTAAACCAAATATTATGGCAACTCAGAAATCAACAAAGGGGGTTATTGCTATTCTAACAGGCGGGGGAGATGTTCCCGGATTGAATCCGGCTATACGTGCGGTAACAATCCGCGCAAACCGCGAAGGTTATAAAGTTATCGGTCTCCGAAGAGGATGGGCCGGTATTTCCGAGCTTATCAGGGACCATAAGGCTGACAACAGCAACAATTATCAGGTCCTCACAGATGATATAGTTAATAAGGCAGGACGAACCGGGGGAACCTTCCTTCATACATCCAGAACAAGGCCGAGCCATATGTCAAAGGCAAGTGTTCCTGACCATCTTCAGAGTACTTACAATGCCGAAGTAAACGATATTACGCCTGAGATTATTAAAAACCTTGAATGGCTTAATGTTGATTATCTTATTCCTATAGGAGGAGATGATACACTCAGCTATGGCGTTCACCTTTACAAACAGGGCGTAAATGTTGTTGCCATTCCCAAAACAATGGATAACGATGTGCCCGGAACTGACTACTGCATCGGTTTCAGTACCTGTGTTACACGAACAATTCACATGACAAACAGCCTCAGAACATCAGCCGGATCGCATGAACGACTTCTGGTGCTCGAGGTGTTTGGCAGATATGCCGGATTTACTGCTATGTTGCCAACAATGGCTGGTGCTGCTAACCGATGTGTAATACCTGAATATGAGTTTGATATAGATCTCCTTGCAAAACTTCTGGTTGAAGACAGAAACAACAATCCAAGTAAGTATTCTGTCGTTCTGGTTTCGGAGGGCGCAATGTTTAAGGGAGGCGAGATGATATTTGCCGACAGCGAGAAAGATGCCTACGGACATGCGAAATTAGGTGGAATCGGCGACATGGTTTCGGCTAAATTAAAAGAACTGTCAGGAAAATACAACAAAGGGAAAACAATAAATGTAATCAACCAGAAACTTGGTTATATGGTACGCGGCGGAGATCCTGATGCCCTTGATTCAATAGTTCCCATGGCTTACGGGAACCTTGCCCTCGATCTGATTCTTAAGGGAGTACACGGCAGAATTGTTGTTCTGAAAAACGGAAGATATGACAACCTTCCTATAGATGTCGTTACATCCTCAAAGAAAGTTGTCAAAGTATCAGACTATTACAATGTTGAACGATTAAGGCCATATTATCACAGTTTCGAGATGAAACCATTCCTTCTGATGGCATCAGATAGTTAATTTTAATTTTTATACAAATTTGTAGAGCCGTCATGCATGACGGCTCTACATTTGTTCCAAATATTTTTCTGTTGGAAAAGGGTGTCGTAATAAAATCAACCGGTAGCAGTTATAAGGTTCTCAACGAAAACGGGACAGTAGCTGATTGTTCGGTAAAGGGGAAACTGAGAATCAGGGACCTGCGGACGACCAACCCAATTGCTGTTGGAGATAATGTTATGTATGAGACTGATGACAAGCATAATACTGCCGTTATTACAGAAGTACTTGACCGGAAGAATTATATTTTAAGGAAAGCATCAAATCTTTCAAAACAATCACAGATTATTGCTGCCAACATTGACCAGGTATTTCTTATGGCTACAATTGTACTGCCTGAAACTCCGGTTGAGTTTATCGACAGATTTCTGATATCTGCAGAGGCTTACAGGGTTCCTGCAAAAATAATATTTAACAAAACCGATCTTTATGGTTCTGCGGAGACCGAAAAAATGGAATATCTCGAATCGATGTACTCCAAAATCGGATATGAGTGCATCAGGCTATCTGTTTATGAAAAGATTAATCTTGAAGTTCTGATAAATCAGATGATAGACAAGGTGAGTCTCATCTCAGGCTATTCCGGAGTGGGTAAGACTACGCTTCTGAACACGCTGAATCCGGAATTGAAATTGAAAACAGCTGAAATTTCTGCATATCACCGGCAGGGTAAACACATTACTACTTTTCCTGAAATGCATCATATGCCATTTGGTGGATTTGTTATTGATACTCCGGGGATAAGAGGGTTCGGGGTTGTTGATATGAAGAGAAATGAAATATATCACTTTTTCCGCGAGATATTCAATGTTTCAAAGCATTGCAGGTTTAATAACTGCCTTCATCTTGACGAGCCGGACTGTGCAGTAATAGCGGCTGTGGAAAACGGAGAGATAGATTTTCTACGTTACAGGAGCTATCTGAATATCATGGATTTTGATGACAGAAAGTACAGATAAAATTATTAATGTGGTTTTATAGATTATCTTTATAATCTTGCGCCCGAAACTTTTAGAAACATATGAAAAGAATCCTGATTATAGTATATTCGGCATTTCTTATAATTTTACTTGCCAATTTTATTTATTATAATGATCTCTATAACAGGCAGATAAACTATATTCAGCAACTTCTTGATCAACAGGTACAGATCGTAGGACTATCGGTTGATAATACAAATAATGGCTTCTCAAGTGATGTTAATAAAATAAGCCTTGAGGGAGATCTGGCTCGTTTTTTTACAAATCCTGAAAACCAGTACCGGTCAATTGAGAGTATGAAACTCTTCTTTTCAAAGTACCAGGGATTTGTAAGCGGGATCAAGCTTTATGACAATGACAAGAATGAGTTTACATTAAAATTTGACCCTGATTCGGAAGAGTGGCTTGAACAATCTTTCAGACTTCATGCTCAGGCGGAAATTTACCCCATGGAGCGGTTAGTCGAAGAAAATAGAAAGTTCTATTACTTCCTTCCGGTAATTTCGAATAAGAGCAACGCAACAATAGGCAATATTGTTGTTACCGTTGATTACAGAAATTATTTTTTAGAGATATTCAAGGTATTCAACCTCAAGGATTATCAGTGGCAATGGGTTGTAACTGATTCAGGAGAAATAATTTATGATAATTATCCTGCGAAAATTGAGTATACGCAAGTTGACAACATCACAGAAAACATTCTGAACGGATCGAATGGAAACAGCACTCACCGGGCAACTGTTAACGGGAAATCAATGCAGTTAATCTCCTCTTACTATTCTACCCAGCTTCTTCAGAGAGACCTTGGACTTGTGTTTTCAGCTCAGACGGGTCTGTTTCAGAAAAACATTATTATAAACTCAATATTTATTGTACTTGGGACACTCGTTCTCATTCAGATCATAATATTTGTTTTCATACAGTTTATTAAGTCACAGAAAGCAGAGACTGAAAGGCTCAATTCTTCTGAAAAGATGCTATTTACATTGATTGAAGAGATGCCGGTAGGTGTAATTATACATAATCAGAACCGTGAAATAGTAAAGGCAAATAAAGTAGCAGCCAGCCAGTATTCCTATGCCAGTGAGCTTGAGATGAAAGGGAAGATTTTTCCCGAAAACAGACTTCCCGACGAAAATGATTATTTCTCAAAAAATCATGGCGCTGCGTTTAATCCAGAACAATTCGTTATTGTAAAAAAGGAAATTGGTGAAATCGTCCTTTATCGAAACAGCATTCCTGTGAATTTCATGGGCGAAGAATGCACAATGGAGATTCTTATCGACGTTACCATGCTTGAGTCAGCGCGCAAGCAGGAAGCAAAAGCAAATGTTGCCAAGTCTGAATTTCTTGCCCGCATGAGTTACGAGATCCGTACTCCTCTCAATGGGATAATAGGAATGACAGATGTTCTTAATAAGTTCAGTCTGACAGATGAAGTAAGGGAGATAATCAGTCTGCTTCACAGATCAACAGAAGTGCTTCTTAGTATTATAAACGATATCCTTGATTTTTCAAGAATTGAAACGGGACGTATGATCCTCGATGAGTCGCCATTTAATTTCAGGGAAGAGATAAACTATTGCATCGATCTGGCTAAAACGCATATTGCTGAAAAAGATATCGATTTTGTGGTTATTGTTGACAAAAAAATTCCTGAAAGTATTATCGGTGATGCTTTCAGGCTGAGGCAGGTACTTACCAATTTGA
The DNA here is from genome assembly GCA_038207725.1 of Bacteroidales bacterium. Taxonomy (GTDB): domain Bacteria; phylum Bacteroidota; class Bacteroidia; order Bacteroidales; family VadinHA17; genus LD21. Next base: position 42,000 of record JBBQZN010000009.1, on the reverse strand, counting down.
TAAACCATTCGATAAGGAATACCGAGAGAGGAGAGATAAGGCTCAGATGTTGTGTAAAAAGCAATATAAACGGCATTGTTATTCTCGGATTCGACCTTTATGATTCCGGCCAGAGTTTTGACAAGGCCAGCCTTAAGAAAATCTTTGGCAACTTTGTAAACATAGAATCTAAAATAATCAGAAACGAAGATGAGTCAGGCTTTGGCACTATTCTTTCGCGTCAGCTGGTTGAATTGATGGGAGGAGAACTGAATGCGGAGAGCCCCTCAGGAATCTCGGGAGACAGAGGCACGAAAGTCTCATTTACAATTCATACATACTCAAATGACAGGACAATAAAAAACCTTTCTCAGAGCAGCATAACATCTTTTGACAAGATAAAAAGCCTGGTAATTACAGGAATACTGAACAGGGATGACGAATTACTTGGTGCTCTGCATAAACTCGGACTGAATGTGGCAATAACAACATTCATGAAGTCGACCGTTAATCAGATCAGGGCAAATCAGAATTTCCCTGATAACAAGTATAATCTTGTAATTTTGTTCGACGATGAGAGTTTTGATGGCTTTGAGGCAGCCAAAACTATCTCTGATAATAATCTCTCAGAGGCATTTGTAATTATTATGATCAGTACAAATGATAAGAAGGGAAATTACATGAAGTGCAACACAATGGGCATCGACCATTATCTTGTAAAACCTTTTGACAACAAGGAGTTGGTTGATGTTATCAGAAACAGCTTCCCTTTCATCGAAGATCCGGCCTCCTTTATTGAGATCGGAGGAATAAAAAGAGATCTTAACATTCTGGTTGTTGAGGATAACAAGATGAATCAAAGAGTAGTAGGTACTATGTTGAAAAGTCTTGGCTATCTGGTTGATTTTGCTGATGATGGTTACGCAGGATATATTCAGTCAAAAATTAAAAAGTATGATCTTATCCTAATGGACCTTATTATGCCGGAGATGGATGGTTTTGAATCGACACAGAAAATACTTGCCAGTGATAATTCAGCAATTGTAGTTGCATTTACAGCCGACAGTATGCCAGAATCACGACGTAAAGCAGAACTTGCAGGGATTAAGGATTTTATTACTAAACCTGTACGTATTGATGATCTTAAAAAGCTTTTTGCCCGATATTTCAAAAACTGATTCCAGAAATTAATTTATGGCATTTTCCAGGATTGATGTTTCTGAGTTTCTTAAGCTCGCCGAAACGATTCCCGTTGCTGACGTCAGGTCGCCATCTGAATTCAAGGCCGGACATATACCCGGAGCTGTCAATATCCCAATTTTTAACGACGAAGCGAGGGCCGCTGTGGGTACAAAGTATAAAAAGGAAGGCAGGGTTCCTGCCATTATAGAAGGACTCAGGCAATCAGGTCCGGAAATGGCTTTGAAACTTCGCGAAGCTGTCATACTTTCGCGCGCTTCTCAGCTGCTCGTACATTGCTGGAGGGGTGGAATGAGATCCGAAGCTATGGCATGGCTTTTCTCCTTGGCTGATTTAAATGTTTGCCTGCTTGAGGGAGGCTATAAATCGTACCGGAACCAACTACTCGAATTTCTGGCGAAAAAGAGAAAACTGATAGTACTTGGTGGAATGACGGGAAGCAGCAAGACTCACATTATAAGATGTTTAAAAAACAATGGAGAGCAGGTGGTTGATCTGGAGGGACTAGCAAATCACAAGGGTTCTGCATTCGGATCGCTGGGGCAGCCACCTCAGCCATCAACTGAACACTTTGCAAATCTGCTCTTTGATGAATGGCGTAATCTTGATATTGATCGTCCGGTATGGGTTGAGGATGAAAGCCGGAATATAGGATCAGTTTTTCTTCCCGATGAATTTTATTTCAACATGCAGGATACTCGCGCAATTATTCTGATGATGGATGTTAAAACCCGTCTTCCGCGACTGATGGAGGAGTATTCTGCCTACTCTCCTGATCTTCTGAAAGCATCAGTCATGAAAATCAGTAAGCGCCTGGGTGGTGATAATACCAGAGATGCCCTTAGTGCCATCGATAACGGAGATATTTCAAAGGCAATCGAAATCTCCCTCATCTATTACGACAAGGCTTATAAGTACGGACTGAAGAAAAAGGCTGAGAAAAATCTTTTCTTTATCGAAACAGACACAGACAATATTGAAGAGAACACAGAAAAGGTTCTGGATGCAGCAAAAAAAATAAATTGGTAGAGGAGCTTATTGATTTTTAATTTCGCTTGCGTCAACCAATTTATATACTTTGTCGGATCTTCTGAGGATATCAGTTGTTTTTATTGAGCACAATTCCCCTTTAGATGCAGTTTCTGCCACCTTAAGGTCTACACGAACCTCATCCACCAGATATTCCACTACTCCTGTTGTAGGCCCTGTAATCAGAATTGTTTCGCCTTTCTTAAGGTCTCCGTTCTCAAGCTTTATCTCTGCGACATTTATTTTTGCAAAGTAGTTAGTGATCTTACCCAGATATAGTTTCCTTTTAGTGGCACTTGATCCGTAATTAGCATTCCATTCACCCAACTTCTGTCCCAGGTAATAACCATCCCAAAAACCTCTGTTAAAGACAGTTGCGAGCCGCTCTCTCCATCTTTCTGTTTTTTCCCGGTTGAAAGAACCGTCCTCAATCGCAGAAACAGCTTCACTGTAACAGGAAGCAACCTCTTTAACATATTCCGCCGATCTTGCCCTTCCTTCAATTTTCAGAACAGTTACTCCTGCATCAATCAGCTTATCGAGAAACCCGATAGTGCAGAGATCTTTGGGTGACATGATGTATTCATTGTCAATCTCAAGCTCATAACCTGATTCTTTACCGCTTGCTATATATGACTTACGGCAGGTCTGATAGCACTCCCCCCTGTTGGCTGATTTATTATTCTCATGAAGGCTCAGATAACATTTTCCTGAAACAGCCATGCATAGCGCGCCATGAACAAACATTTCTACTTTAATAAGTTCTCCTTTCGGTCCCCTTATTTTCTGTTCATTTATGCTATTGTAAATATATTTAACCTGATCAATGTTTAATTCCCTTGCAAGCACAACAACATCAGCCCACTGTGAGTAAAATTTCAGGGCTTCAAGGTTTGTGATATTCAGTTGTGTGGAGAGATGAACCTCCATTCCTGCAGAAAAGGCATAGTTTATTACCGAAAGATCAGATGCAATTATCGCAGTAATGCCGCTCTCTCTGGCTGCATCAATTATTGTATGCATCTGTTCGATCTCGTGATCATAAACTACAACATTGACTGTCAGGTAGCTTCTGAGCTTGTTCTGTTTACATATATCAGCAATTTTACGAAGGTCTTCGAGTGTAAAGTTATTCGACGACGCTGCCCTCATATTTAGTTGTTCTACTCCGAAGTATACAGAGTCAGCCCCACCCTGTACAGCAGCCATCAGCGATTCATACGATCCGGCCGGAGCCATTATTTCAATATCTTTTCTTTGCATAAGGGGCTGCAAATATAGCAATTAGATTTTATCCCTGTTCATTATAATCCTTATGCCTGAGCCTTTCCCGATTTCGGAATGTCGCACAAATATGCGGCCATTATGATACTCTTCGATAATCCGTTTTGCAAGCGATAAGCCAAGGCCCCAGCCTCTCTGTTTTGTTGTATAGCCGGGTGAAAATATCTTTTTGAATGATGATTTAGGGATCCCTTTTCCAGTATCTGAAATATCAATTACTGCAGTCTTTTCTGTCTCGGCTATCTTTATCTTAATCTCTCCGGAGCCCTCCATAGAGTCAATTGCATTTTTATAAACATTTTCAATTACCCATTCAAATAGTGCTGCATTCAATGGGATGATTATTTTCTTGTCAGCATCATATTCAGGTGTGAACCTGACTTTTGACGAGGTTCTTGATTTAAGGTAGTCAGTAGTTCTTATTATTAGAGCAGTAAGGTTTTCATTTTCCAGTGATGGTTTTGATCCTATTCTTGAAAATCTTTCTGTTACCTTCTCAAGCCTTGCAACATCGCGGGCGATTTCAGCAGTTACTGATACTTCAGGATGCTTATCCTGAAGTATCTCGATCCAGCCGGCTAGAGAGGAGGTAGGCGTTCCAAGCTGATGAGCAGTCTCCTTCGACATCCCCACCCATACCTGATTCTGTTCTGCCTTTCTGGACGACCTAAACGCCAGATAGGAGACCAGAATAAACAGGATTATTATGGAAAGCTGTATAAAGGGGTAATAAATGAGCATTGTAAGTACAATACTGTCTTTATAATAGATCAGATTATAATGCCCACCCCCAAGGCTGTTAAGTATTGGTTCGTTATCTTCCTTGATTTTTTTCAGGGTTCTCTTAAGAAAAATCTGATCATTAATTTTTGCCTGATTAAAGTTTCTTACAGATATAATACTGTCGCTCTCGTCAGTTAATATAACAGGCACAGAGTTGTTGTTTTCAATTATCTGAAGAAGAAATTCAACATTCTGAACAGTATCGGGAAGTGTGAGAAGCCTGGTTGCTTCAGCCCAGAGTTCAACATTTTCCCTTTCTTCCTGCTTGAGTCTGCCTACAAGATTGTCAGTATAAATAAGCGATCCCACCCCGATCATTACAGCAAAGAGAAGCAGGAAAAGTTTCCAGAGATTTTTATGCGGGAAAATATTCAATGTTTGCTTATTTCTTTTTAAAAATATTTTTAACCGGACTCTCCTTTTTAGCAGGAACCGTAGCGGGTGTTACCTTGCTTGTATCACCTTCGCCGAATGTTACTTTGAATCTGGTCTTTTTTGCAGGAGTTTTTGGCAAGGCAACAGAATCACTCTTATACCACCCGTATTCCTGATTCAGTATTGTTTTCAGGGTCTGCCTCTCTGTTTTAATACTCTTTTTGACTTCATTGCCAGCTGCTTTCAGGTCATAGCTAACCTTGACATCCTCACCTGCTCCTACAATTTTCAGCAGTATCGAAGTCCTTCCAAGCCCGTCATCCTGAACAACTCCGAATTCAGAAACATTGCTCTTGTTTTTCTTTCTCTTTTTACTGAGGATCTCAGATAAAAGCATTTTTACATGATACTCATAATCATTATCAAAACTGTGTTTCCCGTTAATGGAAAGATCTGCAGCAGAGGAGTTCACATCCATCTGCGGAGTGTAAAGAATATTGTTTCGTATAAAGAAATCATTCTCAAGTTTTTCAAAACTTATGTTTTCAAGTTCTGAAAGTTCTATAAACGCAGAGAGTTCCTTAACCGGTTCAAAGTTAATAAGTGATCCGTTAATCAGGGTATATTTCCCCTCAGCGGTAATTGCCTTAATCTGGGGCTTCAGCATTGAGTCCATTGGCAACAGCAGAGAAAGAGAACCCGACAGACTTCCTCTAAGATTTTCAGATTTAATGAAATCCTGACCAAAGTTTTTGAAAACGATGAATGTCTTATTAACATCAATTTCCTTTATATCGAAAATTCCTTTAGCTATAACGGTTTTATTTCTGTTTTGAACAACAAATCCTGTTCCGGAAACAGATCCGCTAAGGGTTTTCATATTAAGTGACTTGAAAGTAAGAAGACCTGGTTTGTAATTGAGAGTTCCTTTTATATCAGTCGATGAGAAAGTTTTATATCTGAACGAATCTATCTCGAAATTAATGTCCAGAGCCAGATTATCCGGAAGGGTAAATGCTGTTTCTGCCGAACTTGGTTTTGAGGCAGCATAGAACTCTTTTTTTAACAACTCCGGCACTAGTCTGTTAAGAGAGATATCGGCTGTTCCGGTCAATAGAACAGGTTTTCCGCTAACCCATTCGGCGAGATTCCGGAATTCACCATCAATACTGATCTTCTGTTCTTTATAGTAAAATTCCAGATTATTGGCACTGACTGATTCTGAGATAATAAGCTTTCCGTTTATTTTGCCCAGGCGATATTCTTCCTTTTTAAGTCCTATGCTAAGTGAATTAAAGTTCATTAAAACTGTCGGTTTCATATCTATTATTTCATCAATCGTGGGTTTCTTTTTCCACGAAAAGGCACTTTTTAATTTGAGTTCTAAATCTACAGAACCTTCCGATGATGAAATAATCTCAATATTAAAAAACTCTTTTAATTCTCCCGGAATAACCCTCCCGGTCAATGTAATTTCTGTTATTGGATTATTAAAATCTGTGAATGAGAAAGAACCACTATAACCGGATGATCCAAGTCTGGCTTTTAGTTCAGGGATCTTAACGAAACTTGTTGATGGTAAATTCTTTGTGCCATTTGAGAAACTTCCGGTAAATGAAAGCCCATTAATCGTAAGTGCAGATTTTCCGAATGATATTTTTCCGTTCTGAAGAGTATAATCTATTTCAATATGGGGATTTGAAACGCGGCTCAGTTCACCTTTTATTTTACTGTGTATAGTCAGAATACCTGAAGGATTGTAATCGTAAACTGCTGCGAGTTGTTTTTCGGGCAGATACTTTTTAAGTTCTGAAATGTTTATATTGTTGCCGTTAATCATCAGGTCAAGAACGTTATTGGTTGATACGGAGCCGTTGAGGTCAAAACTGTAACTTTCAATTTCCAGCTTCCCCTTCTCAAAATTAATTCCTTCAGATGTGCGTTGAAGTTTAATGTCGAATGAGGTTTTAACCGGTTTTAATATTGATATATTATATAGTTGTAAATGAGTAAACTGCATTTCGCCATCAGCAATAAAATCGATATTTTCACCTGATATCCTGCTCTTAATCCGGCCAGTTTCAATATTCCCTTTTAATGTTAGTTGAGTAGCAAGATTATAGTATGAGGATTTCATATCTGTCAGTGTAATTTTCTGCAGGTCAATTGTAAAACCTTCGCCTGACGACGCCTTATTTTTTATAGTGATATCGTAATTTACATTTCCCGTTTTATCGGAAAAGAGATTAATCACTCCTGTTTCAGCGCTGATCCGCTCAATACTATAAACGCCATTGATAATATCCCTGATGCTGAATTCCACTGTTACAAATTTTGCTGCCAGCAGGGTATCGGTATTTATTTTTTCAAAAAGGGCACCATCAAAGCTTTCGGAAGAGTGTACCAGCACGTCTTTTAGTTCAAGAGATGCATTTGGAAATTTTCTTATAAAGGAGAGCTTTAATGAGCCAAAGTCTAACTTTGTGGAGATTGTATTATTCAGCGACTTAACAATGATTCCGGCAACCTTATCCTGAAGAAGAAGTGAAGCACAAAACAGGATAACTGCCAAGGCGAAAACCGAAATCCCGGTCCATTTTACTATTTTGAGAACATTATTCATTCAGTTTACTGTTTCAGAAGAAAAGAGAGATCATCATCAGAACTCAGTTCCGAGGGTAATTCTCCTTTTTTAAAGATTCTTATTTTGCGCTGTCCTGATAGTGAAAGCTTTTCATTTTCTCTGATAAGCATGGTTCCTTCGCGAAGTCCGGCGACATGTATTGCCGGATTTACTTCAATGAATTCTTCAATTCTCTGCTCCCTTGTCTCTCCTGCATGACCTGCCGGATTGGCATCGAGATAATGTGGATTTATCTGGAAAGGAATAAGATTAAACGCAGAAAATGAATCTGGCTCTGCAACCGGCATATCATTAGTAGTTTTTATTGTAGGGCATGCCATGTTTGACCCGGCGCTCCAGCCAATATAAGGAGTTCCATTAAGCACTTTTTCGCTTACAGGATCAATAAGTTTGTTTTCTCTTATCATTTTAAGCAGCATCCAGGTATTCCCTCCGCCTACAACAATTACCGACGCTTCTTTTACGGCAGCAACAGGATCGCTGAAGCGATGAATGGAAACTATATCGTGCCCTATTTCCCTGAATCTTTCAGATACTTTTGCTTCGTAAATATCGTATGAAAATGTGACTGCTGCATACGGAATAAATAGAGCTTTAACCGGCTTTTTTCCCAGAAAATCCCTGATGTTGTTTTTTGGGTAGTCGAGATACGGCTCTCCAGGATTTGTGGAATTACTTATTAATAATAGTCTCATCTCTTTTTACTTTTGTTTATTTGATTCATCAGAAGACGACAGAATGGCCCCGATATTGTGATTTTCAGCTACATTTTTTATTGTCATTGTCCGGAAAGTATTATTAAATATATTAAAAAACAGGATTTTACCACTAAGCACCTCGCCTGTACCTGTTAGTATCTTCAAGACCTCATTAGCCATAAAGGTACCGGCAATTCCCGGCAGTACACCAAATAGTCCGATATCTGAAGGACTGGGGTTTTTAAGGTGAGGGTTTATAGACAATGGATTGAAGCAGCGATATGTTGGCCCTCCCAGATAATTAAAGACCGAAACTGCTGCCTCATACCGGTAAATTGATCCATGAACCATTGGTTTGTTCAGGATAACGCAGGAATCGTTTATTATGTATCTTGTTTCAAGATTATCGGTGGCATCAACAACCAGATCAAAATCCTTAATGATGTTAAGTGCATTGGAGGCATCGAGGCGCAGGTTAAAAATTTCTGTTGTTCCCAACAGGTTAAGATGTTCAAGCCTGTTTTTCGCAATTATTGATTTAAGTTTTCCAACATCTTCTGAACCGTATAATACCTGACGCTGCAGATTAGTCTCATCAACAGTGTCGAACTCCACTATGCATATTCTGCCAAGACCTGCGGCACTAAGATACTGAAGCACAGGGCATCCCAGTCCTCCTGCCCCGACAACAAGAATTTTTGACTTCTTCAGTTTTTCCTGACCGGCAATTCCTATTTCAGGAAGCATAATCTGTTTGCCGTACCTTCTTATCTCTCTTTGCGATAAAATATTTTCTGTCATGTAAAAACATTGCGTGTCGGATACAAATATACAATGTAATGAACAGGGATCAAAAAAACATGAAGGGACGATTCACTAATCGTCCCTTCATCAGGTTTTTTATAAAGACGATTCGCGAATCGCCCCTAAGTTTATTAATCGTTGAATGTAAATGCAATTCCTATTTCGAAGGGGTACAATTCATAAGCTGCCGGACCTTTTCCTGTCCTGAAAAGGGGAGTCATGTAGTAAGTTCCGTAGATCTGAAAGTTTTCATAACCAACTCTGGCGGTAGCTCCGTATCTGAGCATATTGAGACTGAAATCGCCATAGTCCTTTACCTTCTGACCATCTTGAAATTTCATTTTTGTATGAGAGCCAATTTTTACTGCACCAATTGGTCCTGCAGCAATATTAAGGTGGCTGTTATCTACCGGAATCTGTACTTCCAGTAAGAAAGGAAGATTCAAATAAAGTGTTGCGAGCTTTGTTTTTTCCAGATCTCTTCCGGGTTCAAGTATTTCAATAACCCCGTTTGACCCTTCCTGAATATTATTATTACCGTTAAATTTGTAGTTGTTCCAGTTTAACCCCAGCCCTGTTACAAATCCGAAATGTCTTCCTAATCCAAGGCTTAGCTGAGTGAAATTCATATTGAAATTCATTGATTTGCTGGAATGCAGGTTCATATAATCTATCTCGCTCGGAAGAACCATCGAGTTGTCGGAATTTACATAGTTATTGAATCCGAATTCAGCACCTGACCAGTGACCCTTAAACCTGTTTCTTTTTCTTGCTTTTGAGTCATCTGAGTTTTCCCGATCAAATTCTTCCATATCTGATTCCGAGAATTTTTCGAATCGCACTTTCGATTTTCCTTCAAGTGATTCGAGGATTGTCAATCCTCTGTTTCCGACCCTGATATTAACTGAAGAATCACCTTCTTCTACTTTGACAAAGTCCCTTCCAATAATAACTTTTGTGTTTTCATCATTTTCAGAAGTTTTCTCCTGCTTCTTTTCCTCCTGTGCATTTGCGCCAGCCTGAAAGCTAAACCCCTGTGTTATTATTGCTGCGAGCAATATTATAAATCCATACTTTTTCATGACTTTAAATTTAAAATGTTAATTGTTTTCAGAGATGGGACGAAGAGGGTACAGAAAAAGTTACGGCAGGGGTTCAGTTTTTTTTACCGGAGTGTTGAATTTGAGAATTTTTGAACTGAAGTAGACTGAATTTAACTCGCCGTTCTCGTCGCTGTTTTTATCAAGCGCCATCTCCCAGCCCAGAAGTTTATTTAATCCGCTAACTCCGGCTTCGGCGATTTCATATCCCTTGATAGGAGTATCTTTTGTTATATCATCTTTCAGGATTTTATCCCTGAAGGTTCTTGCAAAAAATCTGCGGAGATCTGATCTTCCGTCATCGTAATAAGGTGCAATAACTTCAAATGATGAGGCAATCAGTGAGGAAGTTACTGAATTCTGATTCAAACTTATCTTCTTAGTGAAATAAACCTTTCTTATCTCAGGTTCGCGCGAAACAGGAAGAGTGTCAGCATTAACTGCGACAAGTTCTGAGTATTGAATTTCAGGCGTTTTCTGAATGACCGGTGCTGCTATAGTTTTTCTTTTTTCTACGGGCAATACAACTACCGGACTAATCTCAGTCTTCTTATTGGAAACAGTGCTGTCCTTTTCAGAGACCTGAGCAATATTCAATGAGTTTCCCGGCTGTTTTTCAGGAGAAAATGGTGCCGAGATTATAAGGAGAGCTATTGCAGCGGCAGCGCTCAGGCCGACCATAGAGATACTGATTGTATTTTGAAAAGCAGTTCTTTTATATAACGGCTTCTTGTATTTATAACTGATTTCCGGGGGCGAGAGTTTCATCTTCTGTATCAGTTCAAATTCAGTATTCCTGGAAGAATCTACTGCGATTATCTCCAGAAGTTCAGATTTCTGATTTTCGCTGAGATCATTTTCAAGGTATCCTGCACACAGTAACCCAAACTGAGAATCTGTAATTTCAGGGGCGGCTTTTTTGAGCTGATTTTTATTATGAAAGGACTCAATACCCGGCAAAAGGGTTATTGCCGAAAGGTCATTGAATTCCTCCCGGAGGTCGGGATTGTCTTTAAGAAACAGCAATAGCTCCTCCTTTTGGAGTTCACTAAGGTTTCCGTCGAGCCAGTCTACCAGCCATATTTCATAATTTGATCTGTCAATCTCCATGGCTATATTACCGTTTCAATTTTCCTGATGTAGTTTTTAAGAGCAAGTCTTCCTCTGTAAATATTTATTTTTACCTGTGCTTCACTTGATCCTGTTATTTCGCCAATTTCCTTATAACTGTATCCCTCATAATCCCTAAGCAAAACAGAAGTTTTCTGTTGTTCCGGCAATCTTTCAAGTGCCTCATGGAGAATCTCATTAAGGTCGCTGTATGAAGACTCTGAGAGCATCTCTTTTTCATGTTCCGGTTCCATGAGAGTCATCCTTTTCTCTTTTCTTATTATGTCAATCATATTATGATAGGCTGTTGAAAAGAGCCATGATTTTACTACCGGATACTCAATTTCTGTAACATGTCTCCACAACTTTTCATAACTGTCCTGAACGATATCGTTGGCCCTGTCATCATCTCTGAGGTTGCCACGGATGAACCGATAGACCGAATCGGCATACTCTTGTACAGAATTGTTATATTCTTTAACTGTCATAATGGTCAATACAATACTAAAGACGGATAGTCCCACTGAAATGTTACAAAACAAATAAAAAAAATTATTTAAACCAGCAGAGGCGCTCAATTTGGGCGCCTCTGCAATAAACGATTTTTTTAATATTTATTTATTTCTTGGGCTGATATACTCTCACCCAGTCGATTTCCATTGATGTCATTCCACTTAATGGTTTATCTGTGCCTCCGGCAAGCAGAACATACATAGGTTCCTGTGGAATATCAGATGTCTGAACAAATACTTCTGTGTTATTTATTTTCCAGACAAGTTTATCAGCAGTCCATTCGAGTGTGAAAATGAAAAAATCATTTGCATATCTTGAGCCAATAGATGTTTTTACATTACTTCCTTTTGCTGAAAAATAGTCTGACCAAACTTTTCCCTTGCCGGTACGGCAGATGTCAATATGTGGAGTTATTTTGTCAGCAAGCAGCCAGAATGCACTTTTTGCATTGGGATCGCCAAGTTTGATCTTGGCAGTGAATGTGCCGTATTTCTGACGGAAACTGTTACCTGTGTTAATCAGGCCAGAAGTATAGCTGAATTCTTTTGTTGAAAATCCATGTGCTGCCGACCATACTTTCCCGGTAACTTTCTGTGGTTTAGTGTTAATCTTAAGTATACTTCCCCTGATCTCAAAATTTTCTTTTTCAGTATAAGCCTGAAGATCTGACTCAACCGAGTATCTGTCTTTAAGAAGTTTCTCTCCCCAGTAATAGTTGGTGAGCCATTTTTTGGTATCAAGCTTATCACTGTCAAACTCTTCACTGAATGTAAGTTCGCGTTGTTTCAGAACATCAAATTTATTTGAATCCTTAATTTTGTAATACCAGATAATATCTTCGTTTTTCTTCAGTGTGGTATATTCCTGAACTTCCTTGAACTCTTCAGTTTTCATGAACCTATTCTTGTCAAGAAGATATTCTTTTCTTTCTTTGAACTCTTTGGTGGCAGTGTATTCCTTAAGTTCATTAAATCTGGCAAGTCTTGAAGATCCGTCAATGTTCAGGTAGTTAGCACACTCTTTAGAGTTTTTAAATTTAAAATACCCTTTAATGTCAGAGGTCTCTTTCAGATTGTTATACTCCTGTAATATTTTGAAATCATCACTCTCTTTAAAATCCTTTGATTTTGATTTTTCTTTAAAATCAGAAGCCTTAACTGTTTTTTCAAGAGCCTCAAACTTTTTTATCTTATCTGAGCCATCAAGTTCCTTGAATTGCTTCAGCTCGCTTCCCGGTAACGTTCTGAAATAAAGAGTAAGATCTTTGGCTTTCTGAAGAGCGAAAAACTCTCTTTCTTTTGAATATTCCTCAGAGTTTTTGAAATGAAGGGATTCAATTTCCTTCCTTTTCTGAATAAAAGATGAGGAATTTACCAGTCCGTTCAGCTCATTATATTTTGCAAGCTGATCTGATCCGGCGAATGCGGTTAGCTTCTCAAATTCAGTAATCAGCGCCTTTTCAGCCTGTTCAATTTTTGCAGTCGATGGGATCATTCCCAGTAAAAGCTTGAGACTTGCCATTGGAATAATGTTTTTGGTACAACTTGTTAAAGATAGATATTCTTTCTAAAAAAACGACTTTGGCACTCTAATTATTTGTTTTTCGGGATTTAAGGAGGCTTATTGAGTATAAAAAAACCGTAAATAGACAAAGAATATTTGGAAAAATAGAAAAGGAAATTTAACTTTGACCGTACGCTCAGTCAAAAATAATATCAGTTTTTATTTTATAGGTTAAAACTATGCCGCCCAGAACGCAGGAGCAATTTGAAGAGATGAGGGATGAGAGGAAAACACTCATTATGAATGTCGCCCTTGAGCTATTTGCAAAAGAAGGATATCATAAGACAACAATTAATAACATTGCAAGGCATGCCGGGATGTCTAAAGGCTTGATGTATAATTATTTTACAGGCAAGGAGTCATTGCTGTTTGAAATAATTATGCGGTCGGTAAATGAGATGTATATTGATTTTGACAGAGACAAAGACGCTTACATCACAGAAGAGGAGTTCGAATTTTTTATAAGAAGATTATTCAAATTACTGAAGAAAAAGAAAGCATTCTGGAGCTTGCTTTTTCAGCTGTTGATGCAGAATGAAGTAAGGAAAAAACTTCTGATATCATTCCCTTCACCGGGATTTTATAAAGAAGGAAACAGAAACATTACTGAGCATGCATTTTTGAATTCCATTGTTATTTCTTTAACAGATTATTTTGTCAGAAAGAAAGAACATGAGAGTGCTGGTTATGATCCTTACCGTGAACTTAATCTTTTTACTCTGACACTGAAAGGCTTCGCCCTCTCATTTGTTTATGTGGATGATAATGATGATGAATATTATGAAAAAACGATTAACGATATTATTGAAAAGTATAAATAAGAGGGTGATGAAAAATTTTACATCAACAAGAATTAATCTGGGATTTCTGAGAGTGAAATTCAGTTTCTGAAATTTTCCTACTTTTGCCCCATCACTAATTATTTAAAAGATGGCCCTGGTACACGAATTTGAAAGTAGCGGAAACTGGTTGTTTAAAAGAAGAAGCTGGCTGCCGGTTTTGATGATAATCGCAGGAATTGTAATGATGTATCTTGGAAACAGACAGGCAATACTGTTTGATATGAGGGATGAGCTTATCTTCCTTGGTGTTAGTCTGCTGGGCGAAATTATAAGGATTTTTACTGTTGGATTTACACCAAAAAACACATCAGGCAGAAACACTGTAAATGGCCAGATTGCAGATGAGCTGAATGTTACAGGGATCTATTCACTGCTCAGGCATCCGCTTTATCTTGGCAATTTTTTTATGTGGCTCGGACCAGTGTTATTTTTAAGATCAATCTCATTCACAATTATATTCACACTCCTTTACTGGCTTTATTATGAGCGGATCATGTTTGCTGAAGAGCAGTATCTAAGGAAAAAATTCGATGAGATTTATGACAAATGGTCAGAGACAGTTAGTTCCTTTATTCCCCTGACATTTAATTTCATTCCCCCGAAACTTCCTTTCTCTTTCAGAAATATACTTAAAAGAGAATATAACAGCTTTGTCAATATTTTCGCGATTTTTACACTAATGGACCTCTTCAGAAATCTTTTTCTTTCTGAAAGGATATACCTGACGGATATGTGGATGTATCTGTTTGCCGGGGCTTTTGTTATCTGGCTTGTTGTAAGAACAATTCACAAGCGCACAAAATTGCTGGAGGTAGAAGGCCGGTAAAAAAATAGCCGCAGTTCCTTGCGGATTACTGCGGCTGAATATATGATTGAGAAAGACTGGATTAATCTCTTGCTCCCATAAAAATCATAATGTAATAGAGCAGTGTTGCCAGTGAGCCTAAAGCAGCAACAACATAAGTATAAGCAGCCCATTTAAGCGCATCCTGTGCTTTGTCGTGGTTCTGATATGATGTTATACCTGCATTTGATAACCAGGCAAGAGCCTGCTGACTTGCATTAATCTCAACCGGAAGAGTAATAAAACTGAAAAGAGTAGTAAGGGCAAAGAGGATAATACCCGCAAATAAAAGTGCCGGGAAAGAATTTATAAGCAGAATTCCTCCGAGAAGAATCCACTGTACCCATTTCGATGAAAAACTTACTGCCGGAACAAGCTTTGATCTGAATCCAAGCCATGCGTAAGCCTTTGCATGCTGTACAGCGTGCCCGCACTCATGAGCGGCCACTGCAACGGCAGAAATATTTCTGCCGTTATATACTTCCGGACTCAGATTAATTGTCTTATCGACAGGATTATAATGGTCAGTTAAGTGACCCTGAACACTTTCAATCCGCACATCTGTTATTCCATGGTCGCGCAGCATTCTCTCAGCTACGTCACGTCCCGACATCCCATTGTCGACGGGAATTTTCGAATATTTCTTAAATTTCGATTTCAGTACAAAGCTTACAATCCAGCTCAGGATCATAAATCCTATAAAAATTACCCATATCATCATAACTAGTTTCCTCCTTTATTTGGTTTATTAATCTGCTGCAAAAGTTCTGCCAAAGCTAAAATGGCAGGAGCTTACAGTCAATTTGTCATATTATCAAAACGGGAATTCCCAGGCAGATAAAACACTTCCTGACTGTCAATTATTATCTTTGTACCATGTTAAAATTGGCAGCTTCCGTTTTTTCTTTCCTGCTTTCACTTCCTGTATTGTTTTACAGGTATTCAATATCCCCTTTCCTGCGTCCGGCTTGCAGGCATGAACCATCCTGTTCCATGTATATGTTGGATGCGCTGAAAATTCACGGTCCGCTTATCGGGCTATTTCTTGGAACCGGAAGAATTTTAAGGTGCAGGCCGGGGGGCACTCACGGTTATGATCCCGTACCGCTTTTTCGGTTCAGGATTTACAAACCTTTCAAAAACTGGCCTAAAGAGAACAGACTTAAACAGTAGCAGTAACTCCTTTTCCTGATTCTTTGAATGGTATCCGGTTAAAAGTTCAGATCTTCCCTGAGCTGCTTATAGCCTGAACGGCTGACAGGAAGTTTATCTCCCGACTGTAATACAGCTACATGATTGTCTTTTCCGTAAGGTTCAATGCGTTGTATTTCGCCAACATTGACAATATAAGTGCGGTGAATTCTAACAAAATCTTCTTTTGGAAGGTTTTCTTCATAGAATTTCATTGTCTGTTGCTTCAGGGCTTTACCTCCTGAATGGTATATCATTACGTAATCATCCTGAGATTCAACATATCTTATCTGATCTACAGGTATTATATTAATTGCATTTGCTTTTCTGACAACTATTCTGTTCACCGGAGAAGCTGTTTCCGGTTTTTTTGCCAGAAGCTGGCTTGCCGGTTCAGAATTCCCCTGTCCGGCCTTTATCTTTTCAATTGCTTTTTTAACAGCATCAAGAAAGCGTCTTTTTTCAAAAGGCTTCATCAGATAATCAACTGCATTCAGTTCAAAAGCTCTGATTGCAAACTGATCATAAGCTGTTGTAAAAATGATCTCAGGTTTCTCGGTAAGAACTTCAACAAGTTCTATTCCTGTAAGCCGTGGCATCTGTATGTCGAGAAAAACCAGATCAGGTTTCAGCGATGATATTGATTTCAGCCCCGAAAAGCCATCAGCACATTCGGCAATTACCTCAATTGATTCAACTTCTTTCAGATAATGCTTGATCAATTCCCTTGCAGGGGTTTCGTCGTCAATAATAATTATCTTAATTTTTTCCATAACGTACTTTACACTTTCCTTACAATAAATCGATTTTTTTTCTTATCCCTAAAAATATGAAATAATTTTCAAATGGTCTTTACTAACATTGAACCGGCATGTAAAGAGTAACAGTATAAATATCTTTTTCTTTCAGTGTCTTAATCGAAGCCTTATTTCCATAAAACAATTCGAGCCGTCGGGAAACATTTAATAAGCCCGTTCCTGTGCCTTTCTTCATTGTTGGTGACGGATCAAAATTGTTTCTTATTATTATCTCAATAAACCCATCAATAATCTTTGCTTTTGTAATAATTCTTACTGATTCAGTACTCTCATAAACGCCATGTTTGACAGCATTTTCATAAAGAGGCTGCAAGAGCAGTACAGGAATTTCACAATCATAGCATTCAGGTGAAATCTCTTCCTCCAAAATAAGTTTTTCGCCGAATCGAACCTTTTCAATGTCAAGATAGAGCCTCAGGTTTTCAAGCTCACTTCTGAGCGATACCGGCTGTTCGTCTTTTCTGGAGAGGGCGTATCTCATAAAATCAGAAAGTTTAACCACCATGGTTCTGGCTTTTTCCGGATCAGTAACGGTAAGAGAACTTATTGAATTCAGACTGTTGAACAGAAAGTGAGGGTTTATTTGTGAGCGCAGCAGTTTTAATTCGGTCTCCTTGACAAGACTCTCAAGTCTGGCCTCTTTGACATTTTTTTCAGAAAGATTAGTGAGGCTTATAAAAAGATAGTAGGTGAGTATAATAAGGCCGTAAATAAAGACACCTGTGCCGATTCTGTAAGGGAAGGTTGCCGTCCAGTATGCCTGATAATCATTTTGTTCCGGCAGGACTACTTCAACTGCATATTTTGTAATGAGAATCCATAATCCTATGGTTATGGCCCCGCTGACAACCAGGTTTGAAATAAGTGTCAGGGTTTTTGTATTTCCTGTATTAAAAAAACTGAAAGGATACCAGAGAGAAAGTGCAATTCCGGAATAAAGGAGTAAAGAAATTATGCTATCGATAGGCCCAATGTTGGTAAAGCTCCCATAGGCAAAATAAAAGAGCAGCGACTGGCCCCCCGCAAGGAAGAGCCAGATCAGCCACCAGACTATCAGGCGTACTCTGTTTTGAAGTACAGGATGTTTCATTTAAATGTGAATTAATAGCTCTTTATTTCACCGCCTCCGAATACGACAGCACCTTTTATAATAAGTTGTTTTGTAGTATCAATTGTTCTGCCGGGATTAAGTTTTCTCGAGTCGCCGAATCCACCAAGGACTGGTACTACTTCGATTTTGACGTTCCAGTTATCAGGAACGATAATTGTTGTTCCACCGAATACACATGCAAGTTCGAGTTCAGAAACGCCGGGAGCAAGTTTTGCTTGGGTAAGGTCAATTTCACTTCCTCCGAATACTGCTGTAACTTTACCGCCCCTGAAATTATCAGACACAATCTGACGTTCACCTCCGCTGAATACATGAACATAGTCGATATAATCATCTCCGACAAGAGGAGATGTTGAAACCGAATTCCATCCTTTGCGCTTCGAGAAAATAAATATTATACCGATAACTATAAATATTGATGGCCAGAACATGTTCATATTAAAAGTTTCTCTGAAAATGTGAGGGATCAGGAAAAAACCGCCGACTGCCATAACAATGATACCCGAAGTTTTGTTTCCGGAAGAACCCAGAGTAATAACCAAGCCTATTGTTACCAGCAACATTGGCCAGCTGAAAATAACATGATCTATAAAGCTGGGGAAGATCCCTGTATTTCTCATTACGAGAAATAATCCGACCAATACAAGTACAACCCCAATCAATGCGCGGTTGTTTGTAAGGTGATGATATTCTCGCCTTGAAGGTTGCGAATCATCTTTGTAATTACCATTTGTTTCCATAGTTGTAAATTTATTTGTTTCTTAATTGATTTCGTTACTTGTTGCGTCTTAATATTGAAGAAAAGATAAAAGACAAACCTATTAATACAATGACCGCCGGCCAGAATACTGTCCTGATAATTTCCGGGGTGACAATATAGAAATCATCGAGAAGGAACCATACTCCCCCGGCAACTAAGAGCAGCCCTCCGGTAAAATTAAGGTTCAGCAGTAAAATCACCCCGATGAAAACCATGGCTGTTTCCCATGTGAAGTAGCTGCTCACGCTTCCAAGGTTTAACAGATCATTTGTAGCTATAAGAAGTGCTGCACCAAGTGCGATAAAGAAGATTCCGATTCCCACCCTGGGGTGATGTTCTCTTTCTCTTACTGAATAATGATCCCTGTGTTTCATATTAAATTATTTTTATTCTTCAGCAAATGTAGTTCACCCTGAACGATCAGGTTAATACTAATCGGCGAATGGCGTTTTTATGCCGGTATTTGGTATTTTATGACATTATATGTTACTTTTTTGTTGATAATTTTTTTAATTGAAGAAGGATTCATATTTTTGCAAACCAAAATTTGAAGAGATGTCCGGAACACATAGTATACCGCTTAGCGGATTAAAGGAAGGACGGCACGCGGTTGATTTTGAGATTGGTAATGCGTTTTTTGAAAAGTATGAAGAGTCGGAAATAAAGGAAGGAAGCCTTATTGCATATATTGAGCTTGACAAAAGATCGACCCATATTGACCTGGCAATCAGGTTGTCGGGGAGCGTCAGAATATGCTGCGACAGGTGTCTGGAGATGTTTTCTTATCCGGTAGACTGCGAAAACAGGTTACTGGTTAAATACAGCAGGGTTATTGAGGATATTGACCCTGATATACTGACAATTCCGATAGATGAAAGTGAGTTGGACTTACAGCAGCACCTCTATGAATATATACATCTGGCGCTGCCAATCAGAAGAGTTCACCCTGATGACAGGAACGGAAACAGCACATGTGATCCGGAGATGCTTAAAAAACTTGATGAACTGATTATTGATAGTGAGAATGATAATGATCCCCGATGGGATGACCTCAAGAAGTTGATGAATAATAACTAAATAGAGAATAAAATGCCAAATCCCAAACGTAAACACTCGAAAACGAGAAGAGATAAGCGCAGAACGCATTATAAGGCAACTGCACCTACAGTAGCAAGCTGTTCAAACTGCGGATCATCAGTATTATATCATAGGGTATGTCCTGAATGCGGATTCTACAGAGGTAAACTTGCTATAGAGAAGAAGGCAACAGCCTGATCTCTTTTAACTTAATAAATGTAATATGAGAATTGGCCTTGATGTCATGGGTGGTGATTTTGCACCTGATGCGGTCATTGAGGGAGCAGTTGATTCTGTTCAGCATCTTGCTACTGCTGAGAAGTTAGTTCTTATCGGAGATGAGATTGCTATTCGCCATAAACTGAGTGAGATGGGTGTTGAGCCTTCTCTTTTTGAAATAGTGCATACATCTCAGGTTATTGAGATGGGTGATCATCCAGCGAAATCATTTTCTCAGAAAAAAGACTCCAGTATTGCCGTTGGCTACGGAATGCTGAAAAGCAGTATGCTTGACGGTTTTTGCAGTGCAGGAAATACCGGAGCAATGCTCGTTGGAGCCAGTTACACTGTAAATGTGATTCCTGGTGTACTGAGACCGGCACTGGCAACAATTCTGCCTTGTATTGATAACCGCGAATCGGTAATCCTTGATGTTGGGCTCAATCCTGATTGCAAGCCTGATGTACTGCTTCAGTATGCTGTGCTTGGAAGTATATATGCAAAATATGTTCTCGGAAAAGACAACCCTACTGTTGCGTTAATCAACATTGGTGAAGAAGAAACCAAGGGAACCCCCGCTGTGAAGGCCGCTTATGAACTGATGAAAGAGCACCCCGGATTGAATTTTGTGGGTAATATTGAAGGAAATGACCTTTTCAGGGAGAAGATGACCGATGTTATTGTCTGTGACGGTTTCGTTGGAAATGTTATTCTGAAAATGGGAGAATCATTTCATCATATTTATAAAAGCCGAAATTTTAAGGATGAATTTTTTGATCGCCTCGACTGGGAGAATGTTGGCGGAACCCCTATTATCGGTATCAATGCCAACGTAGTAATTGGTCACGGAATATCCCAAAGAAGACCTATTATGAATATGATCCTTCAGACCAGGGATGTTGTACACGCAAACTTGTCCCAAAAGATTAAAGAAGCAATATAATTATGGAAAAGATACGTGCAGCTATTACGGGTATCAATGCCTGGGTGCCGGAGTACAAGCTGACAAATCAGGAACTTTCTAAACTGGTTGATACTTCCGATGAATGGATAATGCAAAGAGTCGGAATAAAGGAGAGAAGAATACTTAAAGGCGAAGGGCTTGGAAGTTCCGATCTCGGAGAACAGGCTGTAAAAGGCTTATTACTGAAAACCAATACCGCCCCTGAAGATGTTGAGTTGCTGATTTGCGCTACGGCAACGCCCGATATGGCTTTTCCCGCCACCGCAAATATCATTTCTGATAAGTGCGGAATTAAAAATGCATTCAGTTTCGATTTAAACGCTGCCTGTTCAGGATTTCTATTTGCATTACAAACCGGCGCTGCTTATGTTGAATCGGGCAGATATAAAAAGGTTATTGTTGTTGGTGCCGATAAAATGTCATCAATAACCGATTATACCGACCGTACTACCTGTCCTCTTTTTGGAGATGCAGCAGGGGCTGTTTTGCTGGAACCAACAACCGAAGAAAATGGCATAATGGATCATATTTTCAAAACTGATGGTTCGGGCCGTAAATATTTGCACTTAAAGGCCGGAGGTTCAGCAAAGCCTGCTTCACATGAGACGATAGACGCTAAGGAGCATTTTATTTACCAGGAAGGTCAGAGTGTTTTCAAGTTCGCAGTTTCCAATATGGCAGACGTTTCTGCGGAAATAATGGAAAAGAATAATCTTAAGTCAGAGGATATAGCATGGCTTGTTCCCCATCAGGCTAATCTCAGGATAATTGACGCAACCGGGAGAAGAATGGGCCTTCCTCCTGAAAAAGTAATGATAAATATTCAAAATTACGGCAATACAACAACTGCTACAATTCCATTATGTATCTGGGAATATGAGAAAAAATTAAAAAAGGGTGATATCTTAATCCTTGCCGCTTTTGGTGGCGGTTTTACATGGGGAGCAATATATCTTAAGTGGGCTTATGATCCAAAATAGCACCCTTAACAAAATTAATTAAAGAGGCCGGCTAAAAGAGTTAGGCCTCTTTTTATTTTTTATCTGCAATAGTTTATATATTTTTGAGTTTTAAACAGGAATCTGAAACCCAATATTAGCCATGGCAAAGTACAACGAGACCGATAGCCCAACAATCAATCTTATAAGTAATGGGACTGAAATAACCGGGGATATAAAATCAAGCGGAGATATTCGTATTGACGGAACCTTAACCGGAAATCTGAATACCAAAGGCAAAGTAGTAATAGGTACAACAGGCAAAGTTAGCGGGGAGATAGTTTGCAAAAATTCAGAAGTCTCCGGTATTATTGAAGGGAAAATAACTGTTGGACAGTTACTTAACTTAAAAGCATCATCTAAGATACTTGGCGACATAGCTACTTCAAAACTCTCTATCGAACCGGGAGCAAGATTCTCAGGAAACTGCAAAATGAGTGATACAGACAATAATGGAGGAGCCGTTACAGCAAAAGAAAAAGAACCAGATAAATCCCCCAAATAAAGGGATTAATGATTTTGGCAGGTACTCCGGTATGGCATTTCAGATGGTTGTTATTATTCTGCTGACCACCTGGGGCGGTATAGAGCTCGATAAGTTAACACCCTCCGAATTCCCTCTGTTTACAGTAATTCTGTCTCTGCTTGGGGTTTTTGCCGCAATATACACGGCAGTCAAAGACTTTATCAGGTAATATTCTGTTATGAAGCCTGTTATTAAAAATCTTATTGTCATTGCAACACTGAATATCCTTACGATTTTAACGGGATGTTTTTTTATAGCACAAGGATGGCTTGATCTCAGACTATCTGATATTATTATTCTTTCCACGACTTTTGCAGTTATAACTTCAATCTCAATTATTATATTTTTCAGAGGTAGCAGCAGGCATCCTGAAAGCCAGACTATGCATACACTGGTTGCTGTAACATTGAAATTCCTTCTGGAACTGATACTTGCATTAGTTTGGTTTATTGTTGCTAAAAAAAGTTCTTTACACTCTGTTTTTATATTTTTTGTTTTATATTTAACATTCACTTTGGTTTTAGTAGGGGTCATCCTTAAAACGCTTAAAAACAAGTCTTTATAAAACAGGTACTGATTTGAAAACTATAAAATTATTTGGATTCTTATTTTTTCTTCTCTTCACGGGAACTGCACTTTCATCTTTTGGGCAGAAGGCTGAAGAAAAAACAGAAGTCACCGGACACGGGGAATCACATGAAGAGGCTTTTGACGCCAGCACTTTTATCATGGAGCATATTGCCGATTCGCACGAGTGGCATATTCTTACAAAAAAAAATGGGGAGGCATTAGCCATCTATCTTCCTGTAATTGTTTACAGTAAAGAAAAGGGCCTGGATATATTCTCTTCAAAGAAACTTGCACATGGTGTGGTTTACGAAGGATACAAACTTGAGGAAGAGGGTGATTTGCAGGGGGTGATTGTAAATGTGAACGCTGAAGGTCGTGCTGATGAAGAAAATATTCCACTTGATTTTTCAATGACCAAGGCAGTTGTAGGTCTGCTGTTTTCTGCTATTATCGGCTTGATCCTGTTTCTTTCCTTATCCAGGTCATATAAAAAAACCGGTATCAGTCACCCGAAGGGAATTCAGAGTTTTCTTGAACCAATTATCCTGTTTGTCCGCGACGATATTGCTATTACCAACATTGGAATTCATAAGTATGAAAAGTATATGCCATACCTTCTTACGGTATTCTTTTTCATCCTTATAAACAACCTGATGGGCCTGGTTCCTTTTCCTCCTCCTTTCGGGGCTAATGTTACCGGGAACATTGCTGTAACATTTGTTCTGGCTTTTTTCACATTCATTATTACCCAGTTCAGCGGAAACAAGACATACTGGAAACATATTTTTGCAACCCCTGGAGTTCCTCTGTGGCTGCTTCCGGTTATGATACCGGTTGAAATCATAGGGATTTTTTCTAAACCCTTTGCTCTGATGATCCGACTTTTCGCGAACATCACTGCAGGGCATATAATTGTGCTCAGCCTTGTGTGTCTGATTTTCATTTTTAAATCAGTTGCAGTGGCTCCTGTATCAATAATGTTCGTAATTTTTATGGATTGCCTCGAACTTCTCGTGTCATTCCTTCAGGCATATGTATTTACCTTGCTATCAGCACTGTTTATAAGTCTGGCAGTACAGGAACATCATTAGTTTTTAGTTTTTAATTTAAAACCAGTTATTATGACAGGAACAATGGCAGCAGTTGGAGCAGGTCTCGCAGTAATAGGTGCAGGACTTGGTATTGGTAGAATCGGTGGTTCAGCGATGGATGCTATCGCTCGTCAGCCTGAAGCTACTTCAAAAATCCAGACAGCTATGATTATTGCCGCAGCTCTTATTGAAGGTGCCGCTCTTTTCGCAATAGTTGTTGCTCTTATTGCAAAGTAAAGAAATTGAGATGCCCTGTAACGGTTGGTTACAGGCACCTCTTTATTTAAAACAGTAAAAATTATAAGATATGATCTTATTAGCGAATAGTCTTACATCTCCTGCAATCGGATTGGTAGTCTGGACTACCGTGATATTCAGTCTTTTCTTCTTTATCCTTTCAAAATTTGCATGGAAACCTATCCTTAATGCGGTTAAGGCAAGGGATGAGATGATAAAAGGCTCCCTCGAATCAGCTGAAAAGGCAAGGGAAGAAATGCTTAAACTGAAGAGCGATAACGAAGCAATCCTTAAAAAAGCAAGAGAAGAACGTGAAGTTATTCTTAAAGAAGCCAGAGAAGTTCGCGATAAACTTATTTCTGAAGCAAAAGGAAAGGCAACAGAAGAGGCTGAAAAACTGATTGAAAAAGCTCGTGTCGGTATTGAAGCTGAGAAGCATAAAGCTCTCTCTGAGATTCATGACCAGGTTGCGACTCTTTCTGTTGAAATAGCTTCAAAGCTCCTCGGAGAACAATTAAAACAAACCGGTGAGCAAGCAAAACTGATAGACAGCTATCTTAAAGAAATGAATCTCAATAAGAATTAGGAAGTATTTACACTGATGAACGACAGTAAAATTTCGGTAAGATATTCCAGGGCTATCTTTCAGTCAGCACTGGAAAAGAAACTTCTTGATGAAGTAAATGCCGATATGCTATTTCTTGCGGAAGTTTGCAAGCTTCCTGAAACAAAGGAATTTCTGCATAGCCCTATAATTGCTCCGTCAAAGAAAATGTCAATTTTTCATAATATTCTGGGTAAAAATGTTCAGAAGATAACTCTCTCTTTATTAGATCTGGTTGTAAAAAACGGAAGAGAAGCCTATATTCCTGCGATTGCCAGGGTATTCATCCATGAAACGATGAAATACAAGGGAATAACGCAATCTGTTCTTACCACTGCAGTAAAGGTTGATGACAAGGTTAAAAAGCAGATAACTGACCTGGTTTCAAAAATATTCAATACATCAGTTGAACTTGAGGAGATTGTTGATCCGGAAATTATTGGTGGATTTGTACTGCGCGTAGATGATAATCTTATTGATGCCAGTATTAAGAACAAACTCAGGAAGATTAAGAAAGAACTCAAAGGAAGTGTTTTGACTTCCGGAAATTAAAATATTATTAATAAGGAAATTAAGAGAATATAGTATGGCAAATATTAAACCAGCAGAAGTTTCAAAAATTCTCAAACAACAGCTTGAAGGTATTCAGACTGGTGCTGAGCTTGACGAAGTAGGAACAGTGCTTCAGGTTGGTGACGGGATTGCCCGTATTTACGGACTTTCAAATGCTCAGTCAAATGAGCTTATCGAATTCGAAAACGGAATGGAAGCGATTGTGCTGAACCTCGAAGAAGATAACATCGGCGCAGTGCTCCTGGGTCCCACAGAAGAGATTAATGAAGGCGATATAGTTAAGAGAACGGGCAAAATTGCCTCTCTGGAAGTGGGTGAAGGCCTTCTCGGAAGGGTTATTTCCCCTACAGGTCAACCACTCGATGGGAAAGGTCCGATAAAAGGAGAGCTCTTTACACTTCCTTTTGAGAGAAAAGCACCAGGTGTAATTTTCAGACAACCTGTAAGACAGCCGCTTCAGACCGGTATAAAGGCTATTGATGCCATGATCCCGATCGGAAGAGGACAAAGGGAGCTAATTATCGGTGACAGGCAGACCGGAAAAACTGCAATTGCTATCGATACAATAATAAATCAAAAGAGCAACTTTGACAAAGGAAAACCTGTATACTGTATTTATGTAGCTATCGGCCAGAAGGGTTCAACTGTTGCAAATATTGCAGCAACACTTGAAGAGCACGGTGCTTTACAGTATACAGTTATTGTACTGGCTACTGCCTCTGACCCTGCTGCATCTCAGTTCTATGCACCATTTGCAGGAGCTGCAATCGGCGAGTTTTACCGCGATACGGGCCGTGATGCGCTTATTATTTATGACGACCTTTCAAAACAGGCGGTTTCTTACCGCGAAGTTTCTTTGCTTCTTCGTCGTCCGCCGGGACGTGAGGCATATCCGGGTGATGTATTCTACCTGCACTCAAGATTACTTGAAAGAGCAGCCAAGATTATTGAATCTGATGAAGTTGCACAGAAAATGAATGACCTTCCCGAATCAATCAGACATATGGTTAAGGGAGGAGGATCGCTGACAGCTCTTCCGATTATTGAAACTCAGGCTGGTGACGTATCTGCATATATTCCTACTAACGTAATCTCTATTACTGACGGTCAGATATTTCTTGAGTCAAGTCTTTTCAACTCAGGTGTAAGACCTGCGATTAACGTAGGGATCTCTGTGTCAAGGGTAGGTGGTAACGCCCAGATAAAGTCGATGAAAAAGATCGCAGGAACACTGAAAGTAGATCAGGCTCAGTACCGTGAACTTGAAGCATTCTCCAAGTTCGGCTCAGACCTTGATGCAACAACGCTTGCAATTCTGAACAAAGGAGCTAAAAACGTTCAGATCCTTAAACAGCCGCAATATGCACCAATGCCCGTTGAGAAGCAGGTAGCAATTATTTATTGCGGAACTATGGGTTTGTTAAAAGATGTTCCTGTAAATAAAGTTAAGAACTTCGAAGCAGAGTTTCTTGAGTTTATGGAATTGAAGCACAGGGATGTCCTCGATAATCTCCGCGACGGAATTCTTAATAATGATATCACCGGGGTTCTTGAAAAAGTTGCTTCAGAATTGGTAATTAAATATAGGCAATAGTAATCAGGTTAACCTGAGCAAAATAAGTTTCAGATGGCTAATTTAAAAGCAATACGAGTCCGTATATCCTCTGTTAAGTCAACCCGGCAGATCACTTCAGCAATGAAAATGGTTTCTGCTGCCAAGTTGCGTAAGGCTCAGGATAAGATCGTGAGGCTGAGACCCTATGCAGGCAAACTTCAGGAAATAATGGTTGGCCTTTCACAAAGCCTTGCAGGGATTGAGGTTGAGAATATTTACAGTAGAAATGCATCAACCGACAGGATTCTGTTAGTAGTTATTACTTCCAACAGAGGGCTCTGTGGAGCTTTCAATACAAATGTTATTAAAGAGGCCAGAAAGCTCATTTCTGAAAAATACCTGGATCAGTATAATAAAGGCAATTTAAAAGTTCTGACTATTGGCAAAAAAGGTTTCGATTTTTTCAGGAAGTCTAAAGTAAACCTTCTGCCCGAACAGAACAGCCTTCTTCAGCATCTCACTTTTGAAAATGTTTCACAGGTTGCCGAACAGGTAATGAAAAGTTTTGCTGCAGGCGAATTCGATCGGATTGAACTGGTTTATAATCAGTTTAAAAATGCTGCTGTACAGAACCTTACAAGCGAGATCTTTCTGCCGATTGAGTCGGTTCAGGGAGGAAAAGGTGCTGCTGTGGCAGTTGATTATATATATGAACCTGATAAGGAGTCAATAATACAGGATCTCATTCCGAAATCTCTTAAAATTCAATTTTATAAGGCAGTTCTGAACTCATTTGTTGCTGAACACGGAGCAAGAATGACTGCTATGCACAAAGCAACAGATAACGCAACCGGTATGATAAGGGATCTGACACTTCAGTACAATAAAGCACGTCAGTCAACAATAACAAACCAGATACTTGAAGTGGTCAGCGGAGCAGAAGCACTTCGTGGTTAATTATCTGCGATTATCAGTTCGTTAACATAGGATAATGTATAATCAGTCTGAACTTAAGAATTTAGTCGATAAGGCTATTTCAAATCTTTCGTACAATACGGAAACTGAGCGACTTATTGATCCGGTCAGATATATTCTTTCGATAGGAGGAAAACGGCTGCGGCCGGTTATGGCACTCATGGCCTGTAACCTGTTCAGCGATAAGATCGACGAGGCAGTGATCCCCGCAACAGGGTTAGAGGTGTTTCATAATTTTACCCTGGTACATGATGACATAATGGATCAGGCACCTCTGAGAAGAAACTTTCCAACAGTTCATAGTAAGTGGAATGTAAATCAGGCAGTTCTGTCGGGCGATGTTATGGCTTTTATTGCCAATGAGTGTATCCTTCAGACTCCTCAGCGGGTCATGACAAAAGTGTTCAGGGTATTTAATAAAGCAGCAATCGAAGTATGTGTAGGTCAACAGCTCGATATCGATTATGAGAAAGCTCTTATTGTATCGGAGGAAGAGTATCTCAGGATGATAGAGCTTAAAACCGCTGTATTGCTTGCCGCTTCAGCAAAAATAGGAGCATTAATCGGTGGCGCTGAAGATAAGGATGCAGACCTGTTATATGAGTTTGGCAGAAATCTTGGACTTGCATTTCAGATACAGGATGATCTTCTTGATATTTATGGCGATGTAAAGATTTTCGGAAAAGTTCCGGGAGGTGATATCGTGGCTAATAAAAAGACACTGCTGCTTGTAAAAGCTCTTGAAATTGCATCAACGGAACAGAGAAAAGAGCTACATGAACTTTTTGAACTTTCAGATTCTGATCCGGAAGATAAGGTTAGGAAAGTTGTTGCTATTTATGATCAGCTGAATATCAAAACAGTTGCAGAAAGTCTTGCAAATGAATACATTAATGTATCATTCAGTTTGCTGGAAAGAATTTCAGCCAACAAGGAGAGAAAAAAAGAGCTGACCTTGATAGCCAGCTCACTTATAGGAAGGGATAGATAAGATTATAATTCTCCGTTATTTTCGTTTTTCTTCAGCCAGTCGATATTAATCAGTACCCCAACATTTACCATGAACTGGTTGTATTTACTGTTAAATACATATTTGGCTTCGCCCGAAAGATCCATCGACTCGGTTAATTTCATATATGTTCCTATGCCCAAATTGAGTCCAAGTGCATTATCACTCTCAGTATATGTAGACGATCCGGTATAACTGTTCTTTTTCTTTGCCAGAAGTATATCGAGGCCGGCCAGACCGTAAAATTCGAACTTGTCAAGAGAGTTGAAAACATAATGGCCGTTTACATCAAACATCATTGATGAAACAACAGTTTTGTTGTCCTGAACTTTTGTAACGTGTGGATAAAACACAGTAAACGAAGGGGAGATATGAAGAGGAACGCTAATTTCATAAATACCTTTAAAATTAATGCCAATAAGTCCACTTCTATTTTCCGGATAACTCATCTGGTGAAACTTGAATCCGCTTGTGAGGACCAATCCGCCTCCTATTTTTGTGAACTGTGCGTTTACGACTGAAATGGCGCAAATCACCAGAAGTAATGTAAAAATAAATTTCTTCATATAATGGGTTTTTAGTTTATGTCAGTTAATGAACCAATCAAATATTGCAATAAAGATAAAAAATTATGAAATATCGGGCAATAATAATTTGATTAAGTGGTGAAAAAAGTGAACTTTTGGGTAAAACAGAATTTTACGCGACTTTCCTCTGTATGAAACACAAAAAATATTAAATTTGTATCTCTTGAAAACTTATTAAATAAAAGATATATGTCACAGAATACGGGGAAAATCAGCCAGATCATCGGGCCAGTGGTTGATGTTACTTTTGAGAGGCAGGGTTTAGAAATGCCGGATATTTACGATGCTCTTGAAATAAAAAGAGATGATGGCTCTACCCTTGTTGTTGAATGTCAGCAGCATATTGGCGAGAGAACCGTTCGTACAATTGCGATGGACTCTACGGATGGACTACGCAGGGGCATGGAGGTCGTTTCAACAGGTCTTCCTATTACTATGCCTATCGGAGAACAGATCAAAGGTCGCCTCATGAATGTTACAGGCGAAGCCATTGATGGAATCGGCGCCCTTGATAAATCCGGCGGTTATCCTATTCACAGAAAACCTCCTAAATATGAGGATCTTTCAACAGACAAAGAGATATTATTTACCGGGATAAAAGTTATTGACCTTATTGAGCCTTACTCAAAGGGAGGTAAAATTGGTCTTTTCGGTGGTGCTGGCGTAGGAAAAACGGTAGTTATTCTGGAGCTTATAAATAATATTGCCAAAGCCTATTCAGGATTATCTGTATTCGCAGGAGTAGGCGAGCGTACCAGAGAAGGAAACGATCTGTTGCGTGAGATGCTTGAAGCTGGTGTAATTACATATGGCCCTGCCTTCCTTGAGAACATGAAAAAGGGTGGATGGGATCTTTCTACAGTCGATATAAATGCACTTAAAGAATCAAAACTTGCACTTGTTTTCGGACAGATGAACGAACCTCCGGGAGCCAGGGCAAGGGTAGCTCTTTCCGGACTTTCAGTTGCTGAACATTTCAGGGATGGCGACGGAAAAAGCGGAGGAAGGGATATTCTTTTCTTTATGGATAATATTTTCCGTTTCACGCAGGCGGGGTCAGAAGTATCAGCACTTCTAGGCAGGATGCCTTCAGCTGTAGGTTATCAGCCCACACTGGCAACAGAAATGGGAATGATGCAGGAGAGGATCACCTCTACAAAAAACGGATCAATTACCTCAGTTCAGGCTGTTTATGTTCCTGCTGATGACCTTACTGATCCGGCACCTGCAACAACATTTGCCCACCTCGATGCAACAACGGTTCTCAGTCGTAAAATTTCGGAACTTGGCATCTATCCTGCAGTTGACCCACTCGATTCAACATCCAGGATTCTTACAGCAGAGATCGTAGGCGAAGCTCATTATAACTGCGCTCAGAGAGTTAAAGAATTACTACAGAGATATAATGAACTACAGGATATCATTGCTATTCTCGGTATGGATGAACTTTCAGAAGAGGATAAACTTGTTGTTCACAGGGCCAGAAGGGTACAGAGGTTCCTTTCACAGCCATTCACTGTTGCAGAATCCTTCACGGGTATCAAAGGTGCACTTGTTTCAATCGAAGACACAATAAAAGGCTTCAATATGATTATGGATGGCAAAGTTGACCAGTATCCTGAATCAGCATTTATGCTTGTTGGAACAATTGAAGATGCAATTGAAAAAGGTGAAAAGATCCTTGCCCAGTCAAAATAATCAGGAATGAAGATAGAGATTATAACACCTGACAAAAAAGTATATGACGGTGATGTCAAATCTGTAAGGGTCCCCGGTAAAAAGGGATCCTTTCAGGTGCTTAAAGACCATGCTCCCATTATTTCCACCCTCGAGAACGGAACCGTTACAATGCTTGAAATGGACGGTACTGAACGAAAATTTGAGATTAGCGGTGGCGTTGTGGAGGTTAAGGCAAATAAAATAATTCTTCTTGCTGATTCAGTGAGCTAGCGTAGTTCCATGAAAACAGATGAATTCCGGAAAAATGCCCATGAGCTGGTCGATTGGATGGCTGACTACATGGAAAATGTTGAAAGCTATCCGGTTAAATCATCTGTAGAACCTGGTAACATATTTAAGAGTATCCCTGCGGAGCCTCCTGCACAAGCAGAATCTTTTAAAGATCTGATGAAGGATCTGGATGAGATCATTATGCCGGGAATAACCCACTGGCAAAACCCGAACTTTTTTGCATATTTTCCTGCAAATGCAAGTCCCCCTTCTGTGCTTGCCGAAATGGTTGTGGCCACTCTCGGAGCACAGTGTATGATTTGGGAGACTTCTCCCGCTGCAGCCGAACTTGAGGAAAAAATGATGATCTGGCTCCGCGATATGATTGGTCTCCCTAAAGAATTTGAAGGAGTTATTCAGGATTCAGCATCAACAGCAACACTGGCCGCAATACTCACAGCCCGTGAAAATATTTCAGGCTTTTCTATTAATAATGATGGTTCAGAAGACGCAGGAACTTTAAGGGTTTATTGTTCAGGACAAACTCATTCTTCAGTAGAGAAGGCAGTAAAAATTTCCGGAATTGGCAAGAGAAATCTTGTTAAAACACCTGTTAAGGAGGATTTTTCAATGGATCCTGCTAACCTGAAAGAGGCTATTATAATTGATCTTGAGCGTGGCCTTATCCCATGTTGTGTTATAGCAACAATTGGAACCACCGGAACAACTGCTGTTGATCCAATAAGGGCCATAGGTGAGATTTGCAGAGAATTCGGCATATGGCTTCATGTTGACGCTGCCATGGCCGGAACAGCGCTTATCCTTCCCGAATTCAGGTGGATGATCGACGGCAGTGAATATATCGACAGTTTTGTTTTCAATCCACATAAATGGATGTTTACTAACTTCGACTGCACTGCATATTTTGTAAAGGATGCTGCAAACCTGATTAAGACATTTGAAGTTCTCCCCGAATATCTGAAAACAAGATCGAGAGGAAAAGTTAATGACTATCGCGATTGGGGTGTGCCACTTGGAAGACGGTTCAGGGCTCTCAAATTATGGAGTGTTATCCGGTGTTATGGCACTGACCAGTTGAGAGAAAAAGTAAGATATCATATATCAATTGCAAAGAACCTGGCAGAACTGATTTCAAAAGAGACTGATTTTGAGATACTTGCCCCTGTTGTTATAAGCGTTGTCTGTTTCAGGTATAAACCTGAGAATTGTGATGCCACCAAGCTTAATCTTCTGAACGAAAATCTGAATCACAAGTTGAATGATTCCGGGAAAATCTACCTCACTCATACCGTTCTGAATGGCCGCTATACACTTCGAATGGTAACAGCCCAGACTAACGTGACAATGGGTCATGTTGAAGCTGCATGGGATCAGATAAGGAATACTGCGAGAACCCTTGAGATGTAAATGCTTGTCAGTTCTCCTTTTTGCCCAGGGTCCTGCCGTAAAGGTCAATGTTAAATATAAACTCGAAAACCGGTGCGTTTTCTGACCTTTTCCAGACTGTCTGAACACCTCCTGTTATCAAATAAGGGATTCTCAGTATATGAAAATCAGCGAGAACCTCAAATCCGTCCGAACTGAATGTTTCTCTGTAATTATGGTCAACCCTTTGTACTCCGCCCGATGTATATGTGAAATATGAATTGCCTGTACCATACCCGTGATCATAGAATATACCAGCCCGTATTCTTTTAAGGTATAGAATACCTGAGAGATTTAAATCGGGATAAAGCAATGGCAAAACATAATCAGCTGAATAAAATTCCAGTTCTTTCGACATAATGTTTTTATATCCTCTTGGATAGGAAACGCGGTTGGCATAGAGGAATTTCACCGGCGCCTGCTTCTCTCTTTCAAGTCTGATTTTTAAAGAGTTGTGTGGAAATATCCCCGGGAAATAAAATGCTGCTTTTAATGTTCCAAGTGTTCCATATAGATTTCGGTCAAAAGGAGCGAAGGAGTAATTCAGATCAAGCACCTGTGCCCATCGGGGATAAATATCACGCTGTACAGATCTGTAAGAATTCAAAAAATATAATCTGCCGGAAACGATTGTCTGGCCAAAGTCATATTGCCCGTTCAGATATATATAGTCATTGCTGAAGGCTGATGTTATAGAAGGCCTTAGAAACTCCGAAAAACGGCCGGAAGAGAATCTCAGAGGCAGAGAAATTGTATTTGTCGATCTTAGTCCCG
This sequence comes from Bacteroidales bacterium, assembly GCA_038207725.1. GTDB lineage: Bacteria > Bacteroidota > Bacteroidia > Bacteroidales > VadinHA17 > LD21. The sequence continues at coordinate 8,197 of JBBQZN010000009.1, read as the reverse complement.
GTTTAATAACAGACGGATTTGTAACAATCTCTCCCTGCCTTGCTATCTTTGTAATTCCCGGGGAACCTCCGTAATCTATTCTTGACTCAAAAACCGGATACCAGCCGCTGAATGTTATCCGCGAATGTATTATGTGTTTTTTATCCTGAGAGTATTCATAGCTTGTCTGGGATATGAGTGTGCTCAAAAGATTTTGTGTCAGAAGTGAAAACCCCGGCCTTACTGAACCCGGATCGGCTTTGATCTCTTCAAGATCGGCATAAAAAGGCATCCAGCTGTGAAAATTTAGCATATGCTGCCACTTACGGTAAGGCTGAGGGGTAAATGCGACTTCAGGCGAAGAAGTACCTTTCGGAGCATCCTGTTTAATTCTTTCAATAAGATAATCAGTTGAATTTGAGGTCTTATCTGCTCCTGGTTTATAGTCGCTTATTGCAGATGTGCTTATGTTATTTCCGGAAGAGGAATAGTCGCTGAAAATGGCTTTATCTCCTTTTAGCGAAAGGTCTGTTGCCCCGAATGCTGACCGTGTCAACCTTCCATTTTCACCCTTTTTTGTTTTGAAATAAATATTTTCAGTACCCGAAACTGAACTCACAAAAAAGAGTGTGTCATTTCTAAGTGTTGCCGATTGCAGATCATCTCTGCCGGCTTCTATCAGTGTTTCCCATGAGTTTTCACGGATCTTGTATGAAACAATGCCTTCTCCATCATCATTCAGGAAGATGAATGTAATCAGATTTCCATCTTCCGACCACTGGGGCCTCTGAAGGTATATATTATCAGGAGCAGCTGCTCTATTCTCAATATGACATGTTATGGCATCAATGAAAACGATACTGTTTTTATTATCGATGCTGTTCTCAGTAGCAACAATCTTGCTTCCGTCGGGTGACAGGCATAGTGACTGATAACGACTCTTACGCGATACTTTTTTAACGGTTCCTGAAGCTAGGTCCATTGTTTTAATAACCGAATAGTCGCGGTTTTCCCAGCGTGGATCACCCTGGTTTTCAACCCAGGCGATCTTACCTTTGCTATATGAGAACACATAGGGATAAAACTGTCCCGGCACATGTATTTTTTTCTCTGTCTTCAGAGAAGGATTAATAAGCACAAATTCGGAAGGATTATCTAACGATGTTTTCACCGCAATTATACTGTCTATGCCTGCAATTACCGGAGAATAGTAATTTATAAATTTTCTTTTTTTGTCGGGATTGATAATCTCATACTCAATAGGATTATCAGCATCAACTTCATTTTTCCAGATTGTACGGAGGGTATCAAAAGTTTCATCAAACAGCTTTTTTTTATTCAGGCCGGTTTTTTTGTTCAGACTGATATTTACCGGAATTATTGTAAAAGGATTTTCCGCAGTGAACTTCATTACATCGTTCCAGGTCTCCAGACCATATTTCAATTTTGACCAGGCAACAATCTGATATCCTATAGCATAATGGTCAGGAACAAAGTCGCGGTAAGATCCGTTCATGATCTTGTCATATTTATATATACTCCCGTTTTCAACCGATATTGCCTTTAAAGGTTTCTGAAATGATGCTGTCCTTCCCCTTCCTGATTCTGTAAGCATTGTCTCTGCAAAAACAGCATCTCCTTCCAGAAACCATAAAGGCAGCAGGGAAGCTGCCAATCCGGTGAATTGTTCCCCAAAAGGAATCGACAGAGCTTTGGAGAATCCGCTATATAGAGATTTCATCTGAAAGACATGGGCAAGTTCATGAATTGCAAGTTGTTTTTCAGTGGCCAGCGGAATTGAATTCTGTTCAGGTGCAGGATAAAGTTCCATTCTTCGTGGCGCCCATGCAACATATCCGTTTGATTTTGTTGTCAGGCTGTGTATGACAACAGGAATTTTTATCTTCTTCGCGGGATATAGTGCGAGCAGGTCGGTATAAGCTTTTTCGAGGGTATTTGCGTAGATATTTCCTTGCTTACCATATGATTCAGGGTAAACAACTGTGAACCTGCCGGTTTTAATCTGCATCCATTTAACCGAAGCAGGTTCCTGACCGGTTTCATAGTACTGACCGGAGGCGTTGAAAACTGAAAACATCACTAAAATTACTGCACTTATAAGATGTAGTCTCATGGAAAAAATATAAATCAAAAATAGTAAAATATGCTTGTATTAAGCCTTTTGCTTAAATTTGAAAAAAAGCAGTATTTTCGTCGTCTGATCTTTTTCAGTGTTTCAGGTCATAAGTATATAATAATGAAAAATTACAGATTTATAAATAACATTTCGGGATGGGTGGTTTTTATAGCAGCTGCAACAACCTACCTGTTGACCCTGGAACCCACCGCTAGTCTATGGGATTGCGGTGAATTCATCGCTTCTGCATATAAACTGGAAGTAGGGCATCCTCCCGGGAACCCTGTGTTTATGGTTATGGCCCGCTTTTTTACCCTGTTCGCCGCAGGTGATACTTCTAAAGTGGCTGTAATGGTTAATGCCATGTCGGCACTTGCATCTGCTTTTACAATTCTGTTCCTTTTCTGGACAATTACCCATCTGGCCAGAAAAATTATGATTAAAGATGATAGCCAGTTTACAAGCGGAAGGCTTATTGCAGTTATTTGTGCCGGGGTTGTTGGCGCTTTGGCATACACCTTTTCAGATTCATTCTGGTTCTCGGCTGTAGAGGGCGAGGTTTATGCTACCTCTTCACTATTTACTGCTGTTGTATTCTGGGCTATACTTAAATGGGAAGATGTTGCAGATGAGGAATATGCCGACAGGTGGATAATTCTGATAGCTTTTCTGATGGGTCTCTCAATCGGAGTCCATTTGCTCAACCTTCTGGCTATGCCGGCCATCGTACTTGTATACTATTTCAGAAAATTTGAATTTACCTGGAAAGGATTCTTTATTTCTCTTGCAACATCAGTTATAATGCTGGCTCTTTTGATGTATGGTATAATGCCGGGTGTTGTTACTATCTCCTCAAAATTTGATAATTTTTTTGTTAATGTGCTGAGCCTTCCCCCAAACAGTGGAATGATCTTTCACATTATCATACTGGCAGCTCTATTGATTTTCGCCGTTAAAACAACACTTGGTTCAGAAAACAGGACCAGGAATGGCATATTTGCAATTGCAGCACTTTTTTTTACCGGGTTCTGGGTGATTTCCGGTTCAACAATTCTTAATCTTCTTGTTTTACTGGCAATTTCCGGATTCGTATGGTATTTATCAGGCAAGAGCAGAAAAATTCTGAATAGTGCCCTGACGGCAGTAACAGTAATACTTATAGGGTACTCATCAAATGCAATAATTGTAATAAGGTCAGCAGCTGATACTCCTCTAAATGAGAATAATCCTTCAAACCCATATAATCTTCTCTACTTTCTTAACCGCGAACAGTATGGTCAGCGTCCTCTTTTCAAAGGGCCTGTTTACAATGCTCCGGTCACGGGGTATAAAGAAGGCAAAGCTAAATACGCACTCGAAAACGGTAAATATATAATTACGGGACATGACCTTGAAAGAGAGTATGACCCGCGGTTTATAACTCTTTTCCCGAGAATGTGGAGCGACCAGAGTGAGCATGAGCCCATTTACGAACAATGGGGCGAAGTGAGGGGAATTCCGATGCAGGTTACTGACCAGAACGGAGAAAAGAAAACAGTAAGGAAACCAACTTTCGGTGAGAACATGAAGTATATGTTCTCTTACCAGTTCGGGTATATGTATTTCAGATATTTTATGTGGAACTTTTCGGGAAAGCAGAACGATACTCAGGGTACGGGAGGTGCTGTAAACGGAAACTGGATTACAGGTATTAAGCTCCTCGATGAGCCCCGACTTGGAACGATGGATCTTCCAACCGATCAGAAGAATGATACCTCGAGAAACAAATACTATCTCCTGCCATTCCTTCTTGGACTCGCGGGGATGTTTTACCAGTTAAACCGCGACAATAAAAACTGGGGAATAATTATGCTGTTATTTGTAATGACAGGCATTGCTATAGTATTCTATCTGAACCAGTATCCCAATCAGCCAAGAGAGCGTGACTATGCTTATGCGGGATCCTTTTATTTCTTTGCCGTATGGATTGGAATTGGTGTATTGGCACTTTTCGATGGAATCTCAAAAGTGGCAGGAGAAAAACTTGCTGCACCTGTTGCAGGGCTACTGTGTTTTCTGGCAGTTCCGGCATTAATGGGATCTGAAAACTGGGACGATCACGACAGGTCGGGCCGTTATCTTGCGCGCGACGTAGCATTCAATTACCTTAATTCATGTGCAAAGAATGCCATACTTTTTACTAACGGTGATAATGACACTTTCCCTCTCTGGTATGCTCAGGAAGTGGAAGGAGTAAGGACTGATATCAGGGTTTGTAACCTTATGTTGCTTAATACCGACTGGTATATAAATCAGATGAAAAACAAAGCATACGAATCAGATCCTCTTCCTATTACACTTCCTGTTAAAAAATATTACGATGGAATAAACAACCAGGTATTCATTGTAGAAAAAACAAAAGACCCGGTTGCAATTTCAACTAACATTGAATGGATTAAAAGCGAAAACAAAGCAACGAAGGTTCAGGTTTCACCAACGGAAATACTCGATGTAATACCTACACGTACAATCAGAATTCCGGTTGACAGGGCAAAAGTGATTGCATCAGGTACCGTAAGACCTGAAGATTCAGCTAAGATTGTCCCCTATATTGATATTAAACTCAAGGGGAGTTCAATACTTAAAAGCCAGTTGATTGTTCTCGACATTCTTGCTCATAACAACTGGGAACGTCCAATTTATTTTGTTACAGGTTATCATAATGATGCTTTCGGTCTGGAAGAATTTTTTCAGCTTGAAGGTCTCGCTTACAGGCTTGTTCCTATAAAGTCAAGTAACAAAAGCTGGCTTGAATATGGCAGAATTATTCCCGATATCCTTTATGAAAACCTTATGCATAAATTTGTATGGGGAGGCGCTAAGGAGGAAGGAGTGAATATAGATTATAATCACAGACGGACACTTACTGTTATTAAGGCAAGATTAAACTATGCCAGGCTGGCAGAGTCGCTGACGGGTCAGGGCAAAAATGAGAAAGCTATCGAGGCACTCGATTACTGCATGGAGATGCTGCCGCTGAATAAAATTCCATACGATCCTTATATGTCAAGCATAATTGAAGCCTATTTTGCCGCGGGAGCATCTAAAAAGGCAGTTGAAATGACGAAAGCCATATCGGAATACTACTATGAAATTCTTGATTATTATCTGAAACAGGATTCTTATATCGTAGGCTCCGCAGAATTTGAAATACAAACAGCTATTCAATATACTTCAAAGGTAGCTAATGCATGTGCTCTTTATGATGAGACTGAACTTGCAGACGATATTAATAAGAGACTGGAAGCTTATTACGCAGACTATGTAAAGGTTATACAGCCTGCCGGAAGATAAATTACAGGGAGAGAGATACCTGGATTTCAGCTTTAAGATATTTTTCAATAAGGAAAAATATCTTTTCGGGATAGATGGGTTTGAGAACATATTCATTGCAACCGGCTATATATGCTTCGGTTTTTGTCTGTTCTGATGAATATGCAGTAATCATGATTATCGGAGTGCTCTTTCTTTCTTTCCTGAAAAACCTGATGCAGTCAATTCCGTTAACCAGAGGAATAAGAAAGTCGACAAAGACAAGATCTATGGGGGCATTGCACTGGTTAATATATTCGACGAAGTCCTTACCGTTATTGAAAATTTTCACACCCGCACCAGTATTCTTTAGAAGAGTTTCGTAATATTTAATCGATGGCAAATCATCTTCAATAATAACTATATTCTTGCCACTTAGTTCTATGCCATTGATATTGAGACCCATTAGTGCCTGTTTTAATTCAAGTATAAAATTAGCATATCTTAATCACAGCAGGGGTACTCGCATCCGCAGTTATTAACATTTTATCAACAGTTTTGAATTGATCATGATATCCATACATTTGGTAACCTGAATAAAATTGTGCAAATTCGTATCAATAAATCTGTAAGATCATGCTTAAAAACTTAAGTTTTATCAGAAATCTGTTACTCACAGCAGTATTTGTTCTGGTTCTAAAACCTTCATTTGGTCAGGGAGGGTTCGATAATCCGACAAGGGCTCTTTATGTATTCGATCTTGCAAAATATATTGATTACGGCCCAGGTTTTAAGGATTCTTCGACTTTCAGGATCGGTGTCCTGGTTGGAGAATATGATCTTGTTGTTGAGATGGCTAATCTTGCCAGAACCAGAAACCGTATTCAGGAAAAGCCTGTTACTGTTGCCGGATTTAGAAACCTTGAGAGCCTGACTCATCTTCAGGTATTGTATGTAAATAAAAATGCCGGGTTTAATCTCGATAAAATTAAGGCAAAAATTGCAGGCCAGCAGACGATGCTGATTACCGAAGGATATGAATTCAGGGAATCGATGATGAACTTCATCATTGTTGAGGGAAAGCCAAGGTTTGACATAAATGAAGATTATATAAAGAAAGAAGGGATGAAAGTTCCTGAGAGTCTTCTTTTCATGGCAATAAAGACAAAGGAAGACTGGCAAAACCTGTTTGATATCGCAAGCAAGGAAATTGAAGTGCAAAAGGAGACTATTAAACAGCAGCTTGAGACTATTGATATTCAGAAGCAGGAAATACTTAAGCAGAAGGCACTGCTTGACTCACTTGATGCACAAATTGCTGTAAAGGAAAAAGCCTTGAATGAGAAACAAAAATTATTGAATAGTCAGGTAGCCCGTATTTCAAAGCAGCAGGGTGAAATAACGGTACAGAAAGAGACCATACTGGTTCAGCAGCGTGAGGTTCAGGTGCAGAAAGACACCCTTACAGGCCAGAAAGAGAAAATGGCAATTCAGAGAGCAAGAATAGATGAGCAGCTAAGTAAAATTTCAGAGCAGGAAGGGAAGATAAAGGTTCAGCTTGAAACACTCGAAAAACAGAAGCTGGTTCTTTATTTTGTTTTATTCGCTCTTCTTCTTGTCAGTTTCCTCGGCTATTATATTTACCGGGGATATAAAATAAAAAAAGAGGCAAATATTAAACTGGAGGAGAAGAACAGAACAATATCTGCACAAAAGGATGAGATCGAAAAACAAAAAGATCTTGCTGAAGCTCAGAGAGACCAGATAGCTTACCAGAAGAAGCATATCACCGACAGTATCATGTATGCAAAAAGGATTCAGACTGCTCTGATCCCATCACTTGAGCTTTTTAGCGATAAACTTGAACATTTTGTTCTATATAAACCTCTTGCAATTGTAAGTGGCGACTTTTACTGGGTAAGCACCCAGGGGAGTCTGCAGATAATTATTGCTGCCGATTGTACGGGCCACGGAGTTCCCGGAGCCTTTATGAGTATGCTTGGTGTGACAATGCTGAATGAAATAGTTTCAGCAAAACAGATTGTGATGCCCGACCAGATAATCGAAAACCTTCGCGAAGGGATCATAAAAGCTCTTAAACAGGTTGCCGAGGAGGAGAGTATAAAGGACGGAATGGATATAGCTATCTGTGTTGTAGACTTTGAAAAGAATCTTTTATACTATGCAGGGGCAAACAATCCGCTCTATCTTGTTCGTGGCGGGGAACTAACTCATTACAGAGCCGATAAAATGCCGGTTGCTATACATTACAAAATGGTTCCTTTCACAATGCATACAATTGATTTGCAGAAAGGTGATGCATTCTATATTTTTTCAGACGGATATTCTGATCAGTTTGGCGGACCAAAACAGAAGAAATTCATGTCGTTGCAGCTCAAGGAGACACTTGTTGCAATGGCAGGTAAACCCATGCTTGAGCAGGGAGTCCGCTTAAATGAAATATTTGAGGAATGGCGTGGCGACAGCCCTCAGGTTGATGATGTTACTCTGATAGGTGTCAGATACTAACGGCACTCAACTTTGGTGACAAGCGACCCGACAGTGAAGTCAGGAGTTGCTTTTTTGGCAATCAGGTCTGCTCCGCAATACTCTGTTTCAGCTCCGGTATTGGTAATCCTTCCATTCTCATAAGTAACATTTTTGCAAAATCCACAGTTACTTAAAGCTTCGCAGGAAGTTACAGCCCAGGTTAAGAAAACAAATGATACCCCGAATAATAATTTTCTTTTCATATAAGACTTATTTCAGCTCAAAGATACTAATTCTCTT
>JBBQZN010000008.1:0-70757 GCA_038207725.1 Bacteroidales bacterium | reverse complement strand
ATCAACTGATCGAAATTTAACTGCCAGACACCCTTGCTAAATTATGGAAAATAAATTTACAAAAAGTGTTAAAAAACATTAATAACCCGGGTTCTGTATCAGGCTTGGATTTGCATCGATTGAAGGCTGCGGAATTGGCAGAATCAGTTTGGTTGCCGCAAGAGCATTTGCTCTCCATCCAGGTATAGGATCGAGATATTTTCCAAAACGGATTTGATCCTGACGAGTATAACCTTCAAAGGCAAGTTCAAACCTGCGCTCCTGGTAGATATCATCAAGTGTAACACTTGATTTGAGTTTTGCAGGATCAGTAAACCCTCTTTTTCTGATTTCATTTACCAGCCTGGTAGCTTCAATATTATCAATGCCTTTTCTTACAAGAGCTTCTGCCTTCATAAGATATACGTCAGCCAGACGGAAGATTGCAAAGTCATTTTCCAAGTTTGTTGACAATCCTTTCTTGTATTCCCATTTAGCTATCCTTGCTCCGTCTTCCTGTTCAACCTGTCCCCATCCCTGGGCATCGATGTTGTATTTAACAGTTATTGATGTTGTATGAATCAAAGGACGTCCATGTGCTGTAACAAGAGTTAAACCGGTAGCAGGGTTAGTCATTGGACCTAACAGGAATGTGCCTGCAAGCCTTCTGTCGATAGGATCATAAGCCTCAACATAAGCGGGCATTGCGCTTATTCCATTGCTCGCACTTCTGCTTAATCCTAATGATAAAGGATCAAGATAATGAAGTGTCCAGCCCACAACACCAAAACCTGCTGTGGTGCTATATACTGCCGCAAGAATAGTCTCTTTACTGGCTTCATTGTTAGTGACAAAATTATCTTTCCAGTTAGGCTCAAGAGAATAAGGGAGAGCCATAACTACGTTGCAAGCATCTATACACTCCTGCCATTTCGGACCACCATCGGGATTCCAGACCTGGGCATTAAGGTACATCTTGGCAAGCATTGTATATACTGCACCCTTTGTGAATTTGCCGTAGCTGGAAGCATTGACGTCTGATCTGATTATGTCTTTGATTTCAAGAAGTTCTGACATAATAAACGCGTAAACATCTTTTCTTGATTTGGTTGCAGGTTTAGTAAGATCAGTAAAATCAAATACTATAGGAACATTACCATAATAATCAACGAGCTGATAATACCAGAACGCCCTTGCAGCTCTTATCTGGCTGGTATAAGGGGTTTTATCTGTGATAGCAGCGCTTGATTCAATCATAAAAAGGATCTGATTGCAGCTTGTAATTTTTGAGAAACATGTGTTGTAGTATCCTCTGATATTACTTGTCTGAGGTGTCCAGGTACCAAGTCTGTTCTCTTTGTACTGTCCTCCATCCCACCAGTCTCCGCCTTTTCTGGTCGGAGTTATTGCCATATCAGATACGCATTCGATCATTCTAAGGTTATTGGGCATATCCCTGAGTCCTGTAAAAATAGGGGCAATCAGAGAGTTAACCTCAGTTGTTGTTTTACCGTACATATCCATTGGGAGACGATCGTAAACTTCTTCTTCAAGATCTGTACATCCTATTAAGGCAAAAACCGACAACAGGAGGTACGCTGTGTTTTTAATATATTTTTTCATATATAATTAAATTAGTTGTATTAAAAATTAACGTTAATCCCTACCATTAAAGTCCTTGATTTAGGATAGTATTCGCGTCCTTCAACGCCAGGATCCAATCCACTCATGCTTACCTCAGGATCGACTCCTGTATATTTGGTAATTGTGAAAAGGTTGTGGGCAGTTACATAAAATCTCACGAGTTTTACGCCGAGAAGGTCAGTAGGTCTGAGTGAGTATGAAAGGTTTACGTTTTCCATTCTCAGAAATGATCCTTTTTCAATATAGAAACTATTATATTTAGGATTATCCTTAAGGCCAATTGTAGTAGCCTGCTGAAGAACGTTTGCACCTGGCAGCCACTGGGTTGTTGCATAGGACATTTTTGAGAAATTCAAAACATCATTGCCATATACACCTCTCATAAAGAATGAAAATTCAAAATCCTTATAGGTAATTGTGTTGCTAAATCCATAGGTTAATTTTGGCTGGGCATTTCCGATGAAAGTACGGTCTTCATCAGTAAGACCTGCAACACCGTTAACCATATCGTCCCAAATATACATTCCGTTAGCGTCAAGGCCCAGGCATCTCCATCCGTAAAATGTTCCTACCGGCTTGCCTTCTTGAACAATGTGTGTAGTATTATCCGAACCACCTCTTACCCAGGCACTACCAGTTTTGATTGAGTTTGTTGTAAATTCATCATTTGACAATGAGGTAATAGTGTTCTCATTATGAGCCATGTTAAAAGACGCGTTCCACCTCAGGTTGGCACTTCTGATAATATCACCATTGATTAAAACCTCAATACCTTTATTCTCCATTGATCCCACATTAGCAATCATGGATGAGTAGAGGTAAGGAGGAACTGGTACAGAATATGTATAAAGCAGGTCAGTAGTTTTTTTATTATAGTATTCAACTGTACCATTAATACGTCCATCAAATATACTGTAGTCAACACCGACGTTAAACATACCGGTCTGTTCCCATCTTAAATCAGGGTTTGGGTTCTGGTTTACAGAATAGGATGTATGCCAGGCACCGTTGTCCCAGTATGTTCCGGAAGAACCATACATCTGAAGCGACTGATACGGATTTAATCCATCCTGATTACCTGAAACACCATAGCCAACGCGCAGTTTCAATTCATCTAGAACATTTTTAAACTGCTGCATAAAATCTTCATCGAGTAATCTCCATGCTGCAGAGACAGAAGGGAAGGTACCCCACTGATTATTCTTCCCGAATTTAGAAGAACCGTCACGTCTCAGTGTAGCTGACAGGATATATTTGTCGGCATATGAATAATTCATTCTTCCAAAGAAGGAGATTAACCTGTTCATGTTTGCCCATGATGAAGCATCACCAGTCAGAAGGTTTTCGCCTGCACTGATATTATTATAGGTAAACATATTCGTTACGAAAAGACGGTTCTGAGCGGCAGCACCTTTTGAGAAGTTATCCTCATACGAATAACCGCCAAGAAGGCCGACAGTATGCTTTCCTACAGTGGTATTGTAATTCAGTGTCGATTCGAGAAGTTTTTTGTCAGAAGCGCCAAATGATCTGAGTGCAAAACCTTTGGCATTCCTTCCTCTTTCAGTATTTGAGTCCTGATACTGACTGCGGTCAGTTGTTCCGCGCTCTTTATATACGTTGATTCCTGCTGTCAGGTTCTTAAGAATTTTCAGATCAGCTTTTAAGTTAACGTAGTAAAGGTCAACTTTATACTCATTTATATTATATTCCATATTCCTTACAGGGTTACCCTGGTCATATTCCTGGTTATCGTACCATGTGCCATCGGCAAGTTTAACAGGATAAACAGGGAGCATATTGTAAGCCAGAACGAAATTCCTGGTATCGGTAGGCTGGTAAATTCTCTGATTCATAGCTCCTGTAACTGAAACATCAAGTTTGTCATTCAGAGCTTTCTGGTTGAATGAAAGTCTTGTGTTCAGACGCTGGTTATAATTGTCTTTCACAACACCTTCCTGATCGAGATATGACACAGAAGCCCTGTAATTACTTTTACCTGATCCGCCTGAAAACGACAGGTCGTGATTCTGAGTAACACCTGTTCGCATAATCTCGTCAAACCATGAAGTATTACCACCAAGGTCCATCCCGGTTGTATTCATGCTGTTGGCAGAAGTATAAGCTTTCCACTCATCAGCAGTAAGTACATCAGGCTTATTTGTAACATTATCAAAAGCAATGTAACCGTTATAATCGACTGTTGACTGATTTGCTTTTCCTTTTTTGGTAGTTATCAATATAACACCACTTGCAGAACGTGAACCGTAAATTGCAGCTGAAGAAGCATCTTTCAAAATACTGATTGATTCAATATCCTGTGGAGAAACTGAGTTCAGACTCATTCCCGGTACACCATCAACGACAACAAAAGGCTCACTGCTTCCTGTTAATGATGAAGTTCCTCTCAAACGCATCGACTGCTGTGAGGTTACGTCACCACTTCCGGTAGTAATTGTAAGTCCGGCAACTTTGCCCTGAAGAAGGTCAACTGCGTTTCTTGTTACTCCGGTATTAAAGCTTTTTTCTGTAACGCTTGTAATTGAACCTGAAATTGTCCTCTTCTGCTGAGTACCATAACCCACAACTACAATTTCATCAAGTCTGGTTGAACTCTCTACCAGAGATATAGACATTGTGGTCTGAGTGCCAACTGCAACATCCATTGAAGTGTACCCGATAAATGAAAATGAAAGTACTGAATTTGCAGATGCAACATTGATCGAAAATTTTCCATCAATATCAGTAACGGCACCATTTACAGTTCCTTTTTCAAGGACGTTTACACCCGGCAATGCTTCTCCGTTTGAATCAGCTACACGGCCGGTAATCACTTTTTGCTGGACATCTTCAGTAACCAGTGAAACTTTATTTACCGAAGAATTTCCATCTGTGCTCGTATTTGATGCCGTCACTGCATCCTGCGCATTCGTAGTAAAAAAAACCGGCAAGGCACCAAATAACAGAAACAGAGTTCCGAATTTCATATCATGAAGCAGTTTCCTGCAAACCCATGAAAATGAAACAATCAATCTAGATTTTTTTTTCATTCTTTATCAGGTTAGGTTAATAAATTGGTTTGGAAAAAACAATTGGTTTCTTCATTTCATAAATAAAAGAACCATTTTAAAATTAAACAATAATTTTGAATCAATTACAATAAAACAACACAATTAACCAATACATTTTCCAATTATATCAGACGCAACCATTACACTTTTTCGCCCAGTCCATGTAGTTGCAATTAATACTAAAGCAAATCAACTCCAATGCTTGATTATTTAAATAAAGAGAGCGGAAACAATTAGAGTTCTTTTTTAAGTTAACCTGAAAACACGAAGAAAGTAAGTCAAAGAATAGCTAATTAATCCTTTTAAAAGAAGAGTTTCTGGCCTCAGATTTTACGGCTTTTGACAATATTCGCGGATTTAATTCTATTTTTTTCCTGACAAATTCTGGTCTGTTGAAAGATTTGAAAAATAATTTATAAAAATCCGGATCCTTCTGGGGCAGTAAAAAAGGTTTTCCGAACTTCCCGCTGGCATCGAAATATGCAAAGTATGGTGTTGTAAATAGCCCATCTATTCTCCTGCTGCTGAATACAATCCATCTGCCATTTGAAGACCAGGAATGATAACTTTCGGACTGAACGCTGTTAATATCAGGTTTTGAGATTTCTCCTGTATTATTATCAAGAAGGTATAAGTCGCTGTCCCCATGCCATATTGTAAAATTGCCATATTCAGACATACAAAACAGAATATAATTTCCATCAGGGGAAACACGAGGGAAAGTTATACTCATTAGTGTCTTTGAGGAAGATATTACAGTATCTACAGCTCCAAATTTATCTAAAGCAGGATCAAACTCTATTTTCAGCAGGCTGTATCGGATCTGATTATATTGAGCAAGCGGCAACGCTTTGGCACTGCAGTAATAAAGATACTTCCCATCAGGAGACCATACAGGAAAAGTTTCATATCGTTCTTTTGTAGCTATTTCTGCACTTTGACTGACAGTATTAGTCTCGGTATCATACAATATAAGATCAGATACCGTATCAGCCACCTCAATTCTTCTGTCATGAGCAGAATGAAATACCTGGGTAATTTTATTTACAGAAAAGGCCACATGTCTTCCGTCAGGATGCCAGGCAGGATAGACACCAGCAGAAACTGTGCTATCTGTTTTAGTATTTACTTTTGAAAGAATTCCGTTACGATAAATAATTGTTCCTGAAAGTTTTCCCCTCATATGAAACAACATATTATTATTTACCGAAAATGAGTGGCAATTAATACAATTATGTTCGCTCATATCATTTATCATAACGGGATCTTCATCAAACTTTTCAATGTTTCGTTGGTAAATACCCATTTTATTCCATATCTCAAATCCCGGATCTATCAATCTGTAAACAAGATGACTGTCAATGGAATCCGGGGCAACTCTATTTACAACATTTTGAAATCGGGTCCACTTTCCGCTTTTTCTGATACTTATTTCATAGGTGATATTTGATCCGGCAGCAGAATTAAGAAGTTTCTTCCACTTACCCGAAGGTATTTGAATGATACTGTCATTTGAATTAATTGTAATTGACAATCCTGATTGTGACATAATATTAACCCTGAACTTATCCCCGCTCTCGCTGATTGCAAAATTCATCGGTGCTATGTTGGGTGGAATAGTTATTCCTGTATAGTCTGGAATTAAAAGAGGTTCTCTGTCGACATTACTAAAATTCTTTATTTCTCCTGAGCATGACTGGAATATTATCAAAAAACATATAAGAATCATTACTAATAAAGAAATACTCCCAAACAGGATTAACTGTTTCTCATCGGATCTTTCCATTCTTATTGACTATTAATCATTTAAATTGCAAATAAAACCAGTAAGTTCCACCAAACCTTTTCGACATAAACTGAGCCAAATTATCTCGATTACCTGAATATGATGCGCTTGATTTCAGATAGTCGTTAAACCTTTGTCGCGTTGATGGCCTTATATCATAGCCTTCAGGTATAATACTCTTGTCCGAATCGGCCTTTTTGGCCAGTAAGGCCTCTTCAAGATGGACAGGGATCTCTTTATACCCAAATTCTTTTAATCTGTTCAGGTAGCTTACAAAAGTGTCAGTATCCTTTTGCAAAAGTAATGAAGCCATCAGATATTCAAACGCCATTCTGTTATCAGGGTGGTTATCGAGAAGTTGAACAAGCTCAAGATCATGTCTGTTGACATCCGCCAGAAAGTCCTTATTAACACGGAAACGGCTTTTTTCCAAAATCTCCGGATCGCTTTTCAGGAGTTCCGGATTACCAGTTAACTTCAAATAATTACGAGCCCAACTTCTATAGAAAAGAGTATTGTTAAGAACATTCAGATATTTCTCCCCAACTCTAACATCACCATTTATCATTGATGTAAGAGCCAGCCTCTTCATTAAACGAGGAGCCTGCCCCTGCGCTACCATAGCTTCATAAGCCCACCGCTGTGCCTCATTAATATAACCCATCTGATAGAAAACCTCACTTCCGAAAAAGGGTGAGGCATCATTTCCCCAGCCAAGCCATAAGCCTGAGTTTCCTATCTGATTATAATTAAACATATTATCGCACATTTTCCCCGACTTATACAATGCAATATTGGTTAAGTAAACAACGATCTGATTAGCCCCCGGTGACTTAACAGAATATTCCAATGCCCTATTCCAGTCTCTTTTTTCAATACTGTTATCTATCCCGAGGAGAATCTCAGTTTTATAGTCGTAAGAAAATCGTATTGCTATCACTGAGAGAACCATAAACATGATCAGAGCAACGATTTCATAATTTACTGATAAGCCCGATTCAAATTTGAAATATCCGGAAATCCAAATCCAACCGGAGTTAAGAATTAATAGTAACGGAAGATAAGCGAGCAAGAGCCCTAAACCTACTTTTGTTGTTAAGTTACCAATAAATATAAGTGGATTTATCCATCTGTATGAGTAGGGCAGTATATAAATAAACTGGAATACAGCTATCACGATCAGAAATATCGCAGCAATAAAGAAAAGAGCAAAAATTATGTGTTTATTATTCCTGGCAGCCATGATTTCATAGATAAAAATAACTGCACCAGAAATATATGCGAACTCTGCTACTGCGATATACAACATGCCCCAGGTGACAATTCCAGCTGATATCCGAAGACTACTATTCTTAAAGGAGGTGTATAAATTGAAATATAAAACTGCAATAATGAATGCAATTGTATATCCGATATAATAAACATGATCGCTTTGTAAAAGGGCAATAATTAATACCGGAATCATTGACCAGAGTATACCTTTTATTTTAAATTTTCTCAGCGTAGTCCTGGTAGCAAAAAAAAGGACCACTGAAATCAATGTTACTAATAATGAGGCAACTACCGGAAAAAGATAAAACTGAATGAGGAAAGTCCCTGCGTATTCTGCCAACCCTCCGGGTTTTGAAAGAAACTCAGAGAAATATGCTGTATCGAAACGGAAGAGCTGAATCTGTTCCTGATAACTAAGGTGGTTACTATTAAAAAACAAGAAATAGAGGAAGTTCAGTATGAAATACAGAATCACAAAGCTTAAGGTAATAATACTCTGATTCGTTGTTTTAGCTGATTTCTCCATAGGTCATAAAAATAGGAAAAATATACTTATATGCAAGTAGCCTCCTCACAAGGATCTAAGGGAGTTTTTGGCATAGTTTATTTTGAATATTAAGTGCCAACCTGAGTTAATTAATCGTTTTCATGTTAAGTGTTGCATTCTGCACAAGTGGTTTAGCCCAAAAGCTTATACTTAGAATATATGCCAACGGAAGATATAATATCATCATACCGGCTTGCAGTCCTATCATGTCTTTCAGATTTCCGATCAGCAATGAAAAAAAAGCACCTCCGGCTATCGCGGTGCACAATATACCTGAAAATGAACCATGAAATTTAGAAACGCTGTTAAGTGCCAGTGAAAAAATAATAGCATACATAACTGACAGACAGAAACCCAGTGCCGGGAAACCTATCAGAGCAAACTCAGCTTTTCCAAAAAGAGTGAAAGTCAGCACAACCAAAGCTGTGAAAGTAAAGATCCTCAGAACAAGCTTACTGTCCATTACCTTAAGTAAAATGAGTCCCAGTATGCACCCTATAGTCATCATACCCCAGAATAATCCGACAGTTGCAGCTCCTCCTGACTCAGGTTTAATTCCATGGTATGTTCGCAGAAATTCTGAAATCCAGTTTGATATGCCCTGTTCAACTCCGACATATGCAAAGATCCCTAAAAAGAAAAGAATTACAGTTCGTGACCTGAAAAGTTCCAGATGAGTTTTCCAGGCACCCACTATCTCATCATCCCTTCTGATCACTTTTGGAAAACGAACTGAGAAAATAACTACTGCCATTATAATACTAATAGCAGCAAAAATAACGTAGATTGATACCCATGGAAGTTTTTCCGGAGTCAGCTTTGAAATTAAATTTATGAATCCGCCATTAACTGGTTCCTGAGCCCCAAGGTTTGTTACGAGGTAAGAATAAACAAACGGACTTAAAAAAGAGGCTCCACCGAAAACAAGTTGGGCAATAACAGAATTAAATGCAAAATGCTCCTCCCCTCCTGATACTCTCAATAATGGATATATAGCAACCTGTAACAGAGCCATTCCGCAGCCTATCAGAAAAAGAGAACACAGAAAAACAGGAAATACAGGAACAAGTGTAAACAGTAAGGCTCCGGCAAAAGCCAGAATCCAGGCAGCAATTAAACTTCTTTTTTCACTGTATTTCTGAACAATCATACCCGAAGGTATTGACATTAAAGCATAGGCAATGAAAAAAGAGAAAGGAAGCATCCCTGTCATAGTGCCGCTGAGTTTAAAACTATCGCTGACATTAGGATTTATTGCTCCAAGGATATTTGTTAAGAAAGATATCGCAAAAAAGATCAGGAAAATCAGGACAAGCAGATAGGTTTTTTTACTCATGGATCATTCGTATCAGGTTATTTTTCTATTAATTATTTGTTTCATAAAAACCACTCTAAAATTAAAATAAAAACAAGACATCCACGAACGAAGTGTTAATTATTGTAACGGATAATTTTAATATTGGAATCCATAAAAAAAGAATATATTGTCACAAATATAGAAACATGGTGAAAAAATACTTTTCTCTCGGATCAACTGACAATAACATCTTTGTGAAAATAATCAGAATAATATTCGGACTGGTTTGTATTGCGGTCGCAGGATACTGGTTCAGCTTTAATATAAAATCGCTGAAAGCCGACTGGACACTCTGGATAACTGTGCTGTTTCTTTTAGGATTTGGATTTTATCAGATCTGGTCAGCATTAGGAAAGGCCAACAGATACATTGAATTCGGGAAAGAATACATACTTCTGAAAAGAAATCCGCTGCTTGCTGCCATAAGAATGGAAGTCAGCAATATTGAAAAAATAGAACTATTTCCCCTTAATGTTGTCTTTTTCCTGAAATCAAAAAAAAGAATATTCCTTCGCTTTGGCACAACTTACCAGGATACAAATGAACTGATAAAGGATGAACTGTTCAGTTTTACAGGTATGAACAACATAGCTCTTGAAGTGGTTGAGGAGAAGATCTGAGCTTCGTCTCCGCTCAGCATGACTGCGTCTCCGGTCAGAACTACAGGCTCAGGATTTTTTCCCAGATACCTTTATTTATCTGCATACCTTCCAGGATATTCTTTTCCCGAATAGCAGCTACATTTTCACCGGGATAACGGATTTTTGTTTCACTGCTTTCTTTTGAAGATTTCTTAAGATCAAGAATTATTTCATCAACTGCTTTGCCGATGGATGGAAAATTACTCAACAACCTGGTATTTATGGCTATAAAGACCTGAGAAATACCTGACTCACCCTGACAACTTTTGACATCATGCGTGGCCATGCCGCCTGAAAGGACAGCAGCCATTATATCGAGCAACATCGAAAGTCCGGCACCTTTCCAGTAACCAACCGGAAGTGCACGCCATGTTTCCAGAATTTCGCCCGGATCAGTTGTAAGCTCACCAATTTTATTATAACCACCATAATATGGCAGTTGTTTTCCTTCATTCTGATATGCTTCCATTTTACCGTAAGAGAACTGAGTCATTGCAAAATCCATTACAACGGCATCCTCCTTGTATGGAACAGCCAGCACAAACGGATTATTTCCAAGCCTTGCATCAGTCCCGCCCCATGCCGGCATGTTGGCACAGGTGTTAGTCCAGCCTATAAAAACATAACCTTTTCGGGCTGCCTGCCACCCATAGGTCCCGCCGCGCATCCAGTGATTTGTGTTTGCCAGTGCCACAATGCCAATCCCATTAGTTTCTGCTATTTCCATCACCCTTTCTGCTGCAAAAGTAGCATTCAGCGGGCCGGGTCCAAGGTTTCCATTCCACTGCTCAAGGGCCCCTGCCCTATTGACTATTGAAGGAATTGCTTCCGGAATAACATAGCCATCTCTTATATTACCTACAAACCGAGGAAACCTGTTAACTCCGTGTGAGGAAATCCCTTCAAGCGTATTTACCGTAAATATTTCAGCGCACGTTTCAGCTCGCTCTGTTGAAAAACCGTTTGAAAGAAGAATTCTCACAAATTCGGTTTTCATTACCTCACTGCCGATAGTGATTTTTTTAATACTGTCTGTCATCTTCCAGAGTAATTATCACCAGTCTTATTTCATTACAACATCTGCAAAATCCATAAAGAAATTCCAGTCCTTAAGAAGCATATTATGTTCACCATCTCTTACATGAAATGCAACTTTACCACTCATTACCTGCTTATTAAGAGGTGGCATTGATTCAGGAATATCAGAATTGGCCCCGAGAATATTAAATACGGGGACAGATTTATATAAAGAAATGTAAGAACCTGCAGGATCGCCCCAAAGATCTTCACTGGCACAATCAACATAAAGGGCCCGTGGTGCAATTAATGCCAGAAGCATATGCATATCGACAGGCAGCGCATCCTCATTATTACTGTATTTCTTATAATTGGTATTAAACCAGTGCGGGAATGATGTGTTTATTCTGGCAACAGTTTCACCAAAACGGCGTCTGGCCAGGGCAGCTCCTCCACATCCTGATTCATTTGAGACCACCATTGCAAAGCGGGTATCCTGAGCCCCAGCCCACAGAGCAGTTTTTCCGCCACGCGAGTGTCCTACAACAGCAACCCTTTTACTGTCAACATCTTTATCGCTAATAAGATAATCCATGCAACGACTTGCACCCCACGCCCATGCAGCAAGTGTTCCCCATGCATTATCCGGTCGTGGACTTTTATCAAGAACTGCATGAATTCCATTCTTAAACTCGTCAAAAGTATCAGGATCTACATCGGCATTTCTGAATACAGCCATTCCATAACCCCTTGCTATACCCTCCTCAACAGGCCAGAACTCACTTTTAACCTTTCTAAGCGGGTCGGTATTGGCCGGACCTCTGTTGTCTATCAAAAGAAAAACCGGGGATGGTTTCTTCTTTCCGTTTGGAGTAAAAAGCGTAAGGTGAATCAGAAGAGATTTACCACCGGATGTTATGGAAATATCAATCTGCTTAAGAGTAGCAGTTCCGTTTAAGGCATTTTTATCTTCATTGATAACCTTAAAACTCTTTTCATATTTCGTATCGGGAACAACACCAAAAACATTCTCACGGAAAAGTCCAAGAATCTCATCTCGTCTCACTTTATTCCACATTGCGCTGTTTTGCACCTTTTTGCCATCCAGCATTGTCAGTGGATCGGGTAAGGTATATGCAGGTACCTTTTCTTCATAATAGTTGAACTCTGAACCTGACTTTGACAATCTTTCAACAGTTTCTTTTGAAGCCTTCCAGCTATTATCCTGCTGAGCTTTCACAGATGGTATTGCCGTTAGAAAGAACACCAGCAATGCAAAATAGTTTCTTAGAATACTTTTCATAATATAGGTTTTTGGCAAAATTAAGGTTTCATAATTTCTTCAAGCGAATAGTTATTGTTCACAGTAGTGCTGATATCAAGTATTTTTTCACCATACTTAACTTTCAGATTTCCGCCTTTTCTTGAAAAGGAATTTGCACTTGTAAGTTTTCCATTTTTCCACTTCATGTCTATAACAAATCCTCCCCTGGCAACAAGTCCTTTCACATCACCATTATGCCATTCTGAAGGAAGAGCAGGTAGCAATTCTACGAATCCCTGATGACTCTGAAGCAGCATTTCTGCAATTCCTGCGGTAGCACCAAAATTGCCATCAATCTGAAAAGGAGGATGTGAATCTAAGAGGTTTTTATTTGTCGATTTTTTCAGTAGGCTCATAATGTGATCAAAAGCCTGATCACCATTCTTCAGTCTGGCGTAGAAATTTATAATCCATGCTCTGCTCCAGCCTGTGTGTCCTCCTCCTGCTGAAAGTCTCCTCTCAATAGTTTTTTTTGCTGCTTCATAAAGATGAGGAGTTGCCGGTGTAATTTGTGCAAGAGGATATAAACCAAGCAGATGTGACATATGTCTGTGTCCAATTTCAACCTCTTCATAATCCTTTATCCACTCCTGTATTGTCCCTTTTGAAGATATTATTACAGGAGGGAGCTTAGCCTGTGCCTCTTTAACAACCTTAACAAAATCAGGATCTACATCAAGTATTCCGGCTGCTTCGGTATAATAGCCAAACACGGCATTAACAGTCTGAATATCAATTGTTGCAGAGTATGTAAGCTGTGCTGTTTCTATTGAATCAGGGATTCTGTATTTATTTTCAGGTGAGGTTGATGGATTTGTCACAAGATAACCTTCAGGAGAGAGTACCAGAAAACCGAGAAGAAACTCTGCCGATCCTTTCAGCACCGGGTATGCGATACTCCTGAGATACTCCAGATCACCTGTAAAAAGATAGTGTTCATATAGTGGGAATGTCATCCATGGACCGTTTGTCGGGGTCAGTCCCCATACACCATCAGCAACTCCTGTCCGGCCAAAAGGATCAGTAAGGTGGTGCATTGTCCATCCTTTGCTTCCATACATTTCCGAGGCTGTAACACTGCCTGGAACAGTAATTTTACTCATAAAATCGGCCAATGGTATAACGGTTTCAGAAAGATTGCATACCTCTGCCGGCCAGTAATTCATCTGAAGATTGATATTGGTATGAAAATCAGAATTCCAGGGTGCTTTCAAATCTTTGTTCCATATACCCTGGAGGTTTGCCGGAAGGACAGCCGGAAAACGTGAAGATCCCATCAGAAGGTATCTTCCATAAGAGAAGTAAAGTGCTATCAGACCATTGTCAGTTAAGCCCGATTTGACTCGTTCAAGACGCTCGTCTGTTGGCAATGAGCTTAGTGAGTCAGGTCCGAAATCGAGAGAAACCCTGTCAAACATAGACTGATATTCAGTCAGGTGACTTATAAGAAGTTTCTCAAATGACTGCGCTCCGGCTATCTCCAGAATAGTTGAGCAAGTAGTCTGAGGATCAATTGTTTTATCAACATCAAGAATATTTATATTATAATCGGTTGCTGCTGTGAGGATAATGAGAATATTTGTTGCATCAGTTATCCGGAGTGAATTGTTTTCAACAGTAATTTTGCCATCACCTACTTTAAAAAGAGCTTCCGAAGCAAAACGCATGTGATCACCTGCCGGACCTGACCGGGGATCCTCCTCGTCTCTTATCTGGCCGGTAAGAAAAATCTTACCATCTTCTGTAGCCCTTATAGTTGCATCTTTCTCTCTTTTCATTGAAAAAAGGGCTGAGATCTTTCCCTTGCCTTCTGGTTTAATCTCAATAACCAGGGAGTTATCTACAGCAGAAGCAAATACCTTCTGACTGACACCCATTCCATCGGCTTTCCAGGTAGTTACAGCAACTCCTGTTCTAAGATCGAGCGACCGGCGGTAATCAGATACAGGTGAATTCCATGTATAGTTTACTAACAAATTGCCGAGTGGCTGATAGGAACGCACGCGTGGAGGTGTTCCTACAAAATTCAGATTCGCAATCTCTTCTGCTTTTTTGTACTTACCATCAAAAATTGCCTGCTGCAGTTCTTTCAGATGAGATAATGCCTGAGGATTGTTATTATTAATCTTTGAACCTGCCCAGATGCTCTCCTCATTTATCTGGATGGTTTCGTTCACCGGATCGCCAAATACCATTGCACCAAGACGTCCGTTTCCGACTGGTAAAGCCTCGTTCCAGTTTGCTGCCGGTTTACTGTACCATAATTCCAGATCATTCTTCTGCTCACTGCATCCAAAGGACACAAGAAGTAATATTAAAGCTGATTTAAGAATAGTTTTCATTATTGGGTTATTTGAAGTTTTTAAATATTGATATTACCAGAATGACAATGCCTTGTTTGCCGGCAAATATACTGATTCTGTCCCGTTCCAGTTAGGTGAGAGCAGTATTGTAACAGTAACATTACCCGACACAACAGGCGTTTTTGCAAAGAGTCTGCTCACACCTGTATTCAATTTTTGAGGAGATGTCTGCACTGCTGATCCTGACGAGAAAAAAGCATCGGCAGGAGAAAGAATTCGTGCCGTAACTTTCTGTCCGCTAAGAGTAAGAACTGCTTTTTTCGGATCAATAATCTCAATTGAAGCATCTGTTGTCATTCCCCAGGTAATATCAGTTGCTTTTGAAATCACGAATTCGTCCTGTATCAATACTGCTTTCCTGATATCAACAAGCTTAAGACCCCGTTTGGCAGAAGTGGCGAATTCTTTATAGGCTGAAGTAAAATCAAGAATGGCAGATGGTTCTGCAACTCCCGCAGAATATTTGACAAATGTTGAAGTGGCAGTTACATCCTGGTTTTTGCCGCCAAGAACCGGGATATTATGACTGAAAGAATTCAACCTGTAATATGTCCAGCGCTGGCTTGTCTGATTAGTGCCGGAAAAATAGCCCGGAAGGTTGTAATCATCGGAACCCAGATCGCGTGCCCAGCGCAGACCTAAGGCATCAAATTCAAAATTACCAAGATCAAGATGCGCATGATTTACTTTGTTGTATCCTGCTTTTATTCCTGCAAAAAGGGCATTCTGGTCACTCCATGAACTCCTTGTCAGGAAAACTTCCACGCCTCCTCCAAAATACTTATCGGGAGGTTTTGATGCAGCAGCCGATGCGTATGGCTGATACCATATAATATGATGGATGCCGGCTGTGCGGGTTTTCAGCTGATCAATAATAAAGTCTGAGAGTTCACTTTTCCCGAATTCGGAAGCCAGCCACATTTCGGCAACAGGAGCACCTAATTTTGATTTCTCACCTGCATCGGCGAAATTCAGGAAATATCCTGTTGGTCCTGCCGAATAAACCGGAAAATACCCGGTTTCAGATAAACCTTTGATAGCTGAAAGTCCGCTGTTAGAGCCCATAGCCGAATTAAGTGCGGCGAGACCGTATGCAGTATAACTAGTAGCATAATCCCAGTAACCCGGACCCTCACCCCAGGCGCCGTCGGGGCCATAACTTCGAATTGCATAAGGAAGGTTTTTTATTGCATTCGCGATAATCACAGCCGATGCAGCGGTATCTTCTTCAGCGGCTCCTATTGCCCCGATCAGCAATCCGCAATTGCAAACCTGATTCCAGTTATGATCTACCTGAGTCCACCATTTATTTGGATATGATGACACCGTATATGCTTTTAAGCCCTCGTAAAGCCCCTTTTTAAACAATGCTTTTCGAATCATTTCTCTTGTCTCCTGATCAATATCGTTATAGAGCCAATCGTATCCAATGGCGACGGCGTGAGACATTTCGGCAACATCAAGAAAATGCGAAGGGTTCCAGTCGGGAAACTCACAAACATTCTTCATGTTCGCAACTGCCATGTCGAGATAACTTTTGTTTCCGGTCCACCTGTAGGCAAAAGAGAGATTATAAACCCTGTTCAGGCACTCTCTGCTCTTATCAAGCAATCGGGGACCAATAAGTACATACTGAATGGGAGATTTCAAATAATCCTTATCGGCCTGATCAATAACATTTTTAACGTATTTGCTCAGATTAACATCTGTTTTGCTAAGAGTTTTGAGTTCTTCAAGACGCTCATCAGTAAGAAGAAGCCGGGGATGTTCAGGTTTCAGTGAGGTGAGACTTCCCTTAAAAACCATTTTATCAGCATCCGGTTGTGACTGGTCTTTTGAGCAACCTGCTGTAAAAATCAGGAGTGAAATTACAGTGATAAAGGCCTTTACAGAGTTTCTCAAAACCATATATTTTATTTCAATAAAGTTAAGTCGTAAAAACCAAAGTTAACAGATATACGATAGATCCTTTTTACCTGTGGCAATATAAATGTAAATTTACCTTAATTATTTTTCAGTGATGATGCCACTTTTTGAAATAAAAGGGAACAAGACAGAATGCAAACTCTGTCCGCATTTATGTCTCCTTGGCGAAGGGGCTACCGGAATCTGCGGTGCCAGAAAAAATTGCGAAGGGAGAATTAAACTGCTTACTTATGGAGTTATATCATCTTATTCAGCCGACCCTGTTGAGAAGAAGCCGCTTTATCATTTTTATCCCGGACACAACATTCTTTCAATTGGTTCATATGGCTGCAATATGAAATGTGATTTCTGTCAGAACTATTCTATTTCACAAAAGATGGCAGATTCACTGTCAACTAATTTAAGTAAGCAGAAGCTGCTTTCTGACATTGAAAAAACAGAAAACAATATCGGTCTTGCTTTTACATATAATGAGCCGGTAATCTGGTTTGAATATGTTATTGACATGGCAACATCTGTTCAGGAGATGGGATACCGCACTGTTCTTGTCAGCAACGGATTTGTAAACAGCGGGCCGCTTTCTGAACTCATCCGTGTTACTGATGCATTTAATATTGATCTGAAGGCATTTAACAATGATTTTTACAAAAAGCTTACCGGAGCAGGAATAGAACCTGTAAAATCGGCGCTCAGGCAGATTTCAAAATCAGGCAAGCATCTTGAAATAACCACACTGATAATAAGCGGAAGGAATGATTGTGTTTCTGAAATGGAACTTCAGTCTCAGTGGATTGCAGGTGAGCTGGGTGCTGATGTGCCGCTGCATATCAGCAGGTACTTTCCGAATTATAAGCGCACTGATCCCATAACCGACACTGAGAACATGAGCAGGCTTATAGAGAAAGCATCAAAACACCTCAGCTTTGTATATGCGGGTAATGTTTCGCCTGAAATGGAACAAAACACAAAATGCCCGCAGTGCGGGACCATTGTAACAATAAGGTCAGGATATAATACTAGGACTGTAAACCTCGATTCTGAGGGAAGATGTACTGTCTGCAGAAACCAGGTTTACAAATACTTTACTTTTTCTTTAAAGACAAAGCACTGAGTCTGTCAAAAAGCTTATCAACACCTGTAAGAAGGTCTTTTTCAAGTGTCTTATAAAAAGCCTTAAGTATCTTGGGATTATCTTTTCCGTCAGGATTGTTTACCCTTGCAATAAGATCATTTCTGAAGTTAACTGCGTCTGTTATAATAGCGGATAATTCATCTGATTTGTTATCAGGATGAATGCTTGAATAAGCAAAACAATCCGAAATTACTTCAAAAACAAGAAAATCAATGTCTTTCTTCAGTTCTCTGATACTTGCCATATTATACAGGTTTGATTTATTTGATCGCAAAGATAATAATTAATCTGTCAGTTAACTGATGCTCCCCTCATTATTCGTTTCTGAAATGCTTCAGACTCTCCGCCGCCCTTTTCAGATACAGCTTTCTGAGATTCTCCATCAGAGGTAAAGAGACATTGAAAATATTGTTGTCAACACAATTAAAAGGGAGTACCATAGGTGATGTCCCGGTCATGAATACCGAATCGTAAAGACTAATATCCTTGTAGTTTACGCATTCGTAAGAAACAGGGATAAGATTTTCGAGGCATATTTCAATAATGTGTTTACGAGTAATTCCTGAAAGAATCATATTATCAGGAGCTGTTGTAAGTGTATCATTTCTGAGGAAAAAAATATTCGATCTGCTACCTTCAGTAATGCCTCCATCCTCATTTACAAGAATTGCCTCGTAAGCCTTTTCATTAATAAGTATATTAGTAACAGCACTCCTTAATTTATGATTTATAACCTTAGATCCGGGCTCCTTTCGTTCGGCATGATAAAGTGTACCTTTCACTCCGTATCTGTATTGTTCTGCGGAAGGATACGAAGGTTCGAGATAATAGACAAGGTAATTTGCTTCGTCATCCCTATTATTGAAAACAATTTTTATGTTACTCTCTTTCTTTCTATCTGAGCGTGTCAATGCTATAATATCTTTTCTCAGGGTCGCCAGATCGGCCAGCAACTCTCTTTTCTGAAGCTTTACACTATTCCGGAGTCTTGCAAAGTGATCGCTGAAGAACAATGGAGTTCCCTTTACCATTCTTATAACTTCATAAACTGATTCTCCCTCATAGACAAGCCGGCTGTCAAACAACCCCGCAGGCTGCAGCTCACCGTTAAGTATGAACATATTTCCGTAAACCTCACTCATAAAGCATCAGATTCAGGAACAAAAATACAAACAAAAGCTAAGCCGCCGCGCAATTCTCATTATATTCGTGATGTCAACCGGGGAAAGAAAAGAGCAGATGTATGCGATAATAGATATTGAGACAACAGGCGGCAGTGCCAGAATGGAAAAGATCACTGAGATAGCTATTTATCAGCATGATGGCAGCAGGACAACTGGTGAATATGTTACACTTATCAATCCGGAAAGGAATATCCCCTATTTCATAACAAACCTTACCGGTATCACAAATGAGATGGTTGAAAATGCACCAAGGTTTTATGAGGTTGCAAAAAAGATTGTTGAACTTACTGAAGGAAGAACTTTTGTTGCACACAATGCCAGATTCGATTATTCATTTATAAGGGAGGAGTTCAAATCACTCGGGTTCAATTACAAAAGAAACTTACTGGATACGGTTTCGCTGGGAAGGAAGCTGATTCCCGGGCACAAGTCATATAGTCTTGGAAATATCTGCAAAGACCTTAATATCTCAATCAATGGCAGGCACAGAGCTGCCGGAGATGCGCTTGCCACAGTAAAACTTTTCGAGATCCTGATGGAGAAGGACAAAGAGTTTAAAGGTTCAGGAAAAAGTCTTATGAAGAACACGAAGGCTTCCAAACTACATCCTAAACTCGACATCGCGAAGGTTGAATCTATTCCTGATGAACCAGGCATATATTATTTCTATAACGAGAAAGGGGATCTTATCTATATTGGAAAAAGCCGGAATCTCCAGCAGCGTATTTCGACTCATTTGTCAAATAATTCGACGAACAAAGCGATGGAGATGCGCGACCAGATAGCTGACATTGACTGGGAATTTACCGGAAGTGAACTCATTGCCCTGCTTAAAGAATCGGCCGAAATAAAGCGTAACAAGCCATTATATAACAGGGCGCAAAGGAGAACCAATTTCCAGTGGGGAATATTCACATTTACAGATTCTTCAGACTATATAAATTACAGATACGGACAAGTTGAGGATGACGAAACTCCCCTTTCGGTATTTACTGCAAAAGAGAAAGCAAAGGCAAAACTCTTACAACTGACTGAAATGTTTAAATTATGTCAGAAACTTACCGGGCTTTATGATACTGATGGACCATGTTTTCATCAGCAGGTAGGAATCTGCAGAGGTGCCTGTTGTGGCAAAGAATCTGCTGAAGAGTACAATCTGAGGGCTTCAAAGGTTGTAGATGAGTTTCTGTTTGCAAGACGCAACTTTTTTGTTGTCGATAAGGGAAGAGATGCTGAAGAAAGGTGTGTAGTGAAGATCATGAACGGCAAATATTCCGGATATGGTTATTTTAATATAAATGACATGGGATTCGGTCTATCAGCTCTGCATGAATGCATAAACCCATCTGCTGATAACCGCGATATACAGGTAATTCTGAAGCTATACCTGAAAGCCAACAGAGTTGAAAAAATTATTGAATTTTAGAGTATATTTGATACAGAAACACAATTATCTATAAGCCATGCCGCTATTTACCCGAACTACAAAGAATCTTATTCAGAAAATTGAGGAATTCTTAGATAATGTTGAAATCGGACTTCTTGTTTTCAGGGAGGGAATAAAAGCCTATCTCGAAAAAGACAATGAAGCATTCATAAGGCATCTAGGGAAAGTTGAAACCCTTGAGAGAGGCGCCGATAAGCTTCAGAGAGCTATTGAAAATGACATGATTACACACTCTATCCTTCCACAGCATCGCGAAGAGGTTACAAAACTGATTGACAGGATTGATGAGATAATTGATTCACTAAAGAGTTCGCTTCAGGAGATCAATACAGAACAACCTGAAATTCCGGTATCTTTGAATAAAAACTTCATAAGCCTGACAGAAGCATCAGCAAGTGCGGCAGAAGAACTCATTCCTGCTGTCAGGGCATATTTCAGGGCTCCCTATACTGTAAGAGAAAAACTACTTAAAGTATATTATTTTGAGAGTGAAACAGATAAGCTGGCTTTAGGCACAAAAAAGATTATTTTCCAGGATATGAAGGAAATCGATCTTGCCCATAAAGCTCATCTGAGATATATAATTCACCATATCGAAAACATATCAGACCTGGCACAAAAAGCTGCTGATCTGCTTTCGGGAATGGCGATAAAAATGATAATGTAAGAAGAAGGCAATAGGCAATAGGCAATAGGCAATAGGCAATAGGCAATAGGAAGTGTTACATAATTATATTCTTCCCTAAGCCCTAACTTATAAAACAAAACATGATCCTCCTATTCTTAACAAGCGGACTATTTCTTGGCTGGTCGCTCGGAGCAAATGACGCATCTAATGTGTTTGGTTCTGCAGTCGGATCAAGAATGGTTTCTTTCAGGAAAGCAGCCATTATTGCATCTATAGCTGTTATTCTCGGAGCTGTTATTCAGGGTGCTGGGGCTTCAGATACACTTGGGAAACTCGGATCGGTAAATGCCATAGGCGGGTCATTTACGCTGGCACTGGCTGCTGCAGTTACCGTATATGCAATGACAAAGTTTTCACTTCCGGTATCAACAACACAGGCAATAGTTGGTGCTATTATCGGATGGAACCTGTTTACCGGAAATGATACCGACGCCAACACTTTGTCAAAAATTGTAGGAACATGGATAAGCGGTCCGATAATAGGCGCTGTTTTTGCAATAATTCTATTCATACTGATTAATAAAATCAAGAAAACTTCAAGAATACATCTCATACGATTTGAATCATACATAAAAAAGGGACTTATCCTGGCAGGGGCATTTGGTGCCTATAGTCTTGGTGCAAATAATATTGCCAATGTTATGGGAGTTTTTGTCCCGGCATTTAACCTGACAGAACTTGATTTTGGATTATTTTCTCTTTCATCCAGCCAGCAGTTGTTTTTGCTTGGCGGACTGGCAATTGCAGTGGGAATAATGACTTATTCAAAAAATGTAATGAAGACTATTGGCGGAAATATTGTTGAGCTCTCTTCTGAAGGTGCATTGGTCGTAGTTTTAGCCCAGTCCCTGGTCTTGTTCATCTTCTCATCTTCAGGTCTTTCCAACCTATTTGTCAGAATAGGTCTGCCTCCTGTTCCAATGGTACCTGTTTCGAGTTCTCAGGTTATAGTGGGTTGTGTAATAGGAATAGGCATTTATAAGGGCGCACGGAATATCAACTACAGGCTACTTGGGCAGATTGCAGCCGGATGGGTGGCTACACCAATAATATCAGGATTACTGGCTTTTTTCTCTCTCTTTTTCATCAAAAACATTTTCAGCATCAACGTTGGTCAGAAGACTATTGCAGGTGCCGGAATGGAGAATATAATGCAGGTTGCTTCCCAGCAAAATATGTCGGTAATTGTAAAATACCTTCTTCTCGGCATCATGTTCATTGGGATAATTTTAATTATCTACTATTACCTGCTCGAAAGAAAGAAAAGAAGAGAACTACGCAGATCTGAGGATAAATTCTGGAAGAATATAAAATGAAACGATCACAATTATTTTGCTTCCAGAATCAACAGCATATCATTTTCAGAAGTTGAGTTTATCTGCAATATTGTTCCATCGTCTGAAACGGAACCATCTGAATAAGTGTTTTTTATAGGATCAAACCATGTTAGTTTATAATCTGAAGCTAAAGGTTTTCTCAGATTAACTGAGCATTTTACAGGAAGATATGCAAGTATCGTTTTATTATCAGTCGATTTTACAACAGATATGAAATGATTAAATGTTTTATCTCCGGGCTGTTCGGTCAAAAGTTCCTGAGCCGGGTAGAGGTTCCACCAATCAAACTTTTTAATAAACTGAGCCAGATATCCCATCTGCAAAGAACCCGGGAGGTTCATACTTACGTCCCATGAAGATGTTCCGGGCGCATCGGAATGGTTTAATATTTTTTCACCGTCGCGGAGCCATGGCCATAATCCGTTTGCGCCATAAGTAACACCTGCTATTGGTGTTGCAAAAAGGCTCCAGTAGCTTGCATTTCTGACATCCCGGTCGGTGATGCGGAATCCTATCTGCTCATAATTTGGTTCGAGATTAATGAGAGGCCGGGCAGGAAGCTGTGGCCACATCTGACTCATAGGTCCTTTTGTTATCCAGTTAACAGTGCCCTCAGCATTGCTGTGACTGCTTTGATAACCAACAATATCAAGCCATGGCTCATCCCTGTATACCTCTCCTATCCATGATCTTCCACAAGGATGCTGGGCTACAACGCCCTGTTGCTTACCATCAAATATAGCCCTGCCTATAGTTTTCCAGCGCTGTTCATACGATCCGGTATAAATTCCGTCACCTCCCAGTAACCATATTACATGATTGCCGTTATACCTGGCAACAATATATTTTGCCAGTAATATTGCCTGATCGTCGGGCAGGTAATAACCCGGACTCAATTCTCGTCCAGAGCCATTCTGCAGAGCCCAAAGTATTACAGGTGCTGCAACAAGTCCAAGTTCATTTACCTTGTCAATTTTCTCATCCATACGCCTGAAAAAATCGGGGTTGATTTTAATTTTTCCGCTTCCCTCGAATGCTGTTAGTCCTTCACTGTTTCTATCACACCCTCTCCATTGTGTAGTGACCAGCTGAATCACATTGTAATTATTCGAAACTCTTTGTTTAAGATATTTCTCCCATTCCTCTTTTGTAGATTTCAACGCCCCGTTCCATGCCGTGCAGGCAAGATAGAAGAAAGGGGTACCATCGGAATAGGTAAGATGGTATCTGCCTTCAGGACTAATTATCGCTCCACGTTTATTTATCTCTTGCTTACCTGTGTTCGCCCTGCATAAAAAGACTCCCTTTTTCAGGTTTAGTCCTTCATTCTTAAGATCAGAGCATTTTGTTTCATAAGTCCAGGTTCCTGTTTCATCTGGCATTAATCGCACTTTCCAGGTAGTGCCGCCATCCCAGAAACCATTTAAGATCTTCACCCTGCCGGTAGGCGATTTAAAGGCGACCTCCATCAGTTTTACATCCTGAACCGGATTCTCATAAACTGAACTGCTATTAAAAACAAGTTCATATTTATTCCATTTAATTGCGTCAGGAAGCTGTGCAGTTAAAATAAAGGAAAAAAATAATGCGCTTAGTAATAGAAGAATACGTTTCATAATATATTTTTTAAAAAACACTTCATTATAATAATTGTATCTAATCAGCAGGAAGTCCGAAGTCCGAAGTTTGACTTTCCGTTTTCGTCTTCTGACTTCCGACTTCTGTCTCCTGTCTCCTGTCTCCTGTCTCCAATACTTATACCACTGATTAGTTATCAACTAATAGCTAATTATTTACAGGCAGAAATGAATAATTTATGCCATAGCTCATCATCTGACCAAGGAAATCGTCCACGTATTTTACTGTTATATCAATGGTATCGCCTTTAGAGTCAAGCAGCGGTACCAGCTCAGGATTTACAAAACCTGTATACGGTGCAAGATTAAGTTTAGAATATCGTTCAAGTATTTCAGTATGAAGTTGCTGATCAATTTTTACTCCATAGTTTTCGATCAGTTTTTTTCCAGCTTCAAAATCACCTTCTGATTTAATTCTCTGGATCTCTTTCAGCAGGTTTCCAAAAAGTGCCTGAAGTTTCATATGATCATTGATTTTTACAAATGATTTGCCATAACGCTGAAGAATCTCAACAACATTTTCCGATTTTCCTTTTTCATACACCCAGTGTGAAATTGTTGATCTGCATCTCATATGTGCCTGTTCAATATCCTTCCCGGGTTTAATTCTGACAATTTGCGTAAGTAGTCCGTTTCTCAGATATGAATCATAAGCAGCGGCAGCCGCTTCCCTTTCAGGCAGTAATCCCAGGTCAAGAATCTTCTGATCCATCATGTAGTAAAGGGCAAAAAGATCAGCACGTGCCTCCTCTAGCGGTGATGCATAGTTCTTTAATGCATTTGGATCAGTGCCCGCAGCAAGTTTACCACTGGCATGACCAATGCATTCATGAAGATCAGTATGAAGAGCATCAGCTACTGAACCATACTTTTTAATCCTTGCAATTTCGTCAGTATCAAAGGCAAACTCCTCAAGAAATCCATTGCCCTCTGAAGCCTTATCATAGGCAAGTGTAATATTTGCCAGGGTAACAGACTTTGAACCAACCTCTTTTCTTATCCAGTCGGCATTCGGAAGGTTTATCCCCAGCGGTGAAGGCGGGAAGCAGTCTCCCCCGAGCATTGCAATATTTATAACCTTTGCCGCAACTCCGGTTACGGTATCTTTTCTGTACTCCGGATTAACAGGCGAATTATCTTCAAACCACTGTGCATTGGAAGTAATTATCTGAGTACGTTTTGAAGCTTCCAGATCGGTATAATCAACTATCGCTTCCCATGTGGCCTTCATACCAAGAGGGTCTTCATAGTTTTCGATAAAACCATTAATATAGTCAACAAGCGATTCGGTGTTCTTAGCCCATGCTACATTATACTCATCCCAGGTCCTTAAATCACCGGTCGTGTAATAATCGATAAGTATGGCCAGTTCTTTTTTCTGAGTGTCATTATCTGCAACAGCGGAAGCTTTCCCCAGCCAATAAACAATCCGGTCTATTGCGGCTCCGTATCTTCCTCCTGATTTATAAACATCTTCCGTTACCATTCCGTTCACTTTAATAACTTTTGAATTAAGTCCTAATGATACAGGGTGCGGATCGTTGGGAACAACTTTTCCGGCGTAATATTTCTCAACCTCTTTCTGGCTTACACCTTCATAAAAATTTGACGCAGACTCGGCTACCATATCGGCACCCTCGCGCTGCTCAACCTTTCTCGGAAAGAGCTTTTCATCAAAAATTACCGGTGCTAAAAATGAGATAAACTGATCAACAGTTTGTCTGCTATTTAAAGGAAGTGTTGAAGCATCGCATTCTTTTATCTGCTGGGCAAAAAAGCTCTCAGCAAAACCCGGGTTTAACTTATCGCTTGAGTAATGATGGTGAATTCCATTTGCAAAAAACACCCTTTTGGCGTATACAAGCAATGCCTTATAATCTGCATTTTCCTTATCTCCGGAATAGTTTCCTATAATTGCTTCAAGTGTTTTCCTGATCTGCAGATTATATTTGAAATTCTGATCGTAGAGAATATCTCTTCCTGATAAGGCAGCTTCACTGAGAAAGTAAATATATTTTTTCTGATTAAGTGAGAGGGCTTCGAAACCGGGCAATCTGTATTTCAGAACCCTCATATCATCAAACTGATCGACTGAATAATTGAAATCTCCGGCTTCGGCAGGTGTTGCCTGTGGAGTATTTTTGCATGAATTAAGACTGATACCTGACATAAAGAGCAGAATAAAAAGTTTAAGAAAAGTTTTCATGATAAAAGTATTTGCTTATATGAACATCTAATTTGAATTCTTCATTAACTTAATTAAAGTACAATTTTCCTTTGTGTTACTTTGTGCTGTACTTTGTGTACTTAGTGGTAAAAGAAAACTTAAACACAAAGGTACTCTAAGTTAATCACAAAGGTTCACAAAGGTATAGGAACAAAACAGTCTAAAATTATTAAAACCCAAATGCAATTTAAGGCAAAGGTGGCAAAATAGTATTCAGGGTTGCTTACATTTGCATAAAATAAAATATTAATGAGAAAACTTCTCCTTATAATATATGCACTCCTGTTCTCAGGTGTAATTTTTTGTCAGGACAGGATAACGGGACGTGATTTTGCAACAAGATCAGAAGTAATAGCCCGTAACGGAATGGCAGCTACAAGTCAGCCTCTTGCAACACAGGTCGCACTTGATATCCTCAAAAAGGGTGGAAATGCAATTGATGCAGCCATAGCTGCAGATGCTATGCTGGGATTGGTTGAACCAACCGGCTCTGGCGTTGGCGGAGATATTTTTGCAATAATCTGGAGTGCCGGTAAGAATAAGCTATACGGACTTAATGGAAGCGGGAAATCTCCACGATCACTTAAAATTGAATATTTCAAAGAGAATGGAATTGAATTTATTCCTTCATACGGACCACTTCCTGTCTCAGTGCCCGGTTGCGTTGATGGCTGGTTTGAGATGCATGATATGTTTGGCAAGTTGCCAATGAAGGATATACTACAACCTGCAATAACCTATGCAAGAGAAGGATTTCCTGTTACTGAAGTTATTGCCTATTACCTTATGACAGGTACAGAAAGGCTTAAGGAGTATCCTAATATCAAAGAGGTATATATGCCAGGAGGGAAAGCTCCGGCAAAGGGCGAAATCTTCAAAAATCCTCTTCTCGCAAATACGCTTGAAAAAATTGTAAAAGGAGGAAGAAACGAGTTCTACAGGGGATCCATAGCACGGGATATTGACGCTTTCATGAAAAAGCAGGGTGGCTTTCTGACCTATGATGATATGTCGCGCCATCACTCTGAATGGGTAGAACCAGTCAGCACAACATACAGAGGCTATCAGGTTTGGGAGCTACCGCCAAACGGGCAGGGAATTGCTGCTCTTCAGATACTTAACCTACTCGAAGGATATGATATTGCCTCAATGGGATTCGGTTCTTCTGATTATATTCATGTATTTACCGAGGCAAAAAAAGTTGCTTTTGAAGACCGCGCAAAGTTTTATACCGATCAGGCATTCAACGATGTCCCTGTAAGCCAGCTCATTTCAAAAAAATATTCAGCAGAAAGGCGCAAGCTTATAAGTATGGACAAGGCAGCAAAAGTTTATGACGCCGGAAAGATAGAGGCCGGAAATACTATTTACCTGACTGTTGCTGACAAGTTTGGCAATATGGTATCACTGATACAGAGCAATTACCGTGGCATGGGCTCGGGGATGTGTCCTACCGGACTAGGTTTTGTACTTCAGGACCGTGGTGAGATGTTCAGCCTTCAGGAGGGACATAATAATGTGTATGCACCGGGAAAAAGGCCCTTCCACACAATAATACCTGCTTTCATTACCAAAAACGGTAAGCCATGGATAAGTTTTGGAGTCATGGGTGGCGATATGCAGCCGCAGGGACATGCACAGATTGTTATAAATCTTATTGATTTTAAGATGAATCTGCAGGAAGCCGGGGATGCCCCGAGAATCCATCATGTTGGATCGTCAGAACCAACAGGGCAGCAAATGACCGATGGAGGAATTCTTCTCCTCGAGAGCGGATTCAGAACAGATATCATTCAGAACCTGATGTCGAGAGGTCACACAATCCAGTGGGATCTGGGTGGCTATGGCGGCTACCAGGCTATAATGTGGGATGAGAAGAACAAAGTATGGTTCGGCGCGTCGGAGTCGAGAAAAGATGGCATGGCGGCGGGGTATTAAAGAGGGCGCAGGGCACAGGGCACAGGGCTCAGGGCACAGGGCTCAGGGCAAAGGGCGGAATAAGAATTACACAAGATTACTTTATCCCTAAAAGGTCAGCCACTCCGTTAATAAATGCCAGCGGGTGTACCGGATTGCCTGCTATGTAGAGATCAATATGATTTTCTTCAAGGAACCTTCGGTCGAGGGCAGGACTGCCGGCAAATATTCCTCCGCTAATCGCATCTGTACCAACAAGTATTATGATTTTCGGGGAGGGAGTGGCATCATAAGTCATCTGCAGGGGACCGGCCATGTTTTTTGATATTGGCCCCGTAATAACAATACCATCAGCATGTCGCGGCGATGCTACAAACTCAATACCATACCTGCCCATATCGAAATTCACATTTCCGGCAGCGTTTAATTCCCACTCACAACTGTTATCGCCTGCGGCAGAT
This sequence comes from Bacteroidales bacterium, assembly GCA_038207725.1. Taxonomy (GTDB): domain Bacteria; phylum Bacteroidota; class Bacteroidia; order Bacteroidales; family VadinHA17; genus LD21. The sequence continues at coordinate 41,800 of JBBQZN010000008.1, read as the reverse complement.
ACCTGGCGAAGTTTCAGGGAGCCTCCGAAAAGCCTGTGAATCTCTTTTCTTATAAGATCAGGATTAAGTGTAATTGGCACACTTATTCCTTCATGAACTATCAGTCTTTGTCTTTCATTTGTTGCAAGTCTGTAATCGGTAGTAAAATGAACCTTTGCGGGAAACAGTCTCTCGCACTCCCTGCAGAAGGTACATTTACCCAGATCAATGGTAAGCGGATCAACACTTATAGCACCAGTCGGACAACAATCAACAAGGGTCTTTGTGTCAGCTTTCTCTGCACTTATCACAGGGCGTCCGGTATAAATACCAGTAACTTTTGCTTTTCGCAGATCAGGGATAAACTGTTTTCCCTGGTGTAGTAATATTTTGATAGTATTCAGCATATAATTCAGGTTCAGAGTACATTACAGATCGTGTCCGCAGTACGACAAATTAAAACTTTTATTGCAGACAGGAAAGTCAGAAATCTCATTATTTCTTACGGCCAGTGCAAGGGCAAGCCAGTTATGAAATGAGGGATCCTTAACCTTATATATTACCAACTCCCCTTTATTGTCAGTAAGGGCAGCATGACAGATCTCTCCTCTCCAGCCTTCGGTAAGTGAGACCGAAAATGTGTCGGGTTTAAAAGACAGGTCTGTCCTCTGCCTGCTCCCCTGATCAGGAATGTTCTTAAGCATATTACGTATATATCCAATGGATTGCAAAACTTCTTCCTTCCTGATCTGTACCCTTGAATATACATCACCATGGTGTTTGATAACGGGGATATGATTCAGTTCAGGATATACACCATAAGGATGTGATAGCCTTATGTCGCGCTCAAGAGTATGCATTCTGGCCGACATTCCAACAGTACCAATTGCCAGTAGCTGGTCGTATTTCAACATCCCTGTTCTCTCAAAACGCGATAAAGTACTCGGGAGTCTTGAGATCTCGTCAACCATCTCAATAAAATCAGGTTCAAAAGCATCAAGCACCTCAATAAGCCTTCCAGCAAGCTTTATGTTGAATGGATATGGATTATAACCGGCCCTGATGAGTCCTTTTGACAAACGGTTTCCGCACCATTCCTGTAAGAAATTTATAACAGGTGTGCGCAGCCTTCCAAACACTGAGCTGCCAAGCTGGTAGGCAACATCAGTACATATTCCACTCAGATCGCCGGTATGAATTGCTATGCGCTCTATCTCCTGTGCAAGAGTACGTGAAAATAACATCTCTCCATTCTGCCCCGCTCCGCTCATACTTTCCAATAAATATGCAAAAGCGCTTGTATGACCTATTACACTGTCACCTGCTATTGATTCAGCCAGTGTTGTGCGCTCAATAAGTTTTTTCTTATCGAGAAAAAGTTGTTCAACACCTCTGTGCTGGTAGCCTAACTGAATTTCGAGGTGCAGAATCTGCTCACCGTTGCAGACAAACCTGAAGTGTCCGGGTTCTATAATACCTGCATGCACCGGTCCCACTCCTACTTCGTGCAGCTCCTCACTGGCAATACCAAAAAATGGATAAGCGGCTATTGCTGACGATTTATCTGCAGCGTTCTCCGGATAGCGGACAGGCTTAAGCCACGGATGGTCAGAATATCCGATTCCGAAATTTTCGTGGATCTCGCGCTCAAATCTTTCAAATGATAAGTTCCGTGCAGAAAAAGAATTGAGATTAGCATCACTTCTTACAACAGAGGCTGAAATCATTATATTATGCTGTAAATCATCAGCTATACAGCATATAAGACGTATGCTCTTCTTATAGTTGTAAGCGAAATAGAGCACACAGTGTCTTTCAGGATGACCCTCAATGAGCGAGATATTCATCTCCAGAAACCTTGAATAGTCGAGTTCTGGTATAGTGTCTGCAGGTACAGACTGCTGGTTACTTATTGAAATATAACTCATCTCAGGCAGGTAAGATTTTTATTGCATCATTTATCAGATCGACAAATACGTCCGGGGGGTTGAGTCCAAGCCAGATGGCTGTAAACATCAGAACATACTGAGTAGCTGATTCCCATGGATTAATCTTAGGTATTGTACTTTCATCAATGCCAGGCACAGGAAGGAAAAGGATCTTCATTATGTTTCTTCCGAAAGCCCAGATAACGATTGTAAGAAGCAGTAATACCAGTACAAGAAGTATAATATGATTCCCTTCAAACAGAGACCTGAAAATCAGAAACTCGCTCACAAAGAGCCCTGAAGGAGGCATGGCAGTTGCACTTATAAACCCAAGAAGAATAACCATAGCTCCGGCAGGATTATACTTAAAATAATTGCCCACATGCTGCATACTCTTGCTTTGAAAAGTCCTGTAAAGCTGATTGAACTGAAAGAAAAGGCCTGACTTAACAAAGGCATGCAATACGATATGGAGTATTGCTGCGTAATAGCCTACCCCTCCTGCTGCCAGTCCCAGCATAACAATTCCCATGTGCTCAATTCCTGAATAGGCGAACATTCTTTTGATATTCATAACCTTTGTCATGTAAACAGTTGCCACAAAAATTGACAGGAATGCAGCAATGAAGATTATAAGGTTTGCCCAGTGAAAAAGAGAGGTATGAGCTACTACAGCATAGAATCTGAAGATGCCAACAAAACCAAGATTCATAAGCACACTGGCAAGCAGAGCTCCGGCGGGTGCAGGTGCCTTATCCTTTGCGTCGATACCCGCAGTGTACATTGGCACCAATCCAAGTTTTGCTGTAAATCCGGTGAAGATAAAAAGGAAGGCAAGTCTGAGCCAGAAAGGATTAAGCTGATCTTTATACGCCATAAGATTACTGAATGAAAGATCGTTTGATCCGGCATGCTGCAGCGAAAGGCTAAGAAACAGTATACCGATAAATACAAATGTTATACTTATCGCGCAGATAAAAACGTATTTCCATGTTCCTTCAAGTGCAAGCTTATTCCTGTGATGATAAATAAGCATTGATGCCGCAAGTGTTGTCAATTCAGTAAAAATCCAGATTACGGCAATATGATTGGCAAGGTATGCCGCAGTAATTGATGTGATAAGCAATACCATAGCGGCAAAATAGATAGCCCTCGATTGTGGTGTTTCCTCATGACGTTTCAAATACAGATAGCTATGAAAAAGTGCCGGAATTGTTATTATGCTCAACGTCATCAGAAGCAGCAATCCGAGTGAATCGAACGAAAAATATTCGAGCGAAGTAGTTTTATAATTATAGCAGGCATAAACTGTAAAAGCTGTCTGGAGCAATCCGAATAAAATCACCAGTGCATAATTCACCTTTTTGCTCCTGTTGGCAATAAGTAATCCTGCAATAGCAAAGGCTGTGATGAGATAGATCCCTGTCATTTTTCCTCAGTTTAATAGTCTTTCAAATTGCTTAGCTGGTCAACATCAACATCCTTGAAAACATCCCCGATTTTATTAAGGAAGATCCCCAGAATAAGTACGCTGGCGAATACATCGAGCATTATTCCAAGGTTAACAAGATTCGGCATCTCATTCCCTACAGCAAGCGATAGCACAAATACACCATTTTCAATCATCAGGTAGCCCATTACGTGAGTGATTATTTTTTTTCTTGAAGCAATAAAATACAGACCGGTAAATAGTGTTGATAATGAGACGATAAAGAAAATTTTATCAAGATGTGAGTCCTGTATAGAATTTGCTAGTAATACAGTAACGACAACAATCATTGTAATAATTATCAACGATATGAAATGCGGAAGATAGGGTTCAGTTTCGCGGGTTATCTTGTTCCTTTTGATGAGGTATCCAAGAAACACCGGTACTGCGATTGCCTTAAAAACTATTGTCTCAAGCAGGATAAGTACAAGGTTCCATGTCTGTATGTCCTGAAGCTGAAGAAAAGTCACTCCGAACAGAATAAAACCCTGAAGGGCAAGTACTCTGACATAAGTGATTATCCTGTTGGCTATTGAGACGTACAGAAGGCTGATAATAAACAGAATCAATAAAACGTTTGTCATTTATTATTTTATTAAACAAATTTTTCAAGAACCAGCAGTACTCCTAAAAAAATCAGAAAGCTAACTGATGAAAGCGCCAGTATAAACTGGGGGTTATGACTCATTCTGAAACGTGCCATAAAAGATTCAATAAGCCCTATCGCCACTGCAAAAGCAAATTGAACGAACAGATAAACAGGCAGAGCGATGGCTGCTCCTAAGCCACCGGTAAAAAAGCCTGCTATTATTGCTCCATACATCGCAAACTTCAGATAGCCTGTTGTGAGTATTAAACCAAGATCAAATCCACTGTTATCGAGTATCATAACCTCATGTATCATTGTCAGTTCGAGATGAGTTTTGGGATCATCCACAGGCATCCTGCTGTTTTCTATCATCGCTATCATCAATAAAACAAAGGCCGCCAAACCTCCGAGCATATATGTAATTGAGGAACCAAGATGAAGTGTTGAGAAGATATCATAGAAGGATGTATGTCCGGTCAGTAATGCAAACGAACCTATAAGCATAAAAAATGCAGGTTCGGCGAACATAGAATATAATGCTTCACGGCTTGCTCCCATACCTTCGAAACTGCTGCCAGTATCCATGGCTGCAATAATTGTAAAAAATTTGCCCAATGCAAGAAGATATGCGAAGAAGATAAAGTCGCCGTCAAAACTCACAATTCCCTTATATGGGCCAAATGGTATCACCATACATGCCATGAGGACAGAAGAAAAATAGATTACCGGGGCTATCCGGAAAATAATACTTGTTGTACTACTATATACTGCACCTTTTCTGAATAGTCTTATTACGTCCTTAACAGGCTGCAATATTCCCGGACCTTTTCTGCCGGAAGCAATGCTTTTGGTCCGAATGATTATTCCGGTAAAAAAGATGCTGACGAATAGAATTAATATTAAACCTGTCATATTATAAATTATTTAAAAAATGAAGCAGAGTTATTAGTTTATCAAATATGAGCGGCAATGTAATAACCGCAGTTATAAATATTATTCCATACAGTATATACCTCTGCAAGTGCCCGTTCTGAAGAAAAAGAAAGAGGTCAATTATTCTATTGAGGAGACTTAGAGGTTTATCCATGAAGTAGCGTTCAATCTTATCATATGAGTCTGTTTTATAATGTTTTTCAGGGGGGAAAACCTCTGAAATCTCAAGCTCCTTCTTTTCAATATCAAGAATTGGTTTTGCCAGCTTCGCATAACTTTTAACAAAAGAGCTTGCTGTGTATTGAAATTTAGCTCCCGGTGCATTGTAAGCACAAGCCCATGTTGGACCGGTTTCAACAATTCTTCTTCCTGAAATATATTTACGCAGCAATAAAAGAAGAAGTATAAAACCTATAAATGCGAAGAACATCCAGTTAATTATTCTAAGTGAGTCGATTGCACCAACTTTTATGAGATCCATATTAAACAGAATATGGTGAGTAAAGAGGTTCACAGGACGCTGCAGAACATTAATAAAAAACGACGGGAATAATCCAATCATCAGCATAAAGGAGGCAATAATAAACATTGGAAACAATTGCCAGAAGCCTTTCTCGTTGATTTCCGGGATGCTTTCATTTCTTTGAGTTCCCAAAAAAACAATGCTGAAAGCTTTGGTAAAACACAGTACTGCAAGTCCGCCGATAAGCACAAGTCCTCCTATTGAGAAAACAATAGCCAGAAGAGAGAGGAGGTCAGCACTGTAAAGCCAGTTGTACAATCCTCCGAAGATCAGAAATTCAGATACAAAGCCGTTAAGTGGTGGCAATCCGCATATTGCAATAGCTGCAATCAGAAACAAGAGAGCTGTTCGCGGCATCTTCCTGATAATACCACCGAGTTTCTCTATATTAACTGTATGAGCGGCTTGTAATACATTTCCGGCGCTGAAGAATAAGAGTGATTTGAATAATGAATGGTTCAGTGTGTGAAGAAGTGCACCTGAGAAGCCGAGAATCGCCATCCATTTATTTGTTGAACCGAGTCCGATGCATCCTATGCCTATACCGATTCCTATAATGCCAATGTTTTCTATGCTGTGATAGGCAAGCAGTTTCTTCAGATCATGCTGAATTGTTGCCAGCATCACCCCGTATACACCGGTAACAAGAGAGATGGCCAGTATAAAATAACCTATTGTTGTATAATCGGTTTTAATCAGCAACAGCATTCTTAGTATACCATAAATACCAATCTTGATTAAAACACCCGACATTATTCCGGAGACATGCGATGGAGCAGCAGGGTGTGCATAAGGCAGCCATGTATGAAAAGGTACGAATCCGGCTTTTATTGCAAATCCTATGAAAAAGAACAGGAAAAGAGCAGTTCCGGCCAGAGTGGACTGCTTGCCGGAGAACTCAGCTATTGCATCAAATCCGTAGCTATCTGTTTTATAGGCAACATAGATAAAACCGAGCATTAAAAATACAATGCTTATATGTGACTGAACAAGATAATTGATACCTGCTTTTATTGTTTCCGGTTTATGATGATCAAATATTACCAGAATAAACACGGAGATTGCCATAAGTTCCCAGAGCAAGAGAAAGGTAAAGCCATTCTGCACAGAACAGATCCCCAGAAGTGTAAAATGAGCAATAATATAGGCAATGCAATGAAGGGTTATATCGCCCTTTCTGTCGCGGTAAGCCCGCATATAATTGAACCCGTAAATTGCACCTGTTATAAAGGTGAAATTGATTGTCAGAATAAACCAGGCAGAGAGGGCATCAATCTTAACAGGCACCTTGCCAAATAGAGCAGTACCTGAGAAGATTATCTCATAGGCAGGACCTATAAGCGCTTTAAAAGCAACTACGCTGCTGACAGCTGCAATCACAAAAACCGCCGACACAGCGATAATCGCCTTACTCTTTGTCCCGAAAAAGAGAATACCAATGACGGCGGCTAATACTATGATTAGTAATATATTAATCAATGCCATAGATTTAAAACAGTGCCAAGAAATATTGCAAGAATAAACACAATCCCGTAAATCACATATGCCTGAATTTTGCCATTCTGAATAAACTGAAAGAGGTTAATAAAACGGGTAATAAGAAGGATAACGGGATCAATAATTTTGTTTTCAAAAAAGTCAAGATAAAAAGACCGGTATTTTCGGGGTTCAGGAAAAGTTTCACTCCTTTCAATTTCGCGATAACCTTTTTTCTCAATAATCATAAAATTAAGAAGTTTCCCGAACGATTTTGAAAAAGATTTGCCGGTATACTGCATACCCGGGTCAGGTGAGGAATATGCACATCCCCATGTTGATTCAATTCGCTCCTCAGATCGTCTGATAACTGCTTTTCGTATCAGAAACATTATAAGAGTTATCAGAATAAACATAAATGATGCGATGCTGATGCTTTTCATAACATTTGTATACGACCCGAGTTTCTCAGGGTCAAATGCCATATTATTTGAAATGGAGCCAGCTAATATGGTACCCAGAATATTTATAAAAAATCCGGGCATAAATGCAATTAATACCATCAACACAACAATAATATATTGAGGCAAAAGCATTAAAAAAGAGACCTCCTCCGGTTCAGGTTTTAGTGTTTGCCTTGGTGATCCCAGGAATATTGTTCCGAATGTTTTAGTAAAAGTCAGAACCGAAATACCCCCGATAATACTCAATCCGGCGAATGATATTATCATCAAAGTTATCTGTGAAATGCCTGCAGAAGCAATTCCTGAAAGTATTCCACAATAGATCATGAATTCAGAAATAAAACCGTTTAGCGGAGGAATTCCTCCTATTGCAATAGCACCTATAAGAAAGAGAGCAGCTGTCTTTGGCATATTCTTTATCAGTCCCCCGAGTTTATCCATATCACGGGTGTGAGTCTGATTATATACCGAGCCAGCAGAGAAGAAGAGTAATGATTTAAACATTGAATGATTCAGAACATGCAGAAGTGCCCCGCCGAATCCGAAGAATGTAAGCAGGTCATTGTTCCGGGCAATTCCGATAAGACCAAGACCGGTACCTATGCCTATTATGCCAATATTTTCAATAGTACAATATGCCAGCATCTTCTTGAAATCGCGATGAACAGCGGCATTCATAATGCCAAAAAGTCCGGTCAGCAATGATAAGGTGATTATTATCTCACCAAGAATAAGGTAATCAGCTTTCAGAAAAGTAATAACTCTGAAAATACCATAAATACCCATTTTAACTATCACCCCCGACATAACACCTGAAATATGCGATGGTGCGGCAGGATGAGCAAGCGGAAGCCAGGTATGCAGGCCAATAAATCCGGCTTTCAGACCAAAACCGGCAAAGAATATCAGGAAAAGCCACATGTTTATGTTTGATCCGAAGAATAAACCGATTCCTTTAAAATCGAACGTTCCTGTTTTAAAATAGACCCAGATGAAAGCTACTGTTAATAAAATAACACTAAGGTGCATCTGAACCAGGTAGTTGACTCCTGCTTTAAGTACTTTAGGATTGGTATAATCGAAGAGTACAAGCATGAACGATGATAATGACATCAATTCCCAGGCAACGATAAATGCAATGCTGTGCTGTACCATACAAACCGCCAGCATTGATGCCTGAAACAGGATATAGAGCATCCAGTGAAACGTAATTAGCTGTGAATCAGCAACAGATGATTTGAGATAACCTGCACCAAAAAGAACACCTGTCACTGATGTTATGTTTATAATTATTATGAACCATGCAGAGAGAGCATCAATTCTAAAAGGGATCACTCCAAAGAAAGAACCACCGGCAAGCAGGTATTCTACACCACCGGTTGTTAATGATTTTACCGCTAAAATACCTGTAATAGATCCTAGCAGAACAACCGTTATGACAGCGGCAACAGGTTTTATTTTTATTGGAAGAAAAGGAATTGATATTATTCCTGAAAACAAGACTATTGCGAAGATTTTGAAAAGAAAACCAATTAATTCGCTACCCTCATAAAACATCATTCTTTAATTAGTTCATCCACTATTCGAAGTAGCCTGCAAAGTAAGGAAAAAAACCATAATCACAGGGTTTGAGTAAGGTAAAATTCCTAACAAGCAGATAAAAAAGAATTACCTTTGCAGGATCAGGATATTGAATTCAATATAAGTATAAAATCAGACAAACTGATGACAAATAATGACATAATCCGCCGCATCCGCTTCACATTCGATTTTAATGATTCAAAAATGATTGAATTATTCGGGAATGGCGGATTACAGGTAAGCAGGGCACAGGTAAGCGACTGGTTAAAGAAAGATGAGGACCCTTCCTGTCTTAAGCTTAATGACAATCAGCTTGCAATATTTCTGAATGGATTCATAATTGAGAAACGAGGCAAAAAAGAAGGAGTTCAGCCGGTTCCGGAGAAGCGGCTGAACAACAATATTATTTTCAGGAAACTAAAAATTGCCCTTAATCTGAAAGATGAAGATATACTTGAGATCCTTAATCTGGCTGAATTGCGAATAAGCAAACACGAGTTAAGCGCCTTCTTCCGAAGACCCGATCACTCCCAGTATCGCACTTGTGAAAATCAGATCCTGCGAAATTTTCTTCATGGCATGCAGATTAAATATAAGTAACCAGCACCCAGTACCTACTTAACCTTCAACTGCAAATCCTCTTTCGATTCAACAACCTCAAGTACCTTTGTCAGACCACCTGTTTCAAGGTTTATTCCGTGAGGCTTGTTTGTCTTCCATGATCCTCCTGTAAAATCAGGCACATCTATTGATTGTGATCGGTTTGCAACAGACCATTCGCTCAGGGGTGCAACTGCACTCCAGGCAGCGCCATCGTAAACATCCTGATCGAGAGGCAGCCCGTTTCTCAAACAATCAATCATTCTCCAGTCCATGATAAAGTCCATGCCACCATGTCCGCCAACTTTCTTAGCCATCTCTCCCACCCTTTTTACAATTTCAGGAGTATATTTTTCCCAGATTGCTTTCAGCTCCTCATCATTTGACCAGCTTTCGCCGAGTGCGATCATTTGTTTGGGATATTTTACTGCCATCCCCTGTGTTCCTTTAACAAGATGAATTCTGGAATAGGGCTGCTCTGACGAGACATCATGCTGTACCATAATTGTCTTTCCAAGAGCAGTTCTGATCAAAGTGGTATTCATATTACCCCTGAACTTAGAATTCTTCCATTCATCGAAGAAAGGATCTTTTTCAGCAAGTTCTTTTTCTCTCGGACCCATTGTAAAATCGTTTGTCGACATTGATGAAAGATAGTCCAGCTTATCACCCCGGTTAATATTCATTGTCTGGCATATCGGACCTAATCCGTGAGTAGGATAAAGGTTTCCGTTACGAGTTGCATTTTCTTTCAGTCGCCACATACCGGTATAGGCTCCGTCAGTCTGTCTTTCGTCGAGTGGTTTCTTAAAATTATAACCCATAAGATTATGATTATAAGCACCTTCTCCATGAATTATATCACCAAATAATCCATTGCGGGCCATATTGAGAGTGAGAAGTTCAAAGAAGTCATAGCAGCAGTTCTCGAGCATCTGGCAATGTTTCTTTGTCCTTTCTGAAGTCTCAACAAGCTGCCACGCCTCTTCAACAGTTCTGGCAATTGGAACTTCACAGGCAACATGTTTTCCATTCTCCATGGCGAAAACTGCCATAGGAGTGTGCCACACCCATGGAGTACAGATATAAATAAGGTCTAGATCAGGAAGTTCAACGAGTTTTTTCCAGACATTATCATCCCCTGAAAACCCCTGAGCAGCAGGTCTTCCTATGCTGGCAAGATATTTCTGTGACGCTGCAACGGCTACCTGACGCAGATCGGCCAGCGCTTTAATCTCAACTCCTTCAATAAACGAAAGTCGCTCAACGGCACCGCTTCCCCTGTCTCCAAGGCCGATAACTCCTACCCTTACAACAGGAAGTGCAGGCGCGGCATATCCTGACATATTAAACTTCTGGATGTGAATTTTCTTAACTGCTTCGAGAATTCCTGCCAGATTTGATTCAGGTTGTTTAGGTGCACAACCCTGTATCAATCCACCTGCCATGGCGCCTGCGCCGGCAAATGTTGCTGTTTTTAAAAAATTACGACGGTTGGTAGTCATGATGAAATTATTTTCAGGTTAGGTTCTTTAAAACAAATCAACTGCAAATTAATATTTTATTTAAATATTAATGCAGTACATAACTGTAATTATCTAAAGATCCCTCGCTGCGCTTATAAAGAATAGGTGTTATGAAGGTTTAAGGACAATTTCGAAAGATCCCTCGCTGCGCTTCGGGATGACACAGTACCTTTGTGGGAAAGGGGGGACGCAGGCATAGCCTGTTTTACTTTTTCTTCTCTTTGAATTTATCAATCAGGTCTTTAATAATGCTACCGCCGAGGTAAGCGAAGGCCAGTCCCCACAGAGTGCTGAGGTACCACACAGATTTAATCGGACAGGTACCTGAAGCACAGCCAATGAATTCCCAGTACAGAAATCCGCCTAAGGCTCCGACTGCTGAGAAGACAATTACAAAAAGATGTTTCTTTAAAAAACTCATAGTAAATAATTAGAAAGCCAAAAGTAATTGATTTAACAAAACATAAGTACTAATGTTCATTATGACTATCGGCTATTAAGAACAAAGAAATGCAAATCGTGTGAAAATCAATTATGAGAAAAGAAAGACGATTCACGTTTATTTGACAAAGTGCTGATTTCACTATCCGGAGTAATAGCATTATAACTATTTTTGTAAAAAAAAGCATGCAGCTCTTCAATAATAAATCACTGAAAAACCTGAATACCTTTTCACAAAGCTATCTGGCAGAAAGTATTATTGAAATAGCCTCTGAGGAAGAGGCATCAGAACTTTTCAGAATCCCTTCACAACTGAAAAAACCATATTTAATTCTCGGAGGCGGAAGCAATATTCTATTTACTGCTGATTATTCCGGGACTGTGATAAGGCCCTGTATTACAGGAATATCTGTGGAAACTATAGAGAAAGATTATCTTGTTATTTCAGCAGGAGCAGGAGTAAAATGGGACGATCTTGTTGAATGGTGTGTGGAAAATGATTATTGCGGACTCGAAAATATGTCACTGATTCCGGGCAATGTGGGGGCCACTCCTGTTCAGAATATCGGAGCATATGGAGTTGAGGTAAAAGATAGTATTGAAGGTGTAAAATGTGTATCGCTTACAGATGGTTCGGGAAAATATTTTACAAATAGAGAATGTCGTTTTGGCTACCGCACGAGCATTTTCAAGGTTGAACTCAAGGGGAAATACCTTGTTACCAGAGTCTTCTACAGAGTCAAAAAAACTTTTTCACCAAAGCTGGAATATGGTTCCCTGAAAGAGGAAGTTGAAAAATCAGGTGAAGTTACACTCCGGAGTGTAAGAAATGCGGTAGTCAGCATCAGGCAAAGGAAGCTGCCCGATCCGGAGATTACCGGCAATGCGGGAAGTTTTTTCAAGAACCCTGTTGTAAGACTCGGGCTTTCCGAAAGACTTAAAGAAATGTATCCTGGCATACCGGTTTATTCTGAAACTCCGGGCTATGTAAAGCTGGCAGCCGGCTGGCTTATTGATCAATGCGGATGGAAAGGAATAAGAAGAGGCGATGCTGGAGTACACGATCAACAGGCACTAGTTCTGGTAAATTACGGTAATGCCAGAGGAAAAGACATATACATTCTTTCCGAAGATATCAGAAAATCAGTAAAAGAGAAATTCGGTGTTAACCTTGAGCGTGAGGTTGAGGTAATCTGAACTATTTGAAGATCTTCCGTTTGTTGAGCTCATTCTGATACATCGCAGCGTATCTGTTATGTTCGGCAAGCGTTCTGGAAAAATTATGATAACCTGAAAAATCAGACTTTGCCGCAAAGAACAGATATTCATGTTTCTCAGCATTCAGAACTGCATCTATGCCCTCTTTTGAAGGACAACCAATTGGTCCCGGTGGAAAGCCATTATGTTTATAGGTATTATATGGGGAATCAACCTGGAGATGCTTAAACAGTACCCTGGAAATAGTAAAATCATTTAGTGCGAACTTAATCGTGGGGCAGGCCTGTAACGGGATTCCTCTCTTCAGACGATTCAGGTATACTCCGGCAATACGGGGCTTTTCATCCTGTTTAATTACCTCATCATCAATGATTGATGCTAGAATTGCTACCTCAAATGAATCAAGATTCTTAGCTTTGGCCAAGGCGATACGTTCTTCATTCCAAAAAAGACGGTACTCCTTCAGAAGCCTTTTATAAAGGCCTTCAGCATTAGTATTCCAGTAAATTTCGTAACTGTCGGGGATAAAAAGAGCAATTATATTTTCTTTCCTGAAACCATCCTCAGAATAGTTTTTTTCATCTGAAAAAAAAGCTACAATATCAGCTGAATCTGCTTCAATCTGCTTACCGATTCTTCCAGCTACCTGATTGAGCGTCCTTATATTATTAAAGGTAATTCTTACCGGTTTCTGTTTTCCCGATCTGAGCAAATTTATGAGTCCTACATAACTGGTATTTCCTTCGATCAGATACCTTCCAGGCTTAACATGATCAGGATATTTTTTTTTCACAGCAACCCAGTCCAGCAAAGCCATATCAGGTATTTCGAGTCTTGAGTTCAGGGTATCAATAACCTGTGAATAAGAAGATCCGGTTGGAATATATAATGAGATCTTTTCCCTTCCGGGGTGGATAGACATACTAAATAACCTATTATATATCAGAGCCAAAGCAATTATCATAATAATTACCAGGGCAGATATAACCAAAACAGTGCGTTTAGCCATCATCTTAAAAACGAAGTGCAAATTTAACTATATTCGTGCTAAATAATTTAACTATGAAAAAAATTATAATTTTCTGCCTGTTTTTTTTGGTTATAATCCTGACTGTTAATGCGCAGGACCCAAAGATGGACGGTTTCATCAGTAAGCTGATGGAGAAGATGACAGTTGAGGAGAAGATAGGTCAGTTAAACCTGACAACATCGGGTGATTTTGTGACGGGTTCAACCAAAAACACCAATATAGAGCGTAAGATACGGGCCGGACAAATAGGATCGGTGCTGAACAGTTTTTCTATTGCTGCGATGAAAGCGATGCAGGATATTGCAGTAAAAGAATCACCAAATAAGATTCCCATTCTTTATGGCATGGATGTTATTCATGGTTTCAAAACCATATTTCCTATTCCGCTTGCCATGTCATGTTCATGGGATATAGAGCGAATTGAAGGGGCAGCCAGAATAGCTGCAATTGAAGCTACCTCGTCGGGAATCTCCTGGACTTACTCACCTATGGTTGATATTGCACGTGATCCAAGATGGGGAAGAATAGCAGAAGGCTCAGGTGAAGACCCCTGGCTTGGTTCCAGGATAGCTGAAGCACTTGTACGTGGATACCAGGGTAGTGATCTGAAGAAAAACAACACCATGATTGCCTGTGTGAAACACTTTGCACTTTATGGTGCAGCTGAAGCAGGTCGTGATTACAATACGGTTGATATGAGTAAGATAACAATGTACAATGATTTTCTTCCTCCATATAAAGCTGCATTTGATGCAGGCGCAGGCAGCGCAATGACGTCGTTTAATGTTGTTGACGCAGTACCTGCAAGCGGCAATAAGTGGCTTTTAACCAAGCTGCTAAGGGATGATTGGGGATTTAAAGGATTTGTTGTTACTGACTATACTGCAATAAATGAAATGATAGCTCATGGAATGGGAAACCTGCAGGAAGTATCTGCCATGGCACTGAATGCCGGAACCGATATGGATATGGTAGGTGAAGGATTTCTTACTACTCTGAAGAAATCACTTGAAGAAGGTAAAGTGACAATGCAATCGATTGATCTGGCTTGCAGAAGGGTACTTGAGGCAAAATACAAACTCGGTCTATTTGATGATCCATATCTCTATCTGAACGAAGGGAGGGCAAGTACTAACCTTTTTACCCCTGCAAACAGGAAGGCTGCCCGCGAATTAGCTGCACGCTCTATCGTATTGCTTAAAAATGACAAACAGCTTCTACCTCTTCAAAAAGCCGGGACTATCGCATTAATCGGACCGCTGGCCGACAGCAAAAAAGACATGCTCGGCACCTGGGCCATGGGAGGAGATGTCAATACTGTTTCATCGGTACTTGATGGACTTAAGAATGCAGCAGGAAGCTCCGTAAACATTCTTTATGCAAAGGGCTCTGAGTATACTAATGAACCAATGCTTGCTAAATCTGCTGCTCCTGCCGGGCAACAGCGTATGGCATCTGCTTCTGCGAAATCAGCAGATGACCTCTTAAAAGAAGCGATTGAGTCTGCGAAGAAGGCCGATGTAGTTGTTGCAGTTCTGGGAGAAGCGGTGGAATGGTCAGGAGAAGCAGCAAGCCGTTCCGACCTTAATATTCCGAAGTCACAGCAAGATCTGCTCAAGGCACTGATTGAAACAGGAAAACCTGTCGTACTGGTTCTTGTTAACGGACGACCTCTTACCCTTACATGGGAAGATGCCAGCTTAAATTCAATAGTTGAAGCATGGGCTGCGGGAACCGAATCGGGAAATGCAATTGCCGATGTACTTTTTGGCGATTATAATCCAGCAGGTAAACTAACAACTACCTTCCCCAGAAGTGTAGGACAGATCCCTCTGTATTACAACCATAAAAACACTGGACGCCCGATGAGTCAGGATAACAAATATTCCTCCAAATACCTTGATATTCAAAACGACCCTTTATATCCGTTCGGCTACGGACTAAGTTATTCAACATTTACATTCAGCGAAATAACTCTTAACAAAAGTAAACTAAAAGGAAATGAGCCACTTACTGCGAAAATCAGTATTACAAATACTGGCAAATTTGCAGGTGAAGAGGTTGTTCAGCTATATTTAAGGGATGCTGTGGCATCAATTTCAAGACCCGTGAAAGAGCTGAAAAACTTTAAGAAAATAATGCTTCAGCCAGGGGAGACAAAAGATGTTCTTTTCGAAGTCAGGCAAGAGGATCTTAAGTTTTACAACAGTGAGCTGAAACTTGATTGGGAAAGCGGTGAATTTACGATCTTTATCGGACCAAATTCACGTGATGTTAAATCAACAAAATTTGACTGGCAGAAATAAAAAGCAGATAATTGTAATAACTTTATAAACAACTAATATTCATGCAAATGTCAACATCAATGCTATTGATCCTTATCGGAATAGGGATTATAACAGGAATTATGGCAGGAATGCTGGGAATAGGCGGAGCGATAATAATGATACCTGCTATGGTGTTCCTTCTCGGAATTTCGCAGCAAACTGCACAGGGTACCAGTCTGGCGGTAATGTTACCACCCGTAGGTATTCTTGCTGCCTACAATTATTATAAAGCCGGACAGGTAAATATCAAATTTGCAATTGTGCTTGCAGTATTTTTCATTGTTGGCTCATATTTCGGATCTAAGATTGCACTGAATCTGCCGCAGGCTGCATTAAAAAAGATCTTCGGCATACTCCTGCTGCTGGTGGCTGCCAGGATGTTATTGTCGAAATAAAAAAAAGGGACATGCCGTAACATGTCCCTGAATTGCATAATTGTTATTTTATTAAAACATCAAACCAACGCTGAGAATCAGTGAAGGCTGTCTCTGATCGAGAGTGAATGTTTGTCCGCCGATAGCAACAGCATCGCCGAATTTCTTACTCAGGCTGCCTCCATATCTGACATCGAGAATAAGTTTCTTGAAAATATCAAGTCCAACTCCTGCCTGATATCCAATAGTTGCACCTTTGTACATTTGCTCAAAATTAGGATCGTTAACCAATGCTTTCGGCGATCCGATATTAACTGTTGCTGATGGTCCTGCATTTATGCGAAGCGGCCCCAGTTTGAATCCCAGAAGAACAGGAATCTCAAGACGGTTAAACTGCTGCTTTACTAAAGAAGGTCCTGTAACAGTGGTCACATTATAATCATAAGTATTGGTTGCGAAAACAACTTCAGGCTGAAGGTAAATGCCCATAACTGCAAGTCTTAGAAAAACACCGCCCTGGAAACCCCATGCAGCATCTTTGAGAGCTGCAACTGTATTAGCCCCGGTAGTTATATTATAAGTAGGGACTGTAGTTGTAGCAGCACCGGCCTTTATTCCAAAACTTATCTGAGAGAATGCCGGAATAGCCAAAAATAGTGCAAATGTAATAACGATCAGTTTTTTCATCATTTTCGATTTTAAGTTTACTTTTCTTATTTTGTAAATGCTTCTGCTAACATAACACCAGATTCAGGCAAAAGGTTGCCTGAGACTTGCTGAATATATTATCAGCTCTGGTAACAACGAAATAATGTAAGGATTATTTTGTTGTCAGTTCCTTAAATATCACATTTTTCATCCGATCAAACTCTTCACGTTCATATAAACGCGTAAGGAAAATAATCTTTCCGCTTCTGTCGATAATAACATTTCGGGTCACTCCTGCTTCCTTCTGTGCAAAGAGACCAAATATATCAGCACCCGGATCAAGTGCCAGCGGGTAGGTAACCTTAATATCTTTTTTGAACTTAATTACCTTTTCAAGAGGTTCGTCCCTGTCTATTCCAATAACAGCTAGTCCTGACGCTTTTTTTGCAATCCAGATCTCCTTCTCAATAAATGGCATCTCAGTTCTGCAGACACTGCACCAGCTGGCTGTAAACTGCAACATTACAACCTTCCCTTTCAGATCTGAGAGCTTATAACTCTTCCCTCCTGCCTCATTGATTGCGAAATCAGGAGCCATATCTCCAACCTTTACCAGATAACCATTGTCATAAACCTTTTTTTCCTGTCCGAAGGTAACACTGCTGATTATCAGAGCTATAGCAATGAATGAAATCAATTTCTGCATAACATTTTTTTATTTTCAGTTTTCAAAGATATAATAGTTATACAAAAAACAATTATTAATTATCTTAGTCCTATTAAGAATAATACAATTTAACTATCGATTATCAATAATAAAAATAAAATAATGCTTGAAAATCAATTATTTGCCCCAACCCTAAAGGGAGTAATTGATTTTCTTCACACCCTTTAGGGTCAGGGGCAAACGAAGAAAATGAATATAGTATTATTATTAATTCCTGATTCTCAATAATATAATTTACAATAAACTTTATTCATGAAAAAAACTACAGCAGCAATATTTGGAATAGTCCTTTTAAGTACATGTTTGGCATTCGGTCAGGAGAACCCTGCAGAAAAAGGGCTAAGTTCTATAACAATGGATGCAATTAAGGCCCAGCTGGGGTTTCTTGCATCAGACTGGACTGAAGGCAGGATGATCGGTGAAAAGGGTGAAGCAATATCTGCAGATTATATTGCAAGTATGCTGCAGCTTGCAGGGGTAAAACCAGGCGGGGACATTCCACTGCCAGGAGGATTAAAATCTTATTTCCAGAATTTTGTTCTTAACAAATCAATTCCCGGAGAGGATCAGATTCTTACAGTAAAAACTGTTCAGGGTAGTAGTTCAAAAACAGTAGCATTCACATACAATACAGATTATACATTAAGAATTTCAGGTACAACAACTGAGGTTGAAGCTCCTGTTGTTTTTGGAGGTTATTGCTACCTTAACGAAAAACCGGGGTACACCGATTTCAGTTCTATTGATGTAAAAGGAAAATTCGTTCTGAGAATACCGGGCACTCCTCAGTTCTTAAGTCAGAAGATAAGTGCTGAGGAAATTGCGGCATATAATCGCGGGCTGGAATCGGAAATAAGAAAAATGGGGGCCATTGGTATTATAGATATTAATAATAATGCATTGTCATTGGTCAGGTTACAGGCTAATGATTCCAGAAGTTCTTCTCCCGCAGAAAATAATCCGAGGCCCGGCTATATCTCAGGCACTTATTCTATTCCAGGCAAAGCAGTTGCAGATAATTTTATAAGAATATCAGTGACAGAGAAAACAGCTAATCAAATTCTGCTTGGCACCGGAATAGATATTGAAGAATATTTAAGGAAAGCAAATGCAGGAGAACAATATAAGATTACTCCGTTTAATAAATCCATATACTTTAAAAGCAGTGTAAAGAATATACAGGTCCCTGTCAAAAATGTAATTGGCATAATTCCCGGAAACAATCCTGAAAAGGTTATAGTTCTCGGAGCACATTATGATCATATGGGAATGGGCAACGGCTATATATGGAACGGTGCTGATGACAATGGCTCAGGCACAGTAGGTGTTATGACAATTGCACGCGCAATAATTGCGACAGGGAAAAAGCCGGAGAAGACTATTGTTGTTGCGCTATGGACAGCAGAGGAAGAGGGACTTTTAGGATCGAGATACTGGGTTCAGAATCCGACAGTCCCGATAAAAAGTGTGGCTATTAATGTAAACTTTGATATGATTTCAAGGTATATCTCTGAAAATGAGCCCAAAAAGGTTACAATGACATATACCAGTTCTCATCCTGTTTTCAAAGATATCACCGCAGCCAATCTCAATAAATACAAAATTGATCTGATTGTTGACTATCAGCCTTCTCCTGATCCTCCGGGAGGCACTGATCACAGATCATTTGTTGCAGCCGGTATTCCAATTATGCGTTTCAAGCCTGGCCACCGGGAAGATTATCATAAACCAACAGATGAGATTAGCACAATAAACTGGGATATTATGGAGAAGATTATAAAAATCTCATTCTTAAATGTTTGGGATCTATCTGAAAAAAACTGGTAAAAACAATTTAACACATATTGAATGAAAGCACTTAAAAGTATTCTGATCCTGGTACTCATTGCAGTATCACTTAACGGTCAGTCGCAGGGAGCTAAGGAAAAGAAACTTAATATTATAATAATCGGAGCTCATCCTGACGATCCTGATAAAGTTGCAGGAACAGCCTATAAATGGTCTCAGATGGGACATAATGTTCTGATGGTATCACTTACAAACGGCGATGCCGGGCATCAGTCTATAAAAGCAAAAGAGCTTGCAAAGATCAGACGTGAAGAAGCACGGAAAGCCGGCGAGGTAATTGGTGTTAAATATATAACACTGAACAATCACGACGGGCAGCTTATGCCTATATACAAAAACAGACTACAGGTTATTAAGCTGATCAGGGAGCATAAAGCCGATCTGGTTATCTTTCCAAGGCCTTATGATTATCATCCCGATCACAGATATACCGGCGTCCTTGTTCTTGATGCTGCCTATATGGTTACAGTTCCAACAATACTTCCCGAGGTACCTCATCTTGAGAAAAATCCAATGTTTCTGTTTATGAGCGACGGGTTTATTCATCCTGAGCCTTTCAAAGCGGATATCGTTGTTGCAATCGATGATATTATCGAAAAAAAGATAGATATGTATCACCAGCATACATCGCAAATGTATGAATGGCTGCCATATAACCGCGGAGACCTCAGTGAGGTTCCTGCAACAGATAGCGAAAGAAGAAAATGGCTTGGGGAAACAAGAATGTCGAATTCAAATGCCGAAGCATATAGGAGTAAACTGATCGAACAGTATGGTAGCGAAGAAGGAAGCAAGGTGAAATTCTGCGAGGCTTTTCAGGACTCTGGCTATGGCGTAAGGCTTAGCAGTGAGAATCTATATCACTACTTCCCCTTCCTTAAAAAGCAATAAAAGAGAAACTCTATTGGTATTCAATATACTGACTATTCTCCTTTAATTCCAGAAAGTCATCACCTGTTTCGCAGTATCCGTACTCGAAACAGTAATGATATTTCTTCCCCTGTGTAGTTTCAATAACATGAGTAAAGAAACTGAAATTATACCCCAGGGCGAAAAGGGCATCCTTGTGAATTCTTATTTTTCCCTCAGTATACAGATCTGAAAGGATTCTTCTGTTCTTCCGCAGTAAGCCGTGTACATTCCTTACGAAGTTGTTCGAATCGCGGTTAAGACGGTTGTTGTAATTATTCCGGCACTGGTCAGAACAGAATTTTTTATCGGTACGGCCGCGAATGATATCGCCGCAATCGAGACATTTCTTTTCCACAGCACTATTGTTTTGATAAAGATATAAAAAAAATAAATTACATGTATTAATCTGATATAGAAATAATAAACCGTTTTCAAACAGATACAAACGACTATAAACAATTCGGAAACGAGTATAAGTGTTTAATTACCGAGACAGCCCGTGACACGGGTGTAAGTTTGCTGAGTAATTAATTTTAATGTCAAACTTAAATTTTAAAAACATGAACTCATTAAGAAACAGAGTAGCACTCATCGGAAATCTTGGTCAGGATCCTGAAATCAAAACAACAGATTCAGGGAAGAAAGTGACACATTTTACACTTGCAACAAACGACAGTTTCAAGAATGCCGAAGGGCAGATCGTTAAAGAGACCACCTGGCACAATATCATTGCCTGGAATGGTCTTGCAGAAACTGCCGGCAAATTCCTGAAAAAAGGTAAAGAAGTTGCAGTTGAGGGAAGAATTGTCTACAGAACTTATGAGGACAAGAAAGGTATAACAAAGAATATTACAGAGGTTGTGCTTACTGATCTTCTTCTTCTCCGAAACGGTGATAAACCCGGAAAAGATGAGGAGTAACAGTGGAGGATTTGCTCGCTGCAATTCCACTAAAAGAAAGGCTGTCCCGATAAGGAGACAGCCTTTTTGATTAAATAAATAATCTATTTCTTTTTTGAAGGAACAAGAGCTGCAGCAGTCCAGTATCTGAAAAACCGTACAACTTTGTCATGACTATATCCCTTTCCTTCTTCCAGATATCCGCTGTCCTGAATATGAATAACCCTGCCCTTGCTATCGAGAATTATAAATACTGGGAATCCAAACCGTGTCGGGTTTCCGAGATAAGCATTTGCTGCATCATTCTTATTTCCAGGATCATAATTAAGTTTCACCGGCAAATAATTCTCTGAAATTAACCTTGAAATGGCAGTATCTGCCTTGCAGAATGCATCAAATCTGATACACCATCCGCACCAGTTGCCGCCTGGATAATTCAAATTAAATTATAATAAATAAAAAAGTAAAATGAGTATCGGGAATCATGCATAAAATATTAATTTTATTTGCAGCTCATACCCCCTTACCAACCTTCCCCCAGGGGGAAGGAGCACCAAATAAAGCTTTTCCCCTTTGGGGGAAACGGGAAAGGGGGTCATTTTAAAAATATGAAAGTATTTGTATATTAGCATTATACAAAGAAGGGGGTATTAAGTTAATCAAATTATTAATCATTGCCGATAGTCATAAAAAGTAATATTCTATGTTTTAAAGATTAATACAAAATCGACTATTTTTGGCAATTAATTAAAAAATCAGCTATTTTGCAAGGCTCAAAATAAATGATGAAAAAATTATTTCCTGTTTTGGTTGCTATTTTCCTGTCAATTCAACCAATATTTAGTCAGACAGTAACAATTCAGGGAAAATCTATTGCTGAAATATATACCGATTTCCATTACAACATTAAAGATACTGCCGGAACAACAGGTTTTGCGGTAAACAGGGCTCTAATGGGTTATGATTTCACACCGGGAGGAAACTTTTCGGCCAGAATAATTGTCAATATTGGTAGTCCTGAAGATCTATCTACAGGTGCATTACATCGAAGGTATGCGCATTTCAGGGATGCAAGTTTTTCATATACGAAAGACAAGCTGAATATATCAATGGGGATCACGTCTACCAGGATATTTGATTTCCAGCAAAAATTCTGGGGTAAGAGATATCTTGAAAATAACTATCAGTCAAAAAATGATTACGGATATATTTCAGATCTCGGAATCGTGGCAGATTATAAATTCAGCGAAGTTATAAAAGGCGACATCACTGTCATGAATGGTGAGGGATATTCGGAAATACAGATGGATAACAACCTTAGGACCTCTGTCGGATTAACAATCACTCCGGGGAAGAAAATGGCATTCAGGTTTTATGGAGACATCAGCAGACCATCAGGTGTATTGCAAAACACTTTAATAGCATTTGCAGGCTTTCATAACGACCTGATAACCGTTGGAAGTGAGGTAAGTTATAAATCCAATCTCGACAAAATTGAAGGACATCATGCCTGGGGTATTTCAGCAACGGGTGCTTTAAGAGTGAAACCGGAAACAGAAATTTTTATGCGATATGATCATTCGGTCTCAGTAATTCCTGAAGGAGAATTTATTCAATGGAATAACCTTATGGATGGCGATCTGATAATAACCGGTGTGCAACACACATTTAATCAGTATACCAAAATTGCAATAAATTACAGGAGAACTACCCCTTATGATGCCTCAAGGCAAAAAACAGATGCCATTTACATCAATGCACATTTTAAATTCTAGCCTATTTTATTCATAAACCTTAGTGTGCCTTTGTGTTTAAACTGTTTTGTTACAATTTTCCATTCGAATATTCTCTTCCTGCCTTAAGTGCTTTCAGATTGACATCAACAATCTCCTCTCCTTTTCTTCCAAAAAGCTTTTGAATGGCATTCTCAAGACTTGAAAAAGGCATCTCGATAAACGGTGAGGCTGCTCCGAGTATTACAATATTTCCTGACCGTGCGGATCCACACTCTTTGGCAATCGAATCGGCATCAATAATTATATGATTTTTAATCTTCCTTATCTCTAAAAGTATTAACTCAACTTCAGGATATTCGGGTATGTTCACAAAAGGATTTGAATTTGTAACAAGCCAGCCGTTTTCAGAGAGCCATGGCAGGTATCTCAGCGACTCCATGGGTTCAACTGAGATTATAAGACTTCCCTGTCCGTAAGGAATCAGATCAGAGGCAACAGGTTTATCGGAAAGACGAAGATGCGACTGAACATCACCTCCCCGCTGACTCATACCGTGTACTTCTGACTGCTTCAGGAAAAGTTTGTTTTCAACTGCTGCGAGTCCGATGAGCGCTGCGATAGACAGAATACCCTGTCCTCCTACTCCTGATAATATTATGTCATTCTTCATGATGGCTCTTTTTTACTCTTTTGCAGATTCTGATTTCTTTCTTTTTGTGGCTGTCTGGATACATTCCCTCGATGCTATAATTACAGAAACACCCTTGTATTCAAATTCTTCTTTCATAATGCTGATGTTCTCCTCATGATTTTTACGAAGCGGAACAATAACCCGAAGATGTTCAGGCAGAACGCCAATCCCTGTGCAGATCTGTTCAATTCTCCCGTTAGCCTGAGAATCCTGTCCTCCTGTCATTCCGGTAGTGGAGTTGTCAGATATTATTATTGTTACAGAAGCATTTTTAACGACCGCATCAAGTAGTCCGGTCATACCTGAATGTGTGAATGTTGAATCACCAATAACGGCTACTGAAGGGAATAATCCTGCATCAGCGGCTCCGATAGCCATCGTCACTGAAGCACCCATATCAACACACGAATTAATTGCATTATACGGAGGCAGGGCAGCCAGCGTATAACACCCAATATCGGAAAAAACATGTCCGGGCCCATAAGGTTTAATTGCTTCATTAAGCGAATTGAACATATCGGCATGTCCGCAGCCTTTACAGAATGAAGGAGGCCGCATTTTTACCAGTTCCGGAACATCCCTGCTGTAAGAAGCAGGCATGCCGAGAGCCTTTGCAACAATGGCAGGATTTAGTTCTCCTTCTCTGGGAAGCGTGCCATCGAGCCTTCCAAGAAACTTAACGCCATCATCGAGAATTCCTCTCAACGATTCTTCAATGAGCGGAGCCCCTTCCTCAAGAACAAGAATCTCTTTGCACCTTGAGGTAATATCTTTAATAAGGTCTTTCGGGAATGGATAGGATGAGATTTTAAGAACAGGATACTCACCCGGATTATCAGAAATATTCTCCATAAGGTAGTTATATGATATCCCGCAGGCGATTATACCGAGGTTCCGGTTTCGCCCGTCTTTAAAAGAGTTATACTTTGACAGCCTTACATCATATCTTATTGTCTCATAAGTTGATAACAAAGCCTTGTATTTTTTTCGTGCAACTGCCGGAAGAAGAACAAACTGAAGCGGATCTGACGGAAGTGAAAGTTTTTTCTGAGGTAAAGCTTCTCTGAGGCTGACACTTGCCCTCGAATGAGCCATGCGTGTTGTTATTCTGAAAAGAACCGGAACTTTATATTTCTCAGAAGTTTCAAAGGCATCAAATATCATCTCATAAGCCTCCTGCTGATTAGAGGGCTCAAAGCACGGGACGAAAGCAAATTTTCCATAAAAGCGCGAATCCTGTTCATTCTGTGATGAATGCATTGAAGGATCATCTGCAGATATTACAATAAGTCCACCATTAACACCTGTAAGAGCTGAGTTTATAAATCCGTCGGCAGCCACATTAAGTCCAACATGTTTCATGGCAACCATGGCTCTTTTTCCGGCGTATGCCATACCAAGAGCTGCCTCCATCGCCGTCTTTTCATTTGACGACCATCGCATATGCACATTCCGCTCTGAGGCTTCATTTGAATGCTGGATATACTCCATAATTTCAGTTGAAGGAGTACCAGGGTAGGCATACATCCCGCTTAAACCTGCATCCAGTGCAGCCTGAGCTATTGCCTCGTCGCCAAGTAAGAGCAAGTTTTTCATAGTGTAGCAGTCTTTACAAAGGATAACAAATCAATCCATAAAAAAGTCAACAAATATTGAAATATTTTTGCTAAGAAAACATGACAGATGTTCTAATTATCAGGATGGTCTGTGCATCTTTCAATATGAACTTAAAAAGAGTGAAGTTAAAATATAGTTAAATGTTTTACCGTTACACTCAATAATGCTTATTTTGCAGTCTCTTTAGATATTATTATAATTATTAGAAGGTTGAATAAAGTCTTAATTCTGTTTCTGATCTTTCTTTTCACGTTTCCTGAATTGAGGAGTCAGACAAGCCAGCCTGAAAAGTATGTTCAGGTAAGCGGTATAATTACTGATGAATCATGGGTGCCTGTGCCCGGAGTTGCAGTAATATCGCGCAAGCTTCATAAAGGGACAGCAAGTGAGAGAACAGGAATTTACTCAATAACAAGTACACCGGGTGATACCATTTACTTCAGGGCTCTGGGATATAAGCGATATCATACTATTATTCCTGCCGATTATGCAGAGAAACATGTTAAGGTTGATATTTTTCTGGATATTGATACTATTTCGATAGCTGAAGTAACTATTCTTCCATGGAGGAGTTACAATGAATTTCTGAAGGATATGTCCAAGGAAAGAAAGATTGACCCGTTAATTATAAATATGAATGAAAACATAGCCTCAATTTATGTGGCTATTGCCAATCAGACCAATGTAAGAATCTCTCCTGAAGCCGGATACAAATATGCTATGGAACAGAATTTTAATTCTATGGCTACCAGGAATCAATATCCTGTTAATAACCTGCTCAATCCTTTTGCATGGGCAAAGTTTATAGGTGGTGTTAAAAACGGAATGTTCAAAAATCAGAAGTTCAACAAACCGGTACCTTCCAAAGTCAGGAAGAAGATAAAATCAAAGGATAATAAATAAACCACTGAAAATCAGAAAGCAGAATTCCCCGGTAACTTTCTGAATGTATACAAACTGACCGGCTTTCTGGGACGCCTCTGCTCATCCCTTTTAAGCACTTCGGCTGATAATCCCTGACCATCGCCAAGATAACCAACAGCCATCATTGCAACCGGTTCTATATCAGTCTCCAGATTGAAGTACTCCTTTACCTTATCAACTGAATATCCTCCCATCTGGTGCACAAAAACATCAAGCGCCTGAGCCTGAAGAAGCAGATTGGCAACTGCCATTCCGGTATCGTGAAACGCGAACCTGTTGGGCTTGCCGCTGCTAGAAAAGTTCATTCTGGCCATACTTATAATCAGACAGTAGGCTTTTGAAGCCCATAAGCGGTTGACATCAGACAGGAATCCAAGATAATCGTCAAATATTTTACCGTCATTCAGTGTAGCATAAACAAAACTCCATGGCTGCTCATTGTTCGAAGATGGGGCATAACCCGCAGCTTCAAACATGGCTTTAAGCTTAAAATCTTCAACCTCAGCTGATGAAAAATCATAAGGACTCCACCGCTCCTTAATAATCTCGAGAATAAGTTCCTGTTTCATCTTATAATGTATTAATAACTATCTAACCTATTTTATTCATAAACCTTAGCGAACCTTTTGACTGCCTTAGTGCGCCTTTGTGTTTAAAAGGAGTATAGCACTTTAACTAAGTTAATGAATAATTCAAACTAAAATACCATTGTAAAAGTAATAATTTATAATTTCGCACTGTATGAAAAAATATGAGGGAAAACTGGCGGGGATACTTGGTACTGTAATAATTCATCTTATTGCTGCAATTTTATTTATGATGTATCAGATCGGATCGCTTGAATCGGAATATACCGAGCCTATGATGGTTGAGATCTTTCCGGAAGAAGAACCACCTGAGGTTAAGCAAGCAAATGAAAAGACGCCAACAACAATCGAGAAGATCTTCAGGGATGATAAAGAGATGCTGAATATAGCCAGAAACCTTGCTAACAAGAGTGAGGAAAAGATAGATCCTGCAAAATACCAGGATATGGTGAAGGAGGAACTTATCAACAGTGGCAAACTCGGCAGCGACAATTATATTGATCAGCAGAAAAACAAATTGAATAAAAACAACGATGAAAAACTGGCCCTGAAAAGTGACACTACGGGGGCCAAAAAGGAAGAAATAAAAGAATCACTGAAGATGGCAGCCAATTACCAGGGACCAACAAGGATTTATTACGACCTGAAAGAGAGAAACCACTTGTATCTTCCAATACCTATATATAAATGTCAGGGTGCAGGAAAAGTTGTGCTTATGATTGAGGTGAATCAAAATGGCGATGTTGAAAAAGCATCTGTAATTAGCTCTGAGAGTACAACTTCCGACCCGTGCCTGGTAGAAACAGCGGTAAATTCGGCTTTAATCTCAAGGTTCAATCCCGACTACAGTGCACCGAAAATCCAGACAGGGACTCTCTCTTATCATTTTGTGGCGCAGTAATTGGCACAGGGCACAGGGCGAAGGGCGCAGGGCACAGGGTGCAGGACGCGGCAGGGTGCAAGGATGAAGCGATGAGCGGAGAGAGGAGAGCGTAGAGCGCATAAATTGGTGGACTTAGATCAGAGGCTTTTAAGCCACAGAGTGGCGAACTATTTGTAGAAAACGGATACCACACACAAGGAGCGCCGGACCAGAATTATTATAAAAACCTGTGGTTGGCACCGGCGCAAAAAGTACCGTA
Organism: Bacteroidales bacterium; assembly: GCA_038207725.1. Classification (GTDB taxonomy): domain Bacteria; phylum Bacteroidota; class Bacteroidia; order Bacteroidales; family VadinHA17; genus LD21. The sequence continues at coordinate 13,591 of JBBQZN010000008.1, read as the reverse complement.
GATAAAAGCGATGAGTGTGCTTCGGCTTCGCTCAGCCTGCGGGCAGAATTGTGAATTTCTGACATCAGAATATTAGCGTCTGATGTTACTATTGAGAATGTAGGTATCGTGAGTCCTGTTGTATTATCTACCCACTCATCATACAGTCCGGCAAGGGATATTATCTCATTTTCAGAATGATTTATATACCAGGGAATATTCTCCTTTCCCCGGTGCTGCCACTCAAAAAATCCTGCTACCGGTAATATACATCTTTTGGTTTTAAACGAAGATGAAAAAGAGGGCTTATTATCGACACTGTCGGAACGGGCGTTGAATGTTTTTAACCGCATCTCATCAGCAGCATCAGAACTTTTTACCCACGAAGGTATGAGTCCCCATTTAAGCAGTCTTATTTTTTCAGGTGAATCTGAACAGATTGCTGGCAGATCAGGAAAGGCAAATGCATGGTAATAATAACTGGGTCTGTATTTATCGGGGTCGATAAGTGTTGCTACGTATCGATTTTCGAGCTCCTCCTTGATCAGATTTACATTTACAGTGAAGCACATATTCAAATAAGCATTTATTCGGAAAGAGAGTTTTTAAGGGGAACAGGAAGTGAGTAAGAGAAAAGATCGTAATCGGGCAGTGGCTTGATCTGGAAAATCACTCTTAACATCATATTGTTCATGTAGGAGTATATTTCAGGACCGTTCCAGGCACTTGAATTAAAAAGTACAACCCATGAAAAACCATCTGCTTGCCTTTTCATCATACCTGCGCTACCCGGAAAAGAACCGGTTCTCCACCATGTTCCGTTGAAAACAGTTGTCTTCCACCCTACCGGTGCAAAGCCATTATCGTTGTCGGTCATAAAGCGGATACTCTGGCTGTTGAGAAGATCAGGACGTGAGCCAAAGCCGTCGACGGCCAGCAGCAACCTCATGAGATCGGGTGCAGTTGCGAGCCAGGCGCCCGCTCCTCCCAATGACTTTATATCATTTCCCCCATAGCTTGGTGCAACCATCTCACCTGTTCCATAAATTGACGGTTTAAGCACAACATCAGAGGGTTCGTAGTATGTAACCTCACAAGGTGTTCTTTCGGAGGGCAGGTTTCCTGCAATTGTCATGTCATAGATCCCCAGTGGCTCCAGAACAAACTGCTTACAATAATCCTCATAGGCCATGCCTGAAGCCTTTTCTATTATCAATCCCAGAATGCTGTAACCAAGATTTGAATATGCCCGTCCTGATCCGGGTGTATACTGAAGCCTCTTATCAAGGGCATATCTGACAATCGCTTTTGTACTCACAGGTGGTTTTATTCCCATCCTGTCAGCAATAGTTATGGGCATAAACATCTGATCGCCAAATCGTTGTGACCAACCAGCCTCATGACTTAGTAAATGCGCAACTGTAATGCCATAAACCCTTTTATCCTTAGGTTCGCTGAAATATGGATCATCAAGAATGCCATCGGGACCGAAAACACGGCCATCAAGTGCAAGTTTACCTTCCTCATTTAATTTCATAATGCCAATAGCAGTAATAAGCTTTGAAATACTCGCAATACGAAAACTGTTATATGGCTGAGTTTTTCGTTTGGAAGCAGTATCAGCATATCCGAACCCCCTGGCAAAAATCAGCCTTCCATCCTTAGCCAGCGCCACAGAAGCTCCGGCAATTGACCACTTACGCATAAATGAATTGACTGTTTTTTCTACCCCGGCAAACTGGGGTCCACTTGATTCGGCATTTGTCAGTCTTACATTTCCGGGGATAAGTTTTTCAGTCGGTAGTATATCACCCTCCCTTGCCCCCTGATTGAAACTCACGATGGATAAGATAAGCGTAATTAGCAGTATTTTTCTATTTTTTGACAATCGTTCCTCAATTTAAAAAAACAAAAATAATCACTATTCTATTTTGGTAGTGCAAGTAACTTAAAAAAAGATAACGGAGAAAAGAATAAATAGTTCTGTTTTAGTAAGAAATATTTTAATTTGAATTATTAATGAACTTAGCTAAGATACTATATTCCTTTGAGTTACTTTGTGTTGCACTTAGTGACCCTTCGTGGTAAAAAAAATAACCACAAAGGCACACTAAGGTGTTCATAAAGGTTCACAAAGATTTATGAATAAAAAAGGTTTAAAAAAAGAATCAAAAAATTAACTTTGTGCTATGTTGTCAATGAGGCTACAATTTTCAGGGATACTTTTCATAATTGTTTCATTCTTTATTACGGAACATGCAGAGTCGCAGATTCCGGAGATTCAGGGTGAATATTATGATACCAGCCAGTACTTGCCTGCATATTACCGGGATGCCATAGATTACAATCTTATGATAGCGGCAGGCAATGGCTATCTTGCTGAAATACCGAAACTTATAAAGAGAGGCGCTAAGGTAAATGCAACAGACCAAAATGGAGCCAGTGCAATTTTTTTTGCTGTCAACAACAAGCAGCTTGAGTCTGTAAAAATGCTGCTCTATTATAAGGCTGACATAAACCGGACGAATCCTGCAGGAGAAACCCCACTCCTGGTAGCAGCAAAAAACGACTCTGAAGAGATAACAGAATTACTTCTGCGCATGGGAGCCGATGTTAAGTATTCTGATCAGTTTGATGCCACGGCACTTCACTATTCTTCAATCTATGGGTATCTTCTGGAGACAGATCTGCTGCTTTACTATAATGCAGACATAAACAGTAAGACAATTGAAGGAAGTACACCTCTTTTCGCAGCAGTGTGGGCTGGAAATGCAGATATAGCAGACCTGCTTATACAAAATGGAGCAGATATTGAGATCCGCGACAATGAAGGCTTTACTCCTTTTATGATGGCTGCTCTGAACGGCGACACTCTTATTATGGATCTGCTCTTAAATAAGGGTGCAGACATATATTCTGTAAATGATGCCGGCCATAATGCTTTAACTCTGGCAATAATGAATGGCAGTGTTGAGACTACTTCATATCTGCTTAAAAAGAGTGTGAGATGGGCTATAACTGGCGATAGAAGTCTTGATTCCTATACAGTTGCATCAAAATACAGAAGAAAAGATATACTCCCCTTGCTTAAGAAAAACAATGTTCCCGGAAAAGTAAAGCTGGGTATTGATCAGTATTCAGCAGGTGTTTCAGGCAGATTGGTTCTGAATGATATTTATACCGGTGTTAATCTGTCATTTAAGGAACCCTACTTAAATGCCGGTTTCAATCTGGGATTCGACACTAAATTTATTGAAACAAGAGTGAGCGTGAAACAAAATGAAAATCTTTTTTACCAGTACTGGGAAAAAAGTTCGATGATATATGGTGGCATCTTTAAAGATTTCAGTCTTACTGAGAAAAAACTTAATTATAGTTCTGCAATTTCAGTATCCTTGTCAACAGCTTATTCATTTGTCAACCAGATGAAAGGGACAGCCATGCTGCCTGCAGGGAGGTACATTCTGTTTCCTTCAGTGGGTTTTAAACAGAACTGGAACAGGTTATCATTAAGCCTCAGTGCTGAATATATCAAATCAGACTATTATAAGGTTGGTCCGGTCTGGTTAAGGGTCGGTTTTTCATGGACTACTTTCTTTGACAATGTAAGGTTTCACGGAAAAAACTTAAAATGGTTTTAGGGCAATGACAAAAACAGTAAAACTCATAATTCTGGCTGCACTTGTAATCATTTTTTCATGTGAGGATAGCAATCTCATTAATAATTGTAGCGATTGCAAACCGAATGAACCGGTAAGTGCAAAGCTTGAAGTCAAAATAAGCGTGAATGTATCAAGAACAAGTGTAATGCTTAACGTATGGGAAGGGAATATTGAAGACAGTGTTCTGTACGTCACATCTTATCCACTTGGTACAATAACCGAAATACCTGTTACGATAAACAAGTTATACACTGTAAGCGCAACCTACAACACTCTTAAAGGCACTTACGTTACAATCGATTCGGCGACTCCACGGGTGAAATACGAAGAGAATCTTTGCGAAGAAGCCTGCTATTTTTTATATGACACTAAGGTCGATCTCAGAATAAAGTATTGATAATTATAAATTTACATTCCGGAATGGAATTAAGAAAAGCTGTTGGATTTTTGCTTGTTATTACCTTAGGGCTGTTCTTCCCGGGCTGCATGTCTGACATAAAGGATAATGCTCAACTCACTGACCGATTACCTGTTATAGAACCTGACTATAGTAACATTACAATCCCTCCAAATATTGCTCCAATGAATTTCTCAGTACATGAGGAGGGAACATTTTTTCAGGTTACAGCAGCCTCACTACCAACAGGTTACCAGATTAATATAAAATCATCAGACGGAATTATAAGGTTTCCTGAAAAATCGTGGAAGAAACTCGTTCAGGAGAGCATCGGCGACAGTATAGAATTTAAAGTGTACTCATTAAAGAGCAGGACGGATAATCCAAAGGAGTATAAAAAATTCCATATGACGGTGGCCAGGGAGCCAATAGATCCTTATCTGGTTTACAGGCTTATACATCCTGGTTTCTATTCCTGGTCCAAAATCAGAATTGTACAGCGATCGCTCGAAAGTTTCAGTGAAGAATCGCTTATTGAAAATCAGATGCTTGAAATGAATTGTGTCAATTGCCACTCCTTTAACCAGAACAATAAGGATAAATTCATGGTACATATCCGTGGTTCAAAAGGTGGAACCTACTTTGCTGACAATGGCAAAATTACCAAGAGAGACCTTAAGATTGGGAGCATGCCTGGCGGAGCTACTTATCCATCATGGCATCCCGGAGGCAGATATATAGCTTACTCCTCAAACCAGGTAAGACAGAGTTTTTATGCTCATTCATCAAAAAGTATTGAAGTTTTTGACCTTGTATCCTCCCTTATTTTATATGACACAGAGAAGAATGAAACAGTGAATATTGCTACCCATGACAGCACCAAATATCTTCAGACATTTCCCTCATGGTCACCGGATGGTAAGTATCTCTATTTCTGTCAGGCATTGCAGGGAAAAGCTGAAGGCAACCTGAGTCTTGAAGATATTAAAGCGACTAAGTATAACCTGGTAAGAATTCCCTTTGATGCAGAATCCAGATCATTTGGTGAAACTGAGATAATATACAATGCATCTGAAATGGGAAAAAGCACCTCGTTCCCGAGAATTTCGCCTGATGGCAGATATCTTGTATTTACACTTCACGATTATGGAACCTTTCCTATCTGGCATAAGGAGGCAGACTTGTATATCCTTGATCTTAAGAACGGGAAGAGCAGAAAAATGGATCTAAACAGTGATGAGACAGACAGTTACCACTCATGGTCATCGAACGGTAAATGGCTGGTATTCAGCAGTAAAAGAACTGACGGCAGATCGACCCGACCTCAGTTTGCCTATTTTGAATCATGGGAACATACCGGAAAACCATTCATCCTTCCTCAGAGCGATCCTGCATATTACATGCGGATGATAGAATCGTTTAATATACCCGAGTTTATTAACGGCAGGATAAGTTTTAATCCACGCGACTTTGAAGCAGTGTCTGGTATGGAGGCTATCAAAGCCTTACCGGGCGAAGCATCTGATTCTTTACCGGAATGGATGGCCAGGAAGAAAGATGTCAGAAGGAATCCGGGAGAAAAATCCATTCATGAATGAATATTGAAAAAAACACGAGCGGCATGAATGGAAAATCATTAATCAGCAGAATATCAGAGGAAAACTTTATGTTTCTTCTGTTTTTTATTCTGACATTCATCTATTTTTACTTCTTCAGCGCTTACGTCCTCTTCTTTCAGGAACAACAATTTCTATTCATTTTCTCAGTCGAATTTCTGCAGGAACACCTTATAAAACCAGGCGGGTTATTAGTTCTTGCAGGAAAATTTCTCACACAGTTCTATTCTGTCAAAATATTGGGTTCATTTATTCTTGCAGGGATACTGACCCTTCCCGGAATATTTCTTTTTCGCATTACCAAAAGGCTATTTGCAGAAATTAAATTCCCCCTGATTTTGCTGATAATCCCATCATGTCTTATGGTAATGATGCAGAGTCACTACTATCATATGATGGAGTATAATCTTGGTTTTTTGATGATTCTGGGCTGGTTTCTTCTTAGCCTAAAAGCTAGAAAAACACAAAGCAGGATTATAGCTATTCTACTTTTTCCGCTCTTTTATTATCTCACCGGAGCATATAGTATGATATATCTGGCTATATACGGCCTTTATATTCTGCTGTTTGACAGGGGTTGGTTCAGGATTTTATATCTCTCTGTTCTATTAATAACAGGACTGGTTACTTTCTTTGTTTTTAAAGAACTTATGTTCTATGTACCCGACAGTCAGTTGATATTTTATCCGCTGCCACCTGTTAACGATCAAAAACAGAAAATTCTGTTTTACATACTCACCACCTACGTAGTATTGTTTCTTCCTGCCGGTGTAATCATCAACAGGTTTAAGAAAGGTGTTTCAGGGAAAAAATACACTAGTATTATATCCGGATTAATAGCTATTTCATTTACTCTTATTTTTATCATCAGAACTTACAATACTCAGACTGATAGAGTAATAAGTCTTGAAGAGCTTGTTTTCAATGAACAATGGGATAAGGCAATTGAATACCAGGAAAAGTATCCGTCTGAAAATATGATTGGCGAGTACTTCTATAATATTGCACTTTCTGAAACTGATCAGCTCTGCGACAGATTGTTTTACGGAAGGCAGGATTTTGGAGCAGGCTCACTGATTTTACCATGGAGTGATGATCACCTGCCCTGGGGTTCATATTTTCATTATTCAACAGGACTAATAAACGAGGCTCACAGGTGGGCTTATGAAGAGATGGTTGTTTATGGATACCGACCCCAGAATTTAAAGATGCTTATAAAGACTAACCTGATAAACGGGCATTACAGAATGGCGGAGAAGTACATTAACATCCTGAAAGGAAGCATATTCTACAGAAGCCGGGCTAACGAATATGAAAAATTTCTTGATGATTCCTTAGCTGTAGCTTCCAATCCTGAGTTCGGGAAAAGAGCCATGATTCTTCCACAGAACGACTTTTTTATTTATCTCGAAGAGCCACATAATAATCTCCCCCTCCTGCTAGAAGCAAATCCCGGAAACAGGAAGGCATTTGAATACATCACTGCCTGGCTACTGCTCACAAAAAATGTAGAAGCAATAATAAATAATACCGGAAAGCTCAAAGAGATGAAGTATACAAGAATCCCCAGGCATATTGAGGAAGCACTGTTAATTCATTACAGCAGTACAAAGAAAATGCCTGACCTTGGTGGTCTTAGCATTAGTTCTGAGACACTTGCACGTTTTGAACAATACACAACTGCATACAAGTCGCTGCGCCAGAATTCAGCATTAAGCAAAGAGACAATGCAGAAGAGGTTTGGATCTACTTTCTGGTACTATTTTCAGTTCAAATAGCTGAACAAAAAAAGGAGGCCGCATGCGGCCTCCTTTAAGTATTTGATGATGATTATTACAAATAAGCAGGATCCTGAGTAAGAACGCCCGCCTGAAGGTCAACCTGGTCCTGTGGAAGTGGCCAGTAGTCGTCCTGGGTAGGAACATAAACAGCACCATTCATGAATGATCTGAAGAGTCCATCACGGGTGATGTAATCGTTAAGAACTGTGTTAGAAATTCCCCAACGCCTCAGGTCAAAGAAACGGTGTCCTTCTGTTGCAAATTCAAGCTGGATCTCCATCCTGACAGCTTTTCTGGCTTCATCCTTTGTAGCGAAAGCAGCTGCTCCAACCGGGTAAGGCTCTACCATATAATTAGCTGCAGGCAGGTTCCAGTTAACAACAGGGCTGGTTCCGAGGTTAGAAGTAGAAGTGCATTTTCCCATAACAGGAGTACTGGTTTTAGCACGGTTACGGATCTGGTTTACAAGAAGACGGGCACCTTCAAAGTCGTTCTCTTCAACAGCAACCTCAGCTCTCCAGAGGATAATATGAGCCAAACGAACCATTCTGGCATTTACACCATTGTTAAAACCTGAACCGTTTGTATTTAAACCTGCTTCTGATTTTTGATGCATATATTTTTTGGTCATATACGGGCCGCCGTTAGGCTGCTCGCGGATCCACGCAACTCCCGGGTGTATTCCCCAGCCATGGTAATCAACACCGCGACGGGCAATTGTCCAGTCAACGCGCACATCAAGAAGAGCAGTTGTAGGAGTAAAATTAGCTGCGTTTGTTACACCCATGTCATTAGCAAGAGGTGCGCGGGCAGCGATATCAAGAACCGGCAAGCCGCTGGCATTAACCTGGAATGCTTCGAAAAGGGTTTCAGAAGGCTGATAAAAACCCCAACCGCCGCAACTTGCAGGACCAGCCTGATGCTTTATTGCACCTGACATCAGTACTGAAGAGTGACTTGTTGCTGTTGTAGAAGCCTGATATTCAAAGATTGACTCAGTGTTATTCTCATGAGTCATGTCAAAGTTCCAGCTGTAATCAACAAGAACAAATGCAGTATTGGCAAGAATATCATTAAGCAGCGGTTTAGCCAAAACATGCTTGTTCTGATATAAATAAGCCTGAGCTTTAATTGCCTCGGCAGCATATTTTGTAATACGTCCCTTTTCGCCATTGATCTTTGTTGTTGGCAGATTATTAATTGCATACTCAAGGTCAGCTTCGATACCAGCCCAGCCGGCATCAGTGTTAGGAACTGTTTCAGGAGCTACTCCCATTTCCTTTTCTGTTTTGATATAAGGGATCTTTTCGAACACCTTGTTAGCCTGGAAATGAAACCATGCTCTGAGGAATTTAGCTTCGCCCTCAATCTGTGATGCCCTTGCTGCGGGAATTGTTGGGGTATTCCATAGAAATTCAAGAGTTTTATTAGCACGGGCAACTCCATTATAGCAGTCTCTCCATCTTTCACGCATATAAGCGTTAGTTGGAAGAGCCTCATATCTCTCAACCATGTTAAAGTTGATCTGGTCACCTGATGAAGTGCCTTTATAAGCATCATCTGAAGCACCACTTCCGTATGTCCAGTCTGATACAAGTGCTCCGCCGAACATTCCTGCTCCCTGCATTGCGCTGTATGTTCCTGTGAGAAGTGTCTCAACACCTGTATCTGTCAGCAACTGAGATGCCGAACCAACCCCTGGGGGTTCTTTTGTCAGGAAATCTTCGCTGCAGGAATTTATCATCAACATACTACCGAAGAATACGGCAGTAAGTAATAAATTGATAATTCTCTTCATATCTTTTTATTTTAATAATTTATAAATAACTTAAACTAGATTCCGAAAGTAATTCCGAACATGAACTGCTTTGGAGTTGGCCATGCGCCTGAGTCAATACCCATGTTGATACCACCGGTTCCGATTTCAGGATCAAGACCTGTATACTTGGTTAAAGTAAACACGTTAGAAGCCTGGAAGTAAATGTTAAGAGATCTTACTCTGTCTTTAAGAAGAGTATTGAGGTCATAACCAATTCTCAGGTTTTTCATACGGAGATAAGAACCGTCTTCAATAAATGCTGAGGAAGCTGCCTGGTGCGGTGTGTCGTTAGCAAGTGAAATAGGAAGAGTAGCTTTTGTGTTGTCGCCGTTCAGATATGGGCTTCCCCATGACTGGTAAAGTCTTTCATGACTTTTTCCTGATTCAAACTGGATATAATCAATGAAACGGCTTACATAGTTGATAACGTCGTTCCCGACACTTGTAAACAACTGAGCCTGAACACTGAAACCTTTATAAGTAGCACCAAAACTCAAACCTGCTGTGAAATCAGGATGAGGTGATCCGATATAAGTACGGTCGCTTGCATTGATAACACCATCAAGGTTTACATCTTTGTATTTGAAATATCCCAGTTTATTATTTGCGTTTGTAGGCCATGCAAGAATTTCATCATCTGTATTAAAAATACCCTCGCTAACATATCCATAGTACTCAGGAAATGCTCTGCCGGTCTCTGTTCTTGTATAATACTGCTCACGATAACCACCACCCTGATAATAGTCACCGGCATTGTCGGTAAGTTTGGTGAGTTCATTTTTGTAATGCGAGAAAACGAGGTTTGCATAATATGTAAGATCGCCGTTCATTGCGTTGTTAGCATATCCCAGTTCTATGTCAAATCCTTTATTATTCATCTCCCCGATGTTGATAGATGGAGTAGAAGCTGTTCCATAAACCAATGGAAGCTGCTTTGGATATAACATATCGTTGGTAGTACGTGACCAGATATCAACCATAAGGGTTACGTTCTTAAGGAGAGTAGCATCAATACCAAAGTTGGTTGTTGATGTAGTTTCCCATTTAACGGTATTATTACCAAAAGTTGACTGATAGAAACCTGTGACTCCGGTATCTCCGTTGCCGCCGGCCATTGGATAAAATGAATCGTTGAAACTTGGAGCAAACTGTGTATAACTGTTATAGTTACCCATACGGTCGTTACCAACAACTCCATAACCTGCACGAATTTTTAATTCATTAAGCCAGCTTGAAGTAGAACTCATGAAATCTTCCTGGCTAATTCTCCATCCGAGAGAAGCTGCCGGGAATACACCATATTTCTCAGTACCAAAACGTGATGAACCATCGCGTCTTACTACAGCTTCCACCATGTATTTATCAGAGAAAGTGTAATTAGCACGTCCGAATATTGAGAATAAACTCCAGGAACTTAAGCTGCCTGAGTTACCAATTCCACGGAAACCGGTGTTCTGAGTCATGTAGTTAATATCTTTGAAAGCATATTCACTTCTTTCAGCTGCGAATGTGTTGTATGTGTTATCAACAGCCTCTGTTCCAAGAATCACCTTAACATTATGATTGCCAAATGTCTTTGAGTAATCAATTGTATTGGTCCATGTGTACTGCAGACTGTAACGTGCTTCTTCGCTAAGGTAATCATAGCTTCCTCTTTCTTTGGCCGCAACCTCAACAAAGTTGATATTCTTGCCATACTGGCCATAATGGTTGATACCGATAAGTGACTGTGCTGATAAACCTTTCAAAATATTGAATTTCACGAAAGCATTACCGCTGATAGTCATCCTTTTATTGGAATCCCACTGGTTTTTATCAAGAAGGAAGATTGGGTTTTGAGCGTTTCCTAAACCATCAGTTCTTGTACCGGCATAATTTCCCATAATATCATAAACAGGAACTATAGGAGGAATACGGTAGGTCCAGGATACTATTGAACCTTCGCCGTTATCTGACTGATAACCATAGTCATCGGTATATGTGATACCAATTTTCTCGCCTATTTCAATCCATTTGGCAGGAGAAGTAGTAACATTTGAGCGGAAGTTATAACGGTCAAATCCGGTGTGTTTGAAAACACCATCTTCTCTTGTGTAACCAAGAAGGAATGCATAGTTTGTAGTGGCAGTACCACCTGTAACATCAACTGTATATTCCTTGAAGACACCATTCTGTTCTGCTTCTTTCATCCAGTCGGTACCAGCTTTATTTGCTTTCATGATTAGGTACGTGTCGTCACCGTCTTCAGCAGCCATCTTATAGTCATATAATAAAGGATCAACAGTAGCAGAACCTTCCATTGTCATGGCAGGAGCAATATAATCAGGAATAACCGGAGTTGTACCAGCACCATACTGGGAATGTGTAAATCTGTTTGGAGTACCCACAGGTACACCAATAGCTTTTCCTGCATTTACAGCCTCAAGCCATAGCATTTCACCATATTCCTGTGTGTTTAACAGGTCATAACTATTTGAGTTTTTAGTAATACCCTGTCTGATATTAACATCCATCTGAAGTTTCTGGTTTCTCTTACCAGATTTTGTTGTAACAAGAACAACACCGTTTGCAGCTCTTGCACCATAAATTGATGTAGAAGCGGCATCTTTAAGGATAGAAATACTTTCAATATCGTTAGGAGAAGCTGTTGCACCAGGTACACCATCGACAACCCAAAGAGGGTTTGCATCGTTGATTGTACTCATACCACGGATACGGATTGTGGCATCTTCACCGGGAGTGTGGTTGTTGAGGATTGTAACCCCCGCAGCCTTACCCTGAAGACGCTGAATAGCACTTGTTGATGAACTCTCGGCCAGTGAAGCAGCACTTACTGTAGAAACTGCACCTGTGAGAGATTTTCTCTGCTGTGTTGAGTAACCAACAACAACAATCTCATCCAAAGCTGATAATGCTCCTTTAAGCACCAGATCAACTGATGTCTGAGTTCCAACAAGTACGTCCTGTGTTGAATAACCGATAAAGGAAAAAGTAAGAGTTGGATTTGCTCCGGTAACATTAAGTGTATAGTTACCATTTGCATCAGAAATAGCACCATTAATGGTACCTTTTTCCAGAATGTTTACACCTGCCAGAGCGTTACCTTCGGAATCAGTTATTTTTCCGGAAATTCTCTTTTGCTGCAGATCACTTGCGGAATCATTCCCGGCAGCAAATGCGGTTGGCGCAGCTGATACAAGGATGGTTCCAATCAGAAATAGCATAGTCATAAGTTTCACGGCCCCCCTAAAATGGTTCAGGGTTGCCAGAAATGAAACAACCAGCGCGTGTTTTTTAGTCATACTTTTGAGGTTAGAAGGTTTAAAAAATAAAAAAATAATAAGTCTTCCGATTGGTTTGATTCGGAAAACAAGACTCAGGAGTAAAATAACTCCTGTTTTTTTTAGATTGGATTAAGTCAGGTAGTATTCTTCATCGGCAAATTTGGTTAGTTTACAAAAGGATTATTTTATAATAAAATTTAAAACCTGTGGCATTACGATGCAAACACTATCTCAAATGTAAATAAAAGTTCTTCAAAATACTAAAAAACTGTTAAGATATTTTAACATTTTTAAATTAATAACCCAGTAATAATTTATGTATTCGACGATAAAATACTAGCTATTAATATGTTAGAAAGATAATGATAAAGGTTTCTTTAATTGTTGTCCGTTAATATTTAAACTGCTACAAATACTTTGCTGCTCTGCAATTCAAGATTAAGCGACTGAGTCGCGAACTATTTGTAGAAAAGACACACAATATAAAATTCAAGCTCCGGTGGAGCGAAACCCTAAAGGGTGAACAGCGGCTTAGCCGTATAGCTTATCTCCTCATTTTTGTAGTACACCTTCTCGAGAAAGAGTCCACTGGGTGGTGCTGTGAGTTTTGCCGGGATGTCTGTCTTGAGTTTGAAAAATGATGCCACATCGGCAGAACTTAGCTTACCTCTTCCTGCTTCAACAAGCACACCTGTCATACGTCGCACCTGTTTCCAAAGAAAATGAGAACCTACAACGTGAAACACCAGCATATCGCCGTAGTCAAGTACTTTTGCATGCAGAATCTCAACTTTGGTAGATGATTGTTCAGCCGACTCATCAGTAAAATATCTGTAATCTTTCAGTCCGGGGAAATTGGCAGCAGCCTCATTCATAAGGTTCAGATCGAGATTATCTTTTATCCACCAGACATATTTTTTGCCAAAGGCTGTGCGCCTTCTGCTTATCTGATAAATATAACTGCGGGCATTTGCATCGTACCGTGCATGAAACTTTGGATGAGCCTCTTCAACATTTACCACTGTGATGTCAGGGGGAAGCCGATCGTTAAGG
>JBBQZN010000007.1:0-71905 GCA_038207725.1 Bacteroidales bacterium | reverse complement strand
GGCTCTCTGTATTTTTCTATTCCGTCGATAAGATAGACTGTATAAAAACCATTTAAAGTATAACCGAAATTATCTGCAATTCCTTCATTAACAGGGATTCCTTTGACAGGATCTATTGAGTTGTAGAAGAGTCCGTCTGCGTTCCTGCCCGTTTCAAGAATCCTGTCAAGCATTTCATATAACGGAGCTTTATATGATTCTTTCCTGTTCTTATCAGCATATGAAACTGTAGCATAGAGTTCGCATAACCCTGATACTATTTCGCATCCATGATCCCTGAGTCGCAATACCTTGAAATTACGGGTTGGATGCATATTGCCAAGCAGGTAATAATCTCCCAGACGGCAGGCCAGTTCAAGATATTTTCTGTCACCTGTAATCCAGTAAACTCTCGAGAGAGTCTGCAGCATATCACCGTTTACTTCAGGATCGTCTGATATAATATTTCCGAATGGAGTAACAACAGGGGCATATTTCCATGCATCATCAACAATTGATATCATCCTTTCTGACCACAAACTGGGGCCAAGCCATTCTGTTAAGGGGATCAGTCCGTCTTTAACGTATTCTGCAGAGCCGAATATTATGTCAGAAATAACAGTGTCCTTATTCAGAAATGCTCTCTTTGAAAAGGAATAAGTATCCGGCAATGAGCCTAATCTTGATGTTAGTCTGATCTCTGTGTTCAACATCTGTAACATCTTTCCTTCGAAAAGGTTCCTGTCAAGAAGTGCGCTTGTAAGCACCATAAATGGATAATTATCTGCTGCACAATCTTTTGCGTTCCAGATATCCTTGCTTGCTTTATCATTAATGTTTCGCGGAATCAGTCCTGATGCTGAGTCAGCAAGAGTAAGCCAGCCATTAACAAATCTCAGGCTGCGCTTAAATCCTTCATTGGCAACCGTTCCATTTGCTCTTGCCACGGAGAAGATATTTTCATCTTCTTGATTGAAAGTCGCCTTCGTTTTACACGAACCTGTTAATAATATAACAGTAGTCATCATCAGGCCTAAATATAACTTCTTCATTTTCAATTGTTATTTGATTTAAATCAACTTTTTATCTTCTTAAGTAGTAATAAAAGTATGATAAATTTATTTATCCTGTTTGCACCGGGGTGCACCCTTTTAATTAAATTTGACCTTCAGCAGATAATTATTGACAATTTGATAGTTCAGACTCCTTAGTCAGACATAGAAATTATGGAATTTTTTCTTGAAAAGATAGCAGGCTCACTTCATAAGGAGTTTGGAAACACTCTTAACCGCCATTGCCTTGTATTTCCAAGCAGACGTGCAGGCCTCTACTTTATTAAATATCTGGCTGCCAGAATAGAAAAGCCTGTCTGGTCACCATCTGTTCTTACAATAAATGAGTTATTTACAGCTAATTCTGATTTACAACTTGCAGGTAATGAAACTCTTCTGTTCGAACTCTACAAGGAATACAGAAAACTAAAAGTACTGCCAGAGTCATTTGATGATTTTTACTTCTGGGGTGATATGCTCCTGAATGATTTTGATGATGTCGATAAATATCTTGTAAATGCCTCATTATTATTCAGTAATGTCAGGGATATAAAAAAGATAGACCAGCTTTTTGGTGGACTTAATGAAGAACATACAGCAGTTGTAAAGCGATTCTGGCTGAATTTCAATCCTGATAAACTAACTGCTGAAAAGGAGGGTTTTCTTTCAATCTGGAGTTTGTTGAACGAACTTTATGTTGGATTCAGAAATTCCCTGCGGTCTCAGAATCTTGCTTATGAAGGCATGATATTCAGGGATCTGATTGAAAAGCCTTCTGAGGAGCTTGTAAAGGTGAACCGCTGGGATCTTGTTCATTTTATTGGTTTCAATGCACTTAATGAGTGTGAAAAGGCAATAATGCTTCGTTTGAAGAAGTCAGGATCAGCAAGGTTTTACTGGGATTACGACAAGTCTTATATCGGTGAAGCCCGACTTAATTCGGCAGGCTTTTTTTTAAGAGACAATCTGAAATTGTTTGGGAATGATATGCCTGCCGACTGGAGTTTCGATACATTGGTTTCAAAGCAAACTGTTCCGGTTATAAGAAGGGTAATTGACGCTTCTTCAGATGTGGCCCAGGTTAAGCTTATCTCAGGGTTGCTGAAGGAGATCCCTGGTATTAATGCAGAAAATGCACATCATACTGCCGTTGTTCTCGCTGATGAAAACCTGCTGCTTCCTGTTCTTACAAGCCTTCCTGAGGAGATTGGAGATATCAACCTCACAATGGGTATGCCTCTGAAACAAACTATGGTTTACTCTGTGCTGAAGCATCTTATGGAAATGCAGCGAACTTCACGGATAATAGGAAGTTCAGTATGTTTTGCGAGCGGAGAGGTGATAAGTATTCTGAAGCATCCTGTAATTTCATCATTGATGGATGAATCAGATAAAGCACTGGTAGCAGAAATCACTGCTGAAAATCTTCTGTGGGTGCCTGTTGAAAGACTTTCCGGAAAAGATATTCTTCCATCTGTTTTCATAAAACCGGCAACACCCGCCTTGCTTTCTGAATATTTTAAAGAGTTCCTTTCTCTGATAGCCCTTGACAGAAAGAATGTTATAGAAGGTTCCGACTCAGGAAATGTAGCAGAGAACATTAAAAATGAATACATATACAGGATTGTGCTATCGCTGAACAGACTCGGGAAAATTGTAAACAATCCGGATGTGATATTTACAAATGAGACTTACCTCAGGATACTTGACAAAATGCTGAGAAGCCAGTCGGTTCCTTTTTCAGGAGAACCTCTAACAGGCGTTCAGATAATGGGAATCCTCGAAACAAGGGTTCTCGATTTCAAAAACCTTATAATTCTGTCAGTAAATGAGGGTGTTCTTCCTGCCGTTTCAGCCGGGTCATCATATATTCCTTTTACCCTCAGGGAGGCTTTCGGCCTGCCATCCATCAATCATCAGGAGTCGATTTATGCCTATCATTTTTACAGGCTTCTTCAGCGTGCGGAGAATGTAACTTTTACATACAACTCAAATTCGGAAGGAATCAGAAGTGGTGAAATAAGCAGATTCCTTACTCAGATGAAGTATGAGAATCATATGAAACCTGATTATCTGGATCTGAATTTTGAAATCAGGTCACAGGCATTGGTTAATGAAACGCTTAACAGGACACCCGAGCATCAGCAACAACTATTATCACGCTTCCTGAACACTAAAAAGATCGCTTATTTATCGCCAAGTGCCATAAATACCTGGCTTAACTGCAGAATGAAATTCTACTACAGGTACATTAATAATCTTAAAGAACCTGATACACTTTCAAAAGAAATTGATCCTGCTATGCTTGGTAATATTCTTCATGAAATAATGAAAAGTATTTATCAGGAATATTGTGGAAAAGTTGTCACCGGCGAATTGCTCAGCGCATCAATAAATAATAAGCAATATCTGTCGGAATTGATCTCTCATACTATTAAAAGTATATATCATTCGGGCAACGACTCTTTAATCAGTGGGAATGAGCTGATTATCAGGGATGTGTTAATGGTTTACGTTACGCGTATCTTACAGGCTGATAAAACATTTGCTCCATTTACAATCAAAGAACTTGAGGCAGCACACAGCTTTAAGCTAACTGTAATCATTGAGGGAGAAGAAGTCGAATTGCTTACCGGTGGAACTATCGACAGGATAGATATTGTAAACGGAATTACAAGAATTGTTGATTACAAAACAGGTACTGTTTCTGAATCAATTGGTTCCACAGATGATCTTTTTGTTGAAGACCGGAAAAAAGAATTTGACGGCTGGCTGCAAACTATGCTCTACTGCGAGGCGTATTTATCATCCAATCCGGGCTCAAAAGTTGTACCATCAGTCTATTCAGTCAGAAAACTGGCAGGAGGAAATGTTTCTGATAAACTTAGGATAAAAACGGAAAGCAGGAGCATTATAGTTCTTGATGATTATAATTCAGTACGCGATTCTTTCCAGTCCGGATTGAAAGCGGTAGTAAGCGATATTTTCAATCCCGATCAGCCTTTCATAATGAGTGGGGAAACAAGAAGTAAATGTTCGTGGTGTCCTTACATGACATTGTGCATGAGATAAGTCAGAACCTGATGGTTTTGATATTTATAATTTTATTAATTTAGATTCCAATAAAACAGACAATATGCTTACTGGTTATTCAGATTACAGAATTGAGGTTAAGAATGTGAAATTCATTGCTGATGATGGAAGAACATGTCCTCGTACTGCAATTGTCTCATTCCGTAATGAAAGAGGTGAGGAGCTTGCTTCAGAGTTGTTTGGAGCTGTAGATGTTAACAATATTTTCGCACTGATAAAGGATGGTAAGGATCTTAATCTCGATAATTTTTATATTTCCGAATTCTCACTGGCTTCTTACAGGCGGTATAATGGCTTGGAAAAAAAAGAACTTGTTTCGATTAAAGGATTTTCTGCCAGAAATGCATTTTTTGAGGCAAAAGTAAGCACCGATTTTTCATTTTCTGCCTTCTCAGATGGTGAAGTTTCATTTGATGGAAGTCATTTTGCCAAGGGTAAAGTACTTTTTAACGGTTCGGTTTTTGGGAAAGGAGATGTTGTATTTTCAAATACTCTCTGGAGGGATGGGAACATCGAATTTACCGGCTCGGTTTTTGGGGAAGGTGATTTTCTTTTCAAAAATGCTATCGTAAAAGACGGAATAAAGGATTTTCAGGATATTAAGTTTGGAAATGGCGAGGTCAGCTTTGCCAATACTGAATTTAATGGCGGGGAGCTTCTGTTTATAAATACTCATTTCAACAGCGGTCGTTTTAATTTCAAGGTCACCAGGATAGCAGGAGGGAAGGTTGATTTTCACTATTCTGTTTTTGTCGATTGTGAGATTATGTTCGAACGAACTGAATTTGGAAACAGCCGTGTTGATTTCAGAACAGTCGATTTTGGTTCAGGCAGGATAAATTTTAACCGTTGTGTTTTCGGAAACGGGGAAGTAAATTTTGAAGGAGCCACATGTAAAGCTGCTAAGATTCAGTTTAAGAAGGCAGAGATGGGTTCAGGTCCGAAAAATTTCAACCTTATTGAAATGGAAGGTACCGAGATAAGTTTCGAGAGAACTGAATTCGGTGATGGCGATGTTAGTTTCTATGAATCCAAGTTCCATACTATATCTCTTAAGTCATGTCATCTCGACCACTATTTCGATCTGCGTCTGGCTAAGGCTGATTTGCTTGATGTTTCGGACACAATCGTACGAGATATTGTCGACCTTGAGCCTTATGACTTTCCCGTCGAGATCAGAACTCTTGATTTGTCAGGAATGAGGCTTATTGGTAAGTTGTATGTTGACTGGAGACATAATAAGTGCAAAAGCTCAATAATAAATCAGGAAACAACAACATTGCGCCAGAAAGCTGATCAATTCCGGATACTGAAGGAAAACTTCAGAAGCACTGGCAAGTATGAGGATGAGGATGAAGCTTATATAATGTTCAAAAGATATGAAGCCGATTCAATACTTACTGAGCAGAAGGAAAAAGGTGGAATAAAAAAGGTTACAAGTTACATTCCATATGGATTCCAGTGGCTTCTTTTTGATAAGATTGGCCTTTATGCCACATCACCCGGCAGGGTGCTTCTTAGCGTTGTATTCTTCTGGATGTTCTTTGGAGTAAGCTTTTACGCTATTGAGCTGATCGGTTGGGGAAAAACTGTCTCTTCGGTTGGAAATCCGGATAACCTGAATGTATTGTTACAGTCTTTTTATCATGCTGCAATAACCTTTTTTACAATTGGTTATGGTGATGTTTACCCGATGGGAGTGAGCAGAATTCTATCCGGATTAGAAGGATTTATGGGCGTGTTTATGATGTCTTACTTCACTGTGGCTTTTGTCAGGAAAATTCTCAGATAGAATTATTTTTCTATTTCCTTCTGAAGTGCTGCCATCTTAATAGCTGTAATGGCTGCCTCGTCACCTTTATTACCATGTTTGCCTCCGGCTCTGTCGACAGCCTGCTGAAGATTAAGTGTAGTAAGTACCCCAAATATAAAGGGTATATTGTATTCCATGTTTAGCTGCGTTATGCCCTGTGTAACACCCTGACAAATGAATGTGAAATGAGGCGTTTCTCCCTGTATCACACAACCGAGACATATAACAGCGTCAAGATCATCATATTCAGCCAGAAACTGCGCTCCGAGTGTAAGTTCAAAACTTCCCGGCACATGTCTGACAACTATATTTTTAGATTTGGCACCGTGCTTTTTAAGTGTTTTTACCGCTCCTTCAAGAAGTGCCCGGGTTATTTCCCTGTTCCAGTCTGATACTACAATCCCAAAACGCATCTCATCAGCAGATGGTACACTATCGGGATCATATTCTGAAAGATTTACTGTGCTCATATTGATACTTAATTAAATAAAATGCGCATCATTCTCATTTAAAAACGAGCCCGATGCGCAGATTGTATTGCAATTGTTCTGGTAAAAACTACTTGATAAGCAATTTTACCCTTGCAATATATTTTTCTACTGTAGTTCCCTCAGTGCTCTCAGGATACTCATTTTCAATTCTTTCGTAAACTTTCAGCGCCTCAGCAAATTTTCCATTCAACTCATATAATTCGCCAGCTTTCATAAGGAAAATTGGAGTGTTAAAAGAATTCTTTCCAAAATCAGCTGCTTCAAGATAGAGTGAAATACCTTTTTCAGTATTACCCAGTTCGACATAAGCATCGCCGGTTGCGCCTATTGCCAGTGAACCAATTACTTTATCCTCTTTCTTATATTTACTCAGAAAGTCAATAGCATCCTGATACCGGCCAAGATGAAGATAGCAGATTCCGGCGCTGTAACAGGCCAGATTTCCGGTATTGGTAAGTTTATAATCCTTTGCTATATCAAGAAATCCAAGATAGTTACCGTCGCCGTTAAGAGCAAGACTAAGCGAATCCATCTCAAGATATTTCTCAGCCTGATAAATCTGCGACTGTGCTTCGTCATTTCTCTTGTTCAGATAAAGCTTCCCAAGCCACACTAGTCCGACAATAACAATAACAACTGCCAATCCTATTAATAGTGTTTTGTAATTCTTCTCCAGAAAATGCTCAGTATTCGACAGAGTCTGTTCAACGTTTGAAATTGTCTGTGGATTTTCATCCTTTTTATTCTTCGCCATAATGGTCTTTACTGTTTAACTTCAAAATTTACCACCGCAAAAGTAATTTTTTTCAAATAATTCTGAAACAAATAATTGAAAAAAACCAAAATAAGATTTTCAATGGTTATAATATTCCTTTTTTTAACTTTGCCATTATGCGGAATTTCTAATCACATCTTAAAATGTTTCTGAAAAATCTTGGTCTTACAAACTTTAAAAACTATGTGCTTAATGAGCTTATGTTTTCCCCGAAAATAAACTGTTTTGTGGGAAATAACGGAGTAGGAAAGACCAATATCCTCGATGCTGTACACTATCTCTCACTTACAAAGAGCTTCTTCAACAGTATCGACAGCATAAGTATCAGACATGGGGAAGAATATTTTATTATCCGGGGAACTTTTGTAAGACAGGGTGAAGAAGATCAGATATACTGTGCATTTCAGAAGCAAAAGCAAAAGTTGCTTAAACGTAATAATAAGGAGTATCAAAAGCTTTCCGACCACGTGGGAAGATATCCGGTAGTTATGATTTCACCGGCCGACAGTGCTCTGATAACAGAAGGAAGCGAAGATCGCAGGAAATTCATGAATAAGATAATCAGTCAGTATAGCTCAGAATATCTTGACTCGGTTCTTAAATACAGTAAAGCGCTGCAGCAGAGGAATAAAGCCCTCAAGGACTTCAGAATTTCAGGCCGGTTTGATCAGGATCTGCTCTCGATATGGGATGCTCAGCTCATCAAATACGGAATATACATACATTCTGAGAGGGAAATGCTTGTCGATGAGCTGATTCCTGTTTTTCAGGATTATTATTCCCGCATTTCCTCGGGAAAGGAAGAAGTAAAACTAATATACAGGTCACATCTTTCCGGAGGATCCTTTTCGGATGCACTCTCAGAATCACTTTCAAAAGACCGCTTTCTTGAGTACACAACGGTAGGTATCCATAAAGATGATCTGATACTGGAAATGGATGGTTTTCCGGTGAGAGCGCTTGGATCTCAGGGCCAGCAGAAGTCATATCTGGTTGCCCTTAAACTGGCTAAATTCGATTACATAAAAAGAAAAGCAGGAATCTCGCCGATTCTTCTGCTTGATGATATCTTTGATAAGTTTGATGCCGAAAGAGTAGAGCAGATAATAAGACTTGTGGGTAATGAGCGCTTCGGACAGATCTTTATCACCGATACACATAAGAACAGACTGGAGGAGATACTTACTTCACATAATGCAGATTATAAGCTTTTTACTATTGCTGATTCAGAGGTTGTGGAGAACAGCAACGGGAAAGGAGGTACTGATGAGACGAAGTAAAACAATTACACTGGCTGAAGCAGTTAACGATTATATTAAAGAGATGAATCTGGGTGGAAAACTCAGCGAGACAGGCATAATCAACTCCTGGGAAGAGGTTGTGGGGAAGGCCATCAGCTCAAGAACCTCCAAAATTTATATTAAAGATCACACTCTTTTTGTTCACCTTAATTCTTCAGTTGTAAGAAGCGAATTGCTGATGCTCCGTGAAGCTTTAAGAAATAAGCTGAATGAAAAAGCCGGCAGTGAAATAATCCGCGATATTGTTTTCAGATAACAGTAAATATCAATTGACATTTACTTGCCTGAAAATTCTATTCAATCCTGTATTTGTTACCTTCTACAAATATCGACTTTTTCAGCCCTTTGGTCGAAATAAATCTGAAAGTTTTATCCGGTAATGAGAGAATAACACTTTCATTTTCAATCAGCAGCGATAGCCTGGTTGAGTTATCCTTTCGATGTATAAAGTTAGCAAGTAATAGTGCTTTTTCAATTCCATCGCCCCGTCTGAAATTCCAAACCTCATCGGGTAGTGCTAGCCTGTCAGTATCATATATTGATTCATTTGGCATAGCCTCTATAATTGCAAAAACTTCATCATTTTTTTTGTCTGTCAGATCACTAAAACATACCGGATTTCTTTCAAAAGCAGCCTTGGCAAATGGCAGCCAGTCGATAATGTCCATCTTTCTGTAGACGTACATTGTAAGCATTGCCGTTTCGGATTTTACTGAACTATCTGATATTTTTCTTATTATTTCGTCTCTGGAATCTTCAATTGTAATACTTAATTGCTCTGATTTTATAAAATTTTTTGCCGTCTCCGGAATTCTTGGCTCAACAATTATAAACTCCCTTACTTCCCTGAACATCTCATTAATTACTTCTTCTGGCACTACACCTGCTAATTTAATGAATTCATCCTCAATATATTTGAGGCTTTCCCCTGCTTTTTTATCAAGGATTTCCTCTATGTCGTTAAGCATAATCTTTCCCTGTATGGGGCTTAGATGAAACTCATCACCCTCAATCTCTTTAACAAGTGAAGCTCTTGATTCTGGCGATACATTAAACTTGCTTGTGTGTTCGTATTCAAACATCTTCTCAAGCGTAATAAATCTTTCTATTCCTGAACATTCGCATCTGAACTGAAAAAGAGTTTTGTATTTCGACTTGAAACGCAGAAAATTAATGAAGATCAGAACTGTAAGATCAGTAACAAGAAACTCCCTAAGTTTCTCAGAAAAATGGTCATACGCCTTCCTGTCAATTGTGGCATCGTTAAAAAGGGTATGAATGTATCCTGATATATGTGATACAATTGTTACCTTCTCATTCTCAATCGCTCTTCTGGCTTTTTCAGACAGAGATGTTCCATTAAACCACATGTTCTTTGTAACGATCCGGCGGTTATTTGTTATTAATCCGTCTTTTTCGATTATAAAGTTCTGTGAATGAAGCGGCGTTGCAATTAGGAAAATCTTTTCCAGAGGAATTCTGCCTACAACAAACATTGCAGAAGCATAGAGTGCACCTAATGAAACACACTCCCCTGCCCCCGAAGTGAAATTTTCTTTGTGCCGGAAGGCTGTCATTGCCTCAATGGTTTCGGTTTTCCAATAAGGAATAATATCCGAGTCGTACTTGTCGAGTCCAAAGTGCTTTCTTATATCAATATCAAAATAGTACTTGTCGCCTTCGTATCCGAAAAGAGCATTTGACTGTCGCAGCATTTCTATATCGAAAAAACCACTGAACCTCGCTATTTCCACACTTTTTGAGCTTAGTCCCCAAGTGGAAAGATCGAGGTTAAATACATAATTCTGAATTATATACTGCTTAATTCTATTGGCTTTGTAAGTAAAATTTTTCTTTTCTATATCCCTGAACCACGGATCATCTCTCCATTTCCATAGTTCAGGCGACATTATGTCGGCAAGCACAAGAGGATAAAATAGCTCGGGAAAGATGAAAATCTCCATATCGGAGAGAGTAAAAGCTGATGAATATTTTTCCAGGGTTTTATTGTCGGCGAAATCTTTTTGGTAATATTTATCCATGTTAAGTCTTAGTGTTCTTTCTAGCTATTAACACAAAATGGCGTTTTTTGTTTCCTGAAAATAAAAAATGATGAATTTAATCCCTACGCAGAAATGATAAAAAAATCGATAATGTTTCGATTTACTAATAAAACCTTTCTATTCCTGAGAAAAAGAAATTAGCCTCAATAACTGCATTTTCCAAGCTGTCTGATCCGTGAACAGCGTTCATCTGCACTGATACAGCAAATGTCTTTCTTATAGTCCCTGGTTCCGCTTTATTCGGATCAGTTGAGCCAATTAGTTTTCTGAATTGCTCAACAGCATTCTCGTGCCTGAGGATCATCACAACTACCGGACCCGATGTCATAAACTCAACAAGACCATCATAAAAGGGTTTCCCTTTATGAACCGAATAGAATGATTCTGCCTGTGGAAGCGTTAATTTAACCATCCGCATTGCTGCAATTTCAAAACCTCCTTCATTGATCATTGCCAGAATCGGACCCGTTTTGCCGGTTCTTACGGCATTGGGCTTGATAATCGAAAAAGTAAAATCACTATACATATAAGTCTCTTTTTGATATTTTACTGCGGAATTGGCCTTCGGGAATATTTTTTATCTTTACGAACTTAAAAATCAGTAGCAAAAGTGATAGATTTATCCAAATATACAAAAGAATTATCGAATCTTTTTTCAAGTTCAGATAATATACTTCTTATTTGCCATATTAATCCCGATGGCGACGCAATAGGATCTCAACTAGCTTTATATCATTACCTTAAATCAACAGGTCGTAATGTTGAAATGCTGGCACCTAACAATCTTCAGGAGTTTCTTAAATGGCTGAGCGGAGCTGATTTTATAAATATTTTTACCAGAGACAGGAAAAAATGTAAAAATCTGATAAGTGAGGCTGATCTTATCGTAATGCTTGATTTCAATCATCCGGGAAGATTGGGAGAGGCTGAACAGTTTGTAAGTGAATCAGATGCAGTGAAGGTAGTTATTGATCATCATCTCGATCCTTTTGATTTTGCTGACATAATGATTTCTGATCCTTCTAAATGTTCAACATCAGAACTTGTTCATGAACTTATCTCAATTGAAGGGAAAAAGTTCACTATAACAATTCCTTATGCAGAAGCTATTTATACAGGAATTATTACCGATACCGGAAATTTTGTGCATGGTGCCTATTCATCACGTACTTTCAGAATTGTAGCAGAGCTTTTTGATGCCGGAATTGACAAGGATAAAGTGCTTAAGCTGATATATAACAATTTTTCTGCTGACCGTATTCGTCTTCAGGGCTTTACTATGAATCAGCGGATGGTTGTTTTACCTGAATTCAGAACAGCCTACATGTATCTTTCAAAAGAGGATCTCAAGACCTATAATAATGTTAAAGGCGACACTGAAGGTTTTGTAAATCTTCCTCTTTCGATAAAAGGAATTGATTTTACAGCACTGTTTATTGAAAAGGATAATTTCATTAAGCTTTCATTCAGGTCAAGAGGAGGCTTCCCTACAAATGAATTTGCATCAGAATATTTCGCAGGAGGAGGTCATCGGAATGCTTCAGGGGGTGAGTATTATGATACACTTGAAAATACTATTCAGTTTTTTCTCAAAGTATTGAAGGAGAATGTACACAGATTTGACGGGGTGGAATAAAATGCATACTATCAGATATACTGCTATTCTGCTAATCCTCTTGCTTCTATGTAGTTGTGGGAATTCAAATATGAAGCAAGCTGCACAATCACGTCCGGGTGAAAATGAAATGGCTGACCTGAACAGATATTTAATTCAAAAGGATAAAGAACGTATTTTGAATTATATCGAAAGGAAAAACCTTAAAATGACAGAATCATCTACCGGACTCTGGTATCATATACTGGAAGAAGGAAGTGGTGAAACTTTTACTGACGGTTCCAGAGTTATAATGGAATATGCGTGTTCACTTCTTGATGGAACAAAGTGCTACTCATCCGAAACACTTGGTGCTAAAGAGCTTATTATTGGCAGAAGTGTAATGGAAGCCGGAATGAATGAGGGATTACGAATATTGCGGCCCGGTGCGAGGGCAATTTTTATTTTTCCTCCTTTCATGGCTTATGGTCTTGTCGGAGACCGAAAAATGATACCTTCAAGAGCTGTAGTTGTCTATAATGTTAATATCTTGCAAACCTCAAAATAAATAGTTTTATAATACGTTAAATATCATAGATTAATTAATAAAATAAAATCCAAATCAATGAATAAAAAAATTATATCACACTTCATTTTATTGTTAGTAATCGTATTATCAATAGCGCTGGTCTCATGTGACCCGGGTAAGAAATATGAAAAGCAGGAAAGAGAGACAATTGCAAATTACCTCTCACTCAACAACACCCTTGATTTTGTTAAGAAACCAAGCGGATTATATTATCTTGAAGTACTTGCAGGAACCGGTCGCGCAGCGGCTACTCATGATACTGCCTATGTGAAATATACTGCCAAACTCCTCGATGGTACAGTATTCGATACAAATGTTGGTAAGCCCGATACGCTTAGCTTTCCTATTGATGAGGGTTGGATGATTGCTGGTTTTGATGAGGGAGTTACTTATATGAAACAGGGTGGTAAGGCAATGTTGCTGGTTCCGTCAATTCTGGCTTATGGAACCACAGGCTACTACATGATTCAAGGATATACTCCTCTATTGTTTGATCTGGAACTCGTTAGGGTAAAACCAGGATCCGGAAAATAACACTATTGCATAACAAATACCACCAGCTTATTATTAAGCTGTGGTATCTCTTTTTTCCATTCACCAATGCTTCTTGTCATAACAGATTCTGTTGGCAGCGTTAAATCCGCTGCTATACAGAGTCTTGTCTCATTTCCGCATGTCGCCAGAATAGTATCAATCATCTTTTGATTCCTGTAAGGTGTCTCCATGAAAATCTGGGCAACTCCTTTTCCTGATATTCTTTCGAGGTCTTTTAATCTTGCTGCTCTCTCAGCAGGCTTAACAGGAAGATAACCATTGAAGGTGAAATTCTGTCCGTTCATGCCGGAAGCAATCAGAGCCATTATTATTGATGAAGGGCCGGAAAGGGGGGAGACTGTAATCCTTTTTCTGTGTGCAAGGGCTATAACCTTTGCTCCGGGATCTGCAATGCCAGGTAGGCCTGCCTCGCTCATAACTCCGATATCTGAACCGTTGAGTACAGGTTCCAGACATGTTTCCAGATCAGAGTCAGCTGTATGTTCATTGAGTGTAAAAAATGTTGTATCGTCAATAGGGAAGCTTTTGTCGATAAGTCTCAGAAATCTTCTGGCACTGCGAATATCTTCAACGATGAAATATCTTAAATTCCGGGTTAGACTCATTACTTTTTCGGGAATAACTTTTAGAAAATCATCGCCTCCCAGAGTAACAGGTATGAGATAAATTGTGCCTTTCACTTTTTTGGATTTTATTCTCAAATATAACAATTATACTCTATGTGAGGCAATACAATTCCTAACTTACCTGTTGCCATTTATCGTTTTTTAGTATAGGTTTGTATGTAATTAATAAAAAGTGAAAATAACCTTTCTCGGAACAGGAACTTCGCAGGGTGTGCCTGTAATTGCTTGCGGATGTAAGGTCTGCCAGTCTGCGGATGAGCACGATAAAAGACTCCGTAGCTCGTTGTTGCTTGAAACAGAAGAGGTTACTCTGCTCTTTGATGCCGGTCCCGACTTCAGACAGCAAATGCTCCGCGAACGTGTTAACCGTCTTGATTCTATCCTGCTCACTCATGAGCATAAGGATCATATTGCCGGCATGGATGATGTAAGGGCATTCAATTATAAAAGCCAGGATGCTATTGACATTTATTCTGAAGAGAGGGTTCAGATTGCTATCAGAAAAGAATTTTCATATGTCTTTTCCGAGTTTCAGTACCCGGGTATTCCCAAAATGAGACTTCTCAATATTCCGGAACACCCCTTTCTTGTGAAAGGAATCCAGATTATACCTGTCAGGGTATTCCATTACCGCCTTCCGGTTTACGGTTTCAGAATTGGCAACTTTGCATATATAACTGATGCCAACTATATTCCGGAAGAAAGCAAGGAAAAATTATTTGGAGTCAAGTATTTAGTAATTAATGCATTGCGAAAAGAAAAGCATGTCTCACATTTTAACCTTAGAGAAGCTATCGATTTCATCAGGGAGATTTCGCCAAAAAAATCATTTATTACACATATAAGTCATCAGATGGGTTTTTATGCTGAAGTCTCAAAAGAATTAGCACCCGAAATCTCTCTGGCGTATGACGGATTGTCGTTTAACTGCAACGAGTAGTAGCAGATTTTATTTTTTATAGTTCTTGTTGAGTTTTTTCTGATAACCCGAAGAATAAAAATATTTGTTCCTTCCGAGCTGTGAAGTGCTTACCTTTGATTCACTCTTCCTTTTCTGAGCATACGGATTTTGCTTACCCGCAGAGCAGGATGGAATAGCAACCATCAGAAAAATGAGAAATATGTAAATCGAAAACAGACGCATTTTAGCCATTAGGATAGCTGAATTTGAAACTTTCCTAAAAATACAATATATTTATCTAAAAGAAAAAGAAAACAGGGTTTTTAAATTTTAAACTCCTGAAAAGAATTATAAATAATGAAATCCCATAGTTAACCATGCCTGAAAATTTAAGACTATTATCACTTATTCTGTTTCTTTCATTTTCCAATAACTATGCCGCTGATGCACAGAAGATAGCAAGTATTGGTTTAGTGACAAATCAGGGCTTGCTCACAGATAACATAATGCTGACAGACAGTAGTATTGTAAAACTGTCGGGTAACATACCATTATATAGCTTTATTATTAATGATAAAGCATATTCTTCAACCGATATAGAAGCTACCGGAAGTGGCAATAGCTACGTTCAGATATTTAATAATACACTTAAGGTAACATTCTCGCAGGCTCAGTACGGTTTAAAGGCAAGCAGGGCTGAACTCATATTCGAAAACACAGGCGCAGACACTCTGTCGCTTAGTAACATAGTTCCTTTTGGAGAGTCTTCCGAATCTGTAACAATTACAGGTATTGGCCCCCGGGATCTTGCAAGAGCCTGGCTTAAAAGACCCGGATTCAGGCCTGTAAGAGTAATCCTTCCGGATAATGCCTGGGAGCTTGGTTATTGCTCTTTTGAAGCCACAGGTGGTTTTTCTGTAGCCTCACTGGCACGAAGGGTTAAAATAGAAGGCGGTCAGCGCCAGCGTTATGAAACAATTCTGCCTCCCGGAGCAAAAGTCTATTATAATATTTATACCGAATTATTCAGAGGGGAGTGGCAAAACGGACTGCGTTTAATGTTCCGCGACAGGTATCTCTTTGATCTGGAAAAATTTGATAACTCATTATTTGAAAGAGCTGACCTTGCCTGGATAAAGGAGAGTTATCTGATTGTGCTTGGAATGGCTTGGGATAGAGAGTTTTATGATAGAGCCACAGGGAAATATACTTATTCCGGAGTACTAAAGGCAGGAATCGAAAGATTCGGAAATATAGATGTATTTGGTATCTGGCCAACCTGGCCAAGACTGGGACTCGATCAGCGTAATCAATGGGATCTGTACAGAGACTTACCTGGCGGTACAGAACAACTCAGAATCTTTGCAAGATTATCCCGGATGTCAGGTACTAAGTTCTTTATTGCCTATAACCCATGGGACAACAGTACAAGAAAAGAGGATCATTACAAGGGAATGGCACAGTTGATAAGCGAAACTGAGGCAGATGGTGTTGTCCTTGATACAAAGGGCAGTTCCAGCTACGAATTGCAGGCCGCTGCTGACAGTGTCAGGAAAGGAGTAGTGATGTACTCTGAGGGTATGGCAATAACAAAAGATATGCCCGGAATAATCTCGGGAAGAGTTCATAACGCAATCTACTATTGTCCTGAACTCAATCTTAATAAGCTGATTAAACCTGATTTTTCAATTTTCAGGGTTTGCGATGTTGGTGAGGATATTATTCATCGTGAGCTGGCAATCTCTTTCTTTAACGGATATGGCACTGAACTTAACATGTTCCGGCCGGGTGGCCGCGACGATGAGTACAGGAAAGATCTTGATATGCTTGCCGGAACAACTTTTATTCTCCGTCAGAACAACGATGCTTTTCTTGATCTGAACTGGACTCCACTGATTACAACAACCATAGATAATGTCTTTGTAAATAGGTGGCAGTCAGGAGATAAAACCATATTTACTGTTCTTAATATGCGACCTGAAGGAGTTAATGATCTGTTGTTCAGTGTTGGAAACCCTGCAGGAAAGCACTATGTCTCGCTATGGAACCATGAGAATCTTGTGCCGGTAACAGAAAAAGGCATAACCAGGATAAAAGCAAGTGCTTCAGGCTGGAATGCTTCTCTTTCCGGTACAAGAATGGAGGCATCGGTTGACTGTATTGCAGAATTGCCACAATTGCTGAAGTCAGAACTTATTGGCGATTCCATAAAGGTAGGTTCAACCGGAAACGGAAGATTGTTAATATGGCAGGGTAATCCATCATACAAAACTCCTAAGAAGGAATTCAGGATTATTAGTGATACGACGTTAAGAGTTCAAAACCTCTTTGGATACTATGAGGGAAAGATTGTTCTGCAGCTCATTGAAAACAAGAAACTTAAGGATGAAGATGTGCTGATATTAAAAGGAGGTAAACCATGGATAGTCAGCAAGGTGATCGCGACAAAAAGAAGTTCCGTAATACCTTCTGAAATGGTGCTGATTCCCGCGAACAAAATCTCTTATAAAGTTTCAGCAAATGATGAATTTATTCCCTATCCCTGGTCAGACCTGGTATCAGTGAAGGTTGATAGCTTTCTTATTGACAAATATCCTGTTACAAATGCTCAGTTTCACGAATTTATTACTGATTCAGGATACAGGCCGGCTGATACAGCAAGATATCTGAGGCACTGGCAGAAGGGTATGTTCAGGCAGGGACAGGACAAGTATCCTGTTGTATATGTTAGTTATGAAGATATTTCAGCATACGCAAAATGGGCAAGTAAACGGTTGCCTACCCAGACTGAATGGCAACTTGCGGCACAGGGAACTGATGGGAGAAAATGGCCTTGGGGCAATGAATTTCATGGCACTTACTGCAATAACTCCTTCGGGCGGCTTACACCCGTTGATGCATTCCCAAAGGGCCAGAGCAGGTATGGAGTATTTGATCTTGTTGGCAACATCTGGCAGCTTACCAACGACATGTATTTTAACGGCACAAACTATTTTGTGATTATCAGAGGCGGCAGTTTTTATAAGCCTGAATCAAGCTGGTGGTATATTCAGGGCGGACCACAGTCACTAGATATGACGCAGATGCTCCTAATGGTCTCACCGGGTTATGACAGGAGTTCAACCGTTGGCTTCAGATGTGTGAAGGATATTTAAACTTTTAATTTCTTTTCAATTTCGTTTATCTGGTTTCTGAAATGCTTGTCAGTGTCAATCAGATTATTAACAGTTTTACATGCATGAAGGACCGTTGCATGATCCTTGCCTCCGATATGCGATCCGATACTCGCAAGTGAAGCCTTTGTAAGACTTTTCGAAAAGAACATAGATACCTGTCGTGCCTGTACAATCTCTCTCTTCCTTGTCTTTCCCTGTATCAGGTCAATTGAGATCTTGTAGTAATCGCAGACAATCTTCTGAATGTAGTCTATTGTTATTTCACGCCGGGCTGTACTTACAAGTTTTTCAACCATAAGCCTTGCCAGATCAAGAGTTATCTCTTTTCTGTTTAGCGTTGACTGGGCATACAGGGAAATAAGTACTGCTTCCAGTTCCCTTATATTGTTTGATATATTTATTGCCAGAAATTCGAATATTTCATCTGGTAATTCGATACCATCGTTATATGCTTTCTTTTTCAGGATCGCGAGCCTGGTTTCATAATCAGGCCTTTGAAGGTCTGCCTGAAGGCCCCATTTAAAACGTGATAACAATCTTTGTTCCATTCCCTGAAGCTCAACAGGCGGTCTGTCGCACGTCAGGATAAGTTGCTTGCCTGACTGGTGCAGATGATTAAATATATGAAAGAAAGTATCCTGTGTCTTTTCCTTACCTGCGAATTCATGTACATCATCAAGAATGAGTACATCAATCATCTGGTAAAAATGAAGAAAATCATTTTTATTGTTATTTCTGACTGACTCTACAAATTGTGTCTGAAATTTATTGGCATTAACATAAAGTACTGTTTTATCAGGATGCTTTTCTTTTACCTGAATACCTATCGCCTGCGCAAGATGCGTTTTTCCAAGTCCGGAGTCACCGTAAATCATGAGAGGATTGAATGCAGTTCCTCCCGGATTATTACCAACGGCAATACCAGCTGAACGTGCAAGCCTGTTGCATTCACCTTCTACATAGTTACTGAAATTATAATCAGGATTGAGTTTAGGATCGAAGTGAACTTTTTTAATACCGGGAATAACAAAAGGATTCTTGATTGATGGCTGGGTAACGTCAAATGGAACCTGAACTGGCCTGTTGTTAAGGTCAGTCTTGTTTCTTGAAGGATACCTGACAGTATATGGCTTCCCGTCAGAATAATTGGAATTCTCCATAACGACGTTATACTCAAGCTTCGCCTCAGTACCAATCTCACGTCGGAGCGTCTTTCTGAGAATATCAATATATTGTTCTTCCAGATATTCATAGAAAAATGGACTTGGTACCTGAATGGTAAGAATATTATTCTCCAGTTTTAGTGGAACAATAGGTTCAAACCATGTTTTGAAACTGATGGATGGAATAATATCCCTTATGATTTGAAGACAGTTATTCCAAACGTCAATATGCGACTTATTCATGTAGGAAGGTTTTTAAAAAATTTCAAGGTTTGAATCTCTTCGATTCATGTAGCAATATTTGTAAAAAAAAAGCTAATAAAAAAAAATTATTTTACTTGACTTTCTCATAAAAAGTATATGTTTTTAATCATCAGCAACTTATGAGCTGAATTATTTTTAATTTAGTTAATTTATTAATAATCAATAAGTTGCAAATAAAGAGGAAGGTTTCATGGTGTATTACAACTCATTATGAATTCCTGCTCAAAATTCAACAGTGTATCTCCAAAATGAGTACTATTTTGTCATTGATTCAGAAATCTTTTTTAAGATAAAGATTATCTGAATTTTAGATAAAATTTAGTTGGAAGGAGCACTTTTCTTTCCGAAGATTGAAAAGTGAACATATCGTTTGGGATTAGCCTTCATGTCCAGTAAAAGTACATTCAAACTCTCCAGACTTTCTGAAAGATTAGTGTAAATTGATTCATTTGTCAGGAACTGACCCGCACTTCCTTTGCCATCGTTCAAATTACCAATCATGGTAGTTGCTTTCTCCAGACTTGCCTTCAGATTTGTGACTGTTGTATAGATATCAGCTGCAGCAAGTGTATCAGTTATAACTTCCAGGTTTTTTATTGATCCTGACATGCTTTTGGAATTGTCAGCCAGCATCTTAGAGAACTTACTGAGATTATCGAGTGTAGCCTTGAGCTCATTCTCCTTCGAACTAATAACCTTATCGAGGCTTTTTGTAGTATGATTGAGATTTTCTACAGTTCCAGCCAGATTATCCCTGAATTCTTCATCCATAAGATCATCCACCGAGGTGATTACTGAATCGACTATAACAAGCAGACTTGAGATCTTATCTTTTAACGGAATAAGCTCATTCTCAACAGTAGTCATAAGGTCTGTTGCAACTCTGCCGGGAATTGTATCTTCATCTTCATAGAAACCCGGACCATTTCCATAAACGAACTGTACCTTCATACCTCCAAGAAGCGAAATGGGTACAATCTCGGCAACTGTATTTTTTGGCAGTTTGAATCCCTTGCTCACG
Organism: Bacteroidales bacterium; assembly: GCA_038207725.1. Lineage (GTDB taxonomy): Bacteria > Bacteroidota > Bacteroidia > Bacteroidales > VadinHA17 > LD21. The sequence continues at coordinate 51,449 of JBBQZN010000007.1, read as the reverse complement.
GAGAATGCAACAAGAAGTTTTCCGCTCACTTCATCAACAAAATCAATTGATTGAACAACCCCGACTTTATAACCGTTTATTTCAACGGGACTCGACTCTGCAAGGCCTCCAACGTTATCATATACTGTGTAATAGTAAGCTGAATTGGTGAAGATATCTTTTCCTTTGAGGAAAGTGTAAAGCCAGATAAAAATGACAATTGTTAAAAGTGTTGTTGCACCGACCTTGACTTCGTAAGATATTTTTTTCATTTATTGATAATTTATTTTTTCTTCTTTTGTTCCAGAGCCTGCTGCAAAGGTACTATTTTGTTTTCTTTGACAGCAATAACAAATGCATCAGGAAAGAGTGTTTCAAGTTTTTTTCTGTATTTCACCGCATCGGAATAGTCTTCGAACTTACCGGAAGCGTATCTGTAGCGATCATTTGATTCGAGCTCAGAAATATCTTTAAGTCCTTTAAAATTTTCTGATTTAATCACTGTTCTGGCTGATGATGTAGCAATCTGAACCATGAAACTAAGAGCACCGTCATTTTTCGCAGCCGTCTGTGGAATTGTTTTGACAATATCTGACGAAGTATCTGTTTGTGAGTATGTTGTGACTATGCTTCTGCTGTCAATTTCTGTAATGTATTCCTTACAGGCTCTGAAAATAGCTGATGCAAGATAATCCTGTCCCTCTGCTGAACTCATGAATTTTTCCTCTGCCGGATTTGTAATAAATCCAAGTTCAGTAAGTACACTTGGCATGGTAGTCATAAACAACACCCAAAACCCTGCCTGCTTTACTCCTCTGTCGTTTCTTTTAATCTTATCAGCAAATTGAGATTGAATCCGGGAAGCAAGACCAGTACTCTGTTCCTGATAGATATTCTGCATAAGAGTAAACATTATATATGACTCTGGTGACTTGGGATCGAAATCCTCATACGAAGTGCTATGATCTTTTTCCAGAAGGATAACTTCATTTTCCTTCATGGCAACCTCAAGGTTCTGCTGGTCTTTGGCAAGCCCCATGATAAATGTTTCAGCTCCCTGAACACTTTTCGATTTTGCCCAGTTGGCATGTATCGATATAAAAAGATCAGCTTTATTGCGATTGGCAATGTTAGCCCTTTCTTTAACCTCAATGAATGTATCTGTCTTGCGGGTATAAATTACCTTAACATTTTTGATATTCTGCTCTATATACTCGCCTGTTTTTAAGGCTACTGCAAGTGTTATGTGACGCTCCTGATTTATCATACCGAGAGCCCCCGGATCCTTACCGCCGTGTCCAGCATCAATAACAATTACCCACTCTTTACCGTTCTTTATTGCCGACAGGTGCAGAGTAAATGACATAAAAACGGTCACAGCCAGAAACAATTTTGCTATATATATATTAATGGTATGGTCTTTGCCGTTTTTAATTCCTGTACTCATTTTTCGTTTCTGATTTTTAATTAGTTTTGCGCTGGCATCCTGGTATCACACAAAAACTATACAAAAATAGTATTTAAGTTGTATTTTTTTAAACAAAAGCGGTTCCTTATAGTGTTACTGGTAATGTTCCGGTCATTAGTGTTATTTTCACAGGAAGGGAAGATGGTTCCCGATACGCTGATTATCAGTAGTGATACAACAACTGTCGACACCATTCTTGTTAATCTTCGCCGTCCTTCAGCAAATGCTGTCAATGATAAAGTAACTTATAGCGCAAAAGGTCTGATTAAAAGAGATCTTGTAAATAAAAAAGTTATCCTTATTGATCAGGCAGTTGTTAATTACGGTGAAATTGAGATTAAGGCAGATTCAATGATCTTCAACATGAAGACGAATCTGCTTTTCGCTGCAGGAAGGGTTGATACCACAGGCAAAATTGCAGGTAAACCTGCATTTAAGGAGGGTTCAAATGCATTTGATGCCGATGAGCTGACTTATAATTTCAAAACCCGTAAGGCTTATATTAGAAATATTGTCACCAAACAGGAGGATGGCCTTCTTCACAGCCAGTTCACAAAACTTCTCGAGGATGGTACTTCAAATATATCGAAAAGCACATATTCAACATGCGACGCAGATACTCCTCATTTTTATATAAACCTGCCCAAAGCCAGAGTTTACCCCGGAAAGAAAATAGTCTCCGGTCCCGGAAATCTTGTTCTGGAAGGTATTCCGCTACCTCTTATTATCCCATTCGGCTTTTTTCCCATTCAGACAAAAAAGGCAGCTTCCGGAATACTTGTTCCACGGATAGGACAGGAGAATCAACGCGGATATTCTCTTACTGACGGAGGTTACTACTTTGCTGTTAGTGATTACTTTGACCTTACTCTGAAAGGAAGCGCATACGCAAACGGAACATGGCTGGCAACAGGGCAAACATCGTACAGACGATTATATAAGTACAGCGGCAACTTCTCCTTTAGTTATGCCAGTAACAAATCAGGACATAAAGGTCTGGAGGATTACTCTGAATCTTCAAACTACCGGCTCGGCTGGACATATACACAGGACCCAAAATCTTCGCCTGGATCAAGATTCTCTGCAAGTGTGAACATGAGTTCAAGTGAATTTGACCGCAGCAACAGTTATACAGTGCAGGAACATGTTACAACCCAGCGACAGTCAAGCGTAAGCTATTCAAAGACATGGGAGGGGACTCCATTTAACCTTTCCGCGAGTATGAATCATAGTCAGAATGTGAAAACCCGCCAGGTAAGTCTCAATCTTCCAAAAGTGAATTTCAATGCCAGCAGAATTTATCTTTTTAAAGGAAAAAACAGTACCGGACCCACAAAATGGTACCAGGAAATTCAGTTATCTTATACAGCATCTCTTGATAATCAGATTAATACAACTGACAGTCTTCTCTTTACAAAAGAAGTATGGAAGAATATGCGAAATGGTTTTAAACACGACATTCCTCTTAGTATTCAGTTCCGGCCCTTCAAGAATTTTTCATTATCCCCTTCAGTTTCCTATTCAGGCGTACTCTACACCCAGAAAATTATTAAAAGCTGGAATACGATTGAATCAAAGGTAGATGCCGATACTGTAATGGGTGTTTTCTACGGCCAGGCTTTTAATCCTTCAATTAGCGCAAGTTTCAATCCACAGATATTCGGTACTTACTCATTTACAAATCCAAACTCTAGAATACAGGCAATAAGACATGTTATAAAACCCTCAGCAAGTTTCAGCTATATTCCTGATCTTAAAGGACTCAGTTCAGATATGTACCGGCATATACAGGTGGATACAATTGGGCCTAATTACAGCGATTTCTCAATTTTTGAGGGAAATATTTTCGGTACCCCTTCTTTAGCAAGCAGAAGCGGTAATGTTGCACTTAGTCTGGTTAACATTGTTGAAGCCAAAGTCTGGGCCCGTGATGATACAACTGGAAAGGCAAAAAAAGTTAAGATCCTCGACAATTTTGGCATTAATACGGGGTATAACGTGTTTGCTGATTCCATGAGATGGGCACCTATAACTATGCAGGCGCGAACTACAATAATGGGAAATATTGGCATCTCAGCCAACAGCAGTTTCTCTCTTTATGCTTTAAACAGCAGGGGGGTTACAATCGGAACTTATGAGTTTCAGCAGAGCGGTAAACTTATGAGGATGAATAACTTTACTGCAAGTCTCGATTTTAGCCTGAGCGACCTGCTGAAGGGTAATAAGGATAAAAAGAGTGCAGCTAATGTTTCAGGAGCATCAGGCCCGGGAAGACCCGGACCCGGTGGCGAATATGAGACAGGAGGCCCTGCTAAGCCGGGATCTCCTGAAGGTGAGGGTGTAAAAAAGGATGCATACGGCTATCCGGTATTTGATATGCCATGGACAATGAACCTGAGCTATAGTATGAATTATTATAAATCCGGACTAACTTCAAATATTTCCCAGACACTCTCATTTAACGGCAGTGTCAGCGTAACAAAGAAGATGAATTTAACATATACCAGTGGTTATGATTTTGCAGGCAAAGAGATTACAATGACACAGATCGGAATTACCCGCGACCTGCATTGCTGGGAAATGAATTTCAACTGGGTGCCCAACGGGTCGATGAAAATGTGGAATTTTACAATAAGGGTTAAAGCCTCGGTTCTGGGTGATCTTAAATATGAGCGCAGAAAGGATTTCCATGATGACTACTAACAACTAATATTGAATATATGAAAAAGATATTTGCAACAACACAGGCACCATCAGCTATTGGTCCATATAGTCAGGCTGTTGAAATGGGTAATACGCTTTTTATTTCCGGACAGATCCCTATTGATCCGGCAACCGGTAAACTTGTTGAAGGTGATATTACTGTTCAGACCCGGCAAGTGCTGAAAAATATTGCCGCTATCCTTGAAGTAACAGGTTATACAGTAAATGATGTTGTTAAGTCGACCTGTATGCTAAGCGATATAGACAATTTTAAAGCTATGAATGAGGTATACGGAAAATTCTACACTGAGAATTATCCTGCCAGGGCAGCCTTTGCTGTTAAGGATTTACCTCTTGGAGCCCTTATTGAAATTGATACAATAGCAATGAAATAAAAAAAGGTAGAGGCGCAATGCATTGCGCCTCTGCCTTTGTATTATAAATCAGGAATTTTCTTATTCCCCGATAATTTCGAAATCGATTTCAACCTTAACTTCTCTGTGAAGTTTGATGATTGCCTTGTAGTTTCCTACTTCCTTAACCTGATCTTCAGGAAGTGTTATGTTCTTACGGTCAATGTCAAAACCTTTTTCTTTAAGTGATTCAGCAATCTGAATTGTATTAACTGAACCGAAGATTTTGCCTGAAGTACTTGTTTTTGCACCAACAACTATCTTCACACCAGCAAGTTTAGCTGCAATCTCCTGAGCTGCAATTTTGATCTTCTCTTCTTTATGAGCTCTCTGTCTGAGATTCTCAGCATGCATTTTCTTTGCTGAAGATGAAGCAACAACTGCAAATCCACCCGGAATAAGGAAATTTCTTCCATAACCGTCTTTAACATTTACTATATCGTCTTTCTGCCCTAGCTTATTGACGTCCTGTATGAGTATAATTTCCATGTTTAATCCTCCTTATTTTAATAGGTCAGTAACATAAGGAAGAAGAGCAATGTGCCTGGCTCTTTTAACAGCTTTTGCCACTTTCCTTTGATATTTAAGTGAAGTACCGGTGATTCTGCGCGGTAGAATTTTACCCTGATCATTCAGGAATTTCTTAAGAAACTCAGGATCTTTATAATCAATGTAACGGATCCTGTTTTTCTTGAACCTGCAGTATTTTTTCTTTTTGACTTCAACCGTTGGGGGAGTCAAATATCTGATTTCTGATTCGTTCTGTGCCATGTCTTATTCCTCCTTCGATTTACCTGATTCCTTTAGTCTTCTCTTCTTCTCTGCATACTCGACGGCAAATTTTTCCATCCTGAATGTCAAAAATCTGATAATCCTCTCGTCCCTGCGATACTGGACTTCAAGTTTCTCAATTAGATCGCCGGTGCCTTTAAATTCTACCAGATAATAGAAGCCTGTCGACTTCTTCTGGATGGGGTAGGCAAGCTTTTTCAGACCCCAGTTCTCTTCATGAATGATCTCACCACTGTTGTCGGTGATCACTTTCTTGAATTTCTGTACCGCTTCCTTCATCTGGTTCTCAGATAAAACGGGAGTTGCAATGAAAACGGTTTCGTACTGATTCAACATAGTAATTATTTGTTTATTAGTTTAATGAAATTGAGGCGCAAAAGTACAATTATTTTGCATAATTCAAAAATTATTTAATGGTATTTTAATTGATTGATTCCCGAATGATTGTCAAACTCTCAAAATTTTTCATAATATACTTTTTGTACTCTTTTGTGTTGCAGATACTAATGTCTAATGAATTTTTTATTTATTGATTTTATGAGTGTCGGCAGTAATGCATAAGAATTCATTGATTTTCTTCGTTTACCCCGGCCCCAAGGGGAGCTATGAAAATCAATTTACTTCCGCTTAGGCGGAATGGGGTAAATTTATTGATTTTCAAGCGATTCATAATCCTTTATGTAACAATGCCGATACTCATTATTGATTTTACCCATTTTGACTATATTTGTGTTTCCTAATTTCTCAATAAAAAGTATCACCTCTATATGGAAAACTTCATTGTTTCAGCACGAAAATACCGTCCCGCCAGTTTTGAAATGGTTATTGGTCAGGACTCTATTACAAATACGCTGAAAAGTGCTATCAAAAACAATCACCTGGCTCAGGCATATCTTTTTTGTGGTCCCCGCGGCGTTGGCAAAACAACCTGTGCCCGGATTTTTGCAAAAACAATAAATTGCATTAATCTCGATGAAAAGTCAGAAGCCTGCGATAAATGTGAATCATGTCTTTCTTTCAATTCACTCCGCTCATTTAATATTCATGAACTGGATGCCGCTTCAAACAATAAGGTTGAAGACATAAGGAGTCTGAACGATCAGGTTCGTATTCCTCCGCAGATAGGAAAGTACAGCATTTATATAATCGATGAGGTGCACATGCTCTCAGCATCTGCTTTTAATGCTTTTCTGAAGACACTCGAGGAACCTCCCTCTCATGCAATTTTTATACTTGCCACCACAGAGAAGCATAAAATCATACCAACTATCCTGTCGCGTTGCCAGATCTTTGATTTTAACCGGATCAGAATTGAAGATATTGTTAAAAGATTAACATTCGTTGCAAACAGTGAAGGTATAAATGCAGCTGAGGAAGCACTTCATGTAATAGGCCAGAAAGCCGACGGAGCCATGCGAGATGCTCTTTCAATTTTCGATCAGATTGTTAGTCTCAGTGGTAAAAATGTTGCTTACAAGGATGTTATTGAAAACCTTAATGTACTTGATTATGAGTATTATTTCAAAACAATAGATGGCGCATTGGCAGGAGATGTTTCATCAGTCCTGCTTACTTTCAATGAGGTACTTGATAAAGGGTTTGACGGACATAATTTTGTAGCAGGACTAAACAGCCATCTCAGAGAACTTCTGATTTGCAGAGACGAATCCACTCTTCGGCTTCTTGAAGCTCCACCTGCTGTAATACAAAGGTATAAGCAGCAGACCGGCAGATGTTCAGCGGATTTTATTTTTAAGGCTCTGGAGATTGGTTCTCTGTGTGACCTTAACTTTAAAAATGTAAAGAATCCTCGTCTGCATGCAGAGCTGTCACTGGTTAAAATGTGTCGACTGACCAGTGAATCAGTCAGTGACTCTGAAAAAAAAAAGTCTGAACCAGAACCTCTGAAAAAGGAAGAAGCTGAGATCCCTCTTCCATCAAAGTCAGAAATTATAAGGGAGGATTCAATTCCTGAATCCCGGAGAATTGCTGCAATGGATCAACCTGTCCATCGCCATGATCCGGTTTTGGAGAAGCCTTCCAAGTCATTCTCAATCAGAGATGTAATGTCTGATGCGCCAGGAGGCTCAGACCAATTGACACCGGTACATGAAAAAAGTGTTGATGATGTCAGTAACAATAAAAAAGTTGAATTTTCTACAGTCCTTTTCGAACAGGCATGGGCCGATTTTATTTCGCAACTGAACGGGGAAGGAACACGTATTGTAAGCATGTTCAAAGCAATTAAACCTGAAGTCGAAAACGACCAGACTGTGAGGATTCATCTTAGCAATGCGGCTCAGAAAGATACATTTGTGCTAAATTACAAACAGCGCCTTATCTCATTTCTTGAGAACAGGTTTATAATGTCGGGAGTCGACGTTGAGACAGCTGTTGACCTTACAGAAGCCACTGATATTCTTTATACCGATGAGCAGAAGTATACACATATGACAAATAAGTATCCTATTCTTAAGGATATGAAAAAGAGTTTCAATCTTGATTTAACTTAGATTGGTAAAATGAGTTGCCTCCTCTTAAATATTTTATTAGATAAATGGATTCCGATGTTCCTGTCAACAGCGATTTTCTGAAGTACCTTTCAAAAGAGAAGATAATTTCAGATGAGATTATAAATAATTCACGTTCAATGATAAGTATCATTAACAGGGATTATATTTATGAAAAGGTCAATATAACTTTTTGCAACGCTCATGATAAAGCCCTCGGATCCATCGTGGGTAAGTCATTAAGTGATGTTTGGGGTGAAGACGCCTTCAGAGATACAATAAAGAAGAATGTTGATCTTTGTTTCACTGGCAAGAGTATCAGGTATGAGGCCTCATTTGATATCCCTCAGCTGGGAAAAAGATATTTTGAGGTCGCTTTTAAACCTCTCTCAATTGACGATGAAAAAGTAACTCACCTTATAGTTGAGACATTAGATATTAATGATTTAAAAAAATCGAAACAGGCAATTATCGAAAAAGAAGAAGAGTTCAGAAAGTTTGAAACAAATCTGCCTATCGGATTTATCCGTTGCGATACCAGTGGTAATATTCTACATGCCAATAAAGCGCTTCTTAAGATTCTGAATTGTAGCAGCGAAGTGATACTCACAAAAAAGAATATAAAAAGCTTTTATCCTGTCGAGGGCCTGTTTGAAATGCAGTTCAGTCAGCTTGTTGATTTTAAAACCAAAAGTTTTGGACTGGTAATCCTAAAAAACTGCTCAGGAAATGAAATTCCTTGCAGGATAAGCGGTTTTCTTGAACTCGATGAATCAGCTGCCCCTGCATATATTGATTTTGCTTTTGAGGATTCATCCAGGGAACTGATGCTTGAAAACCGATTATTGCAGGCTCAGAAACTGGAAACAATAGGGGCACTGGCAGGAGGAATTGCACATGATTTTAATAATATTCTTGCCACTATATCAGGTTATTCCGAGATGCTTATGGAGGATCTTCCAAAATCATCCGATTTGTCTGATAAGGTAAGTAAAATTCAGGGGGCTGTTCTGAAAGCTAGATCAATTACTAATCAGATACTTACTTTCAGTCGTCAGGTGGAGCAGGAAAAAATTCATGTAAGTGTTTCGGAGGTTCTTAGAGAAACAATAGGATTTGTAAAATCTGCCGTTCCGACGAATATTATTGTAAAGAATAAGATATATGGCTGTAATGAAAAAGTATTTGCTGACCCTACTCAGCTTTTCCGCGTTTTTCTTAATCTTATGACCAATGCAATTCAGGCAATGGAAGAAGAAGGTGGTACTATGTCTGTTGCACTCGATGTCGTTGAGGGTATAAAGGTTCAGCACGATCTCAACAGAGATATTGTGGCTGATGAATATGTATTGATTACATTTAATGATACCGGTAAAGGAATGGAACAGTCTCTTATGCGAAGAGTTTTTGAGCCGTTTTTTACAACCAGGGAGGTAGGAAAAGGAACCGGATTGGGACTTTCCGTTGTACATGGCATAATTTCTGAGATGGAGGGCGAGATACTGGTATCCAGCAGGTTAAATATTGGTTCCGAATTTATTGTATACCTGCCGGTTTCAAAAGAATATCCCGATTTCTCAGGCAATCTGAAAAAGAGAAAAAAAATACTTTTTATTAAGGGAAATAAATATGAATCAAGAATTTTTTCACTCGCACTTAAGAGCTCTGGCTATGATCTGGTTTATGCATCAGACCAGTCCCAATTGATTAAAATGTTGTCAGATCAGAATCAAAGACCTGATCTCATTATATTTATGAGCGAATCGGTTAAGATTAAACCTGAAGAACTGCTGAGTATATTCAAGTCGATGAGCCTTAAAACTCCATGTATCTTAATCACTGATCCAATTCAGGAATTATTAGAAGAAAAATTGCTAAATTCGGGCTTTATAATGCAGCACCTTTTCAAACCAGTGTCGCTAAAAGACATTAAGAATGCTATCGAAATATCTTTGAAATGATTTTTTAAACTAAAGTTTGAAATAATGGTTGGAGTTTTGATTGTTGAAGATGAAAAGGAACTTAGAGAAATGTTGAAGATTTCCCTTCTCAGGAGAAAAATATCTGTCTTTGAAGCTGCTAACGGGAAGGATGCTATATTGCACTTTAAACCATCAATTACTGACCTCGTTATAACCGATTTAATTATGCCTGAGGAAGATGGGCTTAAAGTCATAATGAAACTTAAAGAACTTAAACCTGAAATAAAGATTATCGCAATTTCAGGTGGAGGAAAAGCTGGTCCCGGAAACTATCTTAAACTCGCTAAAGCACTTGGCGCTGATGCTATATACTCAAAACCATTTCAAATAAGCGACCTGATTGCCAAAATTGAAGAACTGGTGAACAATCAGATTAACTAAATTGTTATTTCATAAACAATAAATCATAAAGTTATGCTTAAGAAAAAAATAGAAGACATCTGCAACAGACAGATTGAACGCGAAGCATTTTCATCAAACCTTTACCTGGCAATGGCATCATGGTCAGAAAACAACGGATTTGCCGGAGTCGCCTCATGGCTTTACGTACAGGCTGACGAAGAGCGTCTTCATATGCTTAAATTTATAAAATACATTAACGAAAGAGGAGGAAAGGCAGTTTTTCCTGCCTTGAAAAAGCCTAATGGCGAATATAAAGGCATTGATGAGGTATTTAAAGAAGTACTTAAACACGAGGAGTTTATAACTGAAAGCATCAACGAAATAGTAGCTCTTACTCTGGATGAAAAAGACTATAATACACACAATTTTCTTCAGTGGTTTGTTTATGAGCAAGTTGAGGAAGAGGCTTCAGTAAGGGCAATTATTGATAAGGTTCGTCTTGTCGGAAAAAATAACATGTATCAGTTCGATAAAGATATTCTTAGCCTGCGCGCACCATCTGCCAATGCGCCTTCTAATCCATGAGAAAAGTTTTTTGCCTGATTTTTCTGGTTCTATACACTGGTACCATTTTTGAGCTTAATTCACAAACTGTTATTAAAAAATTTGCAATAACAGGGGTGTGTTATGCCGGTACAAATGTTAACAGAATTTATATTCCACCACCCGACCGGCCTTTTTACAATTACGGGGCCAAGGGGAAACCTGCTGCTAAGGTAACTATCTACCCAACAGGCTTTTCTGCAGACGGAATAAAAGTGCTGAACAAAGCAGAAGTAATTCTTGAATCAATGCTTCCACCTGATGCAAATGTCACAATTCTGGCTAAGTACGCCCGGGTAGCAACTGCAGGAGTTCTCGGTTTTTCCAGTGCCTCCGGGTTTGTTGCAGGCTGGGCTATTGATGCCTGGAAACCTCTTAACTATTACCCGGTTGCTCTCGCTGAGAAGATTGCCGGACAGAAACTTAATTCAGATGAATCAGGCGATATTGAACTGACAATTAACAATACAATACCATGGTATTTCGGGACAGATGGAAACACTCCTTCTAATAAATATGATCTTGTTACGGTAGTACTTCATGAACTACTCCACGGTATTGGATATTTCGGCAGCATGGATGTCGAGGGATCTGTCGGATCGTATAATCCTATACCGGTAATTTATGATAATTTTGTTGAAAACCTTGCGGGCAACAGGCTTACAGATACTTCAAAGTTCGATAATAATTCCGGCTCTCTTAAAGATGCAATGACCGGCGGCCAGCTCTATTTTAAAGGTCCTGTATTGAATGGCCGGGCTCAGTTATATGCCCCTTCAACATTCGATGCCGGATCAAGTATCTCTCATCTGAATGAAACAACAACAGCAATTGAAAATTCGCTTATGACTCCATTTATTGCTCTTGGTGAGGCAATACATAATCCCGGTCTGCTGACATTTTCAATTCTTGGCGACCTTGGCTGGATAAATACCAGAATAGTGCATGATTCTCCAAAGGATACCGAGGAGCATATTCCTGATATTGAATTATCTGTTGATATTATTTCTGATACTTCATATAATCGGAATAATGTTGGTCTGGTGTATTCATATGATGAATTCAATACTTCAGATACTTTATACCTTACATCTCCGGATGCCGGTGATACATTCAGAACCTCACTTACCGTAAATGCTTATAATACAGAACTTCAGTATTACTTCTTTGCTGAGGATTATTATAAGCGTATCTACAGATCTCCTTCTCTTATAAGTGATTTCAGATATAGCATATATATAGGTGAAGATACAATCAAGCCTCTGCTTTATCATACAAAGGCTGATTACTATCTTGAAAAAATTGACACTATTAAGTTGGAAATACTGGCAACTGATAATATTGGAATGGACTCAGTTTACGTTGAGTACAAGGTAAACGATGGAACTTCATCATTTCTTGGTGTCAATGCGTCAGCACCCGGAAAATATAATGCTGTTATAAACGCCAGAAAACTTATCCTGAATGGGGGTGATTCAATCCGCTATCGGATATTTGGTGTTGATACTTCAATCAATAGGAATACAACAGTGTTACCTGAATCCGGGTATTTCTCAGTTGGAATTGAGGATATTTCTTCAGTACTGGAAAGTTATATGACTGACTTTGTTACTGCCGGGAATGATTTTCTTAATGTTGGTTTTAATATTGAAAAACCGTCTTCATTTGCCGGATTCGGACTTCATACAAGGCACCCATACGAGAGTCCTGAATTAACTGGTCCAAGCATTGAATACACATCGATGCTGAGGCATCCGCTGAAAATGAACGGATCAGGAATGCTGATCACCTTCAATGAGATTGTTCTTGTTGAGCCGGGAGAGACGGGAGCTTCCTTCGGATCTGCCGATTTCTATGATTACGTTGTTATAGAAGCCTCCTCTGATTTTGGAAAGACATGGTTCGGTCTTATCGATGGTTATGATTCCAGAGTTAATTCATTATGGGAAGTAGCTTATACAAATTCAGTTGTTGATCAGATCTCAACCAAATCAGGTGATGAGTCAATGCTTAAGAAACGCACAATATTTTATAAACCTTCTGAGAATATTTCTGCCGGCGATACTTTACTATTAAGATTCAGACTATTTTCTGACCCTTATGCAAACGGCTGGGGATGGGTAATTGAAGATCTTTCCGTTAATCCTTTGATTGATGCAGTTGAAGATATCAGGCATGATGAACTTCTGGCTTATCCTAATCCCGGGAACGGGCTTATTAAAGTAAGGGATTATTCTTCAGAATTAACAACATCCAAACCTGTCAGATACAGTGTGTTCAATATGTCAGGAACATGCCTTATGAAAAATCAGAAACTGAATGATACTGATAATGTGATAAACGTTTCAGACTATCCTGAAGGATTTTATATAATCGTTCTTTACATTGACGATGGGATAAAAACAATCAGGTATTCTCTGATAAAGTAATCAGAAAACCCCGCAATGATGGCGGGGTTTTTGTATAAAAAGATACTTTGGAATTCTTTATTGGAAAATAAAGCTAATTTTGCCGGATAAAATAAAACTGTAAAATACTTTAAAATGAGCGTTATAAATAGTGTATTAGGCCTCTTTCTTGGAAATAAATACGAGAGGGATATAAAGGAAATAACCCCTTATATCGATAAAATACATGCTGAATACGAAAAAGTAAAAAATGTTTCGAATGACACTCTGAGAGAGCATACTGATTCGATTAAAACGGAGATTCTTGCTTATATTTCAGAAGATGAAAATGAGATAAAATCACTTCGTGAGAAAGCGGAAAAGGAGGAAGACGTATACCTTAAAGAAGAGATTTATAATAACATAGATAAAATAGAGAAGCAGATCAATGAAAAGCTTGAAGTTGTTCTGGAAACTAAAGTTCCGGCTGCATTCGCGATAATAAAAGAGACTGCAAGACGATTTAAAGAAAATGAAGTACTTGAAGTTACGGCAAGACAATATGACAGGGACCTTGCTGCCACAAGGGAAAGTATTACAATAAATGGCAATAAAGCTCTATGGAAAAATAACTGGATAGCCGGTGGTAATGAAATCACCTGGGATATGGTGCACTACGACGTTCAGCTTATAGGAGGTGTTGCTCTGCATAAAGGAAAGATTGCAGAAATGGGTACAGGTGAAGGAAAAACTCTCGTCGCTACCCTGCCTGTTTTTCTGAATGCTCTTGCCGGAAGGGGAGTGCACATCGTTACAGTAAACGACTATCTTTCTAAACGTGACTCGGAATGGATGGGACCAATATATGAGTTTCACGGACTCTCTGTTGATTGTATTGATAAGCATCAGCCTAATTCACAGGACAGAAGAAAAGCCTATAACGCAGATATTACTTTCGGTACAAATAATGAATTCGGTTTTGACTACCTCAGGGATAATATGGCAATCAATCCGGAAGACCTTGTGCAGAGAAAACATCATTATGCCATTGTTGATGAGGTTGACTCAGTTCTTATCGACGATGCCAGGACCCCTCTTATTATATCGGGACCAACAGCAAAAGCCGATTTTCAGCAGTTTGATGAACTGAAACCAAAAGTTGATAAGCTTGTAAGTGCTCAGAAAAGACTTGTAACACAAATACTTGCTGAATCTAAAAAACTTATTTCCGAAAATAAAAATGATGATGGCGGTTTACTGCTTTTAAGAGCTTATAAAGGACTTCCTAAAAATAATGCACTCATTAAATTTCTTTCCGAAGAAGGAAATAAATCACTTCTGCTTAAAACTGAGAATCAGTACATGCAGAACAATAACAAAGAGATGCCAAAGGTTACTGATGAACTTTACTTTGTTATTGACGAAAAAGCAAATTCAATTGAACTTACTGAAAAGGGAATTGACCTTATTTCAACTTCAGTTGAGGATGCCGGCTTTTTTATTCTTCCTGATGTAGGCTCGAAAATTGCCGACCTTGAAAAATCAGGGATGGAAGAGAGAGAAAAACTTAAACTCAAGGATGAGCTGCTTCAGGATTACTCAGTTAAATCGGAGCGTGTGCATACAATGACCCAACTGCTTAAGGCATGGACTCTGTTTGATAAGGATACCGAATATGTTGTAATGGACAATAAGGTAAAGATTGTTGATGAGCAGACAGGTCGTATTCTTGAAGGGAGAAGATACTCAGACGGCCTTCACCAGGCCATTGAAGCCAAAGAGAATGTCAAGGTCGAGGCGGCAACGCAAACCTATGCAACAATTACACTTCAGAACTATTTCAGAATGTACCACAAACTTGCCGGTATGACAGGTACTGCTGAAACAGAAGCCGGAGAGCTTTGGAATATCTATAAGCTCGATGTTGTTGTCATACCTACTAACAGACCAGTAGTCAGAAATGACCGGGAAGACCTGGTATATAAGACAAAAAGAGAAAAATATAACGCTGTTATTGAGGAGATTGCTGAGATGAACCGTCAGGGACGACCTGTTCTGGTTGGTACAACATCGGTTGAAATCTCTGAACTTCTCAGCAGGATGTTAAAGATGAAGGGGCTTAAACACAATGTTCTTAACGCAAAACTTCATCAGAGGGAAGCTGAAATTGTTCAGGAAGCCGGTAAGGCCGGAACTATAACAATTGCCACAAACATGGCAGGCCGTGGTACTGACATTAAGCTTACCGACGAAGTAAGGAGAGCTGGTGGTCTGGCAATTGTCGGAACTGAAAGACATGAATCACGTAGAGTTGACAGACAGCTGAGAGGGCGTGCCGGACGCCAGGGCGACCCGGGTTCTTCACAGTTCTTCGTTTCACTGGAAGATGAATTAATGAGATTGTTCGGCTCTGAGAGAATTGCCGGCATTATGGACAAACTCGGTCTTAAGGATGGTGAGATGATTCAGCATTCTATGATTACCAAATCTATCGAACGGGCACAGAAAAAAGTCGAAGAAAATAACTTCGGAATCAGGAAAAGACTTCTTGAATATGACGACGTTATGAACTCGCAGAGGGAGGTTATCTATAAGAAAAGACGTCATGCACTATTAGGCGACAGACTTAGTGTTGATGTAGCTAATATGATGTATGATGTTACTGAGAATCTAATTGATATTTACCATAAAGATGGTGATTTTGAAGGATTTGACTTTGACCTTATCCGTTCATTTTCAATGGATTCACCGGTTCGTGACCAGGACTTCAGAAAACTGACTTCTGACAAAGTAACTGATTCTGTATATGCTAAGGTACTTGACACCTACAAGAGAAAAGTTGAGACAATATCTGCAACTGCCTATCCGGTTCTTAAGGATGTATATGATCGAATGGCACATGCTTATGAAAACGTAGTGGTGCCAATTTCTGACGGAGTGAAGGTTTATCAGGTTGTTACCAATCTGAAAGCTACAGCAGAATCTGAAGGCAGGGAACTTGCCAAAGCTTATGAGAAGACTGTTGTTCTTGCTACCATCGATGATGCATGGAAGGAACACCTCAGAGAAATGGACGAGCTTAAACAGTCAGTTCAGAATGCAACATATGAACAGAAAGACCCCTTGCTGATCTATAAGTTTGAATCCTTTGAACTCTTCAAAACAATGCTTATCAAGGTCAATAAGGATGTTGTGAGTACACTTATGAAAGGTCATATTCCAACTCAGGACCCTGAGCAGGTAAAGGAAGCACAGAGAAGACGTCAGGTTGATATGAGTAATCTTAAAACCTCAAAAAGCGATTTCTCACAGTATTCAAATACCGGAGGGGGAGGGCAGGAACGCAATCAGAAGACCGAACCGGTCAGAGTTGATAAGAAAGTAGGCCGAAATGACCCATGCCCCTGCGGTAGCGGTAAAAAATTCAAGCAATGCCATGGGATCCAGCAGTTCGGAACACCAGGTGTAAATGCCGATGCCTGATGCTTAATGTTATTCTTTGGTCAGCTCATCTACAGCTTTCTGAATCCTTGTATGTATTTGTCTGCTGACAGGAACAAGCGGAAGCCTCAGATTATTCTGGCAAATTGACATCAGGTTCAACATATCCTTAACCCCTGATGGATTTCCCTCTATAAAAAGAAGTTCAATAATTTCGAGTAAGCGGAATTGTAACTCACGTGCCGATTTAAAATTGTTCTTAAGGGCATGATATACAAGTTCGCTGGTATAGGCCGGAAAAGCATTTGCAAGAACAGATATTACGCCTGCACCACCAAGTGCAATAACAGGAATAGACATCAGGTCATCTCCGGAAATTACACTGAAGTTTTCAGGTTTTCCTTTTATAATTCGCATTATCTGAGTCAGATCGCCTGATGCCTCTTTTACTCCGACAATATTTTCACATTCATGTGCCAGTTCAAGGCAGGTTTCTGAAGAAATATTACTGCATGTCCGGCCGGGAACATTGTATAAAATAACCGGTAACGGACTACATGATGCAATTGCCTTGAAATGCTGAAACATGCCTCTTTGACCTGGCTTATTATAATACGGGGCAACAGATAATATGCCATCAACTCCTTCGAATTCGGTATATCTGATACTATTTATTACTTCCTGTGTATTATTCCCTCCAATACCAACAACCAGTGGGACTCTGTTGTCTATCGCTTCTGTTACATACGAAATAACAGCCTTTTTCTCATCTTTTGAGAGTGTCACTGATTCACCGGTAGTTCCCAATGCAACTATATAATTCACGCCACCGCTGATAACATGATTTACTACTCTTCCCAGTGCTGCGAAATCAATACTTGAGTCATTTTTGAATGGTGTTATTATTGCTACACCTGTCCCTCTGAATTTTTTCATTTGTAAACTTTATTTTCTGTCTTGGTTTTCTGAATTAATCATCTCTAGATATTCAATTATCTGATTAAGGTAATTATCAACAACTACAGGTGCTTTAATATCCATAATAAGGTCAAAAGGAGACTCCCCGTTATCACCTTCTGAGAGACCAACCTTAAATGCTGCAATGCTGAGAGAAGTAATATATCTCAAAGGAAAAATTTTTGTAAAGTTTAAATCAATAAGTACATCAAACCGGGTTTTTATAAAAGATTCTGCTTCATCTGACTTTGGCTTATAGAACAGGTCAATGTCATCATTTCTTAAAAGTGTCAGATATCTTACCGCTGTAAATTTATCAGGAAGAATCTTGCCCGAAAAGTAACCGATAATTTTTACTTCAACCGACCTCTCATGCATTGTTTGATGAAACCTCGATAATGATGCGAACTCATCCGGCATGGAAGCATCCCAGACTAATCCAATGGTTTTAACCTTACTGAAATTTAAATAAAATACATTTCTCTTTGTTTTTGTTAATTTTTTTAAGAGAAAAGACCTTCCGGTTTGAAGCCTGACACTTTTAAATAATTCCATTTTACAAACCTAATAGTTTTTTATTAAAATTAACATTTGGATATATTATTCTTCACCGATTATTTTGAGGAATTCGTCTTCGCTAATTAGTGGCACTTTTAACTCCTCAGCTTTCTCTTTTTTTGATTCACCCATATTTTCACCGGCAAGTATAACTGATGTTTTAGATGACACAGAAGATGAGTTACGGCCTCCGTTCCTTTCGATAATTACTTTATACTCTTCTCTTGAGTGTCTGGTAAAGGTCCCCGATATTACAATATTCTTACCGTGCAGAGCATTGCCTGTTAACACATTGTCTCTTTCATCTGTGAATTTTATGCCAGCCAGTTTTAACTTACTGATATTTTCAATGTTATCAGGATCAGCAAAATAATTAATTATGCTCGCCGCAATTTTTGGTCCTATTTCATGAATCTCTGTAAGTTTCTCTGGTGAAGTTTCAATCAGTTCATCAATTGTCCTGAATTTTGCTGCAATTATTTTTGCTACTGTTTCACCCACATGCCGGATACCCAGTGCAAATAGCACCCGATGATATGGTGTCTGCGCTGACTTTTTTATACTGTTGAGTATATTTGTTGCTGATTTTTCTCCAAGTCTCTCCAATGGTATCAGCTGTTCAAGTGTAAGTTTGTAAAGATCAGGGAAGCTTCTTACAAGGTTTTGCTTGTATAGCAGCTCAATTGTCTCTTCCCCCAGTCCATCAATATCCATCGCTTTCCTGCTTATGAAATGTTCTATTCTTCCTGTAATCTGAGGTGGGCAGTGCAGATAATTGGGACAGAAGTGGTTGGCTTCGCCTTCATTTTTAATTAGTAAGGTTCCGCATTCAGGACAGTTAGTTATAAAGTTTATTTTTTCACTGATATTATCTCTTCCGGAAAAGTCAACACCGACAATTTTTGGAATTATTTCGCCTCCTTTTTCAACATATACAGTGTCGTTAAGGTGCAGGTCGAGCAGTTCTATCTGATCTGCATTGTGAAGTGATGCTCTTCTTACCGTTGATCCGGAAAGAAGTACTGGTTCAAGATTCGCAACCGGGGTTATGTTTCCTGTTCTTCCAACCTGAAAAGAAACCGACAATAGCTTTGTGGATGCCTCCTCCGCCTTGTATTTATATGCTATAGCCCACCTTGGCGATTTAGCCGTATACCCAAGTTCTTCCTGTATATTCAGCAAGTTTACTTTTATAACAACACCATCTGTATCATATGTAAGTTTATGCCGTTCCTCATCCCAAAAGGAAATAAAACTCAATACTTCGTCAATATTCTTACAAATCCTCATACTGTCAGCAACCCTGAATCCCCAGTCTGACGCTGTTTTAAGGTTTGCATAATGGTTATCCCAAGGCAGTTTCTCCGAAAGAAGGAAGTAGACCATACAATCAAGCGGTCTTGCAGAAACAATTCTGGGATCAAGTAATTTTATTGTCCCTGCTGCAGCATTTCTGGGATTTGCAAACGGAGCTATACCTGTCTTGATTCTTTCTTCATTTAGTGAATCAAACACTGGCCTGGGCATTACTATTTCACCTCTTATAACAAATTCATCGGGAACATCCTGACTCTCTATCTTTTCCGGAATACTCTTTATTGTTCTGATATTAAGTGTTACATCATCACCCTTATTTCCATCGCCTCTTGTAAGTGCCCTGAAAAGCACTCCTTTCCTATAGGTGATACTTATCGACGCGCCATCAAATTTAAGTTCGCAAACATATTCAACTGATTCTCCGGTAAGTTTCCTTATTCTTGCATCAAAATCCCTTACCTCTTCTTCATTATATGTATTTCCAAGAGAAAGCATCGGGTATTTGTGCTCATACTGTACAAATTCGGTGCTTATATCGCTGCCAACTTTCCTGGTAGGAGAATCCTCAGTTACAAATTCAGGAAATTTTTTCTCAAGAGTTTCAAGTTCATTCAGCAGAATATCAAATTCAAAATCAGAAACGGATGGCTTGTTTAATACATAATACTTATGATTATGCTCTTCAATTTCTTTCCTGATATTTTCAATCCGGATTTTTGCTTCAGATCGTTTCATTAACAGGTATTGATTATTATTTATTTGTTTGATTATAATTATGTTATAAGGCGAAATACACTAAACGAATAGTCACTCATTTTCTTCGAGTACCAGGCCTTCGTAGATATATAATTCTGCATTTTTCCATCCTTCCCATCCTATTACGGCCTTATCTCTGGAAGTATATCCCAGAAATTCTTCAACACTCCAGCCGTTTTCTACTGCTACCTGTGGAAGCATTGTTCCTGTCCTGAAGTCCTGTTTTATATAGATCCCGTGTTTTCCAAGTACTATTTCGCTGATGTCATAAATCCGTTTAAGCTGCCCCAATACTGTAATCTCCATTTCAGTTTTCTCAAACTCTTCAGATGTGACAGGAGTGAAACGAGGATCCTCAAATGCCGAAGATATAGCAGAAAGCTGTACTGCTTTAAAAAGCGGATCAGAGGAAAAAAATCTTCCGATACATCCTTTTAACTTGCCATTAATCTTTAATGTGACAAATGCTCCCCCCGGCTTTTTTAGTTTGTCAGGGATTCCGGCTTCATCCAATTTCAATCTCTTTTTTTCAATAAGCATTGTTTGGATACTTTTTTTTGCTATTGAAAAGAGCATGATTTTTTCTTCTCTGTTAAATTTTAATTCTTCTGTCTTAGACTCTTTAGTGCCCACTGATGCTGGCTTTTGGATTAGTGCAATTGCATGGTATCCGACGACTTCATTTTTAGAACCGGAAGGCGAGTCTCCTGAGTTGCAGTAATCAAGAAGCCTGAGTTCAAGCTGTGAGTTCCCTTCGGCCATATATAAAAGGGCCAGACCTGATGTCCATCCGCACATACTTGTTACAAATCCGGGTATCTCACAATCTTTGTTCTTGCTTAATGTATTGATGAATTTATCCGGGTCACCTGAAATATAGCCTCTTGCAGTTGCCATATCAACATCAACAGCATCCTGATATGAGGGATAATGTGAAAAATCGCTGCTTATAATAAAGAGATTTTCATCAATAAACCATGGTTTTAGAGCTAAGGCTATTTCACTTATTTTTTCTTTATTATCAGTGCCGATTATTACAGGTACAATTACTGATTCTTCACCAAAATAATATTGAATAAATGGAAGTTGAACTTCAATGCTGTGCTCTTTAAGATGACAATTATCCGGAAAGTCAAAAACTTTGTTTTCGGAAATAAGCTGGTTTGCTAATTGCCTGTTAACATTGATCTTGCCTATCGGAGTCTGATAATCACCTCTGCAATAGATAGATGCGCCTTCAAATGTCATAACGTGACTTGAAGCAATTATGAAAATATTCTTAAAAACTGAATTTTTCTTCAATGATGAAAATGCTGCTGCTGCCGTTTTTCCCGAAAACATATATCCGGCATGAGGGGCTATAATTGCTCTTACTTCAGGGTACTCCGTTGGTTTTTTGCATGTTTCAAACAGATGAGCTAACTCGGCTAGAAGCAGATCCTTATCAGCAGGATAAAACCTGCCTGCAGCAACAGTCTGCCTGTCATTTGAAGTATTTTGTAAGTTTCCTTTCATGACTGATAATTATTGAACCTGACAAAGTAAATTGTTTACCTCATTCACCATATAATTGACGAATTAAAGTTAGGTCAAAAAAAAATGAAGTAAAAATGGATTGCAGTAAATATGCAGTTCAGAAACTAAATGAGCACCATTGATTCTTTCAGAATTTCCCCATTGTCATCGGTTCCGTAGATTTTTATACCCATACTTGCTGTTGGTGTACCTATAATATCAATAATGGGACTCAAAGCATCTTTCAGATCTTCCGTTTCCATGTTATCAAACTCTTCAATATGGAAATAAAGATGTATCATCAGAGTATACTCTTCATTATCAACAGAACAGAGGGTTTTTACAATTTTAGCAAGCCATATCGATGAGGATGTATTGAAATACTCCAGATTAAGTCTGAGGTTAGTGCTGAGCCGTGGATTTTTGGCGTACTCCTTTGTCCATGAGTGAATGCCTGAATATAAATCAGTTGCATTTTCAGGGATAGATCTTCCTGAAAGTATCAGTTCACCTGTAATGTGATTGAGATCAATCTGAGGGGTCTTCTCAGTCGGTTCTATGAATATATTTTTTAAGTCCACCTAGCTATTTTATATAACTTTAAAACTGTACCAAAATTATTATAAGTTTTAATAATTGAATTAAAGTTAATCAAAAAGAACAGCTGTAATATCAAAAAAAAAGGTCCGTTGACATAAACAATTAAAATTCAGGCTTGACCTCCCGCTCGTTTTGACCTGGTTTTCTTGTAAATCAATATATTAAAATGTTATCTTTGCAGCCTGAAATTTGAGATGTTAAAATGGAGATTCTTCTAAAAAGCAGAATAAAAGAAGCGGTTAATGCCCTTTATGGCAGCGAGGTTGCAGACGATGAGATACAGATACAGGAAACACGGAAAGATTTTAAGGGCCACTTTACCCTGGTTGTTTTTCCACTGTTACGGTGTTCAAAAAATACTCCCGAAAAAACAGGTGAAGCTATTGGAAACTATCTGATTGAGAATTTCAGCGCTATATCTGGCTTTAATGTGATAAAGGGTTTTCTCAACCTTGAGATTTCAGATAGCTGGTGGATTGAATATTTTGGCAAAATGGCAGCTGAAAAAAGCCATCTTGAGAAATGTCAGCTTGCTGCTCCGGAAACAATACTTGTTGAATATTCATCGCCAAATACAAATAAGCCGCTTCACCTCGGACATATACGTAATAACCTGCTCGGTTTTTCACTTTTCAGGATTCTTTCGGCTTGTGGCCATAACGTCATAAAAACAAATATCGTAAATGACAGGGGCATTCATATATGCAAGTCAATGCTGGCATGGCAGAAATTCGGAAATGGTGAAACACCTGAATCTTCTGGCATAAAAGGTGACCATCTGGTTGGAAAATACTATGTCATATTTGATAAAGAGTATAAAACAGAGATCAGCAGACTTATAAGCGAAGGTGTTGAAGATAATGAAGCCAAAAATTCGGCACCCCTTATGAAAGAAGCCAGAGAAATGCTTCTTAAATGGGAAGCTGGTGACAAAGAGGTAATCAATCTTTGGAAACTGATGAATTCATGGGTCTATAAAGGCTTTGACGAGACCTATCTTAAACTTGGGGTGGATTTTGATAAAATTTACTATGAATCTGACACTTATAAAGTAGGTAAGGATATCGTCCTGTCAGCACTAAATGAAAAAATCCTTTATCAGAATGACGATAGTTCAATATGGGCTGACCTGACTTCAGACGGACTTGACCAGAAATTATTGCTTAGATCTGACGGGACAGCAGTTTACATGACACAGGATTTGGGTACAGCTGTCGACAGGTATAAAGAGTACAAATTCAATAAAAATATCTATGTTGTTGGAAATGAGCAAAATTATCATTTCCAGGTGCTTAAAGCTATTCTGAAAAGAATGGGATATAGCTGGTCCGATGGACTGATACATTTTTCATATGGAATGGTGGAATTGCCTGAAGGAAGAATGAAGTCCCGCGAAGGCACAATAGTTGATGCAGACGATCTGATCAGAGAAATGCAGGAAACAGCTAAAGAGGTTTCTCTTGAACTCGGAAAACTTTCTGATTTTTCTGATGAAGAGAAGGAGGAGATTTTCAGAAAGATTGGTCTGGGTGCACTTAAATATTATATTCTTAAAGTAGATCCTAAAAAGAACATGACCTTTAATCCGGCCGAGTCAATTGACTTTAATGGCAATACCGGCCCTTTTATTCAATATACATACACACGTATCAAGTCTGTTTTTCGTAAGGCAGCTGTAAGTGGAATATATCCCGATATTGCTAAACTATCCGAAGCTAAGGCTGGTCCGAAGGAGATAGATCTTATTAAGCTCCTGCGTAATTTCTCAGGTACTGTTTCAGCAGCAGCAACAGGTTACACACCTGCATTAATAGCTAACTATTGTTACGAGCTTGCCCGGGAATATAATCAGTTTTATCACGATTTTACAATTTTGGGCGAAAATGATGAAACAGTACGCAATTTCCGGCTTATTATTTCGAAACTGACAAGTGAAGTACTTGCAACTGGTATGTGGATGCTTGGAATCGAGATGCCTGAAAGAATGTAGGAAAGTTCGGTCCGCCAGCTGGCAGACGAAGTTTAGAGTAAAAAGTCGGAAGACGTAAGTTAGAAGCCCGAAGTCATAAGTTTTCCTTTAACTTCGAACTTCGAACACCGAACTTCGAACTTTAAAATGGTTTTAACGAAATTTTATT
Organism: Bacteroidales bacterium; assembly: GCA_038207725.1. Lineage (GTDB taxonomy): Bacteria > Bacteroidota > Bacteroidia > Bacteroidales > VadinHA17 > LD21. Next base: position 26,988 of record JBBQZN010000007.1, on the reverse strand, counting down.
TTAGACACATATGTTTGAGAATTTAAGTGAACGCCTTGAAAAGTCCTTTAAACTACTGAAAGGACAAGGCAGGATTTCTGAAATTAATATTGCTGAGACACTTAAAGAAGTCAGGCGGGCGCTACTCGATGCTGACGTTAACTTTAAAATTGCAAAGCAGTTTACTGATGCTGTAAAACAGAAAGCTGTAGGGCAGGATGTCCTTAAGTCTGTTAACCCTTCCCAGATGATGGTCAAGATAGTTCATGATGAACTAGTTGAACTGATGGGTGGTGACAAAACAGAGATTAATATTAAGATTAGTCCTTCAATAGTCCTGATTGCCGGTCTTCAGGGATCAGGTAAAACAACATTCAGCGGGAAGCTGGCAAAATGGGCTAAAAGCAAAAAGGGAAAGAACCCTCTTCTCGTAGCCTGCGATGTTTACAGGCCTGCCGCTATAGAACAGTTGAAAATTATTGGAACACAGGTTGAAACACCCGTCTATACTGAGGACGGAAACCTGAATCCTGTTTCAATTGCAAAAAATGCCATTAAGGAAGCCAAAAAGATGGGCTACGATATGGTAATCATCGATACTGCCGGACGTTTGGCTATCGATGAAGAAATGATGAACGAAATTTCTTCGGTTAAAGATGCAGTTAATCCACATGAAATATTGTTTGTGGTTGACTCAATGACCGGACAGGATGCTGTAAATACTGCAAGAGAATTCAATGAAAGACTCGATTTCGATGGTGTTGTTCTTACAAAACTCGATGGAGATACAAGGGGTGGTGCTGCACTTTCAATTAAATCGGTTGTAAATAAGCCAATTAAGTTTGTTAGCTCAGGGGAGAAAATGGATGCCCTTGATATATTCTATCCTGGCAGGATGGCTGACAGGATTCTGGGAATGGGTGATATTGTTTCACTTGTAGAAAAAGCACAGGAACAATTCGATTCTGAAGAGGCAAGAAAGCTGCAGAAGAAAATTGCAAAAGACCAGTTTGACTTCAACGATTTTATAGCCCAGATCGAACAGATAAAGAAAATGGGTAATGTGAAAGACCTTATGGCAATGATTCCTGGTGTTGGCAAGGCAGTAAAAGATCTTGATATTGACGACGATGCATTCAAGGGTATCGAAGCCATCATAAAGAGTATGACGCCCGAAGAGAGAATTAATCCTACGGTTCTTAACGGTAGCAGGCGCAAGAGAATAGCTTCAGGGAGCGGAACAACCGTTCAGGAAGTTAATAAACTTCTCAAGCAGTTCGATGAAACCAGGCGAATGATGAAAATGATGACCAAAAGCGGCAATATGGGCAGGCTTATGGGCAAAAAATAGTTGTAGAAATGTATCAGATAATTGACGGCAAAAAGATTGCCTCGGAAATAAAGGCAGAAATAGCCGCTGAGGTAAAACAACTCATCAGGGATGGTAAAAGGGCACCCCATCTTGCTGCAATACTGGTTGGAAACAATCCCTCAAGCGAAAGTTATGTAGCCTACAAAGTAAGAGACTGTGAAGAGGTAGGCTTTAAGTCAGGCCTGATCAGATTTGGAAATGATGTCTCAGAGTTTGAATTGCTGAAAAAAATTGATGAGCTGAATTGCAATAAAGATATAGATGGCTTTATAGTTCAATTACCTCTGCCTGATCATATTTCTGAAAATAGTATTATTGAAGCTATTGATCCTGAGAAAGATGCAGACGGTTTTCATCCGGTGAATATTGGAAAAATGCTTATAGGTCTCCCTTGCTATTTGCCTGCTACACCTTTTGGTATAGTTGAACTGATAAGACGTTATAAAATTGAGACATCAGGGAAGAACTGTATAGTTATCGGCAGAAGCAATATTGTTGGCAGACCGGTAAGTATCCTGCTATCACAGAAAGGAATGGATGCGACTGTTACAGTAATTCATAGCAAAACAAAAAACATTAAAGAGATTGTTCAACAGGCAGATATAATAATAGCTGCAATAGGATCTCCGGGTTTTGTAAAGGCGGATATGGTAAAACCAGGTGCTGTTGTAATTGACGTAGGGACTACCCGTATAAGTAGCTCAGAGACCAAATCAGGGTTTAAACTTGCAGGTGATGTTGACTTTATAAACGTTGCGCCAAAATGCTCGTTTATTACCCCTGTACCTGGTGGCGTGGGACCAATGACAAGGGTTTCACTTCTGAAGAATACGCTTAAGGCAGCTGGCAGAAGGTGATATTATAAGGAATCCAGGCTAATCAGGAAATTCAACTCCTTTAAAATAGAGGTCAAAACCTCCTTTTCCTGTTGTTCTGTTCGATGAAAAAATCATAAACTGATTTGAGAAATCCGGATGATAAGCGATGACAGGTCTGAACTCATCAGACTCAGAATTTACTGTGGGTCCCATGTTAACAGGTGAACTCCATCTGCCTTTTCTGAAAACAGAGTAATAAATGTCATAACCACCCATTCCGCCTGGTCGGTTGGAAGCAAAAACCATAACCTTTCTGAAAATAAACGGACACTTATCGTCACTAGTGCTATTAACGCTATCGGCCTTTGTTGCTGGCGTGTAATCCATATTAAACCAGGATTTTATGTCTTTTCCAGCTGGCCTTTTAGAAACATAGATATCAAAATTTACATCTTTATTTGAATTAAAGTAGGCTGAATCCTGGTTAGTATCAAAACTCAGATAGCCATCGTCGGATGTTGTATTAAAAAGTTTAACAGGAAAGGGGCCCTCAACAACTGGCGATGCGGTAGTATTTGCCGGTCTGTTTCTGAGATAGTATAAATCAAGATTTCCCGAAGAATTTAAAGAGGTGAGAACCATATAATCATATCCATCTACCGAACTGAACAAACGATAAGGTCCAAAATCATTTTCAGGAGTTTTTGCTGCTGTGATAAGTTTATTTAAAAATTCATCATTTGTCATTGTGGCTGAAAGCACAAAACTACCGCTTACCTGATCGAATGAAAAGGAAAAAGTGGCCTGTTCAAGATCAAACTGACCCCCTAAACTCTTTCTGTTGCTTGAGAATATAATAGGGAAACTGCCTGGTAACATGTACATTCCAACATTATAATCATCGTATTGGGTATTTATACTCTCCATATTCAAAGCAGTAAGCGGAAAGATTCCTTTCTTATAAACTATTGGACTGGAATCTTTGCGGCAGCTTGTTAAACCAATCACTGACAATAATATGGTTAAAATCAGGATAGTGTAACTATGTAATTCTGTTTTTTTCATATTAATACTTTATCACTATCACAAATATATCAATATAAAATGAAAAACCGGGCGAAAGCCCGGTTCATCGAAGGTAGAATTTAGGTTAATTTCAGGGTAAATAGGTTTTTATCTTTAATAAATATCTTATTACCGATATATAGATGATTAAAAGAGCTGAGTGGTTGCGTTGTATTCTGCAAAAAATATCAACAGAACTGTTAATAACTGTATTAGATTGTAAATTAGATGTTTGCAAAATAAATAAAATGTTGATAATTCGAAATTTAAGTAAACAGCCTTTATAAAAATAGTATTAATTTTACAGGCATATTTTTGTAAGCAATGGAAGATGAAAAGTTTGGGTTTTCCTATGAGGAAGAGGTGACACAGGCCGTACAGAAATTTGAGAAGATGAAGAAAAATAATGAAAATTATTTTTTTGATGTTATTGAATTTGAGACTATTATAGATTATTATATTGAGTGCAATAATTCATCTAAGGCATTTGAAGCAGCAACTCTCGCCACTGAACAACATCCTAATTCAGTATCTATTCAGTTAAGAAAGGCAAGAGTACTTCTTGACAAAGGACGTGCCGTTGAAGCAATGAGGATTCTAAAGAAACTTGAGAGCATAGAACCGGGAAATCACGAAATTTATATTGCAAAAGGAACAGCATTTGGGATGCTTGGAGATATACAGGGTGCCAAGAAAATGTTTGACTATTCACTTACTCTTGACTCTGAGGAAACAGAAAATATATTATTCTCAATAACATCTGTTCTGCAAAATCTTAATTATTATGAATATCTGATTCCATACCTTGTAAGGCTTATTGAGCTCGAACCTGAATTTAAAGCGCATCTTTACGATCTGGCGTATGCTTATGAAAAGACTGAGAACTTTGAAAAAAGCATCGATTTCTATATTCAGTATCTTGAAGTAGAACCATTTTCCGACAGCGCATGGTATAACCTGGGAATAATATACAATAAGCTGGAAATGTCTGAAAAAGCTATGGAAGCTTATGATTTTGCACTGGCAATAAACTCTCAGAATACTTTTGCCCTTTTTAATAAAGGAAATATTCTGAGCAATCTTGAACGGTATTCAGAAGCTGTCCCTGTTTACCATGAATATATCGAAAACGAACCCGACAGTTTTGAGGCAATGACATATCTTGCTGACTGTTATGAAAAAGCAGGGGAAGTATCCTTAGCAAGGAAATATTATCAGGAAGCCATTGAGCTTGCTCCTGATTTTGCTGATCCATGGTTTGGTCTGGGCATAGTTGCGCTGAATACGGGAAATACCGACGACAGCCTGATCTTCTTCAGGAAGGCAGTTAAACTTGATGATGAAAATCCGGAGATCTGGTACCTTCTGGGAAAAGCACATATCGCAAAAGGTGAGAAGAAAGCAGCCATGAGATGCTTTAGGGAGGCATTGAAAATAGATGCCTATTATGACGAAGTATGGGCCGACCTTGGAAAGATAATATTAAGGGAAAATCTTGCAAAGAAAGCTCTTCCGTATCTTATCCATGCCTATAAAGTGACTGGCGATATACCGGGAATAAACTTTTTAATCGCATCATTTTATCTGCATACCGGTCAGGCAGAAAAATCTTATAAACATCTTACAATAGCACTTGACATGGACGAAGAGTTGTATAATGAGTTTGAAGAACTTTTCCCTGTAGAACTCATGTCAAGAAAAATCAAAAAACTTCTGAAGGACTTTATATTGAATTAAAAGTTGTAACCTAAAATATTGTTTATGAATAGTATACTTCCTTATCTTCCGGAGAGACCACTTAAGCCAAGAAATTCAGGATTAACAATGGTTATGGATAAAGGCTTGAGTATCAGGGAGGCCGAAGATTTTATGTCGGTAGGGAGCGAGTATACTGATTATGTAAAACTTGGTTTTGGTACTTCACTTATCACTCCCGGATTTGAAAAGAAGATACTCATTTACAAGAAAGCAGGGGCTATTCCATACTTCGGAGGAACTCTTTTTGAAGCTTTCATTATAAGAAATATGTTCAGCGAATTTGTTGAGTTCCTTGATAAATATGAAATAGATCTGGTTGAAGTATCTGATGGGTCATACGATTTCGAACACTCTAAAAAACTTGATTACATAAGCAGGCTGGCCGAAAGAGGTACCGTAATCTCTGAAGTGGGTTCAAAGAAGAAAGATGTTGTATTTTCGCCTGATGAGTGGGTTAATATGATGAAAGCTGAACTTAAGGCAGGCTCTGTTAAGGTTATTGCTGAAGCACGCGAATCAGGTACCACGGGCATTTATAACGAGGACGGTTCAATAAATAATGACATAATAGGCGCAATTTCTGAACATGTAAAACTCGAAAATGTGCTTTGGGAAGCACCACTGAAATCACAGCAGGCATGGTTTATCAAACATTTCGGGGCAAATGTAAATCTCGGCAATATTGCACCAAATGAGATTATTCCTCTCGAATCACTGCGTCTGGGGCTTCGTGGAGATACTTTCTTTCAGTTCCTTCCTGAAAACCTGAAGCAATAAATATAATATGAGAAAATTTGGCCTGATAGGTTATCCTTTGGGACACTCTTTCTCTAAGAAATATTTTGCAGAGAAATTTTATAATGAGCATATTAACAATTGCAATTATGAAATTTACCCTCTTAGCAGCCTCAATCTGATAACAGATCTGATTATCAGTCAGCCTGAATTATTTGGTCTTAATGTTACAATTCCTTATAAATCGGAGGTTATTAGTCTTCTTGATTCTATTTCACCTGAGGCAAAAGAAATAGGAGCAGTAAATGTTCTGAAAATACGCAGGATTGGCAATAATTTCAGTTTATCAGGTTTTAACAGCGATGTGACCGGAATCAGAGATTCACTTAATCCATATATAAACAGCCGCATTTCTGATGCAATTGTTCTGGGTACCGGAGGAAGCTCAAAAGCAGTGTGTTATGTTCTGAAGAAAATGGGATTGAATATCACTCTTGTTTCCAGAACTAAAAAGGCCGGAATTATATCGTATGAAGACATCAGTCCTGAAGTTCTGAGCAATAATAAGTTGATAGTAAATACAACTCCCCTTGGCATGTTCCCTGATGTGGATTCATGTCCTGACATAAACTATAGAAAACTTACACCCGATCATATTTTATTTGATCTTGTCTATAATCCTGAGATTACATTATTTCTTAAAATGGGAGAGGAGCGGGGATGCACCATTATAAGCGGATTGAAAATGCTCCATTCACAGGCAGAGAGATCCTGGGAAATATGGAATGACGGGAACCTGTAATTTTGAATTCCGGAAAGACTAGCCGTCAAGTCCTTTTCTGGCACCTTTTCTTCTTACCCAGTACCTCGGATCACATTCTGTGCACTCCTGTTTCCAGTAACCGGGTGATACAAACGAACCTTCTCTGGTTCTGAGTTGTTTTTCATAAATAGCGAAAACAGGGTTAAACAAGAGGTCTGTAACACCAATTGTATATTTAGGCTCGGCACCTTCCTGAGTAGCAGGCTCCTTTAATTCCTTTACCTCTAAGTTATTAAACCCCAGAATATCACTCAGGAAAGCTATCCTTTCGAGCGATGCACCTGTCTCGACGATTGTGCAGCGGATGCCGTCAATCTCACTTACAATGTGCTTAGCATTATTTATAGCCATTTTCTTAATCTGTTTAAATTAAACTCCGAAACTAAGTCCGGTTATAACCTCGAAAATAATACTTGCAAAACCGGTTATCACAATACCGGCAACACATATGCCCAGAGCAAGCCTGGTTGAGAAATCACTTCTGAATTCAGTTAAAGGGTTTTCATTAGGGTTTATAAACATTGCCTTCACTATCAGAAGATAATAATACAACGATATTATTGTATTCAAAACTGCAATGAGAACCAGTAAATAGTATCCTTTCTCAGCAGCTGCGGTAAAGAGAAAGAATTTTCCAAAGAACCCTGCAACCGGTGGTATACCCGCAAGTGAAAAGAGTGCCAGTGTCATTATCAGACTAAGCTTGGGGTTTGTATGGTAAAGACCATTGTAATCATCCATGTTTTCTTTACCTGTTACATTTGAAATAACAGTCACAACACCAAATGCGCCGAGATTTGAAAAGATGTAAACCAGAATATAATAGATAACTGAGGCCATTCCAAGTTGGTTTCCGCCAATAATACCCAGAAGGATATAGCCAGCCTGCGAAATGGAAGAAAAGGCAAGGAACCGCTTTAGATTCTGTTGACGAATTGCAAAAAGGTTACCAATAGTCATTGTAAGTATTGAGGTAACATAAATTGTCTTCTGCCATGTTGCAATAATAACCGGGAAAACAGTAAAAAGAATAATTATAAAGATAAATACAGCAGCTCCTTTTGAAATTACTGACAGGTATGATGTAATATTAACAGGTGATCCTTCATAAACGTCGGCTGTCCATAGATGAAATGGAACAATTGATATTTTAAATGCCATCCCGGCAAAAAAGAAGATAAATCCCAGAATATGAAGTGAACTGTTTCCGAAAAGGACAGCCACTTCACTAAAATAGAAAGAACCCGTTGCACCATAAATCAGTGACAAGCCATATAGCAGTATTCCCGACGACAATGCGGATGACAGAATCAGTTTTATTCCCGCTTCAGCAGAATTGTTTTTATATCTTTCAAATGCTGCAAGTGCAGCGATTGGAATAGTTGCAAGCTCCAGTCCAATATAGAACATCAGAAAATGCCCCGATGAGATCATATAGTTCATTCCTGCAAGAGTGGATAACAGAAGAATAAAATATTCGCTGATTTTTTCTGAATTCTCCTCTTTTTTAAGCCATCCTGCCGATTGCAGAAAAACAATAAATGCCCCGATATTCAGAATGTTTTTCATTAGCAGATGAGTAGCTGATGTAATGTACATTCCTCCGAACAGAGATCCGGTTTGTGCAGGTAAAAATCCGGCAACAGTAATAATTCCGAAAAGAATTATAGAGAAAAGGGTGATCTGTTTCTTTTTTTCCGGATTCCAGAATATCTCAGCAATCAGTACCAGCAGAAGAGCAGCCAGAAGCAGCAATTCATGCCGCATTATAAAAAAGGTTCCTAAGCTCATATTATATTATTATCCTATACATTTATAAATATCAATCTTTCAGAATGGGTTTAAAGCAATAATCCTGTCAACTACCGGCTGTAGACTTGTTCCTATCATTGAAGAGAGCCAGAAAGGTGCGAGGCCGATTGCTGCTACTGATCCGATAAGTGTTACTACAGAAACCTTCTCAAACCATTTTGCATCAGTAAGATGCTCATGATGCTCATTTGTTGTTGGTCCGAGAAGAAGAATGGCAACTACCCGCAGAATATAAACTGCTGTTATAACAATTGAAGATACTGCAACTATTGTAACCACTCTGTAGAATGGTTCAGGATGCTGGAATGCTCCGACAAATACGGTCATCTCGGCAACGAATCCGCTTAATCCCGGAAGTCCGAGTGAAGCAAGTCCTGCAATAACATAACACACTGAAAGGAAAGGAATAACCTTCATTAAACCGCCCATTTCGCTTATTATCCTGGTATGTGTTCTTCCATATATCATACCGATAAGGGCAAAGAAGAGTGCTGTCATCAGGCCGTGTGATATCATCTGAAGCACAGCGCCGTTCATTGCTGTTTTATTCATCATCAAGACTGCAAAAAGTACCAGACCGCAATGGCTTACAGATGAGTATGCATTGATATATTTGAGGTCTTTCTGAGCAATAGCACCAAATGCTCCGTAAACAACACTTATTGATGTAAGTATGATAAAGATCCATGATAACTCTGCTGCACCTTCAGGAAGTAAAAATATTGCAACCCTGAATGCTCCGTAGCCTCCCAACTTCATCAGAACTCCTGCATGAAGCATTGAAACTGCTGTTGGTGCAGAAGCATGTCCGTCAGGCGACCATGTATGGAATGGAAAGAGGGCTCCAAGTACTCCGAATCCTACAAATGTCAGCGGAAAAAAGAGCCTTTGAGCCGATATTGTAATTGTGACCTTCGAAATTTCAAGTATGTTGAAAGTGAGTTGTGTACCGCCAGGTGCTGAGTTGAAGTAGATTCCGAGCAATCCTACCAGTAGCAATGCCGAGCCTCCCATAAGCATGAGGGTAAGCTTCATCGCCGAGTATTCTTTTGGACCACTCCCCCAGATGCCGATTAACAGATACATCGGTATTACAGCAAGCTCATAAAAAAGGAACATTGTGAATAAATCGATTGAAATAAAAAATCCGAATACTCCGGTTGCTAGCAGGATAAGGGAGATAAAGAATTCCTTTTTAAGAAATTCAACTTCCCATGAAGCAAAGATCCCCGCAAAAACAACAATTGAAGTAAGTCCGATCATAGCAACAGAAATCCCGTCAACGCCGATTGCATAGTGAATATTAAGCGATTTAAACCATAAATAATCTTTAACGAACAGCATTTCATCAATATTCCCTGCATGCCTTGCCGACAGGTACATGAATATCAGAATTGCTGCCATAATAAGCTGAATACCCATACCAATTGACGATACAAGCCTCACCTGTTTTGGGTCCTTGAGAAATACTATTGCGGTTATCGTTAAAACCGGGATTACTACAAACAGTGTTAAAATATCCATATTGATAGCTCTTTTTCTTTATAATCAATTATTTCCACAGATAAATAAACAGTATAGCAAGCAAAACGACTCCTGAAATAAAAACAAATCCGTATTTCTGAAGCTGACCTGATTGAAAACCTCTGATCCTGAATGAAACACCCTGTGTAACAGATGCTATGGCATTCATTGTGGCATCAACAACATGTCTGTCGAACCATGCCACAGGTTCTGAAATATATCTGAAAATGATTTTCTTTGTCACGAACAAATAGACCTCATCAATATAAAACTTATTGTAAGCCCATTTGTAGCTGTACTTGAAAGTGGCAGCCATTTTGTCGGGAATTGCTGTTTCCTTTTTATACATTAGGTATGCAATTCCAATCCCAAGCAATCCTACCAGAACCGATGGTATTGCAACAATCATCTCTAAATGCGACTCAAATTCCTTACCGTCAGTTGTAACGAGTTTGTCGAATGGAATAAATCCTGCTACAATTGCACCAATAGCCAGTATGATAAGCGGAATTGTCATAGTTGCCGGTGCTTCGTGAGGTGTATGGTGATAATGAGTTTCTCTTCCCCAGAATATACTGAAGTATAATCTGAACATATAAAATGCAGTTAAACCGGCAACTATAAATTCAACGGCAAATAATAACTTGTTGGAATGGAATGCTGCTGTAAGTATCTCATCTTTACTGAAAAAGCCCGAAAGAGGAGGGACGCCTGAGATTGTGAGACAGGCAATAAGGAATGTAATATGTGTTATAGGAAGGTATTTGCGAAGTCCTCCCATATCCGTAAAATGGTTACTGTGTACGGCATGAATAATTGCACCTGCACCAAGGAAGAGAAGCGCTTTGAATAATGCATGAGTGAACAGATGGAACATCGATGCCATATAGCCAAGACCTTCATGTCCGCCATATCCCGATACACCGAGTGCGAGCATCATATATCCTATCTGTGACATTGTTGAAAAAGCGAGAACTCTTTTGATGTCAGTCTGCGTACATGCTATAACAGCCGCAAATATTGATGAAAACGCACCTACATAGGCTACAACTTCAAGCGCAACCGGAGCAGAAAAGGCATACACAGGGAACATTCTTGCAACGAGATATACCCCTGCAACGACCATAGTGGCTGCATGTATAAGCGCCGAGACAGGAGTGGGCCCTTCCATTGCATCAGGCAACCAGATATGGAACGGAAACATGGCAGATTTACCAACACCTCCCATGAAAACAAATATCATCGACCAGGTCATTACCGACAGTCCCATAAACGCAATACCGCTTCCCTGTGCAATTGCTGGTCCGTTTGGATCAGTAAGTGTAATAAAATCAAATGTTTTGGTGTTGAATGAAAGAATGAGGATTCCAATCAGGAAGCCCAGATCAGCAAACCTTGTTACAATAAATGCTTTCTTTGAAGCTCTTACTGCCGACGGTTTCTGATAATAAAATCCTATGAGCAGAAATGAGGATACACCTACCAGTTCCCAGAAAATATACATCTGGAAAATATTCGTAGCGAGAACGAGTCCAAGCATCGAAAAACTGAAAAGAGAAAGAAATGCAAAAAACCTTTCGAATCCTTTTTCACCCTTCATATAGCCCAGACTGTAAATATGCACCATGAGCGATACTGTTGTTACAACAATAAGCATCATCACCGATATCGGATCGAGCAAAATACCAATGTCAATATGAAGTTTATCAGTAAGTTGCAGCCATACCCCGTTCGCTGCGATTATCTTCTGATATGTTTCATCAACTTTTTCAGCAACAAAGAAATAATTATAGGCTGTGATGTATGAAAGAGCTGTAATAACAGCCAGCCCGAATGTTCCTATTATCCCTGAAAACTTTGGAAAATACTTATGACCCGCCAGACCCAGAAAAATGAACATCAGAAAGGGTAGGAGCAGTATCCAGATTGTATAGTTGAAATTTACCATATTTAAAATTTCCTAAAGGTTGTAAGAATCAGTATTTCATTTCATTAACATTCTCAACATTAATTGTTGTGAATCGTCTGTATATATTTATAATTATGGCGATTGCAACAGCTGCTTCTGAAGCCGCCACTGCAATTACAAACAGACTGAAGAACATTCCTTCAAGTTTGTCAGGATACAAATACCTGTTGAATGCCAGAAAATTAATATTCACAGAGTTTAGAATAAGTTCAACCGACATAAGGATGGTTATCAGGTTACGCCTGGTAAGGAAACCATAAACTCCTGCGAAAAACATAATGGTTGCAAGAACCAAAAAATACTGAACCGGGATTCCTGTGTTCATCTTATTCTTTATTTAAAGTTGGTGATTGTATTTTGGCAGGACCTCCCTTTTTTGCGATAGCAATTGCCGCTACCATGGCTGCAAGTAATAAAACAGATATTATTTCAAAAGGAAGCACATATCCATTGTACTCAGTTGATAATAAGCTGGTTCCTATTAGACGCATATCAACCTCTTTAACCGCTTCTGTTGTTGCGGAAAATTTATAATCGAGTATGGTTATTATTGAAAGTATTGCGCCTGCTACTGAAGCAATCGCAGAGAAAACAGATTTCTTCCAGCCCGGAGACTCAAACTTCTGACTGATATGACTTGTGAGAAGAATAGAAAATATTATTAGAACAACAATACCGCCGGCATACAATGTCAGCTGTACTGCAGCAAGAAACTGATAGTTCAGCATGAAATACAATCCGGAGGTTGATATAAGTACGAAGAGCAGATATACTGCTGCTCTTAATATTTTACGGGTAGTAACAGTCAGTATTGAAAAGACTGTTATCATTATCGAAAATAGAATAAACATTAGCTGATTTGAGGCCATTACTCAACTCCTTTCATTAATTGTGAACCGGGTTTATTTAGTGTTTTAATGAGCATTGCCCTGTCAAAGACAGCATGCTCGAAATCATTTGAGAAGGCAAGCGCATCTGAAGGACATGTCTTTACACACAATCCACAAAATGTACACATCCCCAGACGATAGATATGTTTGTCTATAATTCTTTTCTTCTTTCCATCTTCGGTTGTAATGGTTTTTGAAAGAACCTCAATTGTTCCGTTCGGACAATTTATCTCGCAAATTCCGCATCCGGTGCATTTGTGCTCATTCTTTTCGTTATGCGGCATTACTACTTCACCTTTGAAACGATCGAACATAACAAGATCTTTCCTGTTATCCGGATATTTCTGTGTAACGATAGTGCCGGGTCTGAAAAAGTATGAACCGGTAACTTTCATACCCACAAGCAACGACCAGACACCTGTTATTATTCCCTTAAAATATTCAATTATACTTCTCATTCAGAGATATATATTTAAAATTATAAACTACTAGAAATGCCAGCCCATCAGGACTAAAAATGCCATCAATAAAACATTAAAAAGATTAATTGGAAGAAGGTACTTCCACTCAAGTGTAAGTAGCTGGTCAATCCTGAGTCTCGGGAATGTCCATTTAAACCACATCATCAAAAAGATAACAAAGAATGTTTTTCCGATGTACCATAAAAATGGCGGTATGAAATCCATTACATGATTAAAGCCTTCCCAGCTGCCAACATGAAATGGCATCCAGCCACCCAGAAAAACTGTTGCAGCGATCGATGCCACAATAAACATGTTCATATATTCAGCAAGAAAGAAGAAGGCAAATCTAATACCTGAGTATTCAGTATGAAATCCTGCTGTAAGCTCTGATTCAGCTTCTGCAAGGTCAAATGGACCTCTGTTTGTTTCAGCGGTACTTGAGATCAGAAAAATAATAAAGGCAATAAATGCCGGAATATGTCCCTTGAAAATAAACCATCCGTCACGTTGGGCTTCAACTATTACCGAAAGCTGCATTGAGCCTGACAAAATAACAATTGTTATAAGTGCCAGACCTACTGATAATTCGTAACTTACAATCTGTGCGCCGCTTCTGATGGCACCTATAAGCGAATACTTATTATTGCTCGACCATCCGGCAAGAAGAACTCCGATAACACCCAGCGACGAAACTGCAATAACGTATAGTATCCCTATATTCATATCAATTGCATGCAGCCCTTTTGCAAAGGGGATTGCAGCTATTGCCATAAATCCGGCAATTATTACAATATAGGGAGCAAGATTAAATAGGAACTTGTCAGCGTTCTTTATAGGTACAAGTTCTACAAAAAGGAGCTTGATAAGGTCTGCTATTGTTTGAAAAAGACCAAAGGGCCCAACCCTGTTGGGGCCTAGGCGGTTTTGCATGAAAGCACAAACTTTCCTCTCTGCGTATACCAGAAACAGACCAATTACTGCATAGAAAAGCAATACTAACACACCTATTATCACCATTTCGGTAGCAGTGGTCCAAAATGGCGACATCGCATTACTCAGACTTGTGTCGATCCATTCTGTAAATGAAGTAAAATCGTAAATATCAAATGGCATACTCTATATCTTTAATTCCTATTTTTTAATACAGCATAACTCTCGTTCTCTAAGTACTCCGCACTCCCCACTTCGAACTCCGAACTTCATACTCCTACCTGTCAATATCCGGTATTACCAAATCAAGCGATCCTCCTATTGCCACAAGGTCAGCGATCTTGAATCCGCTGGAAATTTTGTTAAGAACCGAAAGGTTTACGAAATTCGGTGATCTGAACTTTACGCGTACCGGGTTCTTATTCCCGTCGCTGATTACATAAACTCCAAGTTCGCCGCGGGCAGTCTCAACTCTCTGATAATATTCTCCCTCAGGAAGCTTTATTATTGGTTTCATTTTCACGGCATAAGGTCCTTCAGGAATATTGTCAATAAGTTGTTCAATTATATTCATCGACTCCCACATCTCCTCAATTCTTGCAACATACCTGTAATAAGTATCGCCCTCAGTGAATAGTATTTCTTTGAAAGTAATCCTGTCGTATGCACTGTAAGGCTCATGCTTTCTGACATCGCATGAAAATCCCGAAGCCCGTGCCGAAGGGCCTGTTATACCATATGATATTGCATCTTCAATTGATAATTTTCCAATCCCTTTACTTCTTTCATGGAAAATAACATTGCCTGTAAGCAACTGGTTGTACTCAGGAAGTATTTTTCTGAAGTATTTAATGAATGCTTTAACGTTTTTCTGAAAATCAGGATGAATGTCATACATCAGTCCGCCGGGGCAGTTATAGCTGACAATCATACGGCTGCCGCATGTCTGTTCAAATATGTCGAGTATTTTCTCTCTGTCTCTCAGGCCATAAAAGAAGCAGGTCAGACCTCCAAGATCCATGCCGAAAGAAGCCCACCAGAGCTGATGTGACTGAATGCGTGAGAGCTCCGACATTATTGTTCTGATAACCTTTATTCTATCAGAAATCTCAACTTCCAGCGCTTTCTCAACAGTAAGGCAAACTGCCTCATTATTCTGATGCGCTGAGAGGTAGTCCATTCTATCGGTAAGATGAATAATCTGAGGGTAGGTGATGCTTTCGCACATCTTCTCAATTCCTCTGTGAATATATCCGATGTGAGGCTGAACACTTTTTACAGTTTCACCTTTCAGCGAAACCACTAGCCTTAGCACACCGTGTGTTGACGGATGCTGTGGCCCCATGTTAATAACATATTCCTGCTGCTCTTCAGTAGTAATATTTTTTACCTGTTCTTCCATAAATTACTTGGTAACAATATTAATATCATCAACATAGTCTTTTCTCAAAGGGAAGCCCCATGAACTGTCAAGGAACAATCTTCTCAAATCAGGATGATTGTTAAACCTTATACCCAGAAGGTCAAAAACCTCTCTTTCGTGAAAATCAGCAGTTTTCCAGATATCCGATACTGTGTCAATCTGAGGATGTTCCCTGTCTGATGTCCTTGTTTTTACAACTACAGAATGGTTTAATTTTGTGGAACGCAGGTGATAAACAACGCCCAGATCCTGCCCGTAGTCAACACCTGAAAGGCAGAACAGGAAATCAAATTGGAGTTCTTCCTTTTCTCTTAATATCAGAGCAAGAGAGTGCAATTTTGAACCGGGTACCGTAATTTCCGGAAACTGATGACCATCCTTTATTTCAAGTTCAGGATCAATCGATTTCAGAAATTCTGTTAATTGTATCTTATCCATTGATAATCAGATTACTATAATCAGTTTATTATTTTGAATCATGAGTCGCATTTCTGATCTTCCTTGATTTGATTGTTTCAGTTTCAATTTTTCTCTGAAGCTGAAGCATACCATATAATAATGCTTCGGGACGCGGAGGGCAGCCCGGTACATATACATCAACAGGAATAACATGCTCAACCCCTTTTACAACACTGTATGAATTAAGAAAGAAAGGACCGCCTGAAATGGCGCACGCACCCATTGCAACAACATATTTGGGCTCCGACATCTGATCATAAAGTCGTTTGAGTACGGGTGCCATTTTATTGACAATTGTCCCGGCCACAACGATAACGTCAGCCTGGCGGGGACTGGCTCTGTATACTTCCATTCCAAACCGTGCAAAATCATGTCGGGGAGCACCTGCCGCCATCATCTCAATTCCGCAGCAGCTTGTAGCGAAAGTAAGAGGCCACAGTGAGTTTTTCCTTCCCCAGTTTATTACATCATCTATTGTTGTGAGGAGTATGTTGGTACCCGATTCCTTCAGGAGTTCAAGGCTTTCATTATCCCCGAACTGATCATTTTTCATTCCCTTTATTCCCATATTAGCGCATGTTTTTTCCAGGCATATAAAAGCCCCAGACCAAGTATGAAAAAGAATATTAAAATTTCTATAAATGCTGCCATTCCAACCTCTTTCATAACAACTGCCCATGGAAACACAAGAACAGTCTCCACATCAAATATCAGAAACAGGATAGCAAAGAGGTAATAACCCACATTAAACTGCAGCCATGTTACCCCTTCTGTCGGGATTCCGCATTCATAAGGTTCAAATTTCTGTGGATTGATTGATTTTGGAGCTACTATTCCTGAGAAAATCAGGACTACACCTACAAAAATGGCTCCGACGAGGAAAAATAATATTAACCATTCGTTACTCATAGAACAGGTTATTAAGTTAGGTAAAGCGGCACAAAATTATCATAATAATCGATTATTGTGAAATAATTAACAGCTTAATAAAGTGATAATTATCACATTAAGTAGAATGGATCTTTTCAGATGAAAACCTCCTCAGGATATTCGATATCAGTCAGAAAGAGACCCTTTGCAGGCACTGAAAGGCCGGCTGAGCACCTGTCCTTCTTTAGGATTATCTCATTAAACTCTGTGAGATTAATTTTGTGCGAACCAACTTCAACCAGAGTTCCTACTATAGCTCTTACCATGTTCCTGAGAAAACGATCTGCAGTGATTGTAAATATCAAATTATCAGAATCTTCCGTCCATAAGGCACTGTATATTCTGCAGTTATTTGTTTTTGTATCTGAATGAAGTTTGCTGAAACTTGTAAAATTGGTGTGGTCAAAAAGTAATTTGCAGGCCTCATTCATTAAAGCAGTATCAAGTTTGTTGTGGTTAAACCAGCTTGTTTTTTCGTGAAACGGGTCTTTGACTCTGGTAATGTAATATGCGTATGTTCTGGAAACAGCACTGAACCTTGCGTTTGAATCAGGTACAACTTTTCTTATCTCTTTAACAGAGATATCTTTCGGAAGAAAACAGTTTAGTCTGAATACCAGGTTTTTAAGGCTCAGTAGATCCGGAGACAGACTGTCAAAGTGGGCACAAAAAAAACGGGCATGAACCCCGGTATCAGTTCTGCCGGCACCAATTGTTGATATCTCCTCATTCAGAACTACACTTAATGCATTATTAATTACTTGCTGGACTGTATGAGAATTGGGCTGGATTTGCCACCCATGATAAGAAGTGCCTTCGAATGAAAGATATATGAAGTACCTTGTTTTCACTATAGAATTTGTGCAAATATAACTATTCAATAAAACATTGAGTATTCTAATTAGTGTTTTAAGATCGGACGGTGTGCGAATAAATAAAAAAGAGACTCCCCTTTGGGAGAGTCTCTTTAGTAGTATTTAAAACAGTTTATCTTATTTTTGAGCCCTTTACTGCAAAGAATATCAAATACATATAGTAGATAAACATCAGGCTTACTGCAAGAATAACAGAGCCTGTAGCGACCTGTATCTTACCCATAATCAGTGTTAAAATTGATGCACCGATAACAGATGTTGCAATTACTCCTGAAGCAACTTTTGCATGAGGCCCCAGATCTTCCAATGCAAGGTTATAAATAACAGGCCACATAATTGAGTGGAATAAACCAGTACCAAGGAAAAGCCACATTGCAACATTTGGAGCACTTGAACTGAGAGCAAATGAGCCACCAAGTAATACAGCCCCGCCAACAGCGCAAATAGTCAATATCTGACTGGCTTTGTATTTTCTTAATATGAAGATACCCAATATACGACCTACCATTAAACCTCCCCAATAATACTTCAGCATATCAATAGGGTTAATACCCTCAATTCCCAGTTTTGCTGCATAATCAGGAAAGAAGCTCGAAATACCTATTTCTATTCCCATGTACAGAAATATTGCTAATGAACCCAGCCATACATGAGTGTACTTGAAAGCACTTGATTTATATACTTTTTTCTCAGCACCTTCTGTTTCGTTTTCTGATGATTTTATTTCAGGGAGTTTTAAGAAAAACATAATAGCCAGAATCACAGCTGTGATTATGCCAATTACCATAAACGGACCTTTCACAATGTCTTTAATTGCAGAGTTTTCCATCTTCGAACCCGGCGCAAGTTCAGGAGTCACTAGAAGAATGGAAACAAAAATTGGTGCTATAACTGTTGCTACCGAGTTTAAAGCATTTGTCAGTGTTAAACGGCTTGCAGCTGTTTCAGGACTGCCTAAAGCGTTAACATAAGGCGCAGCGGCAACCTGAAGTATTACAACACCGATTGCAAATACTGAAACTGTACTCAGGAATCCGTAATAACCCATCGAAACACCAGGTATAATAAGGAAAAATCCAAGTGAAATCATTCCAAGTCCGGTCAGGACACCGTTCTTATAGCCGATTTTAGTCAGAAGAAATCCTACCGGCACAGAAAGAATATATGCACCATAAAAAAATGTGTTTGGCAATTGTTTCTGAAAATCATCCAGACCAAATGCGTTTTTTAAGAAATCGATTGTTGAGTTGTTCATTGTTGTAATGAAGCCGAATAGGAAGAAGAGAGAGGCCATTACAATTAATGGAAACAAATAGCTTGGCTGTTTTGAATTAGTCATAATTATAATATTAATTTATTTAACATAGAATTTGTGTAGACA
The DNA here is from genome assembly GCA_038207725.1 of Bacteroidales bacterium. Classification (GTDB taxonomy): domain Bacteria; phylum Bacteroidota; class Bacteroidia; order Bacteroidales; family VadinHA17; genus LD21. Next base: position 7,781 of record JBBQZN010000007.1, on the reverse strand, counting down.
CGTTTGTTTATATACCTCACCTTTTTTCAATAGGGTAGAGGGAAAGTTCGGTTTATTTGGAGAGTCTGGAAAGTTTTGTGTTTCGAGACATAACGCAGATCGCATACCATATACATGACCCCCTTTGCCCTTATTGCTTCCATCAAGCCAGTTTCCGGTGTATAACTGAACACCGGGCTGTGTTGTATGAACTTCCATTACACGACCTGTTTTTGACTCATAACATAATGCCGCAAGAGTTAATGCCCCCTCTTTCTCTTTGTTTATAACCCAGTTATGGTCGAACCCTTTGCCATGATCGAGCTGATCGTAATTGTCGTTTATAGACTTGCCCACAAGCTTTGGCCTTGTGAAATCCATTGGTGTGCCAGCTACAGCCCTGAATTCACCGGTAGGAATAAGTACTTCACTAACAGGTGTAAATTTGTCGGCGTTTAAGGTAAGTTCATGACCCAGGATATCACCATTTCCTTCACCTGCCAGGTTGAAGAATGAGTGAGAAGCGATATTGACATGGGTAGATTCATCTGTTATTGCTTCGTAATCCAGTCTTAATTCATTTTCATTGGTTAAAGTGTATGTGACTTTAAGAGTTAAATTGCCCGGATATCCCATTTCATTATCACAGCTTTTATAAACCAGCTCAATTGCCTGACTGCTATCAGATTTAATAACTTCCCCGGCATCAAATACCTGATTGTTAAAACCATCAGGTCCTCCGTGTAATGAGTTTGGACCATTATTCACCGGTAGCTGGTAAGTTTTACCATTTATAATAAACTTCCCGTTGGCAATACGGTTTGCATATCTTCCGCAAATAGCTCCGAAATATGGATTGCCGCTTATATATTCCGTAATAGATTCATATCCAAGAACAATATCTTCCAACTTTCCATTTCTATCCGGAACGTATAAACTTACTATTTTAGCTCCGAAATTAGTTAACTGGACAACAAGTCCATTCTTGTTATTCAGAGTAAAAAGAGAAGTGGTTTTTCCCTTATGCTTGCCTTTAAAGGCTTCTTCTTTTATGTAATTCATAGTAGTTGAATTCTTTATAGATCAATTTTGTCCGCACCTTTCTGTCTGATGAAGAGCTTATGGCAGGAATCTTTCCCGAAAACGTGCTCTAATGTAGAGATATACTTATCAAGTAAGTTCTTCGGAACAAATGCCTGAATAGTACCTGCAAAGCCTCCTCCATGAACACGCCATGCTCCTTTTCCTTTAAGAACGATATCGCTTAATGCAAGTGCCAGTGATACACCTTGCTCTTTAACGTTATTGACAGGATATACATTTTGATTGTACATATATGAGCTGAAGCCCGAATCTACAACCATTTCAAGGAATGCCTTAAAATCGTTTCTTTCCAATGCAGCTACCTGTTCAACTACGCGCTGATTATCGCCCTCGAAGTGGATAGCACGCAGAATGGCGCGGTCGCCAACTTTTTCGCGGATTTTCGGAGTTATTTCCAATACCTGTTCAAGGCTTACCTGGCGAAGTACTTTTGCACCTAACTCAGCCGCAACAGCCTTCATATCAGTTGGTAATGAGGCATATTCATCGTTAAGGTCAGCATGGTTACCACCGGTATCTGTTATAACTAAAGCAAATCCGGTTGCAACAAAATCAAAGTTTACTTTCTTAACGATTGGTTTCGAAGGATTTTCGAAATCTATAGTAACCAAACCGCCTACAGCACAAGCAGTCTGATCCATTAATCCACAAGGTTTGCCGAAAAATACGTTTTCTGCATATTGTCCGATCAAAGCATTCTGAACTGCATCGAGTTTGCCCTTATTGAACAAATGACTGATAATGGCCCCGATAAGGACTTCGAAAGATGCGGATGAACTAAGTCCTGAACCAACAGGTACAGCCCCGTCAATGCAGCAGTCGAAGCCTCCAATATGGAAACCAAGTTCTTTCATTCTGGCACTAATACCTCTAACGAGAGATACGGATGTATAATTCTCCTTTTTGTCTGGTGAAAGATTCGTCAGATCAACTTCAAATGCAGGATAGCCTGCTGATTCTATCTTAACAATATCAGTATTGTTTTTTGCAGCAACAGCAATATTATCAAGATTCACAGCTCCTGCCAGAACACGTCCGTAGTTATGGTCAGTATGATTTCCGCCTATCTCTGTGCGTCCGGGTGAACTGAAAAGCATCATATCTGATGTACCGAAGTCATTTTTAAATTTTTCGATCAGACTTTTATACCTTTGAGCCTGTTTCTTCAGGACCTCTTCGTTGGTACCGTACAATTCTTTGAATGCACTGTTATTACCATTATTAATCTTTTCAATCATTGGTTTGTAATTATTCTTTTCAGTTTATGATATTTAAATAGATTCACTTTGTGTATTTAAAGAGTCTAAGGTAATTTTATTTTAAATAGCTGATATCTTAATTTTACTTAATACCGACTTTTTTATAAAAAAATTCAATGGTTACAAGGTAGAAGGCCGGCATTATTATCTTTGCGATGTTAAAGTATTACAATTAGAATAAATATATATGAGAAGAGGATTTGCAAGTGATAATAATGCAGGAATTCATACTGCAATACTTGAAGAGATAAGCAATGTTAATAAAGGTCATGTAATTGGATATGGTTCAGATGAATATACCGAAAAAGCCTTAAGCCTTTTTAAGGAACAGCTTGGAGCTGATACAGAGACATTCTTTGTTTTTACCGGAACTGCTGCCAACGTGTTAAGCCTCTCAGGCATTATCCGTTCATGGCATTCAGTTATTGCGGCATCTACAGCCCATCTCGAACAGGATGAATGCGGAGCTCCTGAAAAATTCACCGGAGCCAAAGTACTCACGGTTGATACTCCTGATGGTAAGATAAAGCCTGAATACATTGATAAACACATGCATGGGATTGATTTTGAACACCATTCGCAGCCCAAAGTTATATCAATAACTCAGTCAACAGAGATGGGGACTGTTTATACAGTATCAGAGATCAGAGCTATTGCCGATTTTGCTCATTCACATGGAATGTTTCTTCATATGGATGGTGCCAGGATTGCCAATGCAGCAGTTTCGCTGGGACTTCCTTTTAAGGCATTCACTACTGATGCCGGCGTTGATGTATTATCATTCGGAGGAACAAAAAACGGTATGATGTTCGGCGAAGCAGTGTGCTTTCTCAGACCCGGATTGTCATCCGATTTTAAGTACATGCGCAAGCAATCTATGCAGCTATCATCAAAAATGAGATTCATCTCAGCTCAGTATATTGCTTATTTCAATAATGATCTTTGGAAGAACAGCGCCTCTCATGCCAATACTATGGCAGAATTGCTTGCTAAGAAACTAAGTTTGTTTAAAGATCTCCATGTTACGCAGAAAGTAGAATCAAACGGTGTATTCATCATCATGCCGCATGTTATTGCAGAAAAGATGAGAAAACACTATTTCTTCTACCCCTGGAATGAGAGGACATCTGAATACAGACTTATGACAAGCTGGGATACACAGGAGAATGATATTGAAGATTTTGTGAGATTATTATCTATTGAATTGAAAAGTTGATAACTGAAGAGGCTGTCCTCATGGTTCCATCATTCTAAAATAAAAAGGGAGACGCAATCGCATCTCCCTTTTATACTTATTATGGTAATTACTATTACTTCAATGTGAAGGTTATTGGTACCATATACCATACAGGAACGGGTTTTCCACCCTGTTTTCCTGGTTTGAAAGCCGGAAGTGTCTTAACAACTCTTATAGCCTCAGCATCTAGCTCAGGATCAACACCCTTTAGAATGCTTACCTGGCTAACACCGCCTTTTGCAGTCACACAGAACCTCACGATTACTCTACCCTGAATGTTATTCTCTTTTGCAACTTCAGGATACTGTGTGTTTTCTCCAATGTACTTCAGAAGTTCTATATCACCGCCAGGATACATAGGCATCTCCTCAACCACAACAAATGGTTCAGGTTCAGCTTCTTCTTCCTTGATTTCTTCTTTTACTTCTGTAGGTATTTCCATAACCTCTACGTCCTTGATCTCAGTCTGAGCCTCATCAGCAGTCATAAGTGATGTCTGTTCATCAATATCAAGAGAGTCAACAACTACCGGAGCAGTATATGCCTGCTGCTGAACAACGTCAGCAGGAGGTGGAGGAGGTGGTGGAGGAGGAGCAACGTTTTCAGTTGGTGCTTCAAGGTTCTCAAGTGTAACAGTTACCTCTCGTTCTTTTTTTGCATTATTACTTACGGCTTTAGCATTAAGGTAAGGCGTAATAATTGCAGTAGCCAGAATAATAATTCCAATTGTCATTGCAAGAATTACGGTACGGTTATACCTCTTTCGTAATGAATATGCGCCGTATTCCTTATTCCTGTTGACGAATACTATATCGTCAAAGGCAGGAGCTTCTATTTTTTCTTTTGCCATCTCTTTTCAGGTTTACGGGTTATTTAGTTGATGCTGTTGCTGTTGGTACTATACCTGCTGCAGTTTCAACCATTTTTTCTTCTATCCAGGATATATCCACTAACATGTAAATAGCAATACCGCAAATGTTCATTTCATCGAGGATATCAACCATGTTACCATAGTTAGCTTTCTTATAAGCCTTAATAAGAACAATCGGTCCGGTATCATCTACCTTCTTCAATTGTTTTATGGAACTGAGAACAGAATCTTGAGATATAACAAGTTTACCTGTAAGAACCTGATTGTTGAAATCAGCAATTTTTCTGGCAAGTGTTCTGTTTCTCTCGAGAAGTATCTTCCGGATTCCATCAGCACTATAATCTGTTTCTGTAAGCGGAGGCGGATTATTGTAATCCTCTTGGTTAACTGTTCCCGCATATGTGTAAATTTTATTATCGGGACCAAGTACTATGTTCAGAGTACGGCTCGCAGAAATTTTTGGAGCCTCAGCATCCTTTTTCTGCTCTTCGGGGAGAACTATCTCCATTACTTTGGATTTACTGAAAGCCGTGGTGAGCATAAAGAAAGTGATCAGCAGACACATCAGGTCGACCATCGGTGTCATATCTATGTGCGGGGCATGTTTTTTAGCCTTCTTTTTTCCGCCAGCTTTTTCTTCTTGAATTATTTCTGCCATATCACTGTTGTATTTCTTCGACGTTTATCTTAGTAGCCTCGAGACTGGTAATAAGGTTGAACCTTTTTACTTCATACTCCTGAAGAATCTTAAGCACCTTTTTTACAATAGGATATCCAGTTGTTGCATCACCCTTGATACATGCCTGAACGTTAGGATTTACTTTTCTTGTATAAAGAATCCACATTGCAAGCTGATTGTCAAGTGAATCAAGTGGAATGCCTGTTTGAAAAGCGGCTTTTTCGCTATTGCTTTCGGCAGCTAAAAATTCCTTCATTTTAAGTATCGGAACACCAATTGAAGTCGGATATTTTTCAAACTGGCGTAATTCTGATTCCGTAAATTCGATGTTATACCTTTTTCCTACCTCAACAAGTACTTTTGGTCTGAACTTAAGGAGTGTATCAGGTCCGTTATCGAAATTAAGGAAAACCATATCATCCTTCGAAAGAAGCAAGGTGAATGTATTATAATCAGGTGTTGGTTTTTCCGATATTGAATAAGGCGTATCAACAGGAGCCGGTTCATTTTGCCTCATTGTAGCAGTGAGCATTAGAAATGTCAACACTACGGAGAACAGGTCAACCATTGGCGTCATGTCGATATGTGGCGACTTTGTTGGTAATTTAATCTTTGGCATCGTAGTTATTTAATTAATTGTTTTAAACCAAAAGATCAATTCTCATTAGTTGTTTTTCAATGAAGCAGCAAAATTCTGTGTAAGACTGAATCCGGCTTCATCAATTTTAAATGTATAAGAATCAATTGTTGATGAGAAATAGTTAAATGCAATGATAGCAATAGTTGAACCAGTGATACCGAAAGCTGTATTGATAAGAGCTTCTGAAATACCTTCTGCAAGAGCAAGAGCATCAGGAGCACCAGCCTGTGCAAGAGCCGCGAAAGCACGGATCATACCAAGTACTGTTCCGATAAGACCGATAAGCACTGAAATAGAAGCAAGGGTTGAGAAAATAACCATGTTCTTTGAAAGCATAGGAAGTTCAAGTGCAGTAGCTTCTTCAAATGATTTCTGAATAGAAAGAATCTTCTGATCTTTTTCAAGTTCCTTGTCTTTCTGAAGGTCACGATAGCGGAGAAGACCAGCTTTCATAACGTTTGCAAGTGAACCTCTCTGTCTGTCACAAGCTTCCAAAGCTTCTTCAATTTTGTCCTCTGAAAGAAGACCCTGAAGCTCACTTACGAATGAATTTAATCTGCCTTTACCTTTTGCTCTTGATAAGGTAATGGCTCTTTCGAAAATAAAAATGATAACAACTAAAACGCATGTCATAAGAATAGGAACAATGTAACCACCTTTATATATGATTCCAAGATAGTTCCCTGCAAGTGCTTTTCCGTCTGGATTACCACCTTCGAAGTTTACAGGATTTCCCATAATATTGACGAACAATAAATAGGATACTATAAAAGCTATTAAAATAGCACCAGTTGCAAAAATATTCTGCAACACATCTTTGAACGAACTTCCTTTTTTACTCATTTTATCGATTTGTTTAGGTTTAAGATTTTTTTACGATTTGCAAATATATATTATGAATTGTTTTTTTCCAATAGAGAAAAAGAATAAAGTTAAACTTTAAGCCTTGTTTAGAAACATTCTCTAAAGCTTAAGACCGTTGGAATCTGACTCTACCCTATTCTCCATACCTATTATTATAGTATAAGATGTAAAATTAGTTATTACTGTGAAAGTGTTACGATGTAAACTCTTGATTTTGTTATTGGAATTTCTTGTGTTTTATATCCTTTGGCAGTAATGATAAGTATTTCGGCACTCTGAGGAATTTCAAACTTGAATTCACCCTTTGTATTTGACATCATTTCTGCAGCAGTGTCTTTTACTCTTATCGAGACATATGGTACTACAGCACCAGCAGTATTCTTGACAACTCCTTTGATCTCATTTGGATTTATACCTTTCTTAACAGAGGCTTCGAATTCACGGACATAATTCAACTGTGTCTTGGCTGATGCATTTGCCGGATCAAGAGCAAGGATTTTGCTGTATGCGTCTGCTGCCTTAGCCAGGTAGGGGAGTCTGCCCTCGTTGGTTTTCTCAGTTCCCGCCTGTCTGATTTCAACTGTTCCGATTCCATTATAGCCCCTGATCTTATAATCTTTATTCGCAGAATTCAGGTTCACCATCCTGTTATAATAATCTTTTGATTTACTGAAATTATCATTAACCATATGGTAATAACTTAAGTAACCCAGCCCTTCCATTATCTCAGAATTGTATTTCGTTGAATCATCACCAGCTACTTCAATGAGTTTCTCAAATTTAGGTTTTGCCATTCCAAGCTTGGTGTCAGGATCCATTTTTGAATAAGTCCTGGCCGTAAAGAGGTATGCCGGAACATATTTTGGTGATTTAGCAGCCACTGCACTGAAAACAGAATCAGCTGATTTGAACTTTTCTCCACTGTAGTAAGCTCTGCCAACTCTCATATACTGCTCAAGATCATCTTTTGCAGGATCGATAAGCTTTGACCACATTTTTGCAGCACCTTCATATCTTTTAAAGGTATAATAGTTAGTCGCTATATCATTCAGCAGGTTCTTGTCATCAGGATTAAAGCTAAGCCGTTTTGCATATTCTCCGAATGCCCTGTCAATCTCACTGTCAGCCTGTGCAACTGTTTTCTCAAG